>CALVEY010000014.1 GCA_944326705.1 uncultured Mucispirillum sp.
AGCTCCTTTCATATCTTTTTAGTATATCATAGAAAACTTAAGTTTGCACTATTTACAGACTTTTTTTCACAGGCTCCACCAAAAGCATTGTCTAATGCGAACAGTCCATTTAGAACAGTTAGTACTCTCTCTGCATATATAGAAGAATTATTAAATATATAATCTAGGAGTCTATAAGTGCTTTTTAATTCAATTGACTTTTTATTTTTTTTTCCTATTGTTACATTAATTTATTTTGTAATACCACACAAGGTTAGATATATTTGGCTTTTGATTGCAAGCTACTATTTTTATATGGCTTGGAACCCAGTATATTCCTTATTAATGCTTACATCAACATTTATAACATATTTGAGTGGTATATTAATAGATAAAGCAAATAATAATGGTGGTGAAAAAGCTGAAAAATTAAAGAAATTATGGGTAACTTTAAGTTTAGTTTTAAATCTTTCTATACTATTTTTCTTTAAATACTTTTACTTTGCTGTGGATAATATTAATATTTTATTATCAGCACTTCATGTGCAATTAATTCAGCCAAAATTTGATATAATATTACCAGTAGGAATATCGTTTTATACATTTCAGGCATTAAGTTATACAATGGATATATATCGTAGGGAAGTATATGCAGAGCGTAATTTTTTGAAATATGCATTATTTGTATCTTTTTTCCCACAGCTTGTAGCAGGTCCAATAGAAAGAAGTAAAAATTTATTAGTTCAAATAAATCAGAAACATACCTTTAATTATGAAAGAATGAAAGATGGTTTACTGTTAATGCTTTTTGGATATTTTTTAAAAATGGTAATAGCAGACAGGGCAGCAATATTAGTAAACTTTGTATTTGAAAATTATGAGGCATATTCTGGGTTAGAAATAGCAATTACAGTAATTGCATTTGCAATACAGGTGTATGGAGATTTTGCAGGATATTCAGCTATAGCTTTAGGAGCTGCCTGGGTAATGGGCTTTAAACTTATGCAAAACTTTAACCACCCATATTTTGCAACATCTATACAAGATTATTGGGGACGGTGGCATATATCTCTTTCCACTTGGTTAAGAGATTATGTATATTTACCTATTATTTTTAGTGGAAAAAAACTCAGTAAGATAAAAAATTATTTTGCAATTATTTTAACATTTTTTATAAGTGGTTTATGGCATGGAGCTAATTGGACTTATGTAGTTTGGGGTTTATATCATGGCTTTTGTATAGTTGCAGCTGAAATATCTAATCCATATAAGAAAAAATTATATAAAAAATTGAAAATCAATACAAAATGTTTTAGTTTTAGATTATCGGCAATGATAATAACTTTTTTGCTAGTGAATATAGGGTATTTAATATTTAGAGCTCCAGATTTTTACACAGCATTTGAAATGTGGAAACAGATGTTTAGCGTATGGAATCCATGGATATTTTTTGATAACTCCCTTTATGATATGGGGCTTGATAGAAAAGATTTCTGGGTATTATGTTTCTCTGTTGTAATATTATGGGTAGTATCATTTATGCAGGAAAAGGGAATAAAAATAAGAGAAGAACTGGCGAAACAGAATTTCATATTTAGAGTTTTAGTATATACTATTACTGTTTTATTTATACTAATTTTTGGCATATATGGTCCTGAATATAATGAAAGCCAATTTATATATTTTCAGTTTTAGAGGTGTAGTATGAAAAAAGTTATTTTTTCATTACTTATAATTGTTGTAATTTATTCAGCTATAAATTATGTTTCTGATATAATAAGATTTAAGCAGTATGGCACTATATCAAAAAAACAATTCTACAATGAAAATATAGATTATGATGTAATTTTTTTGGGTGACAGTACTGTTTTTTTTGGGATATCTCCACTTTATTTATTTGAAAAATATGGTTTAAGTTCATATAATTTAGCTGTCCCAGGTTGTGCATATGATGATTTATATGCCATTTCCTTAGATGCTATTAATAATAAAAAAACTAAACTTTTTATTTTGGAATACATGAGTTTATTAAGGAATCCTAAAAGTCAAACTTATTCTATTAGCAATATATCATCTGTAAAAAATACATGTATCAGATTTAGTGCATTTTATAAAGATGATAATTTTACTAAAGCAATACAAGATGCTAGTATTTACTATACTTTTCATGATAGGTGGAAAAAAATAGATAATAATGATTTTTATGCAAATAGATATCTCCGTGGATATTTTTCTAGAGTATATTTTAAAGAACAACAAATAAATATTGATAATAATTCATTTCAATTATCAGATATACAAAAGAAACAAATAGATGAATATATTGATTTATTAGCCAAAAATAATATAAAACTTGTTTTAATAGCAATGCCAAAAACAGTTAAAAGAAGTCTTTGGTCTAGTGCTGCAATAAGTGCGGTAGAAAATTATGTGTCTAGATATAATATTGAATTTATTGATTTAAATGATTTAAGTATTTTTGATTTAAATAGAGATTTTGAATCATATCCTCATCTTACTTTCCAAGGTGGTAAAAAATTAATGAACAGACAGGATTTTATTCCGTATATTATGGAAAAGTATAATTTAGCAGATCACAGACAGGAAAAACAGTATGCACAATGGCATAAAGATTATGAAAAACAAGAACGCATGATCAATATGCAAGAATTTAAAGTGATACACAATAATATTCAAGCATGGTGGCAAAATAGTTATTACGATAACTATACCATGCTTATATCTACTAACGGTGATAATGTGCTAAACAGATTACCGCAGGATATGAAAGATAAATTTAAATCACTGGGGCTTAATAAATTTGAAACAGATAAGAAAAATCAGAAATATGTGGCAATAATAGATAATAATCAAGTATTTTATGAAGAAGTATCTGATAAAAAGGCAGAATATAAAGGCAGAATGAAAAATATAGTAAATTTGCTTGTATCATCAGAGAATAAGAAAGCCACAATTAATGTAAGCGGAAAACCAAGAGCTAAAAATAAGTATGGTATTAACTTTGTAATATATGATAAAGTTAACAGAGAGATAGTAGATAGTATATGGCTAGACCCATCAGATTTTAATAAAATTCGCAGATAAATTTATCCCCTTTTGTAAAAAAGGGGATTTTTTGTATATTAAATCTATTTCTATTGCATTTTTTCTAATGAATAAATATTATATATAATATTTTAATGGAGTAGATTATGAAAATAGCAGAAAATATGTTAGAATTAATAGGTAATACCCCTATAGTAAAAATAAATAAATTAAATAACACAGATGCATTGATATATGCAAAATTAGAATCATTTAATCCATTTTCCAGTGCAAAAGACAGAGTTGGGCTTGCTATGATAGAGCAGGCAGAGCGTGACGGACTATTAAAAAAAGGCGGCGTTATTATTGAGCCAACAAGTGGAAATACAGGTATTGGTCTTGCTGGTGCTGCCACAATAAAAGGTTATCGTCTTATCCTTACTATGCCAGAAACTATGAGCATTGAAAGGCGTAAACTGCTTAAAGCATTTGGTGCAGAAATTGTATTAACTGAAGGCAGTAAAGGTATGAGCGGAGCAGTTGCAAAGGCAGAAGAGCTTGCAAAAGAGATAGATGGTGCATTTATGCCACAGCAGTTTAAAAATAAAGCTAACAGCAGTATCCATAAAGCAACTACTGCAAAAGAACTTTATAATGATATGGATGGGAAAATTGATATTTTCATAGCAGCAGTAGGCACTGGCGGCACAATTACTGGTGTTGGTGAGTATTTAAAAGAAAAAAACAGCAATATAAAAGTAATAGCAGTAGAGCCTGCATCATCGCCTGTTTTATCTGGAGGAAAAGCAGGTCCCCATAAAATACAGGGGATAGGTGCTGGGTTTGTGCCTGAAGTATTAAATACAAAAATATATGATGAAGTAGTGCAGATTACTGATGATGAAGCATATAATATGGCAAAAGAGTTGGCTAAAAAAGAAAGTATTTTAGCAGGTATATCATCAGGAGCGGTGGTGGCTGCAGCTTTAAAAGTGGGTGCAAGAAAAGAAAATGCAGGCAAAAATATAGCTGTATTATTACCAGATACTGGTGAAAGGTATCTTTCTGTTTTAGCAGAATAGTTTAAGGATATTATTTTGGATAATAAATTAAGAAAAAAAGCGTTAAATATATTGGTAAAATTTCCAAGTATTTCTTCTTATGAACTTGCTAATATTTTATGTATTGATGAAAGGCAGGCAAGAAAGCTCATAAAAAATCTGCCGCAGGATATTATAGAAGAAAATGTAAGAAAAATAAAAAAAGAAAAAAAGGAAGAAAAGCAGGAAGCAAGGCAGGATAAAAAAAGCCATATTGGAGCAACCCTTAAGGGCACAATATCTATTCATAAAGACGGGTATGGCTTTTTTATACCTGATGATAAAAATATAGAAGATGCTTTTATTCACCCTAAAAAATTAAAAGGTGCCAGTCATAATGATGTGTGTCTTGCCCGTATTGGTATATATAAAGGCAAACGGGAAGCAGAAGTTGTTCAGATTATAGAGCGAGGCATCGAGCAGGTGGTGGGAGTTGTTGAAAAATACAGAAATAACTACCACATTATACCATTTTCTAGAAATTTTCAAGGTCATATCATTATAAAAAACAGCAGTAAAGAATTAAATGATGATGATGTAGTAATATGTAAAATAGAAAAATACCCATCACAGAATAATTTTGCAACTGGTAAAATATTAGAAAAAATAGGCACTTTAAGTGATAAAGATATAGATAATAAAATAGTGATGTATAAATATGCTTTAACTCATGATTTTCCAAGTGAAGTTATGCAGGAATGCGAAAGCATTGAAAATGGCACATTTAAAATAAATAAAAAAAATCTTACTGATTTTAGAGAGCTTTATACCGTTACAATAGACGGGGAAAGTGCAAGAGATTTTGATGATGCAATAAGTATATCTAAAAAAGGTCATGATTATGAGCTTTATGTGCATATTGCTGATGTTTCAAGATTTGTGGAGCGAGGAAGTTATTTAAATAAGGAAGCTATGGAGCGCGGCACAAGTGTATATTTTCCAGAATTTGCTATACCTATGCTTCCAGAAGTGCTTTCAAACGGCGTATGCAGTCTTGTGCCCCATGAAGACAGGTATACTGTTACATGCAGAATGGTTTTTGATAAATCAGGTCATAAAAAAGAAGCTGAATTTTACCGCTCTATAATTAATTCTAACCACAGGCTTACATATAACTATGTAAATGACATATTTAATAACACGGCAGAAAGTGATGACGAAAAACTTATTCCATTTCTGCAGACTGCTAAAGAATTAACTGAAATTCTGCTTATAAAGCGTGAAAAAGATGGTGTTATTGATTTTGATTTGCCAGAAGCAGAATTTTTCTTTGATAATGAAGGTGAAATTATTGATATTAAACCTAGAGAAAGGGGATATGCAGAAAGGTTAATAGAATGTTTTATGATTGCAGCAAATGAATCTGCAGCAGAATATTTTGAAGAGCATGATTTAAAAGGCATATACAGAGTCCATGGTGAGCCAGATGTTAAAAAAATAGATGACTGGATAGAAATGGCAAGAAATTTTGGCTTAAAAGTGCCGCCTGTTGAATATCCTGTTACACCAGAAACTGTTGCAGAGTTAAGCAGGATTGCTTCATCTTCAAAACATGCAGACCTTTTAGGCTCTCTGCTTATAAGAAGTATGATGCGGGCAGAATATACCACAGAAAATCAAGGCCATTTTGGGCTTGCTTCCAGTGCTTATACTCATTTTACAAGTCCTATTAGACGCTACCCTGATTTATTAGTTCACAGGGCATTACTTGCAGGTCTTAAATTAGGCAGCATAAGTGAGCCATTAGAAGAATTAAAAGAGCTTGCTGCTCACTGCTCAAAAAGAGAAAGGGTTGCTCAGGATGCAGAACATGATATAGGTGCATTTAAAAAGCTTGAGTATATTTCAAGCCATTATGATGATATATTTACAGGCTATATTAACAGGATTACAGGCAACGGCATATTTATATATATAGAAAAATTAATGATGACAGGCTATATTGATTATTCATACATTGATTTTGATATTTTTTATAAGTATGGAGAATCAGCCATAGGGGATAGAAGCGGAGAAAGGTATAGAGTAGGGGATAAAATAAGAGTAGTTCCTTATAAATTAGATATTGCTTCATTACAGGCAGATTTTACAATATACAGGAAAAAGGGCAGAAAAAAGTAAAAAATATATAGGTTTGAAAGAATTAAGGTAATGTATCTATCTTATTTCAAACCTTTCATCAGCATTTACTTCAAATACTGGTATCATAATTTCATCAGAGTCTTCTAAATCTTCTATTTTTTTGCCTTCAGCTATTATGCTGTTAATAGAAAAACTCATGCTGATAAATTTATTATATATAATATCTCTTTTTTCTGTATCTTCATATCCATCAAATATTTCCCATACAGCTCTGTATATTCTGCTGTAATCTGCAAACTGGGTATAGTTAATAGATACAGGTTCTTCTTCGTCCTGCATATAAATTACTATATTTTCAGGAAATGCTATACCTTCATACAGGTTAGCAGCAAATATTTCTGGTATAAATATTAAAGATTCAATACATAATGTAAAATCATTAACTGCATCATCGAGCTTATCTATAAGATAGAAAAAAGCATCTTCTGCATCTTCATGCTCTTCTTCATCAAAAGGTTTTAAGTTATAAATTACATTGCATATTTTTTTTAAGTTATTTTTCAGCTCTACATATCCTTCTTTTCCTTCATATTTATAAGGCAGTGTTGTATCTTCATGCTGAGTAAGAATTATATACTGCCTTAAAGTATAAAAATGGTCTGGAATATTAAGGGAGTTATCTATATAGTCGCCTATTATATTGCTAAGTTCATTAATATAAATATCGTCAATACAGCATTCGCTTATAATATTGCCTGCAAATTTTGCAGCATATATTTTAACGCATACAGATTTCTGGTTGCCAAGATATTTGTGGAGTATATTTTCAATTTGATTCCAGAATATTAAATCATCAAGTCTGCCAGACTGCATTTCATCTCTTGCAACAAGCAGCGGATTATAATATACATTCCAGTTATGGTAATGTTTATTAAATTCAGATGAATATGTAAGTTTTGCAGGGGTTTTTGATAGTATGCTTTTTATAGTCTGTAATAAAGATGCAGTAAAAGTGCCAACAGCAATAAAAACTGCTTCATGCAGGTTTTCACCAGCTCCAAAAGTTAATTCTTTTATACTGTTATCAAATACAGGGCATGTAATATTCCATTCTATTTCTATTTTTTCATTATCAAAGGCAATAATTACAGGTCTTATTACAAGCATCCATTCTGGTACATATATGCTGTTATCTGTAACAATATCTTCCTGCGGCAGACTTCTATGGAGCAGATTAAAAAGGATAAAATCAAGAGTTTCTTTTTCAGAAGCATTTTTACCTGTGCCAAATTTTTCTTTTATCTGCTTAGCTTTTATAATATCTTCACATTCGCCTATGAAATATCCGATATTAAAATCACGCCATTTTACTGCACTTTCTTTTGTTTTTGGTATAAGTTCTACTGCTTTTTTGAAATGCTCTAATGCTTCTTCTTCCTTATCTGCATAAAAATATGCAAAGCCTGCACGATAATGCCAAAGTGGGTCATTTTCGCCCATATCTTTTACAGAAAGTAAAAGAGAAAGCCCTTTATTAATATATTTATTATCATCATCAGCCATTACAGGCATATTACAGTATGCTCTGGCTAAAAGGCATGTAAGCTCGTAATCAAGGGTTTCATTACTATTTTCAAGAAGCTTAATAATTTCTGCATGTTTTTCTTCAGTATGCAGTTTTTCGATTTGTTTTAAGATAGATTGTTTCATAAAGCTATTTTACAATGTTCTCTAAATTCTTTATTAATGATACCTGCAAACCTGTTCAGCGCATCAGCAATACCATTTTCATAAGTAGTAGAATCGCCGTCAATACAGTATTTTTTAGTGCAGTCATCTGGATACATTATTTCAAATGAAAGTCTTGCGCCGCTTCTGTGCATATGGCTTATTTCCATCTTTAAGTGAATATTATATTTTGGGAATAATAGTTCTATTTTATTATCATCAATATTGCATATAGTCATTTTATCGTCTTTTGATGCTTCTTTTAAAACAACGAAAATAACAGCTAATGCTCTATCAAATAATAATTCTCTGCAGCTGTCAACAAAGTGCTGCATATTCATTAATTCTGCAATATCTTTATCTTTTTGGACTATTCTTCCAATTTTATCAAAATACTCAATGGCATACTCTTCCTGACTCATAGTAAAGTAAACTTTTCCAGTAAGATAAAGCCATTTTAAATCAAATTCTCCCTGGTCGGAAATTTGTTTAAGGATTTTTAATGCACAGTGCTGGTTATCATCATCATCGCCTTCAAGATTATCACTGTAAGCCAGTGCCAGCAGATAAAGCAGATGATAAGTTTTCTGTTCTTCTGGAAGTGACTGTATAAGTGAGATAACTTCGCTGTATTCTCCAATATTATAAAGACTTTCTGCTTGTGTAACTAATTCTTCTTGTGTCATAAACAATCCTTATAAAATATTTTATACTTTAATGATTATAACCAGTATTAAGAAAATTGCAACAATTGATTAAATTGTTTTAAACTTTTTATTTCCTGCCTGCATAAATATTACAGCAGACAGGAAATATATATAATAGATTAAGTGCTGAATTTATACATTAAACTTTAAACTGACCTATTTAAAAGACGCATGTGAATGCAAAAAGGTTACATTTTATCTTAATTATTTTATAAAAAAAAAGAAAATGTCAAATATTAAAATTATTTTTTAATATATTTATTGTTATAAATATAAAATAATAAGTTTACAGCATAATTTTTTATTTATTTACAACAGTATACCATAGAATGTATTAAAATATTTACTTTATATGGATAATGTATTATAAATATTTTTAAGGATTTGTTTATGAAAAATAATAATCGTAAAATTGACGGCAGATTTTGGCTTACAAATAATGGTGAATATTTTGCAGGCAGGGGGCGTATAGAGCTTTTAAAGCATATTAGAGAGACTGGCTCAATTGCTCGTGCTGCAAAAGTTATGGGAATGAGTTATAAGGCAGCCTGGGACAGTGTTGATGCTATGAATAAAATGACTGGTCAGACTCTTGTTCTTAGAACAAGCGGCGGCAGACATGGCGGCGGCAGTAAAATAACAGATGCTGGCTTAGAATTTATAGAAAGATATGATAAATATACAGAAACTTTTGATAAAGTGCTTTCTATTATTGACAATAACCCTGATATAGAAAGCCTTATTAACAGCTTTGATATAAAATCTTCTGCTGATAATGCTTTTAATGGAAAAGTATTAAATATTTCTGAAGGTGCAGTTTATTCTGCTGTGGAAATAGACTGTGTATCTTTTAAAATATATGCTTCTGTTTCAAAAAGCAGTGTAGAGCGTATGGCACTTACTGCTGGTGATGCTGTTACTGCATTAATTAATTCTAATCAGTTGATTTTATCCCTTGATGAAGATATACATTTAAGCTGCAGAAATAAATTTACAGGCACAGTTAATTCTGTAAAAAAAGGTGCAGTTAACAGCGAAGTATTTATAGATTTAGATAACAGTAATAAGTTATGTGTTATGGTAACTAATGAAAGCATAGACAGTATGAATATTGCTTATGGAAGTAAAGTATCTGCTTTTTGTAAAGCATCGTCTGTATTAATAGTAAAACGAGTATAAAGTGAAGAAACAAATTATCTTATTTTTTGCAGCTTTTTTATCGCTGCAGAGCTTTTCTTATGCAGAAATTACAGCAGAAGATAATGATATTGAGTATTTAAAGCCTTATAAAAAACATAAGGTTGTACTTTTATCAGATAATGATGCTTATGTAGATATATACAGCGATAAATATTATTCAGCAGCACACAGAGTAGAATATATTTCTCCAGAATGGAATTTCCATGGCGAAGATAATGAAAGTAAAGCATCATGGCTTGGTAAAATATCCGTTTATCCTAAAAATAATGTTACAAGTTACTTTGTAAGCATTTCGCAGGAAATATATACTCCAGATGACAAGTCAGAATATGCTTCTGTATCAGACCATCCCTATGCAGGCGGTCTTTATTTTTCTATTGGAGTAAATCAAAGGCGTGATACATCTTTTGAGCGTATATGGATAGATATTGGTGTAGTAGGTAAATACTCTTTTGCATCAAATGTTCAAAATGGTATCCATACATCAGTAAATACTGCACATAATTCTGTTCTTCCCTGGAGCAATCAGGTAGGTGATGAATTTATTATGAACCTGCATTACAGCTGGACAGGAAAGCTTCGTGTAATTAATACAAGTATTATTAGTGCTCATTTGATGCCTTCTGCTGCCATATCATTAGGTAATGCGTCTACATTTCTTGATTTAAATATGCGCTTAAAAATAGGTCATAATTTAGATGCTTCTTTTGGCACTCCAAAAATGAACTTTGGGCAGGATTTTAACGGCGTTATAAGTGATGATTTTTCTATTTATGTATATGGTGGTATAGGATACCGTTTTACAGCAAGAAACATATATATACAGGGTAACACTTGGGAGAGACCTTTCAGGCAGGATTTAGACCCATTTGTTCATTATTTTGAAGGCGGCCTTGCTGTTGCTTATAAAGGTTTTGAGCTTTCATACAGCATAACCTATAAAAGCAAAGAATATTTTGGCCAGCCTTCAAACCATACTTTTGGTTCTATAATGCTCAGTTTTGCAATATAGTTATGTATGGTTTATAATCAGCACATCACCATTTTCAATAACAGTATTGCCTCGTGGTATAATTACATTATTATTTCTCTGTATCATAACTATCAGCATATTTTCTTCTGCTTTTATTTCAGCTACCTTTTTACCTATTAACTGGCTTGTATTATCAATTTGCTTTTCTGATATTTTAACACCTTCAACATTATCACCTGCTTTTGCACACATAATTAATATATCATTTTCTCTTAATATTGTATTACCTTTTGGAACTATTTTTTCATTTTTTCTTTGTAAGAGAGCAATGATGGTATCTGGTGGTAAAGTTATCTCTTTAACAGGTTTATCTATCCATGGGTGCTGGTTAGAAAGAACGCTTTTTATAAATTTCACAGGAGATTCATCAGAATAATCTGTAAATGTTTTCATAACATCTTCGCTGTCATCAATCATTTTTAATTTTTTAGATGCCCATGGCAGTAAAGAGCCCTGTAATAAAATTGAAAATAAAACTATTATAAAGACAATATTAAAAATAGCATCTGCATAATTACTAAAATCTGAATTTTTCAGTCCATTTTGTGCCATAATAGCAAACACGATAGAAGCTGCCCCTCTTAATCCTGCAAAAGAAACAAGCAGCTGCTGGTTAAGTGGAGCCTTAAATGGAGTCATCAGTATAAAAGAAGCAAGCGGTCTTGCTATAAATGTTAAAAATACAGCTATGGCTATTGCTACATAGATATAATCTGAGAAATGTGATGGAAATGATAATAAACCAAGCAGGAAGAAAAGCCCCATCTGCATAAGGTCTGTTACTCCGTCAAAGAAATATACAAGTGGTTTTTTATCTTCCAGTTTTGTATTACCAAGAACGATACCTACAATATATGCACTTAGCAGTCCATTTCCACCTATAAATGTAGGCAGAGCATATGATAATATAGCTACTGCAACAAAAAATATCATTCTCATACCATCTGATGAAAAATTATAATATTTTAAAATTTTCACTGCACCATATGCGATTAATGCACCAGCTAAAAGTCCAAAAACTATTTGTGTAAAAAGCATATATAGAAATGAGCCGGTGCTAAAATCACCAGTTATTAGAGTAAGCATAATAATTGTAAGCATATATGATGCTGGGTCGTTACTTCCGCTTTCAAATTCTAATAAAGGTGCTGTTCCGTCTTTTAAATTAAGTTTTTTTGACCGCAAAATAGAAAATACAGAAGCTGCATCTGTTGAACTTATAACAGAACCTATTAAAAAGCTAATCAATATTGGAAGTTTTAAAATATAATAACAAAATAATCCTACAAATAATGCAGTTAATATTACACCAAGAGTTGATAACACAACTGCTTTTACAACAATAGGTTTTGCTGTATCCCATTTTGTCCCAAAACCGCCATAAAATATAATAAATATAAGGGCGATTGTGGCAATCTGTTCCATTATAATAGAATTATCAAAAGGAATTTTAAATATACCGTCAGAGCCAAAAAGCATACCTAATATAATGAATGCAAGCAGCATCGGCATACCCATTTTATTTGACACTTTTGTAAGCATAATACATAATATTAAAACAAATGATAAAATTAAAAGTGCTGATGTCATAATATACCTGATTTATAGATTTTAAATAAACATTATCATATCTTTTAAAATAATACAATTATTAATAACAGGAAATTCATAATTTTCTACAAAAAAGTTTATTTGATACAGTCAGGTATGATATTAAATAGCAAATATATGATAAATAATATATATATGCTTGCATTAAGAGGAATATAATAGTATAACAATAATGCAGTTAGTGAAAAAAGCGGTTTGCCTGAAACACCTAAATTTTATAGGGGGTGAAAGGCTTATGATAAATGAAAGCTGGGTAACAATCATTGTCCTGACTTTTATAATTGCCGTAGCTTTGATATTTATTAAGCGATAGCACACAACATCATAAAAACCGCTTGGTCGCAACAAGTAGTTTTTATGACTATTAGGCTGACCGCTCACTAACTGCACTTAATATATAATCTTTAACACAGCTTGTCAATATCTATCTATTTAAAAGTTATTCATTGTAAGATTTAAAAACGATTGCAGCAATTTAAGAAGTTATTAAAGAACTTATAAAAAAAATATTATTACCCAATTAATAATTAAATAATTTTCCAGAGTAGTAATTATTCAGTCTTGTATGTTTCTAAATATATTGTAGTTCATTTAAATACTACATTATACGCTGATTTTTATATGTGTGCAGTGGATTTATTAAGATAAAAATATCTGTAAAAGTTACCATTAAACTAAAAAATGGAAAAAAACGGAAATACAGCCTGAAAAGGCTTGTGGCTACCCTAATAAAATTTTTTATAGGGTAGCAAAACAAAACAATTTTAAAAAAATCTTATAAAAAAGGTTTTCCTGCTAGTAAAGGCTAGCAGGTTTTTAAAAGATTATAAAGTATAATATAGTAAAATATATTATATTGTCAAGGGGGTTTAAAATGATTTTTGATGTTTTTGAAATTTTAGACAGTAAAAATATCAATTATAGAAAAAATAGACACAATTTTATTGACTGTAATATAAACGGATATGATTTCACAATAGACAATTATGACCAAGAAACAAGAATTACAAGTTTAATAAATGCGATAATAGAATTATCAAAAGAAAATGAAGAACTTAAAAAAGATAATAAATTAAAAATTTAATAGAAATTTAGAAGTATTTGCAAAATATTACAGATTTTTAATAAACATTATCATATCTTTTAAAATAATTCCATTATCAATAACTGGAAACTCGTAATTTTCTATAAAAAAATTTTTTTTAGTTTTATAGTATTTATATCCCTGCTTTTCATAATATTTTACAATATTCTCTGATGTACCTATTTTCATATATTTAATACCGCCAAGTCGTGCTTGATTTTCTGCAAAAGAAATAAGTAGTTTTCCAATATTTTTATTTCTATATTTTTCTAAAACTGCCAGATTAATAATTTCAGCAGTAATATTATTATGAAATATTAAAAGACAAACTCCTGCAAGTTCCATATGGTAAAAAGCTCCAAATAATATCCCAGAAGATAAATACTTATCAACTAATTCTTTAGAAGGGTCTGCATCAAGCAGTAAATGATAAGGTATTGCAAGTTCCTGCGGATATTGTTTAATTATAAGCATTATTCATCTAAAAATTGTTTTTTTATTCTTTTGTCTTTAATATAAATCTGTTTAATGTTTGGTGCTCTTTCATCTTTTCTTTCATCTATTTCAAAAAGCTGTATAGATTTCACCAAATCTTTAAGTTTTGCATATCCGTAGTTGCGGGCATCAAACTCTGGCGACTGTTTAGTAATATGCTGGCCTACTTCACCTAAAAATGCCCAGCCGTTTTCATCCATTGATGCAATAACAGCAGAGCGCAGCAGATTTACAAGGCGGGTATCCATTTTAAGATCGTTTGTAGTTTTCCTTTTTACCTGCTGTGGCTTAGTATCTTTATCATTATTTTCGCTGTCTGTTTCATCATCTAATTCCTGCAGAATTTCAGTGTAAATAAATTTGTCACAGGCACTTATAAAAGGCTGAGGCGTTTTCTGTTCACCAAAGCCATACACATTTAAGCCGCCTTCTCTAATGCGTGAAGCAAGGCGTGTAAAATCGCTGTCACTTGATACTATGCAGAATCCATCAAATTTACCACTGTATAGTAAATCCATAGCATCAATAATCATGGCGCTGTCTGTTGAGTTTTTGCCTTTTGTATAGCCAAACTGCTGCACAGGCTGCAGAGCGTGTTCTAAAAGAATATCTTTCCAGCCTTTTAAATTAGGGCTTGTCCAGTCGCCGTATATTCTTTTAACATGGGCAGTGCCGTATTTTGCAATCTCTGCCATAAGTCCGTATATTATGCTGGGTGATGCATTATCTGCATCTATTAAAACTACTAATTTTTGCTGTGAATTATTAATATCTTTTGTCATCATATTTCATTTAAAAATTTAACACCGTAGCTTGTGTATATTGTTGCAAACTGCAGTGCGCGTTTTAGTTTCTCCTGATAAAATAGTGATAATGAGGCAGGGGAAATATAACTTGTTACTTTCTGGTTATTTACTGACTGGTTAACCTGCTCATTTATTAAAGTTTCTGTAATAGTATCAAAAGCAATAATTGCTTGAGTTGCAAGCTCTTCTGATATAATTTTTTTTCTTTCTAAATGTTCTATGCGCTCTATTGTGCCCATATCTGTAATACCTGCATAGATTGCTAGAAGCCTTGTAATATTAACTATATATGAAAGAGCCTGTGTTTTTAAGTTAAACATTCCTTCATATTCGCCGTCTTTTTCTACAATAAAGCTGCCGAACTGGGATACTGGTATTTTAATTGCAGGATACTGTTTAACTAATGCTGAAAGAATAGCAGGTCTGTCTGCTGCTTTTTTTAATACATAGTTTCTAATAGACCAGGCAAGTTTAATATCTCCTTCAAGGGCAGCAATATCAATCAGCATTGCAAAAGCATATTTTTTATCTGACTTATTACCTTTTGATGACCAGCCGTCTATTTCTTCTATCCATTTAGAATATTTATGCACCATATTAACAGTCATAACATCATCATTACTGTTATGTGGATAATAGCCTATATTTACAAGGTTTTCATGGTATTTTGCAGCAAATTCCACAAACATTTTTTCAGCTGTTTCAGGCACATCATCTGCTAAAATAAAGGCATTATTTATCTGCGGGCGCAAATCCATTTCGCGCCTTGCACCTGCCCCTAAAAGCAGATAGCAGTATGAATAATCAGTTAATTTAAAGTTTTTCTCTGCCTTAAAAGCATCGCTTGTAAGCTGAAATGCTTTTTTATGTATTGCTCTATGTATTGAAGATAATGCAGTTAATTCTTCCCTTGATACTCTTGATGATGTTGCAAGTGTTTTTGCAGCCCTGTATATTTGAGTAAAGACTATTTTTAATTCATCAAAGTTAGTCATATTATCAATATGGGCACAGTATAAGTGGGAGTTTTCAAAAAGCATTGTAGAAATATTATGAATAGATACAATACCTGCAGGTTTTGAATTCTGCATAACTACCCCATGGGTTTTGCCTGCAATTTGCAGCTCATTTAAAGCTTCCACAATAGGAAATTCAGGTGGGAATGTAACAGGCTCTAAGTCCATATAGTTTTCCACATCCTGATTATTAATATTGTTTTCTAAGTCTACTAAAAACTTTCTTGTAAGGTCAGTTGATGTAACAAGACCTTTTACAATCTGTTTTCTGTTTACAACTAAAAGGCTGCTTATTTTATGTTCTTTCATAAGGTTTGCAGCAACTACCACAGACTTGCCTGTTTGTATAGTAATAACAGGTGAGCTCATAACACCTGATACTGTCTGGTAAACAGACTGCATTAAAAAAGTGTTTGATGAATTTTCAAGATGGGTAAGCCTTACCTGAATATCTTTAATCAGTTTTGTTCTAAAATCATCAGAAAGCTCCATAAGTCTGTATATGCAAAGCTCATGTACAAATAACAAGTCGCAGTCCGACTGAGCAACAGCATTCATTGTATACATTGTTTTGCCTAAAAATGTAGAAAGCCCAACAGGACAGTTATGGCATGATACATTTATTGGTGAGTTTGGGTTAGAAAGCGTAATATCACCATTAAGCAGAAAATATATACCTTTATGATAACGCTCACCTTTTCTAAAAGCAAGTTCACCAGTAAGAATGTGTATTTCTTCAAATCTTGTAATAGCTGATTTAATATCTTCACTGGCAAGGTTTTCAAAAAGATGCTGCTTTTTTAGCTTTTCAATAATAGTATCTGATAGTGTAGCTGATTCTTCAATCATATTTCACCTACTGCAAATAAAATACAGTTTTTATACCGTATTATGTAAAATAATAACATAGTTATATTTATAACCAGCATTTATGTAGTAAAACATAGATATAATAAAAAATCAACGATAAATATAAATATACCTATAAAAAATTCATAAATTACAGAACATATTTATATTATATTTTAGATACTTTATATAAATTTAGTGTTATAATTTGGTAGTATAAGTTTTTAGGTGATATATTCAACTTTTTAGATAAGCTAAGGTAGTAATTTTTGTATAAATTATATTTTTATTTGAATAATTTTTTGATTTAGTATATTTTGCCTTGTTTTATTTTAAAAAAATATATAATATTCGCTAGATTATATTAGAGTATTAAGGTGAAAATTATGCTAAACAATGCAGCATACAGATATATAAATGGCGTTTTAGAAGAAGCTTTTGTTGAAAGTGATATTAGTTTAAATGAGCTTTTAGCTGTTAGTGATAATGTGCAGCTTGCTGATAAAAATATGGCTTCTTTTGTATCAAGCGGTCCATGTTTAAATATGCTTTTATGGGGCGAAAAAGGCAGTGGTAAGTCTACTCTTTTGAGACTGCTTGCTTTAAAATATGCTCCAGCTGGGCTTGTTACTATTGAGTTTATTGATGAAACTCCTGGTGCAATTTATGGTCTTTATAAAATAATAAGAGAAAACAGTAATAAAAAATTTCTTTTATTTTTTGATGATATATCTTTTAAAGATGGTGATACTGCATACAGGCGGTTTAAGTCAGCTATTGAAGGCGGTATAGAGTCAAAACCTGCAAATGTTATTTTTGCAGCTACATCTAACAGGCGCCATATAGTGTCTGCTTCATCATCAGATACTGGTGATATTTATGACAGAGATGAGGCATCAGAGCAGACATCTTTACAGGCAAGGTTTGGTTTATCTATAGGGTTTTATCCGCTTAATAAAAATGATTATTTAGAAATTGTAAAAATGTACTTGCAAAAGTACAATATAAGTATGATTGATGGCTGGGAAAAAATGGCAGAAAGCTATGCAATAGACAGGGGCGGCAGAAGTGGACGCCTTGCAAAACAGTTTGCTGCTTATTTATATCTCACTATACAATAAGGGGGAATTATGTATATTGAAATTAATTTATCTATTGATAAGTCTGGCGGGGAAGAAAATCTTCCTAAAGTGATTGAAGCTGTAAAAGAAGCTGTTACAGGTAAATTTCCAGAGGCAGAAGTTATAGTCCGAAAAGGTTTTTTTAAAACTATTGACGGTATTTATTCTGATGATTTATATGCAGAAGGGGAAGTAAGACAGCTTGTAAATACTGTTAGAGAAAGAGTATTAAACTAAAATGCGTATTATATTATCTTTTGTTACATTATTAATGCTTGCAGTATATGTTTATGCAGATGACAATACTACTGTATCTACAGATGAAGCAGTATTTGATAATGTTACAACTGATAATGTAACAAAAGGTAAGAAAACAAGTAACCCTTTAAAACTAAAGATTAAGCCAAAACTTGTTCCTGACAGGTTAATTAATGATAAAAACAGCTTTATGAAAGATTTTGGATTTCCAGAAAGAGAAGAATTTAAAATCAATACAGATATTAATGCAGTAGATAAAGGTCTTTATAAAGATGTAAAACTTTCTATGAAAAACAGGTGGTCTAAAACAAATATCTGGGGTAAAGACTTTTTATATATAGAAGGTATGCTTTCTGGTGGAATTTATGGATTTAATATGTTTTCTATAAGGCCTTCAAATGCAGTTCAGAAAGAATATATTATTCCATATGGCGCTTTATCATTAAAGTTATTCAGCGGGACAGTTTTTTCTCCAGAATTAACTATACATGATTCCAGATTTATGTTTTCAGAAAATGGTGCTTCTATTGACGAGCAGGCAGGTAACTATAATTACTATTACTTAAAACTGCCCCTTGGTTTTTATATTCCATTTTTTGGCTGGAAAGCAGAAATGTATTTAGACGGAAGCTATTCAAGCCTTAATAATAATTTTTCAGTGAAAGATAACTTAATGGTGCAGGGCAGCTTACTATCAAGCGGCAGCAGTTTTCATTTATCATCATCTTCCTGGAATGTTCGCCTTTATTTAGATACACCTGTAGTGTTAAAACCTTCCATTACAGAATATGCTTATTTTGGCATATATTATGAAGAAGGAAGAAGTGCAAGAACTGCTTTACCTGGCGAAGATTATGCAGGTGGCAATACTCTTTTGGTAGATTATACTTCCCGTACAGGTGGTATTTTTTATGAAATGAGGCAGGATTTATATAAAGGCTTTATGTTTGGCATAAATGTATACGCTGGTATTGGCGATATAGAAACAAGTGATAAATATAATGTATCATATGGCAATACTGAAGGTCTTGTAGCATATAAAGCAGAAATCACTCTTGGGTATCAGCATATTTTTAAACAGCAGGGAGTAGGCGTTGCTTTTGATGCTGGTGCCAGCTATGCAGGGTTTGTTGAGTTTTTCTTTGGTAAAAAAGATAAACCATACAGCTTAACTTTAGATGGTGATATAAGATATTTTGCCGAGCTTAGATTTTTATTTGGCTATTAATGGCTAATATCATAAGTTTTAGTTAAAAAAATTGAAGCTGTTAAATCCTGCCTTACTATTATTTTTTATAAGTTTGTTCATTCAAAAATATATTTAAAAACTATTAATTAGTTAGGCTGTTACTACATAAAAATACTGGTAAACAGTAAATAGATTGACAATGTAATACTTTCTTACTATATTAGTATTAGTAGTATAATTTAGTAGGGGGTATTGTATGAAAAAAATAATCTTTTTAATTCCTTTCATGTTAATTATATATTCCTGTGCTGATACAAATTCTGGAACAGTAAGTACTGTAAGTTCTGATAGTTCAGGTGGAAGCAGTATGATTTCGCAAGGTGGCAGCAGCGGCAGCAGTAGTGATGGTGGAACATCAAACCCTGCAGGTGATGGAAGTGCAGGTGGCGAAACAGGTGATAATCCTAACGAGCCAATAGATACAGGCAGTGATACAGGTGATAATACTGATGAGCCAGTAGATACAGGCAGTGAAACAGGTGATAATCCTAACGAGCCAGCAGATACAGGCAGTGAAACTGACAGCAATACTGACGGTAATACTGATGTGACAGTAGATACAGGCGGGGAAACTGGTGGCAATACAGAAGTAACAGTAGACCCAGGCGGTAATACAGGTGATGTAGTGGTAGATGTTGAAGAGCCGGGAGGTGGTGATGTTGTAGTAATAATTCCACCTTCTACAGAAGACCCTGAATATAACAATTTTACAAATACAATTTTTGATTATATTAACAGAGATAATCTTTATTACAGGTCTACTTTATCTGAACTTGAGAAAAAAGTTTATGACAGGTTATACGATTCATTTCAATCATTTTATGGAAGAAATGAAGAAGAAAGTGAAGAATGCACAGCAGGTGTTTTATGCCATGCTACTGATGTTTTTGTAACTGCAAAATGTATAGATGATGAAACTGGATTTGAGCTGACTAATTTAAGTCAGGAAGATAAAGAATACTGCACACCTGAAGAAGTGCAGAAACAGTATAACGAATGGGCTGATAAACACTGTATAAATTCTGAAACTGGTGAAGCAAGATTAAATGCATCTACTGGTGCACCAGTTTGTGGTGAAGATAACTATAATTATAAATATGCTGAATGGCTTTATAGACAAACAACTGGTGTTCCTGTTGGTTTTCTTGATATGAAAGAAATTTTTGTTGCAATGGTATTCCAGAATTATACTCAAGGTAATATAATGTCAGTAAATGATATTATAAAATCAATTGAAGAAAAACTGATGTTAGATTTAAATAATCTGTATCTTTTTAAAGCTGGTGGACAAGTTAGTAATACAAAATATGATTTATTAAATTACTATAAAATACAGACTGTTCCTTCATTTAATAATAATGAAGAACTGAAAACTCAGTGGGTAAGCCAGATGAAACAAATTCAGGAACGAGTGTATTTTAGTATTAAAAACTATACTAGATTTAAATTTGATACTTTTGATGATTTAGTTTATAATTATAAAGTAAGCAGTTATAGTAAAAAGTATAATGAAAATGGTGCTGCAGATATTACTGGTGTAATAACAGAGCAGTTTAATGGAAAAGGGCTGGCACGATTATTTGCCTTTGCATGCCAGATATCTTCAAGCTTTCAATGTGCCTA
Source organism: uncultured Mucispirillum sp. (assembly GCA_944326705.1). GTDB lineage: Bacteria > Chrysiogenota > Deferribacteres > Deferribacterales > Mucispirillaceae > Mucispirillum. The sequence goes on from CALVEY010000014.1 coordinate 20,987, forward strand.
TGTTGAAGGAAAAGCAAATTATTCAACTGGCTTTGGAAATCATGGTGGTCAGGAGTTTGACCATGCATGGGTTAAAGTAAAAAATACTTTTGCTTCAGAATGCAGCGGCGATATAATCATAGACCCTCTGCGGTTTTATGAAGAAAAAGAAACTATACCGTATCTTTGTATGTCAGATGCTGAAAATGCAGGGTATAAACCTTCTGTAGAATAAATTATAACAGCAGTATAATTTAAATATTCAGGTGGACCAGTTTATTAAGAAAATAAGTATGGTTCGCCTGATTTTTTTAAAAATATATTTTTTCTTATATTTACAGCAGTTTATGCAATATTTTTGTGTTATTTTATAGTATAAAATCTTTTCAAATTTCTTTTAATCTTAAAAATGGAGATAATGAAGTTATTTCATTATTGCAAAAATCTTTATTATAATATAGAATATTCCGTTATATTATAAAATCTTTTGTTAAGGGTTATATATGAATAATGATGAATTAAAAAAAGCTTCAGAATTTGAAGAAGAAATTGAAAAAAGTTCTTCGCTTGATGAATTAAACAATGTTCGTATTAAGTATATGGGTAAAAAAGGGATTATAAGCCTTTTAAATAAAGTGTTAGGCACTATGAGCCCAGAAGAACGCCCAAAAATGGGCGAAGCTATACAGAGCTTAAGAAATAATTTTGAAACAAGATTTAATGAAAAAGCAAACACAATAAAAAAAGCATTAAAAGATGCTGCTTTATCTCAGGAATATATAGATGTTACATTAAGTCCTTATCCTTTTACTAAAGGCTCACTGCATCCTGTTAAAAAAATATATGATGAAATAGTGGATGTATTTACTGCTGCAGGCTATTCTGTGGCACAGGGGCCTGAAATAGAAGATGACTTTCATAACTTTGAAGCATTAAACCTGCCTAAAACTCACCCGGCAAGAGATATGCAGGACACTTTTTATATAGATGAAAATAATATTGTGCTTAGAACTCACACTTCCCCTGTGCAGGTGCGTGTAATGGAAAGCCAGAAACCACCTATAAAAATTATTGCTCCAGGGACAGTTTACAGATGTGACTATGACCAGACTCACTCTCCAATGTTCCACCAGATAGAAGGGCTTGTGGTGGATAAAGGTATTACTATGGCAGATTTAAAAGGCACATTAAAGCTTTTTATTTCCCGTATATTTGGTGATGATTTAGATGTTCGTCTGCGTCCAAGTTTTTTCCCATTTACTGAGCCATCTGCAGAAGTTGATATGGGCTGCGTTCACTGCCGTGGCAAAGGCTGCAGAATGTGCAAAGGCACAGGCTGGATAGAAATTGCCGGCTGCGGTATGGTAAACCCTGCTGTATTTAAACATGTTGGCATTGACCCAGAAGTATACAGCGGCTTTGCTTTTGGTATGGGTATTGAGCGTATTGCACTGCTGAAATACGGCATTGATGATATACGCCTGTTTTATGAAAATTCTCTTAAATTTTTAAAACAATTTTAGGTGTTAATATGAATGTTAGTATAAACTGGTTAAAAGAATATATTGATTTAAATGATAAATCCGTTAAAGAAATAGCTGACGGCTTAACATTAGCAGGATTAGAAGCAGAAGGCTTTCATGAAATTGCAGCTCTTTCAAATGTGGTTACTGCAAAAGTAATAAATAAAGAGAAACATCCAAATGCTGATAAATTAAGTGTATGTAAAGTAACTGACGGCACAGAAGAATATCAGGTAGTGTGTGGCGCTCCAAATGTAGCAGCAGGTCAGATTGTGCCATTTGCAAAAATAGGTGCTGTACTTGGTGATATTAAAATTAAGGAAGCAAAACTTCGCGGTGTAGAATCTTTTGGTATGATTTGTTCAGAAAGAGAGCTTGGATTAACTGATGAGCATAACGGCATTATGGTGCTGCCGGAAGATACTCCACTTGGTGCAGATATTAACGGGATTGTTGGCACAGGGGATACTATTGTAGAATTTAATGCTACTCCAAACAGACCAGACTGGCTTTCTGTTATAGGTGTTGCAAGAGAAGCTGCTGCAGTATTTAAAAGACCTTTAAAACTGCCCGAATGTAAAGTTATAGAAAATAATGAAAATGTATCAGATTTTATAAAAGTAGATATTGAAGAAAAAGCAAAATGTCCAATATATTTTGCACGCATAATAAAAGGTGTTAAAATTGCACCATCTCCATTATGGATGCAGGCAAAATTAAGGGCGGCAGGTGTCAGACCTATTAATAATATTGTAGATGTTACAAACTATGTATTAATGGAATGGGGACAGCCGCTGCATGCTTTTGATATAAGAAATATTGATAAAGGTATTATTGTCAGGAACGCTTTTGATAACGAAAAAATCACTGCTCTTGACGGCAAAGAGTATACATTAAATAATGATATGCTTGTTATTGCTGATATTTCTAAACCATTAGCAATAGCTGGTGTTATGGGCGGCGAATATACTTCTGTTATGAGCGATACAGATACAGTTGTGTTAGAATGTGCTTACTTTGAACCTGCAACTGTTAGAAAAACAAGTAAAAAACTTGGTCTTTCTTCTGATTCATCATATAGATATGAGCGCGGTATAGATTATGGTGCAACTGAAAAATTAGCAGACTATGCAGCTTCTTTAATTGCAGAAATCTGCGGCGGCACTGTATTAAAAGGAAAAGCAGGCTCAAATAACTTAAAAATTGAAGAAAGAAAAGTTACATCTTCATGCAGCAGAATAAATAAACTTTTAGGCTCAGATTATAAAATAGAAGATATGAAAAATATTTTAGACAGTCTTTTAATAAAAACAGAGATAGACGGCGATAATTTAATATCATCTATCCCTACTTTTAGAAACGATATTGCTTTAGAATGTGATATTGCTGAAGAAGTAGCAAGAATTATGGGCTATGATAAAATAGGATATACTATGCCGCACATGGATAATGAAATAGATATACAAAGCCCAAAAGTAAGATATTCTAGAACCGCAAGAAATACTTTAGAAAACTTAGGATATAATGAAGTATTAAACTTTTCATTTTTAGGCGCAGATTATTTATCTATATTTGATACTAATGAAGAGCATTTTGTAAAACTTTTAAACCCTATTTCTCAGGATATGGCATGGATGAGAACATATATTTTCCCATCTATTATCAAAAATATGCAGACTAATAAAAATATGGGTTATTCAAGTATCAAGCTTTTTGAGCTTTCAAGTATTTATATATCAAATGGTAAATCAAACCTGGCAACAGAAAAGCTCCATTTATCACTTGGTGTTATGGGCAGCTATTACGATGATACATGGATAAATCTGCCAAAACTTGATACTTTTTATTACTTAAAAGGTGCTCTTGATAATGTGATAGGCAAGTTTGATATGGTGGCAGAATATAAAAGATTAGAAGACTGTCATTTTCTTCACCCTGGAAAATCTGCATCTATACATATAAACGGAAAATATGCTGGCTTTATTGGTGCATTACATCCAGATATATTAGAAAAACTTGATATTAAAAATAACTGCTATATTGCAGAAATTGATTTTTCTTTATTAATTGATGAAGCATATAATAAAAATGAAGCTGCAAAATCAACTATGCGATATACTAAATTTTCAAGATTTCCTTCAATACAGAGAGATTTAGCATTAATCGTAAAAAGCAGAGTTAATGCAGCTGATTTAATAAATACTGTTAAATCAATAAGTCCAATAATTACTGATACAATAGTGTTTGATGTATTTGAAGGCAAACCAATCAGTTTTGGCTATAAAAGTATTGCTGTCCGCATAACTTTTACAGATATGGAAAAAACATTAAGAGATGATGATATTAACCCGATAATAGATAATATCTTAAGAGCCCTTGAGAAAGAACACGGGGCAGTTCTCAGGTAATTATACCCCTGATACTGCATATTATCTTAACTATGAAACACAGCAGATTAAGCATATATATTTATGTTTAGTTTGTTGTGTTAGTTTAATATAATAATCATTTTTGCATATAAAAAGTAAAATGATTATAAAAAGTCTGCAAAAATATTATATTTTTATATAATTTATGCAGAATACACTATTAACTGCTTGAAAGTTTTAAAAAATTATGGTTAAAATAATTTTTTAAGCATACTTGTCGGAGCGATTATGAATAAAAAAATAATCTTATTTGTTACTGTAATATTAATGTCATTCACCTGCAAAGTTTATGCAGTTGAACCTTATTTAAATACACAGCTTTTAGAAGCAGCATCTGTTGGGGATGCTGATGCAGTTAAAGATGCACTTTATAATGGTGCAGATGTTGACGCTAGAGACAGGCTGGGAAATACTGCCCTTATTTTGGCAGCTGATGGCGGCTATCAGGAAGTAGTAAGGCTGCTTATTGCATATAAGGCATCAGTAAATGCAGTAAATAAGTTTGGTTATACTCCTTTAATGTCTGCAGTAACTAACTCCCACAGATATATTGCATCACTTCTTATAAAAGCAGGGGCAGACCCAAAACTTCCTAATAAATATGGCACTACTCCAGAAATGTATATTAAAGCTCAGGGCTTTTTTACAATGAATGAGTATATCAGTGACGAAAAGCCAGTTATAACTTCCCGTATAGATGACAGACCTGCAAGAAGAGGCTCTATGGCAGCAATTCACAGTGCACCATGGAGAGAAGAATTTAATCAGCTTATTTCTCTTGGCAAAACAAATGAGGCGGCTGAACTTTTAGTAGGTTATGCTAATACAAAAAATCCTGAAGCATGCTACCTTTTAGGCACATTATTTTTATCAAAAGGCAATACTGAACAGGGTATTTTCTGGGTGAAACAGGCTGCTGCTCTTGGAGATTCTATGATGAAATACCGTGCTGCAAAATCTATTATAGATAATGGGGCAGGAGCAGGTATGAAAGAAGCTATCGCCATGCTTAAAGAATCTATTGCAGAAGGCAATAACTTTGCTAAAACTGAATATGCAAAAGCTCTTCTTTTTGGCAATGGTGTTCCAAAAGATAACGCTAATGCTTACGCTTTATTTAAAGATGCTTCAAGCTATGATTTACCAGAGGCAGTATACTATACAGGTATGCTTGAATATTTAGGAAGAGGCACTGTAAAAGATGAAACAAAAGGCTCTGCTAAAATACAAATGGCTGCAGATATGGGCTTTTATGAAGCAGAACAGTTTATAGATAAACTAAATGCTCAAAAACATATAAATGTATTAGTTAATTCAAAAGTAGGCGACAGGGCGACTGTTAAAGCCTATCTTATATCTATGGGTGCTCCTATTAATATAGATAACCCAGAATGTGATGTTTACACAATAGGCAGTGCATGGAATAATGCTTATAAAATATCAAAAGTCCAAATGTGCTATCCAGGAGACGGCACAGTAAATGCTGAATTTGTTTTAGGTGAAGCTATAGATAATGTTGAATTTTCATACTTAAAAGGCTTATACCCTACAGCTAAATTTAGTATGCCTTCAATACATAATGAAATACCAGTTAAAGAAAAGCCAGATGAAATAAGTGCTTTTGATTTAGGACTTTCTTCTGATAATAATACTCAGGATAATATAAGTGTGCAGGATAATAATTCAGATAGTAAAACTGATATAGATTTTTCTAAACCTGTATCAATTGATAATAAAAGCAGTAAAAATTAGGCAGTATGAAAAAATATATATTAATTTTATTTACAGTATTTATCCCATTAGAAATTTTTGGTGCTGATTTAGAAAGCACTGTTAGAGATGCTTTTGAGCTCTATTCTGTTAATAACTTTGCTGAGGCTGCTCCTATGTTTGAAGAAGCATATTACATGGCAAAGAAAAATACTCCAAAAGATATATCAAGCAGATTTCGCACATCTTTATATGCTGGGCTTAGCTATCGTGGTATGAATGAATACCAGCAGGCAGCAGCCTGGTTTGCAGTAAGTCTTGCTCTTGCAGAAAAAGCAAATGATTTATACGATATTCCTACACTGCTTGCCTATATTGCAGAATCTGAAAGAATGGCAGGCAACGCAAAACAGGCAGAAGAGTATTATGCAAAAGCTTTAATGTATGCAGATTTAACAGATAAAGATAAGGCAGTTTTATATTACGGCATTGCAGAAAGCAGGCGTATTAATGAAAACTATTCAGGCTCAAAAGAAAGCTGTGATGAAGCATTAAAATATGCAGGTAATTTAAGACTTTTTAAAATACTTTCATCATGCGATATAATATACGGCGAATATTACAGAGTAAATAAAGACTATGCAAAAGCAATGTATTATTTTACAAGGGCCCACGATACATCACGAGCAAAAAAATATACTGATATTTTAGTGCCTGCACTAAACGGTATGGCTTTAACATCAGAAGCATTACACCGCTCAGATGCAGCAAGAGAATATTTTGAGCAGGCTTTTTTTGTGGCAGTAGAAAATGGAGCTGTAGATAATACAGATATTATATATAAAAAAATAATCAGCTATATGCCAGAAAAAGGCAGTTTTAAATATCAGGGCGATAAAGCATTAGAACTTGCATCATTAGAGTTTTTAGATGATGAAACATCTTTACTGTTATACAGTCTTTCAGCTCTTTATTATAGAACTGGCGGCAGATATAAAGAATTATATCCTGCTGCAGAAACTGGATATAATTTAGCAGTTAATTTATCTGATGATAGTCAGGCAGCAGAGTTTTTATATGATATGGCACTTTCTTTATTTAAATCAGAAGAGTATGAAGAGTGTGCAGCACGAAGTGAGGAGGCTGTATCCCGCTTAAAATCAACTGATAAAAAACATTTATTAAAAGATGCTTATTTAGTGCAGTCAGATTGTTTATATAACTTAGGCTACTACAGCCAGGCATATAATGCAGTAGAAAAAGCATTAAGCCATGCAAAACTTTCTGAGCATGAAAAAATTAATGCTAAAATTGCAGAAATCAAAGAAAAAATTAATATAGAAGATTTGGCAGAATAATTTCTTATTGCAAATATGCAATAATATTGTTGCATATTTTGTAACTTATTAATATTTATTACAAAATATTTTATGTATCTTAAATTACTTAGCAGCTGTAAAAAATAAGCAGTAAAATCTATATATTCTATAAAAGAGATTTAAGGGTAAAATATACTGCATAATACTTTTTATATTACGCATAAGAATAAATGAATAGATGTTTTTAAATTAATATTGATTAGTATAAGCATAACTTTTAAACTATTACATATTAATGCAGTTTAGATATGTTTTATGGTTAAAACAGATAAATATTAAGCTGCCTGTAAAGCTGTTATAAATAAGAAAAATTTAGACAGTAAGTTTTGCAGCGGTATAATATATGAAATAATCTAAATAAATTTCCCTTTTATCTTTATTCATAAATTATATTTTCAGCAGATTTATACATATAATATGCTTTTTAATATATTTTAACATCTGCAAAATAATATAATGTATTACATATCATATATTTTAGGCAATATATGCTGTTTTAAAATATATATTATAAACTAAACCCCTGCAATTTTAGCTGCCACTTTTCCTAATATTATAATAGTTTCATCCTGCATTTCAGCAACAGAGTATACCTGTGTTTCATAATTTTTATTATCAGATATAACTTTTAAGTTGCCGTCTTTATCTTTATCAAGCCTTTTTACTCTTAAACCGTTAATATTATCTTTTATTACATAAATACCGTTTAATGAAAGAGAAAAATTTCTATCAATTACAACTAAATCATTATCATTTAAAGTTGGTGTCATACTGTCCCCATTTACTTTAACAATTAAGGCATTTTCTGGAGCAATACCCTTTGAGTGCAGAAATGATAATGGTATAGGAAAAGACAGTATCTGACCATCGCTGTCCCAGTCAAGCCCATGACCTGCTGATACGCCAATATCTCTGTAAAAGCTTATATATGCAATATCACTTCCAGTAATAATTTCAGCACTATTACTTGATGTTTTTTTCAGCTCCTGTATAAATCTATCCATCGGTTCATTATAATATGCTGCAATTTTTTGAATAGTTTCAATATTAAGGCTTTTAATCTCTCTGGATATAAATCGGGTAATTGTGCTTGGAGTCACACTGCCTACTTTTGCAATTGTGTTAGCACTTATATTTTTTTCCTTCATGAAATTATTAAGATTTTGTGCGATATTATCATTGATACTCATACATTTTCCTGTAAATTAAATTTTCGCAAAAAAAGTGCTTGACTTTATTGCGAATAAGCAATATATATAATTATAGTTGCATTTAAGGAAAAATGCAAGATAAAATTTTATGTGTTTTAGCAATATAGTATTGTTGTAAAAAAATGTGTAGATATTATAAACAATAAAATAAATAGGCAGGCACATAAAAGTAATATAACAACATACATTTTGGAGGCATTATATGCATGAAAGTTTTGTAGATGAAATAATGAATACTATACCACAGTTTAAACAGATGCTTACAGTAGATTACATTGCTAGAAAGATTGATTTAAGTGACAGAACAGTTCGCAGATATATTGAAAATGGCAAGCTGGAAGCATTAAATTTCAGTATTGAGGGCAGGTCTGTTTATAGAGTGCCGCGAAGTGCTTTCAGACGCTTTTTAGAAACATATTATACAATGAGCGACTGTTTATAAATTTAAAATAAACTGAGCTTGTAATAAAGGCAAGTTCAGTTTTTTTATAAATAAAGTAATAATTTATAGACATTATAAATAATAGAAAAAATTACTTTATAAAATCTGTTTTATCAGAATATGTTATAATTTTATTATATAAATATTTTATTTAATTTTTTTCATTATAGACAATCAGATAAAATTTCTGTATATTTATACATTCAATATTTAAGTATACAGGTGTTTTATGGAGTTTTTAAATAATATTTCAACTTTCCTTCACAGCCATACATATTTTAACAACAGTCTTTTTAATTATATGATAGCTTTTATTTTATTTGTATTAATTGTTCTTGCTATCACTTTATTTATTAAATTTGTTATTAAAAGAATACCTTTAGAGGATAGAGTATCAAATGCATTTTTAGCAGCAGTTATTGAAACATTTCGCAAGCGTTTAGTATATATCACTTATGCTTTAGCAGTTTATGCTGCCTTAACATACCTTACAACTCCTGAAATTGTAACAAAAGTTATAGATAAAGCAGTGCTTATATATATAGTATTGATAGTGGTTCTTGCTTTAACTGATATATTAAAAGATTTTAATACAGAAAGTCTTGAAAAAACAGGCAAAAATAAAGTGCCTGCTGGTATTATTACTATAATAAAAGCTTTTGTATGGATTGCAGGTCTTCTTTTTATATTTTCTAACTTAGGATATAATGTATCAACATTTATTACAGGACTTGGTATTGGTGGTATTGCTGTAGCTCTTGCTGCCCAGAATATATTAGGTGATTTATTTAACTACATTGTTATTCTTTTTGATAAACCATTTACTAAAGGCGATTTAATTCAGTTTAATTCTGTTGTGGGCAGGGTAGAATATGTTGGTATAAAAAGTACAAAAATCAGAAGCTCAAATGGAGAGCTGCTTTCTGTTTCAAATACTGACCTTACTAAAACTATAATCCATAACTATGAGCTTGCTTCAAGAAGAAGAAATGTATCTATAATAGGGGTGGAATATGAAACAAGTGTGGAGCTTGTTCATAAAATTCCAGAGCTTTTAGAACAGGCTGTCAGGTCTGTAAAAAATGCTGAATTTGCAAGGGTGCATTTTTCTGCATTTAATACATCAAGTCTTGATTTTGAACTTGTATACTTTATTGAAACAAATGATTATACAGAATATACTCGTGGTGTGCAGGCAGTAAATTTTGCTATACTTGATATTTTTGCTAAAGAAGGTATTAACTTTGCATATCCTGCACAAAGAATGATAAGCCAGTAAGAATATTTACTTGACGATTTATAAGTATTGATTTAATTTATCGGCAGAGTTTTCTTATAAAAGAAATAGATTCTTCGCTTTGCTCAGAATGACATAATTATATATACAGTAAAGCAAAGAATAACAGCCGAATTTATTTCGGTGTAGCGTGGTTTTTTAAATTTTATGGACGAGCGTATTTTGCGAGAGCTGTCTTTTCCCGACTGAGTAGGGAGGAAACAGAAAAGCAGCTTTAAAAAATTTTGAAAATAAGTTTAACAGCCACAGGGGAGCAAAGCGACGCAAGCATTTCCCGACGAATAGGCAGGAAGAAGAAATGCGCAGCTGGGTGTGGCGTCGCTTGCGCGAACGATTTTTGTGAGGACTGCCGATTTCCTGAGCGAATAGCGAAGAATAAGAAATCGCACAGGCTGTGAGCGACAGCCGAATTTATTTCGGCGGAGCGTTGTTTCAAAATTTTATGGACGAGCGTATTTTGCGAGAGCTGTCTTTTCCCGACTGAGTAGGGAGGAAAAAGAAAAGCAGCTTTAAAAAATTTTGAAAATAAATTTAATAGCCACAGGGATGTGGCGTCGCTTGCGAGAGCGACAGCCGAATTTATTTCGGCGGAGCGTGGTTTCAAAATTTTATGGACAAAATTTTGAAAATAAATTTAAAGAGGTTTTAATGTCATATTTAGCACTTGCCCGCAAATACAGACCGCAGACATTTTCAGAAGTATTATCGCAGGATTTTATTACTTCTACACTGCAGAATGCAATAAACATGGGCAGAGTAACACATGCATATCTTTTTACTGGTCCGCGGGGTGTAGGTAAAACATCTACTGCCCGTATTTTTGCAAAAGCATTAAACTGCCAAAATCCAGTAAATGCTGCCCCATGCGGTGAATGTGACAATTGTCTTGAAATTACAGGTGGCACTTCTCTTGATGTAATAGAGATAGATGGTGCATCAAATAGAGGTGTGGAAGAAATACGCTCTTTAAGGGAAGCTGTAAAATTTGTTCCTGTTAAAAGCAAATATAAAATTATAATAGTAGATGAAGTGCATATGTTAACTGAGCAGGCTTTTAATGCTCTTTTAAAAACATTAGAAGAACCACCAGAATATGTTATATTTATTTTTGCAACAACTGACCAGCATAAAATACCTGTAACTATACTTTCCAGATGCCAAAGATATGAGTTTAAGAAAATCTCTTATGAAGAAATGAACTCTAACTTAAAAAGTATACTGACAAAAGAAAATATAGAATATGAATCAGATGCGTTAAATTATATTATCCGCAATTCTGACGGCTGTATGAGAGATGCACTTTCACTTTTAGACCAGGTTATAGCATACGGCGGCGGTAAAATAACATTAGAAGATACATCATATCTTTTAGGCATAACTGATTCTTATTTATCTAATGATATTTTTAGTGCCATACTAAAAGAAGAAACTGAAAAACTGCCTGATTTAGTAAGCCTTGTAGATGAAAAAGGCATAGACTATAAATATATGACAGAGTGTCTTATTGAGCACTGCAGAAATATGATGATTTATGGTATTTCTAATAAACTGCCAAGCCAGGATTTTACAAGCAGAGAGGAAGAATATTATTCATCACTAAAAGAATATGCTGAAAAAGCAAAGCTTTACAGTTTATTTCAAATACTTACAAAGCTTATAAATGATTTAAAATATTCTGATTTTGCAAGATATGTTTTTGAGTTTGCAGTTATAAAGGCATCAAATATATCATCTATTATTAATATAATAGACGGAAACAGCCCTGTATCTGCCCCAGTTAAAAAAGTAGTAACTGCACCGCTAAATAAAGCAAATGAAAATACAGACATACCAGTCAGACAGGAAGCTGCTCCTGCTGCTCAGGAAAAAACACAAGAAATAGAGCCAGCACACAGCACTGATACAGAGGTAAATAATGAGCCTGTTCCTGTGCTTAAAGGCAGTGATGAAGGTATTTGGACTAGAATATTAAATATAGCTTCATCAAAAAACCCTATGATTTATGCAATGCTTCAGCATGCAAGGCTTATAGAAGATACTGCCGAACATTTAGCTATCAGTTTTCCACTTGAGCGTAAGTTTCAGTATACTCAATTGAAATCTGGCAACTCAAAAGATATTTTTGAAAATATAGTTTTTATGGTAAGCGAAAAACATACGAAAATAGATATTGAGCTTGACAGTAATATTGGTGATAGTAAAAAAAAAGTTAGTATAGATACTGGAACAGAAAAAAAAAGCTCTGATTTAAAAGGGAATAACAGTATACAGGAAAATATGCAGACACCTGTAAAGAGAGTGCAGTCACACAAAATAGAAAGTTTTGCTGTGCAGAAAATGAAAGAAGAAGTAAAAGATAATGTATTTTTAAAAACGGCAGAAAAAGAGTTAGGCGGTAGAATAATTAATATAGAAAAGAATTAATATATATAAGAATATGAGGTGAATATTATGAACATGCAGCAGATTATGCGTCAGGCGCAAAAAATGCAGAAAAAAATGGAGGAAGCTCAGGCAGAAGCAGCAGCACAAGTAGTAGAAGCAAGTGCCGGCGGCGGTATGGTATCTGTTAAAGTAAACGGCAGACAAGAGCTTTTAGAAGTAGTAATAGAAAAAGATGTAGTAAACCCAGATGATGTGGAAATGCTGCAGGATTTAATTGTGGCAGCAGTTAATGAAGGTATGAAAAAAGCTCAGCAGCTTATGCAGGATAAACTTCAAGGTATTACTGGCGGTTTAAATATTCCAGGAATGTTTTAATTAAGGATATAGTTTATAATGCAGAATATTCAAGTCTTTGATGACTGTGTTCATGAACTTTCAAGACTTCCGGGGGTGGGCAGAAAAACTGCTGTCCGCCTTGCACTGCATATATTAAAAATCAAACCAGAGCAGGCATATAAACTTTCTGATGCTATTAAAAAACTGAAAGATAATATTAAATTCTGCAAAGAGTGCGGCTCTATTGCAGAAGGCGAAATATGCAAAGTATGCAGTGATGAACACAGAAATAAAGATATAATATGTATAGTTGAAGAAGCAAAAGATGTATTTTTTATAGAAAATACAGGCAGGTTTAATGGACTTTATCATGTTTTAGGTGGTAAAATATCGCCACTTGATGGTATAGGTCCATCAGATTTAAGTTTTAATAAATTAATCGAAAGAGTGGATAAACTTCATATAAAAGAAGTGATTATTGCCACAAATCCAGATGCGGACGGTGAAACTACTGCATCATACATAGGAAAAATACTTCAAAATGTACCTAATTTAAAAGTTACAAAACTTGCAAGCGGTATTCCTATTGGCTCTCACTTAGAATATGCAGATGAAATAACTGTTTTAAGAGCTTTGGAAAACAGGGTTGATTTATCATAACTTAACATTAATAGGGAATGTAATTTATCCTAGTGAACAACTTATCTCTGCAGAGCGTGGTTTAAAAAATCCAAGGCGAACAAAGTGACGCAAGCATTTCCCGACGAATAGACAGGAAACAGAAATGCGCAGCTGGGTGTGGCGTCGCTTGCGCGAACGATTTTTGTGAGGACTGCCGATTTCCTGAGCGAATAGCGAAGAATAAGAAATCGCACAGGCTGTGAGCGATAGCCAAACTTGTTTTGGCAGAGCGTGGTTTAAAAAATCCAAGGGGAACAAAGTGACGCAAGCATTTCCCGACGAGTAGGCAGGAAAAAGAAATGCGCAGCTGGATAGGATTTTTTAATAGGAGTTTATATGTCTAAAGAAATACTCATAAATTCAGGAATACGAGAAGTGCGTGCTGCTGTATTAACAGGCGGTAATGTATCAGAAATTTTTATAGAAAGAGTTAATAAAAAAAGTGCAGCAGGCAATATATATAAAGGAAAGGTAGTGAAAGTGCTGCCTGGAATGCAGTCTGCATTTGTAGAGATTGGGCTGCAAAGGGCTGCTTTTTTGCATATTGCAGATATTTATACAGGCAGCAGTGATGAATTAAGCTATGAAGAAAATATCTCAGAAGATGACAACGAATCAAGCGAAAGCTATGATAAAGAAAATAGTCAGCCAAGAGATACAGAAGAAATTCATTCAGAACAGCAGCATTATGCTCCTATTGCAGAAATATTAACAGAGGGGCAGGAAATTATTGTGCAGGTTGCAAAAGATGCAATTGCAGCAAAAGGGGCAAGGCTAACTACTCACTTAACAATCCCAGGAAGATATCTTGTTTTAATGCCAGGTTATGAACATATTGGCGTATCAAGAAAAATAGAGAACGAAGCAGAACGAGAAAGATTAAAAGATATATTAATTAAACTTCGTCCAGAAGGTATGGGGCTTATTGCAAGAACAGTAAGTGACGGCTTAAGTTTAGAAGAGCTGGCGGCGGATTTAGAATATATTAAAGGTGTTTGGGCAGGGGTGGAAGCTGTTACACATACATCTACTGCACCATCTCTTTTATATGAAGACCATAACTTAATATATAAAATTCTTCGTGATGTTGTTACTGCTGATACTACAAGAATATTAATAGATAACAAAGCAGATTATGAAAAAATGCAGGAATTTTTTGTTAACCATTTATCTAATCTTGACTTAAAAATAGAATATTATCAAGGTGATGAGCCACTTTTTGATTTATATAATGTGGAGATAGAAGTAAACAGACTGCTTGATAAAAAAGTATGGCTTCGTTCCGGCGGCTCTATTGTGATAGACCAGGCAGAAGCTTTGACTGTAATTGATGTTAATACTGGTAAATATGTAGGCAGGCATAATTTTGATGATACCATATTAAAAACAAACTTAGAAGCATCAAAAGAGATTGCTCATCAGTTAAAAATGCGAAATATTGGCGGCATTATTATTGTAGATTTTATAGATATGGAAAGAGTGGAAGACAGAGAAAAAGTTTTAACCACTTTAGAGCAGTATCTAAAAGAAGACAGGGCAAAAACATCTGTTGTAAATATATCACCCCTTGGACTAGTGGAAATCACAAGAAAAAGAGTTCGTGACAGTGTAACTCGTATAATCAGTGAACCTTGCCCATACTGCGAAGGCAGGGGTGTAATTAAGTCTAAAATTACAGTATGTTATGAAATAATGCGTCAGCTTACTCAGCTTGCAGCTCATCATAAAGGAGCAAATATATTGATAGAAGCTAATGTAGATGTGGCAGATTTAATATTAGAACACGAAAGAGAATCTATTGATAATATGGAACAAGTCTATGGTGTGCATATAGAAATACAGCAAAATAACAGCGGTATTTTTGACAGATATAAATTAAAGATAACAGGTTATAAACATTAAAAAATATAAAAAACCTTAACTTTGGGCGTGTACCAGATAGATTCTTCGCTTTGCTCAGAATAGACAGTGTTTGTATGTTTATTATAGTTTGTCATGCTGAGCCTTTAAGGCGAAGTATCTAAAAAATTGCAGCAGTATAAATGAAAATATTTATATTGTATATGTTACATTTATGTATAGCTTTTAAGTTTTATATATAAGTGGTATTTTTACAATATAGATTCTTCGCTGCGCTCAGAATAGACAGTGTTTGTATGTTTATTATAGTTTGTCATGCTGAGCCTTTAAGGCGAAGTATCTAAAAAATTGCAGCAGTATAAATGAAAATATTTATATTGTATATGTTACATTTATGTATAGCTTTTAAGTTTTATATATAAGTGGTATTTTTACAATACAGATTCTTCGCTTTGCTCAGAATAGACAGTGTTTGTATGCTTATTTTAGTTATGTCATGCTGAGCCTTTAAGGCGAAGTATCTAAAAAATAAAGCAGTATAAATGAAAATATTAATATTGTATATGTAACATTTATGCATAGCTTTTAAGTTTTATATATAAGTGGTATTTTTACAATACAGATTCTTCGCTGCGCTCAGAATGGACAGTGTTTGTATGTTTATTATAGTTTGTCATGCTGAGCCTTTAAGGCGAAGTATCTAAAAAATTGCAGCAGTATAAATAAAAATATTTATAAACAAATTAAAAATCAGGATAAATTAATGGCAGTATATAACAGAAAAGACAGTTATTATAAAAAAGCAAAGCAGGAAGGTTATAAATCCCGTGCTGCTTATAAGTTAAAAGAATTAAACACAAAATATAAGATTATTAAAAGTGGATATAAAGTGCTGGACTGTGGTGCTGCCCCTGGCGGCTGGAGCCAGGTTGCCTTAGAAATTGTGGGAGAAAAAGGCTTTGTAGTTGGCGTTGATTTAAATGAAATTACTGGTATAAATAAAAAGAACTTTGTAAGTATAGCAGGTGATTTTACAACTGATGAAATATTAAATCAGGTATTAGATATATGTCCTTTATATGATGCTGTGATTTCAGATATTGCACCCCATACAATAGGCATAAGAGATGCAGACCATACTAATTCATTAGAACTTGTAGAAAAAGTATATGCTTTTACAATGAAAACCTTAAAAAAAGGCGGTTCATTTTTATTTAAACTTTTTGAAGGAGAAGGTCGAAAAGGCTTAGTAGACAGGCTTAAAAAAGATTTTAAAGATGTAAGAATAATAAAGCCAGATGCAACAAGACAGGGTTCTATGGAAATATATATTGCTGCCCTGAATAAAGTAAATTAATTTTATGGAGAAGTAGTATGTTAGATAAAAATGAATTAGAAGATTTATTAGTAAAATTAAGGCTTGGAACTATATCAATAGAAAGTGCAGTTAATGAAATAGAGCAGAATTTTTATTCAGTAGATGATAATGATAATTTAACAGTATGGCAGAAACTTGGCTGCCCTTTTGATGAAATGGCAGAATGCAACGGCAAAGACGCCCATTATGTAGAAATGCTTATTCATCAGATGTATAAAAAATATAATAATTTTATATTAACTGGAATCGATGAAAATATAATGAGAGAGCTTGCTCCAAAATTTAATAAGTGTATGTTTTTATACGATGCAGGTATTATCACATATATAGAAGAAGAGCAGGCAGTAAAATATGATAAAACAGTAGTTGTGGTTACTTCCCTTGCGCAGGATGATAAAATGATAAAAGAACTGGAAGCAGTATTTAATATTTTAGGTATGCCTGTTGAGATATGCTCTATATCAAAATATGAAACAGTTTCTATGCAGGTAGTAAAAAACTATCTTTCAAAAGCAAAAGCAGTAATTGTTGCATTTGA
The DNA here is from genome assembly GCA_944326705.1 of uncultured Mucispirillum sp. Classification (GTDB taxonomy): domain Bacteria; phylum Chrysiogenota; class Deferribacteres; order Deferribacterales; family Mucispirillaceae; genus Mucispirillum. The sequence continues at coordinate 38,135 of CALVEY010000014.1, forward strand.
TAAAGATATACGACTTACATCAATCATCTCAAATATTTCTAAAAAACCAGTTGTTCTTTTAAGCAAAAATAAAAATATAGAAGAATATATGCTTTCAAATGGGGCATTGCTGGCAAAACCTGGCAGTGCATTATCTGCTGCTATGGCAGTCGCAAGGATTATTGGATAAATAACTTTCTAGGATGGTGTTTATTTATGAAAAAACAGTTTATTTCTGTTTTAATTCCTGCATATAATGAAGAAGAATGTCTGCATGAACTTTATAAAAGAGTAAGTGATGTTTTATCAAAACTTGAAAAATATGATTATGAAATATTAATAATCAATGACGGCTCAAAAGACAAAACATTAGAGATACTGCATGATTTAAATGCAAAAGATAAACATCTGCAGTATGTAAATCTTGCAAGGAACTATGGTAAAGAAATAGCGATGGCAGCAGGTCTTGATTATGTAAAAGGCGATGTTGTTGTTATATTAGATGCAGATTTGCAGATTCCCCCAGAATATATTCCAGAAATGCTTAAATATTATGAAGAAGGTTATGATGATATTTATGGCAGAAGAAAATCAAGAGATGATGAAAGTTTTTTTAAAAGATTAGGAACAAAGATATACTATAAAGCATTACAGTCATTAACTCGTGTTGATATTCTAAAAAATACAAGTGATTTTAGGCTTTTAAGCCGCAGGGCAGTGGAAGCATTAAAGCAGTATAAAGAGCAGAGAAGATATACTAAAGGTTTATTTGCTTTAATAGGCTTTAAAAAGAAAGAGTTTATATATGAACCTGTTAAAAGATATGCAGGCAAGTCTAAGTGGAATTATTTTAGTCTTATAAATCTGGCAATAGAAGGTATTACATCATTTTCTACATTTCCGTTAAGATTAAGCTCATTTTTAGGGATAATTGTTGCCACTATCGGGTTTATATATATACTTTTTTTAATACTTAAAACTATAATTTTTGGCGAGCCGGTTCGTGGATATCCAACTTTATTATCAATCATAGTATTTTTAGGCGGTATTCAGCTTTTATCCCTTGGAGTAATTGGTGAATATCTGGGTAGAATTTTTGATGAAGTGAAAAACAGACCACTTTATTTTGTAGAAAAATACAGCGGTGATGATAAGTAGATGAAGTTTATAAAAATATTTTATGATAAAACATTTTTAAAATTTATAATAGTAGGCATAGTTAATACAGCAGTTGGTGCAGCGGTAATGTTTGCATTATATAATATATTTCACTGCACTTACTGGGTATCTTCTACTATGAATTATGTTGTAGGAAGTATTGTCAGCTTTTTTTTAAATAAATATTTTACATTTAAAAGCAAGGTTTTTTCTTTTAAAGAAGTGCTTTATTTTACAGTAAATATTGCAGTCTGCTTTTTTATCGCTTACTCTCTTGCAAAACCATTTGCTATGTATTTATTAAGTGGTTATTCTATAACTGTGCAGGAAAATACAGCAATGTTTATTGGTATGGTAATATTTACAGGTCTTAATTATTTATCACAAAGATTTATTGTTTTTAGATAGGGAGTAATAATGGTAAAGAAATTAAATAATATAAGTTTAGAATTGTTATTGGTTGATATTTATGAATTTTTTATAAAATATAAGTTTATAATTTTAACTGGTTTTTTAACTGGCATAATTATAAATGCTATTGACATATTTACAATTAAATTTGGAATAGATTCTGAAGTTTATGCAATTATAGACAGCCCGCAAATATATTATGATACTCAACGTTATGGGTCTTGGTTATTATACTATTTAATTCCTTTTGCAAGATACCATATAGTTTCACAAATTATTGGCATATTTACTCTTACTCTAGCTGGACTTTTAACAGTTTCAAGGCACAATCTGCCAAACAGTGCTAAATTATTATTTGTATTATTATTTGTAACTTATCCAAATTTTGCATTTTTACAGTATTTTTATTTTCAATCGGCTTATAATTTTATAGGACTTTTATTGGTAGTTATTGCATACAGACTTATAGAAAAAAATAATATTTTATTATATATTCCAGCAGTCATATTTTTATTTATTGGTATTTCTTCATATCAGTCAAATATAGCAGTTTTTTTATCAGTTATGATGATAAATGTTATTCTTGATTATCTTGATAATAAAAATATTAGAATTTCAATAATGCATATGATTAAACCAACAATTATGTTGATTATATCTGTTCTTATTTACTATATAATTATTATATTTGCACACAAAGGACTAGATGGTTATCACAGTGATTTTATTGGATATAAGCATGGAATAATTGAAGGCTTAGGAAATGCATTTACAAATATATGGCGTGTTTTATCAAGTAATGGTTTTCAAGGCAGTCATACTGCAAATATAATTATTACAGTTCTTGCAATAGTATATGTATTATATTTTATTATTAATTATAAAAAATATAAAGAAAATATTAAATTTATTTTTTTAATGCTTTTATGGCTGCTTTCTATTTTTTCTTTAAATATTGTTTTTGGAAGTGCACTACCTATAAGAGCAAAATTAGCTGTTGCATTTTATCCTGCATTTATTTTAATGCTTGTATATTATTTTAATAATAAATTAAAATGTTTAGTTATTATTTTATCAGTTTTTATTATAGGTTTTCATACAGTCTATATTGTAAAATATCAAATGAGTTATTATATTTCGTTTAAGCAGGATGAAGTTACAGCAAATAATATAATCAATAAAATTTATAGTAAATATCCAGAAATAAATACGGGTAAGTATAAAATCAATTTTACAGGTGTAGTAGACAACTCTAATAAACATCCTTTAATAAACGGAAAAGATATATTTAGTGCATCATTTTTTTCATGGGACGGTGGAAATAGTTATAGAATACTTTCTTTTTTAAAACTTTTAGGGTTTCCTGCTGAAATATCATTAGGTAATATTACAGATGATATGATGAACAATGTAAAAGATATGCCAGCATATCCAGATAATGACTGTGTTCAATTAATAAATGATACAGTTATTATTAAACTAAGTAATTAAATAGGCTGCTTATGTCATTTATAATAATTATCCCCACATATAATGGCTGTAACACTATTGAAAGGCTTTTACAATCTATTAAAAAGCAGAGTATTCAGCCAGAAAAAATATGTATTATTGATTCATCATCTACTGATAATACAGTAGAGATATGCAGAAAATACGGCTGTGATATTACTGTTATTGATAAAGGCAGCTTTAATCACGGATTAACAAGGCAAATGGGAATAGATAATAATAACGGCTGTGATTATGCAGTATTTATGACACAGGATATTTTATTGTATGATAATAATACCTTAGAAACTTTGCTTTCATCATTTAATCATGAAGATGTATCTATCGCTTACGGCAGGCAGCTGACAGATGAAACTTCATCATTTATAGAAAAAATAAGCAGACAGTTTAACTATCCACCATATTCTATTATAAAATCAAAAAATGATATTGAAAAATACGGCATATCAACTGCTTTTTGTTCCGACAGCTTTGCAGCATATAAAATAAAGGATTTACTTTCTGTTGGTGGTTTCCCAAAAACTGATTTTGCAGAAGATATGCTTGCAGCAGCAAAAATTATATTAATGGGCAAAAAGGTTTATTATAATGCAGATGCTGAGATAATACACAGTCACCCATATTCTATAAAAACTGAATACATGCGCGGCAGAGCAATAGGTAAGATGCATAAAGAAAATAAATGGCTTATAGATACTTTTGGCAGAGCAGAAAGTAAAGGAAAAGAGCTTTTAAACTCTCTTCCAATCCATAAAAAAATATTATATATGTTACAAGCTTTGCCTAAATTTTTAGGTTATAAAAGAGAAATTTAAACTTATTCAAAAAATGGAGTAAATCATCGAAAGTATTTTATCTGTAAAAGTGTAAATATGTTTTTAGACTCTTCCCTTCGGTCTGAGTGACAAGGTATTAATAGTCCACCGCACTCTATGTCATTCAGAGCCTACGATAGTAGGCGAAGAATCTAATTTAACAATAATAAAAATTTCGGTCCAGCTACGGACTTTTGATTCCTTCCTATTCGTCGGAAAGTCCTTGCGTCGCAAAAATCGCTCCCCATGAAATTTTTATTTAGGCGTTTGGTCGGGGGAGCCCCCTCCCGCACTTACGCAAGCGACGGCTCGTCCTGAGCCTATCTTACAATATACCAGCTAGTAAAATTATAGACTCTTCGGTAGCAGGCTAGCTAGCCTGTGCGATTTCTGATTCCTCCCTATTCGGCGACTGAAAGGAGGACAGCTTTTTCCAACGAATAGGCAGGAAATAAAAAAGCTGGCTGGACGGGAAATCGGCAGTCCTCGCAAAAACCGCTCGTCTGAGTGACAAATGTTTTTTGTCTATATAAATTTTTCATGAATTTTTCAATCTTATTTCTTGACAAATATTATAATAAAATATAAAATAAACAAATTTTTTAAGGAGTTTTTATGATTAAAAGAGGTATTGTTTTTATTATTTTATTATCTTTTTTATTTCCTCTTTTATTTTCATGCTCAAGTAGTAGTGGAAATTCAAGCTCCGGTAGTGTTCAGCATATTTATGAAGATTCTTCTGATAGTGCTGTTCAGGTTTCAGGCATTAAAATTGCCAGTAACTACATAGAGCTTGTAAAAGAGGCTGGTGTGGATTTACAGTATAATATAAGTGCTGTTATCCAGCCAGAAAATGCGGAGAATAAGACTCTGCACTATACTTCCAGCAATCCAGATATTGCAGAAGTTTCATCAGATGGTTATGTAACCATAAAAGATTTTGGCACATTTAATGTAAAAATCCAGTCAGAAGCCAGACAGGAAATATGGCAGCAGGTGGATTTTTATGTTAGGGAAAACATTATTACTAACATAGATGTTGAAAATAACCCATTATCTTTTTTTGGTTCATATAGTATTTCTCAGTATGGTATTGATAAAGAGCCTGATACAAATATCGGCGGCAGTTTATCAATTAATGTTGACAGGTCAGCGGAAAATACAGTGGAGCTTAAGCTGTTATTTAATGGCTTAGATATGCCAGTTAGTATTGATATGGATAATTTATCAGAAATGTCTTATGAAGAATCTGGTGCTGCCTTATTTTCATATCTGCAGGGTGATGTAAAAGATAGTGAGAGTGTAGTAGTTAAGTTAAAAGCAGATGAAAACTTATCACTTATTGATAATGGAATATTACAGTCTGGTCAAACACTCTATCTTGCATTGAAAAAAGAATATGATTTAGTTCCTGGTCAATCACATGTGGAAGAAGTGCCTGTATCTGTTACTGAGATTAAAGTAAATGATGAGCATAAACTAGACAGACTTATAAGCACAACTTACACATTAAGCCCTGTAGTGCTTCCTGTTAATGCCAGCAATAAGGCAGTAACATATTCTACAAGTAATGAGCAGGTAGCAACTGTTTCACCAACGGGTGTGGTGACTGCATTAAAAGAAGGTTCTGCAGATATTACTGTTACATCTGTATCAAATGGTGAGGTAATAGGTAAAACTGCTTTTGCTGTTGTAGACAGCACAAAGCGTGTGGAAGATATAGTTTTTGATGAGATGGATACAAATATATATATAGGGACACCTGCAATGGTTAAGGCTGCAGCAGTGCCAAGTGATGCTACATATAATGATATTACATATTATTCTAAAAACCCAACAGTTGCCACAGTAAATAGTGCAACAGGTGTAGTTACTCCAAGAAGGGTAGGCACTGCCATAATTGCAGCTGTATCAGATAAGGGAAGTTTTGAGAAAACGATTACATTAAATGTAGGAATCAATGAACAACTAGAACCAGTTAAGGGTATTATTAATATACCATCTAAACTGGAAGTTTCTCTTGAATCACAAACATCTATACAGCTTAGCGGCAAGGTTGTGCCTACTTATGCAGATAATACTGCACTTGATTACAAGGCAGATGATAAGGGCTGCGTATCTGTAAATGAAAGCGGGCTTATTACTGCTTTAGCAGCAGGAACATGTACTGTAACAGTTTCTTCTGTAAAATATCCTGATATTAAAAAAGAAGTATCTGTTGCTGTCAGGCAGGATGAAGAAAAAATATATGTTACATCAATAAATGTAAATGAAGCGCCTTCTACTTTGTATATAGGTCATACAGACCATACTATTATTCCAGAAATAATACCTGCAAATGCTAATGTAGACCATGAGCTTACAGCTGCTATTGATGATACTACTGTTGCCAGACTAGAGCAGGTGGGTAGCGGGTATAAAGTAACTCCTTTAAAAGAAGGCTCTATAATAGTTACACTTGAAACAGCTAATGGTGTTACTCAGGAAGTGCAGTTAAATGTTAAAAAAGTTATGAATGTAAAAGGATATTACACTATTGATAAAGTGGAATATACTCTTGGAAATAAAACTGAAACATTTACTCCAGAAAATGATAACCTGCAAGGCGAATTTGCAATTAACTTATTAGAAGATAAATATAATATTAAAGGCAGGTTGCAGTTAACACCGCAAAATCCACTTACTTCATACACTTTTAATAACTGGCGTTATCTTTATGAAAATAAAGAAATTATGCTTGATACAGAAGATAAATATTCTACCCAGACTAAAGAAATATTAGCCACTCAGAATATTAAAGTAACAGGTGCAGATACAATAGAATATACATATACTCAAGAAAGTTTCAAAGCTGTTATTTATCTTACAAAAGTAAATGATAACACAAAAGATATACTTGATAGAACTATGTATGTAACACCAGTTGATATGGAAAAAGACCCGCACAGTGCAGAAGGCTACTATGAAATGACATGGTTTTATGGCAACTCATTTAATACTACAATGCTTGAAAGATATCCTGCAATATATTCTGGTTCTAAAGATGAAATGCCATTATCAAGCAATATTGGTACAAAATATCATAAAGAATGTCCAGATAAAACTGCCTGGTATGACTGGTCAGCATGTTATAATGGCGGCGGCGGAGCAAATGACTCTGTTACAAATTATAAAGGGGCATTTGCTGTAAAAGTCGATGGAACTGGAGAAAGTGCGCAGTTATCATCAATTATGAAAGTGCAGACACAAGGTCATCAGAATTATAATTTACAATCATGGGCAAAATATATTCATAGCACATTTGGTTCTTCTGAGCTTTTACAAAATTCATCTCATAATGGCGTATTAGTTAATACAAGTTTAGATGCTTTAGTACAGACATATAAGTCTAATGAAGGTTCAAAACCAGCAATGATAGCGTATACTCAAATGCAGGATAATATTATACAGTTTGAAGTATTTTTAGACCTTAATTTTGAATACAGATTTATGTACAAAGCTAAAAAAGTAAGTGACAGGTATATAGAATTACCTACTGATAAATTCGTTGATGGTGATGTAAGCGATAGAACACCGCCTGAAATACCAGACCTTGCTAAAATTGTGCCAGTAGAAACATTTACTGGTGATGTAACACCTATAGAATAATTTTTATTCCTGCCTGTAACATAAGCAGGCAGTATTATAAATGAGAGATTATATGAAAAAATATAAAATATTTAATAAGTTATTACTTCTTTTTGCTGTGATTTTTGGTATTTTTGGCTGCACAACATCAGGAGATAAGGGCGGTGGTGTGCAGGTAGTGTATCATCCTGCAGAAACAACACCACAGGTAGTTGTTTATTCTAAATATGTACCTGTGAATATTGCAGAAACGCAGAGTTACAGCATAAATGCTTCTGTTATTCCAGAAGAAGAGTCTTCATCTGCACTTGTTTATTCAAGCAGTGATAATTCAATTGCTGCTGTATCTAATGATGGTAATGTAACTATTAATAAAGCAGGTATTGCAGTAATAAATATTGCTCTTGAAAAAGACAACACAGTGAATAATCAAGTGATTATTAATGCATATGATACACTATCAGATGAAGAAAATAACAGCACACCAGTTATGGCAGTTGCTGTTGATACTACTTATATAAAACTGCAAAAGGGCAGCGGACTGCAGGTATTTCCAAGTGTCCGCCCGGGTAATGCAGCAAATAAAGAGCTGGTGTATCTTTCTACTAATACTAATGTAGCAGAAGTGAAAGATGGTTTTATTCAGTCTAATAATGAGGGTAGTGCTGGAATTATAATTTATTCTAAATCAAACCCTGAAAAATATGCATTTATAAATGTAGATGTAGTTACTGCGGAAGAAGGTAATATTAGTAGTGATTGGACAGCCCCAGAAGGCACTGCTCCAATTGATTTAAATAAAGACCCTATGTCATTAATTGCAAAATATAAGATATTAAATTATTCAATTAATGGTGCAGAATTAGAAAATGCAGATGATGAAAGCAGTCTTCGTGTAAATGTTAATTTAGATGAACTTGGAGCAGGTATTGTAAAAATCTTAATGTATGTAAACCTAAACGGTAAAGAAGTTCGCCTTATTCAAAAGAAAAATATGGGCGATTACGGCAGTATACCAGATATTTTTACATCACTTGGTGCAAAAATAACAGGTGATTATACAATGGAGTTTACTCTTGACCCTGTAAATTATACAGAGCTTGCAAGGCAGGGTATGGTAAATAAAGGTGATACACTTGTATTAAATATTGGTAAAATGGAAGCCCTTGCTCCAGCTGGTGGTTTAGGAAGCGATATTGTTTTTGATGAAAGCACTGTGCCAGTTGAAGGGGAAAATACAGATGATATTGTAACAGAAAATCCAGAAGATGATTCAAATGAAAGCACTGAAACTCCAGATAATGCTGCTCCAGAAGAAATACAAGTAGAAAGTATTAAATTTGATATATCAGAATTCAGCCCTATTAAGATTAATGAGACTGTGCAGATAAATGCAACAGTTTATCCAGAAACAGCAGATAATAAAACTCTTACATGGTCTAGTTCTAACGAAAGTGTAGCCACAGTAGATAGTGACGGTCTTGTAACTATTCATCAAAATGGCAGTGCAGTAATTACTGCAAAAGCTGTAAATGGCAAAAAAGCAGAAATGAAAATACAGCCAGCAACAACTATTGACAGCTATACTCTTCATAACGATACAATAGAGCTGACTATGAATGTAGATGCTGAAGCTTATTTAACTTATAAAGTTTATCCTGAAATATTAAATGGAACAGATCTTAATGCAGAATATGTTTCTGATAATGAATATATAGTTACTGTTGATAATACAGGTAAAATTACAGCAGTAGGAGTTGGCGAAACATTTGTGCGTGTTACAATTAATAATATTTCAAAAGAATGTTATATAGTAGTAAAACCAGAGCCTGAAAATGTAACCCCAGTTAGTGAAATACAGCTTCCTAATGGTAATGAAGGACGATATAAATTATCAGAAGGGCAGTTGACACTGGAACCAAAGGTTATACCAGAAGATGCATATAATAAAAGATTAAAATATCAGTCATCAAATACTCAAGTTGCAGATGTAGATGCTAATGGTTTAGTAACATTTAAAAAGACAGGCGAAACAAATATTACAATAACTTCTTCCAGCAACCCAGAGATACAAGCAGTATATAAGCTTATTGTAGAAACACTGCCAACAAAAATAGTATATGAAAGGTTTGATTATGGTATAGAGATTAATAAAACTGAAAGCATTATACCAATATTTGAAGGCAACCCGTCTAACACTAATGCTGTATATTCAATAGATAATCAGTCAGTAGCATCTGTAGATGCTCAAACTGGTGCAGTTACAGGTTTATCATCTGGCTCTGCCACATTAACTGCGAAAAGTGATAATGGCTTAACTGCTACTACACTTATTACTGTATATAATCCTGTAAAACAAGGTGATGTATCATCATTACAAGGCACTTATGAGATAGTAGACTTTAATCAGGCTAACGGTCATTTAGATGTTGGAACAAACGCTTATGGCGGTGTTGAAAGAATGATAGGTGAAATGACTATTGAAGTTACAGGCAATACTGTTAAGATAAAAAGTAAAATCCAAATGGACAGCAGTGCTATGAATAATTTTAGTGGTGTGCTTGGTCAAGGTATAGAGCAGGCTAGGAAAGGTCAATTCCAATATACTGAATATACTGCTGCAGAATATAATCAAAATGGTTTTGGCACAGCAGGGCAGACAAGTGCAAGAGTTACCCATGATAATGATAAGCTAAAACTTTATCAGGAGTGGAAAGAAATGGGTATTGCAACTGTTCAGGTTAATACATGGATTAAGAAAAAATCTGACAGTATAAAAGATTTGAAAAAAGATTATTTCCATTGGAGTAAAAACGGGGCAAATTATGATACACCAGCAAATGCTACAGCACATCATACTAATATAAAAGCTCCAGAAAAAGAGCCGTATTATACTTATGGTTTAATTACAAAATAATTTTATATAAGTGCGGGTGTAAAAGCCCGCATTTTTATTTTTATATATATTCAGGCAGCACAGGCCATATTACATTTTCAGGAAAATCAATCTGCTTTGTAATATCTCTTAAAGTTTGTTTATACTGTAAAAGTGCGTTATAGTATTCCTGATTTTCTTCTATTATGCCTAAAGCTGCCTGTTCCTGATATTTTAATAAAATAATATCTGCTTCCCGTAACAGATTATCTCGTTTACTGCGTATATATTCTTCTAAGTTATCTTCTGCCACTTTATAGGCTTTTGGAATATGTTTATCAACTTGAATATTATTTTCAAGAATATATTCTTCTAAAGCATCATATTCCTGTCTGTATTCATCATTATTTGGTATATGATACGGCATATCATTTTTTATAACAATATATGAGCCGTCATCTTGTTTTTCTATTTTTTTTATCTGGTTTATAAATGAAATTTTATTAAACATATTTTATCTCTCTTATTATGCAATTTTTGTTAGTATATGAATGAAATCATAATAACTGTTATCAAGCAGTGAGCCGCCTGCCGAAAGGTATACATTTCCTAAATTTATATTGCATGCTCCTGTGCCGGGAGTAAATACAAGAGTTTTTACAAGCCATGTTCCACCTGCTGGTACATACTGGTTAACAGGGCTGTTTCCATAAGAATATCTGTAAATTACATCACCTGATTTATAATTTGTTCCATTAGATGCTGCAGGTATTAATTTATGGGCTGTGCTTGTTTTACCTATTGCACCATGGGTTAAACCTGTTCCTCCCATTTTTTCTGGTATAGAACCATCATCATTTCTTATTTTCACCCAGCTGCCAACAGAATTATTAGGACTGCATATTCTTTCTAATACAAGATGTGAGTTTCTTTCTTTATATATTTGAAGATTATATGTATATGCATCGTTATCTGAAAAAGTAGTTGAAGACTGCCCAAGTATTGTTTCAATTAAAATTTCGCCACTGCTGCTTAAATCTGATGAAGGAGCATTTGTTAAGTAATCTTTTCTGCATACAACTACTCCATTTTTTGCTTTATTTAAATCAACACGTTCATAGTTATTTCTATTAAAATTATTTATTTTTAAATTATACTGTGCTTGTTCAAGGGTATTACCACCTGTGCCGCCTTTACTTATGGGGAGTATTCCAGTTATGGCATTATTAGTAAGAGCAATATTATTAAGAAGAGCTAATGCGCCTAACGACACACTTAAATTATCTGCATTGATTTTGCCGTTACTGTTTATAATTTTAAGCCAGTATGCAGAAGCAGATACTGGGTTTTGGGGACTTGCTGAGCCGTTTGCTGCTTTGCAGTAGTAAAGTGCATTATCACTTCCTAAAACAAAAGCTCCAGTTTTATACTCTGCTGTGCTGTTCCAGTAAACATTATTTCCTGCCATAAGCTCTAATGCATCAGTTATTTTATTATTTATTTCTTCATTTACTTCTTCTTTACTGATTTTTTTAATACTGCCGTTTTCTTCTGCTATAATGTTTGTGATATCAGAATATAATGAATTAGATGATACTATTACATTATTATTAGATAAATCAAGATTTTCTATATCTTCCTGTTTTATCATTTTTTTCTGCCAGCTGCTCCATGTATCACTGCTGAAATAACGCATATAACCAGTATTAAATAAATAATCTGGACTTATAAACTGATGTATTTTATTATTTTCTTCCTGCACAAGCATATATCCAGTTTCTAAACCAGAGCCGTTATTAAGATGCTTTTCTATAATATATATTCCTGCTGTTTTTATGCTGTTATAATCATCTATTAAGCTTTCACTTCCTATATTAGTAATTTTTATCTGCCTTGTATCAAGTGAAGTACATTCAATAAGTAAATCATCGCTGTATACAGGATACTGGGAGCTATTTTTACCAGTTCTATATGCAAGATAATCTTTTAAAGTCTGGGGATTAACTGCTTTATCTGTATTTTCACCTTGTATTATTTCATTTAAAGTGGCAAACATAATCCCTGCAAGCCCGCCATTTGATGAGCGTACTGCATTTAAGTTATTTTCTTCTGCAGCTTCTGAGAATATCATAAAAAAATAATCTGTTCTTAAAATATTATTCCATAAGCCGTAAGGACATGGTGTTTTTATCCACCTGATACCGTCACTGCTTGCAAGAGTCACCCCTGTTGATGATGCAAGGGTATATACATTTGCACCATAACAGATATCTTTCCACGGTTCATTATAGCTTAAGCTTATCTTTTGCCATACTGGTGTTTTATTAAGAATATCTTTTTCATTACAGTATATAAGCCGTGTTTCTCCCTCATAAGCACAGGCTGTAAATCTTTCCTTACCATAAGTTAAAGATATCCATGAAGAAGAGGGCATATCTATTTCATTCCAAGATAAACCGCCATCTATACTGTATATTGAAAGGGGGCTGCCTGATATACCCACTGCCATTATAATATTTGATGAAGAATATAATATTTTTGAAATCTGCATATTTTCATATTCACATACTTTCTGCCAGCTTTTGCCGTAATTTTCTGAAATAAATATTCTGCCAGATACTGTGCCTGCAATAAATTTATTATGGTTATGTGTGATACATGAAAAATTATCATCAGCTATTATACTTTCTTCCCATGATGCTCCATTATCTGTACTTTTAAAACATTTACCACTATTAGAAAGCAGTATAAATATTTCATTTCCATAAGCTGCAGCAGTTAAGTTATCATTTATCTGTTTTTCTTCCCAGTTTGAGCCATAATCATAAGATAAACATATTTTTCCGTCAGCAGATACTGCTATTATAGTATTATTTCCATAAGCAGAAGATACCCATAAACCTTGTGGCATATATAATGCGTCCCATGGGGCATATTTTATTTCACTTGCTTTTTGATTAAGTGCATTAGTAAGCCATGATATATCTATCTGCCCGTTAAAATCGGCAGGTTTTTCTGATATTATATCATTAAGGGAAAGGCTGCCTTTTTCCTGCACATATACAGGGCTTGTTCTGTTTACTGGCTGATTTTTTGATACTTCTACTGATATATAAGATGTATTATTCATTTGCTGCTCCTTTTGTTTTTATTACTGCAGCATAATGAAGAGCAGAATAACAGCCATTTTCTACAGGCACATTTAAAGGAGCACATGCCCATTTTTTACTAATTTCTGCATATTTTTTACATTCATCTGTTTTAGCAGATACTGCATTAATGTATTTATTATATATATTATCCATATTTAATCGGACAGCCATATATTTTGCTGCCACTTTATTTTCTGCCTGCTCCATAAGGTCTGATATATTAACTTGTGCTTTATTAAATGAAAATTCTGCTTCTTTGATTTTTGTATCAGTATCTTGTTGAAAGGCTGTAAGTGTTGCTATATATTTTTCTGTTTCCTGCTTTATAGAGTTTTTATATTCCTCTGCCTGATTAATAATTTTAATATATTCATTTTTTAAGTTTTCTATTTCCTGTATGCTTTTTTCTACTGCTGCAAGCTGATTTACTGCATTTTCCACAGCTTCCTGCATATTTATAAAATTATTTGTTTTTTCTGCTACAATATCTTTTATATCATTTGTAATCATTTCTATATTTGATGATACTGCTTTTAACTCATCAATGTTAAAAACAGCACCTAAATCTGTATAACTGCTGTTTTCAAAAAGATGAGCTTTATCATCACTTACTAAGAAAAATGGTGATATTGTTTTTATTTTTCCATTATCATTTATAGATATTTTTTGTGTGTTCCAAGAATATAGTTTCATATTATCCTCCGTTGATAGCAGATATTAGCATATATAAAAATAGGGCTGTCCAATAAATGCAAAAAAGTCCATTAAGGTATAAAAAGTCCGAAAAAACAAATAAACATACTTAAATATGTCAATAAATCATTATTTTTTAATTAAATTGTGTATTAATTGTTGTTGTGCAGATGCAAATAGTTGACACAAGATGCTTAAGTGTATATGATATTAATTATAATTTTAGGAGGGTCAGTATGACTAAATTTTTATCTTTATTAGCAGCAGCTGGTATTGGTATATTAGCTGCAGGCTGTGCAGACGATAGTTCATCTAATTCCAGTACAACGGTAACACCAGAAGTATCTAATTATGTAGATATTTCAACTTTACCTATTGAAGTAGGAGAGTATTCAACAGAAACTTATACTTTTCGTATAGCAAATCCATTTGATAATGCATCTTACGAACCTGCTGATAATGCAAGTGCAGATGTAGTTTTAACTTATAATGGAACTCAAATAACAAATATTTCTGAACTTGACAAGGATGATACAACTGCTGCATTAGGAACTGATTTAATAATATTAAGCTCAACTTGTGGTGACAGCACAACTTATGGCACTATTCCAACAGTTTTAGCAAAAGGTCAAGGCTGCGAATTTACATTTAAAATCGCTCCACAGGCTGCTTTTATGTATGTAAATAGACTTGCAGTAGAATATAAAAAACAAAGCTTTTTTGGCACAGGCACTTCTGGCACAGGTGATGCAGATAGTAGTGTATTAACAGAAGAAGCATTTCTTGAAAAAGCAAAAGCAAGTGGAGCATATCAGTTAAATGAAACAGTTTTAAAATATGCTGGTAAAAGAAGTGAATATAATGTTAATGGCACAATTTACAGAGATGCTTCCCAAGGCACAGAAATAAACCATGTATTCAGCAAAGCAACTGGCAGTTTAGCAAATGGTGCAGCTGGTGAAAGTGTTATTACAGAAACTTTTGACGGCGGCTCTTACGGGGCAACTCATACTGTTACATTTTTAGATATTGATAATAATGCAGGCACTATCACTCCTTTTGCAAGTGGTGTAAATGCTAAAATGGATATGAATACATCACTTTTAACATTCTATACATTTAATTTTTCAAGCCAGAATACTTCTTCATCTAATACATGCAGAGTATCAGCAAGAACTGCTGACACAATGACTATAACATGTGATGCTAATGCATCTGCAAACTTGACTATCGGTCTGCATGCTGGTGATGATACATATTATAAAGAAAAATATCTAAAATATGATAAAGCATATTATATAACATCTTCTTATGCTCAGGCAGCTGATGCTCAAGCTGAACCAGCACTTAATATTTATATGCTTTTAGAAAGAGCATCTAGTTCAACTGTAACAACTGATACAACTAACCTTGAATTAAATGTTCAATGCTGGGAAAGTGCGACAAATGGCACTTTAAACGGCAGCCCGCAAAATCTTACAAATTTAGATTTACAAATATTTAAAAAATATGAAAATATTTATAACAGTGATGGCTCATTAACACAAGCTCCAGTAGATTATGTATTAGTAAAAGGAATGTGCGGCAGTGTGGAAGTGAATACAGAATATCCACTTGCAGATTTTACATGGCAGTCTAGCAATGTAACTTATCCAACATTAGTTACGCAGGTTAAAACATACAGCCCTGTAACAAAAAGTGCGCTTGACGGTATTGTTCGTCATAATTTGCAAGCTAGATAATATAATAATCTTATATAAAATAAAAGGGCTGGTTAATAAACCAGCCCTTTTTTAATATCTGCATTTATATGTTAATATTTAATATCTGGGTGGTGGATAATAAAAGCAGAAGTAGAATATTCTGGGTGCATTTGGTTAGACTGGCTTAATGTTACACCAATTCTTTCGCTTTGAAGCATATTTGCAATAACAGTATTATTTTCAATATCTGGGCAAAGTGGATATCCAAAGCTGAAGCGTTTACTTCTATATTTTCCAGCGACTGCATTTTCTGGCGTATCACTGCTTTTATCAATAAGGTTTAATTCTTTTCTAATAAGCCTGTGAGTATATTCTGCTAAACTTTCAGTAAGCTCAGTAAAAAGACCATGAGCCATATAGTAGTTTTTATAGTCGTTATTTTTAAAAAGCTCTGCACAATACTGGGCTGGTTTTTCCCCTAATGTAACAATCTGCATAGGCAGCACATCAAAGCCATCTTCACTGCTTGATATATAGTCTGCAAGGCTGTATTTTGGCACAGCTTTACTGTCTGGGAAATTAAATGTATGCAGCAGAGCATCATCTTTAGCATATATTTCTATAGAATTATTTATGCTTCTGCATTTAAAATAGCCATATATTGCTTTTGCTTCAACAGCTTTTTTATTAGTAATATCTTTAAACAGGTTTTTAAGCTCTGGAATAACTGTTTCATTAATTAAAAATTCATATTCTTCGCAGCTTAAATCTTTCTTTTTATAGCCCCATATATTTGAGAATAAAAAGTTTTTATTAAGATATTTATACACATCATAAATATCTGCACTAATCACTTTTGTGCCATAAAATGGTGGTGTAGGTATATCTTTAATATCTAGCTTTCTAATATCTGCCCGTTCTTCTTTTTTCACATCAAATTCTTCTATTATTTCTATAACTGGTTTTGCATTTTCTTTAACTGCTGCTGCTTTTTTAGAGCCATCCATTGCAGATATATTATCAAAAGCATCTTTACAGTAGAATACTTTATCAGGCATAATCGGAGCACAGCTTTCATTTACAAATTTATTAGTTAAAGCAGCACCGCCAAGCATAATTTTAATATCAGGAAGTTCTTTTGCTATTTCTTCAAGATTTTCTTTCATAATAAGGGTAGATTTTACAAGCAGACCGCTCATTCCAATAGCCTGAGCACCTACTTCTTTTGCTTTTTGTATCATCTCTGCAACTGGCACTTTTATACCAAGATTATGCACATTAAAGCCGTTGTTGCTCATAATAATATCTACTAAATTTTTTCCAATATCATGAACATCACCTGCAACTGTTGCAATAACTATTTCACCTTTTGATGCTCCCTGCTGTTTTTCAAGGTGAGGCTCTAATATAGATACAGCTGCTTTCATAGTTTCTGCAGATTTTAATACGAAAGGTAAAAGCATTTTCCCTTCACCAAACATATCCCCAACCTGCTGCATTGCAGGGAATAGTATATTGTTAATAATATCTTCTGCCCTTTTAGTTTCTAAAAGAGATGATATTATTGTATCTAATTCTGTTTTATCGCCTTTTATAATTTTTAAAGGAAGCACTTCAAGTGGAGGTAAATCTTTACTTATTTCTTCAGTTTCTACTTTTGCATTTGCAAAATGCTCTATAAAGTTTGGCAGAGCATTTTCTTTAGCATATATTAAATCAAGGCAGTAACTTACATCATCTTGCGACATATTTGCAATAGGAGTTAATTTAGAAGCATGAACTATTGCTGTATCAAGCCCTGCTTTTACTGCTTCATTTAAAAATACAGAGTTTAATACCTGTCTTGAAGCAGGTGATAATCCAAAGGATACATTACTTACACCAAGAGTAGTTTTTACGCCTTTTAAGTTTTCTTTAATCATTTTGATAGCTTCTAATGTTTCTATTGCTGCATTTGTTAATGTTTCATCTCCTGAGCCTATAGAAAATGTAAGAGTATCTATTATTAAATCTTCTGGTTTAAATTTATATTCATTTACCCATGTATTATAAAGTCTTTCAGCAATTTGGAATTTTTTTTCAGCAGTAGCAGCCATTCCTTCTTCATCAATAGTTAAAGCTACAACACAAGCTGGGTGGTCTTTTACCACATCAAGCATTTTATAAAGCTTTGTTCCACCGTCTTCAAAATTTACAGAATTTATAATAGGTTTACCTGAATATCTTTCAAGGCTTGCTTTAACAGTTTCTGGGTCAGTAGAATCTATTACAAGTGGAGCCATAAGGAGAGAATTTAAAACAGGCACAATATTTTTATAGTCTTCTATTTCATTTCTGCCAGCATAAGCAAGTGATAAATCTATAAAATGGGCGGCATCTTCCTGATTTTTGCATATTGCAGTAATACCGTCAATATCTTCAGCTAAAAGCATTTCTCTAAAAGCTTTTGAGCCTGTGGCATTTGCTCTTTCGCCAATCATAGCAGGTTTTGGGTTCTGCTCTAATGATACAGCAGTAAAAAGGCTTGCAGCTTCCCCAAGATATGCTTTTTCATCTCTTTTTGGCACTGCTCTTCCTTTTGCCATTTCACTTAACATTTTTATATGGGTTTTATCTGTTCCGCAGCAGCCGCCTGCCATAGATACTGGATATTTATCCATTAAGTTTTTCATAATGGCAGTAAATTTTTCATCATTCATTGGGTATATTGTTTTGCCGTCTACAGTTTCAGGCATACCAGCATTAGGAGAAATATAAATTCTGCCCTGCCATATATTAGCCAGTGATGCAATGGCAGGCTCCATCATATCAGGCCCCATTGCACAGTTAAGACCAAGAGCAAATACAGGCATACCAGCCATAACTGCAGAAATTGCAGAAATATCTGAGCCTGTTAAAAGTGTAAAGTTACTTTCAACAGTGAAAGATACAAGTATAGGAGTATCAGTATTTTTACGCCTGTTAGCTTCTTTACAGGCATTAACTGCAGCTTTTAACTGTAAAATATCCTGTGCAGTTTCTATATTATATAAATCCACATCAACACATTCTGCCTGTTCTAAATACTGCTCATAAAGGGATTGGTATGTAGTATGTCCTAAACTTGCAAGTTTTGTACCAGGTCCCATAGATAAAGAAATAAAAGTGTTTTCTCTGCCTTCTGCTGCACGCCTTGCAATATCAACTGCAGCTCTGTTTATTTCAACAACTTTATCTTCTAAGCCATATTCTGCTAAAACTGACCTTACAGCGCCAAATGTATTTGTAACTGCTACATTTGCTCCCGCATCAAAATAACCTTTATGTATATCATATATCACTTCAGGATAAGAAATGCATAAAAACTCATTACATCCATTTTTACCCTGCCACTTATCTTCACTGATATTTACTTTCTGGATAGATGTTCCCATAGCACCATCAAAAACAACTATGTTGTTCTTTGCAAACTCTCTTAATGACACCGCTTTACCCTCATTTATTGATATAAAAATAATTGTTTACTATATATAAAAATAATATTTTTGCAAGAAAATATTGCATTATAAGGCAACTTTCTATATGATAAAAATAGTGGCAAAAAGTGATAGAGGGATAGTATGAATGACCAGATAAATACATTGTTTTCAGATTCATATAATCAAAAACAATTTTTTAAAAACAGTATACTTAATTCTGTCATTATATATAGATATATAATTAAAGATTATTTTAAATATTTTTTAAGCAATTTATCCCCATTATCAAGATACGAATTCTGGTGCTTCATCTTTTCACTTTTCATTTCAACTGTTATTTTGTCATCTCTGCTTTTTTTTGTATATACATTATTTCCTGCCGCAAAGTTATTTGCAGATATTATCTTTTACAGTTATGTATTTTTTGCCTTTAATGTTTCTGTGCGGGCATTTGCATGCAGAATAATAAGTGTGCAGATGTATCTTAATAATATTAAGCCGGCTATGAAGCATTGTAAAGCCGCTTTTGTTGAAAGTTTTGTTAAAAAGTTTTTTATAAATACTAAAACATATTTTGCAGCAGCATATATAAATATTTTCATTATACTGCTTTATATTCTGCATACAATATTTGCAGGTTACGGCTTATGTATGTTTCCATCTGATAATGTACTTTTTCTAAATATTACTAAATTTTTAGTTTTTGTAGTGCAGATGTCTGCTGTAATGTATGTTATACTTTTGCTGCTTCCATCCTGCAACAGTCTTGAATATTTTATGGAAAAGAGTATAAAATATTACACTGTATTTCACTGTTATAACGCATTTTCAAAAAATTATATGGTTGATTATCTTACATTATCAGCTGCTCTTTTATCAGTGATTTCTGTTGGTCATCTTTTGATTATTGGTTATACTTTATCATGCCATTTAATAATTTGTTCTGCCATTTTACTGCAAAGTATTGCTCTTATGTATTCAAGTAAATATTTTTCCTTATTTATTGGTATTTTTAATTTTATATACTGTATAGCATATATGATTATCATATTTTATAATGGAGTATCTGATACATTTTATGATGCTGATAAAATAATGCATATACTAAATTACTATCAGATTTCTATTGCTATGCTTTTTATAGGCTTATTTTATCATGTTACTTTTGATAAAGATATGATAAAAATGGCAGCAGCTCTTGGCTGTTTTTTAGCAGCTATATTTTTATGGGAAGATTATACTGCTATTAAAAATATTGTAGTTTATGATAACCATACTATACCAGTTTTATTTTATGGGTTAGTTGGGCTTTTAACTTTTTTTGTATATCTTGTAAGGGTCGCAAATTATAAAGGCTATTATATATCAGAAACGCAGATATGGAATGAATACAGCCACTATGTTACTCAAGTAACATTAAAGCATATCTATATAACAATATTTTATGCATCTATTTTTCTTGCATGTTATTCTTTTATGCTTGTGATACTGCCAGCACTTGATAATCTGCTGAATGTTAGTATTTTTGATGCTTATATACTGAATTTTTTACATAATATAAGAAAAATGCTCACTTTTTACATATTTTTAGGCTTATTTTTACTTTTTAGATGTTATCAGGATATGTTTTCAATATTTTTAATTACCTTTGTAGTAATATGTGAGCTTTATATTATTATATATAAAGCATTATGTAATGTTTTTCCATTATATATGGTTTATAATGTGGAATATTTATATACAGCTATTAATGCTGTTTTATGTGTTGTATCTATAAGCCTTGTAAAATACAGCAGAATAATGGCTTATGGATATTCATTAGCTGGGGTGATTTTTATAATATCACTTATTAATGTTTTTACTCACTTATCATATCAAAATACACCTGCTATTTTTTATCCGTTTTTTGTATCTCTTTTAGCTGCTAATATTATATTAGCATCAGGGGCATATAAGAAAATTAAACAATATTCATAAATTTGCTTATACTGCCTTATAAACATACAATAATCTGCTTAACCCCCATTTTTTTACAATAATACTAATAACTATATAATAATTAAAATAAAATATTTACTAGAATTAAA
>CALVEY010000015.1 GCA_944326705.1 uncultured Mucispirillum sp.
TTTAACTCTAGTAAATATTTTATTTTAATTATTATATAGTTATTAGTATTATTATAAAAAAATGGGGGTGAAGCAGGAAATAAAAAAACTTGCAAGAATGTAATTTAACCTGTAATATAAACTATTAAATTATATACTGGAGTATTTATGGATAGATTATGGGCCACATGGCGAATGGCTTATATTACAGGTGAGCATAAAGATATCGGCTGTGTATTCTGCAATGCACCTAAAAGCACAAAAGATGAAGAAGTTTTAATATTACATAGAGGCTGCCACTGCTTTATTATAATGAACCTTTTTCCTTATAATAATGGTCATGTGATGGTTATTCCTTACAGACATACTTCTGATGTTACCACATTAACAGATGAAGAATCTCTTGAAATGATGAAATTTACCCGCCTAATGACAAAAGTTATGAAAAAAACACTTAATCCAGAAGGGTTTAATATAGGTATGAATGTGGGAAGACCAGGTGGTGCAGGTATTGCTGACCATCTGCATATGCATATTGTGCCAAGATGGACAGGAGATACTAACTTTATGCCTGTTATAGGTGAAACAAGAGTCCTGTCTGAACATTTAGAAGCAACATATAAAAAACTTTATACTGCACTGCAGGAGGAGCTTAAAAATGATAAGAATATTTAAATTAATTATACAGGCAGTATTTATCGGCTATCTTATAATATTTTCTGTAAGTAATGTGGAGACAGTTACATTTAAACCACTTATGAATGTGGCTACATACAATATTCCACTTTTTCTGCTTGTAATAATCACTCTTTTTATAGGTATAGTGATTGGTGCATTAGCAGTATGGGGCG
Source organism: uncultured Mucispirillum sp. (assembly GCA_944326705.1). Taxonomy (GTDB): domain Bacteria; phylum Chrysiogenota; class Deferribacteres; order Deferribacterales; family Mucispirillaceae; genus Mucispirillum. Next base: position 831 of record CALVEY010000015.1, read on the forward strand.
AAAGCCTTGCATTAAAAAGCAGAATTAAAAAACTTAATAAAGAAATCAAAGCTGACCAGCAGGAAATAGAAAGGCTGCAGAAATTAACCATCTCCCAGGAGCCTGCAAAACAGGAACCTGCAGCAGTAGAAGAAGTGAATAAAACAGAAGCACCTGCAGAAAATGCACAAAATGATATAAAAGACGCATTAAGGTAATATTATGAACTATACAGAGATTGCAAGTATATCGCTGGCTATAATAATAGCAGTAGTTTTTATATTTTTCTTAACTAGAAGAAACACTGTTAAACAGCCTAAAAAAACACATATTTCTGTTGTAAATGCTCTATCTGCTTTTTTTAATGGCGATGATAATACAGCTATAGAAAAACTGAAAGATATAGCTTTTAAAGGGGGAGCAAACCCAGAAATATATTTAATATTAGGCTTTTTATTTAGAAGAAAAGGCGATTTCACACGAGCTGCCCAAATCCATGAAATGATGCTTGGAAATAATGAGCTTGATAAAGATTTTAAAAACGCTTTAATAGGCGAATTAGCAGAAGATTATATGCTTGCAGGTCAGTATGCAAAAGCAGTATCACTTTTACAGAATGAAAGCCAGGTAATGAATAACCCTGATAATATTATAACTATGGCAAAAAGTGCCCTTTATTCTCAAAGCTACGATAATGCTTTGCAATACCATATGAAATATCATAAAATAACAGGCAAATATCTGCCAGGTTTTTTTGAAAAATGTATGGTAGAAAAAGCAGTGAATGCAGCAAATCCGCAGGCTTCTTTTAAGCATATTAAATCAGCTTTAGAAGAAAATAAAAAATGCCGCCCTGCAAGGATTATTAAAGGGCTTTTATTCTTAAAAACTGATAAAGTGCAGAAAGCAGTTGATGAATTCCAGCAGATTATAGAAGAAGGACTGCTTAGAGATATGGACGACTTTAAAAATGTGGAAAAAGCATATATTGCAGCAGGCAAAGAAGGTGAGCTTACTGCCCTTTTAAGACAGCAGGCATCAGAAGGAGCATTAAACCCATTTATACATATAGCGCTGGCAGAAAAATATGAATATAACAATGAGAATGAAAGTGCTAAAACTATCTTAGAATCATATATTGAACAGCCCGATGCTAAAATTATAGCAGCAAAAGTATATGCAGAAAAATTTAATAATAAATTTATAGGTCATATAGTAAAAGACGCATATTCTTATAAATGCAGAAACTGCGGCTTTGAAACAAACCAGTATAAAGATGACTGTCCTAAATGCAGTGCTTATGACAGTATTTATCCAAAATAACAGTAATTAAGGCAGAAATGGAAAGACCAAAAAATGTTACGCCGGCAATGGCGCAGTTTTATGATATAAAAGAGCAGTATCCAGATTCTATTCTTTTTTTCCGTATGGGTGATTTTTATGAAATGTTTGGAGATGATGCTCTTACGGCTTCTAAAATATTAGGTATTGCTCTTACCTGCCGTAATAAATCATCAGAAAATCAGATACCTTTATGCGGCATACCTTACCATTCTTATATGCCATACCTTGTAAAGCTTTTAAAGGCAGGAAAAAAAGTGGCAATATGTGAGCAGTTAGAAGACCCTAAAATGGTTAAAGGTGTTGTAAAAAGAGGTGTTACTAGAGTTGTTACTCCTGCAACAGCAATAGAAGATGAAGCAGTTGTTACTTTTGATAATAACTTTTTAGTAAGCCTTTATGCTGAACTTGATAAAGTATATGCAGCGGCAGTTGATGTAACTACTGGCGAAACTTATTTAAAAACTATACCAGTAGATACTTTAGAAGAAAATACTTATTCAATGGAAGCAAAGGAAGTTATTGCAAATATTGATATAGATATAAATAATATACCTGTAACTATAAGAAATCCTGGAAAACATTATAACACAGCATTAAACAGAGTGCTTACCCATTATTCTGTTACAAGTGAAAAAGCATTATTTATTGAAGATAAAGGCTATATCTGGGCGCTTGCTATGATACTAGATTATCTTGATGACTTAATACTTACCACAAAGCTTATGCTGCCTGTTACATTAAATGATACTGATAACTTAATAATAGACAGTGTTGCTTCTTCCACATTAGAGCTTACAAACTCTACTGCAGGAAAAGATAATACATTATTTTACATTCTTAACCAGACATCAACGCCTATGGGTGCAAGGTTTTTAAAAAATACAATCACAAGACCTTTAAGAAATGCTGCTCAGATTAATACAAGGCTTGATATAGTAGAATACTTTATAAATAATCCGTCATTTTTAAGCACAGTTAATGGTCTTTTATCTAATATATTTGATATAGAGCGTATTACATCAAGACTTATTTCTGGCAGGGCTACACCAAAAGATTTAATATGGCTTAAATTATCTATTAAAAATATTCCAGAGCTTGATGCTATGCTTCAGTCTGTGCCAGATATTTTTGCAAAGTATAAGCTTGATTCTCAGGAAGAACTTTATTTTTTAATTGAAAAATCAATAAATGATGAGCCCCCTGCAGCTATTAAAGAAGGCGGTATTATAAAAAGCGGATATAACAGCCATGTAGATGAGCTTAGAGATATTAAGCATAACGGCAAATCGTTAATATTAGAGATAGAAGAAAGAGAAAGGAAAGCAACAGGCATAAGTCAGCTGAAAATTGGCTATAACAAAGTGTTTGGATATTATTTTGAAGTTTCAAGGATAAATGCTCCAAAAATGCCGTCATACTTTGAAAGAAAGCAGACTCTTGCAAACAGTGAGCGTTTTATTACAGAAGAATTAAGAGAGCTTGAAAATAAAATATTAAATGCAGAAGAAAAGCTTGCAGATATTGAATATTCTTTATTTCAGGATATAAGAAAGTATGCTTCAAGCAAGGCAGAAAATTTAAGGCAGCTTGCAAAACTTATTGCAGAGATTGATACTATTGCAGCTTTTGCAAATATAAGTATAAAAAATAACTACAGCCGTCCAAAAATAGTAGAAAATGGTATAATAAATATAAAAGAAGGCAGACACCCTGTTGTAGAAAATAAAAGTAAAGATGCTTTTGTGCCAAATGATTTTTACTTAGATAACGACGAAAACAGGCTTTTAATTATAACAGGGCCTAATATGAGCGGTAAAAGTACATATCTTCGCTCCAGCGCATTAATTGCTGTTATGGCACACTGTGGCTGTTTTGTGCCTGCTGAAATGGCAGAAATACCACTGCTTGACAGGATTTTTACACGGGTTGGCGCAAGTGATAACCTTTCCCGCGGTGAATCTACTTTTATGGTGGAAATGGTAGAGACTGCCAATATTTTAAAAAATGCTACAAAAAATTCTCTTATTATACTTGATGAGATAGGCAGGGGCACATCTACTTTTGATGGTATTTCTATTGCCTGGGCAGTGGCAGAACATATATTAAATAATATTGGTGCAAAAACATTATTTGCTACCCATTATTTTGAGCTTACAGAAATAGGTGAAAAAGGCAAAGGTGCACAAAACTATACTGTAAGCGTAGAAGAATGGAATAATGAAGTAATATTTTTAAGAAAAGTTATAAAAGGCACAGCTGATAAAAGCTATGGTATATATGTAGGTAAAATGGCAGGACTTCCTGAAAGTGTAATAAAAAGAGCAAACGAAGTGCTTTCTGATTTAGAAAACCATGAAGATATTGCACTTATGCAGGAAAAAGAGCAGCCTAAGCATAAACAAAGATTTGTGCAGCCTATACTTGTTTTTGATGATTCTCACCCTGTAATAGATGAGCTTAAATCTATGGATGTAGATAATATTACACCTATACAGGCTGTGCAGATTTTATCTGAATTAAAGAAAAAAGCACTTCAATAAAAGGAGGATATTTTTATGAAATGCCCAGTATGTAAAGACAAAGATTTAGTAATGAGTGAAAGAAACGGTATCGAGATTGACTACTGTCCAGAATGCCGTGGTGTATGGCTTGATAGAGGGGAGCTTGATAAAATAATTGAGCGTAATATGGCTTCTCAGCAGGAAACATACAGAGAACCTGCACCACAAAAAGAATACAGAGAAGAAAAATATTATGAAAATAAAAAACATTATGATGATGACTATAAATATCACGATAAACACAGCCATTATGGTAAACATAAAAAAAGAAGCTTTTTAAGCGATATTTTTGATTTTGATTAGTATAATAAATATAATATAGCTGGATACATTAAAAGAATCTTATAATGTTCCAGCTAGTAAAAATTATAGACTCTTCGGCTCCGCTAGCACTTCGCATCAAGGTGACACACGGTGTTTTAAAAAAATGGGGTGAAGCAGTAAAAAGACACTCTTTGTCGCTTATATATAATATTTATATAGTAGAGATAATAATGAAATATTTACCACACATTATTATTTTAGAATATTTAAGTTTTCAAAAATATACTTGACATTTAAACTCTTAAATGACTAGAATTGTCATAGTATTTTTAGGAGGATTTATGAAAAATAAATTACTGGTTTTTTTATTATTACTTTTTACTATGGCTGTTAGTGGCTGTGGAGAAAGTATTTTTGAAATAGGTGGTAATGATAAATCACCTGAAGCATTAGATGCTACAATCAAAAAAGCATTTATGGATAAAGATTATGATACTATATTAAGTATTTATTCATCAGATAATTATACTTATTTTTCTGATGAAGCAGCTCATAATTATGTTGCTGCATTATTAGGTAAAGGTGGCTTTAATATAATAAATGGACTAGATTTCTTTTTTGGAAATAATACAGCTAATACAAGCGATATGTATCAAATGATTTATTCTATAATAGGCATAGATAATGGAAGTATAGAACAAGTAAATACTGTTAAATCCTATTTTGATAAGGCTGCTAATGTCTGCAATACTGTAACATGCACAAGATTAGGTGGAGAAATAAATATAAATACAGATGGGACATCAATCTGCAGTGTACAGCAAAGCACTAACCAGGCAGTATTAGATAACAGCACTGCCTTTGTATGTTCTTTATCAGGTGCTTTTGGAACTGTAACAAATTTATCAAATACTGTAAACACATTAGCTGATATAGCACACATAGATATAAGCAATATTGATATTACTTCTCAGGCAGGTATACAAGAAGTTGTTAATCAAATTGAAAGTAAGGGTCAAAATTTAACTACATTAGCACAAGATTTAACCGATGATACCTTAAAAGATTTAGCAAATACTTTAAACACTCTTGATAGTAATTTAGGTAATTTTACAAGTATTGTAGGTAATATCGATGGTGTAAATGAAGTGTTAGCAGACCTTAAAGACACAAGTTCTAACTCTTTCACTACTCAATCACTAAGAGGTGGCTTAGAACAATATTTAACAAGTATCGGCTCATCAAATAATACTGGCAATACTGGTAATACAGGCGGCAATATATATGAAACAGGAAATATAAATGGAGCGAGTGATAGCTATGAATATTAAAATTATAAATAAATTTTTATTTGTTAGTTTTTTTATACTTATCCCTGTTTTTACAGGCTATGCACAGAATGTTTCAATGGAATATTCACGAGTAATGTCTTCTGTAAGAGCTATGGGTATGGGTAATGCTTTTTATGGTGTAAGTGATGATAAGTGGGCTGCTTTTTATAACCCAGCAGGGCTTGCAAGAAACAAAATGCACTGGCAGTTAGATTTGGTACCTTTAACTATTGGTGTTAATAATAATATATTATCTACTGGGACAGATGTATTAAGCGGTGGTTTTAATACTAATAATCTTGGCAATACTATAAGTAACCTTTTAGGCTCATACAATAATATTGCACCTATTAACTGGTATACTGCTTTTACATACAAAAACTGGTCATTTGGTTTTTTTGTAAATGCTAATGTAAATCTTTTAACATACAATAATGTTAACCCAACTGTTGGTGCAAAAGTCAGAGGTGACGCAGGTGCAGTTGTTACATATGCACACTCTTTTTTAGAAGATAAATCTCTGCATTTTGGTGTATCACTTTATGGTCTTTATAGAGTAGGTTATCAAGGAATGTATAATGCTGTAGATGCAGCTGGCATTGATACAAATGCTCTTTTAAATGATGTTTTAAATAATACAGGCTGGGGTATATTTTTAAGTGCAGGTGTAATGTATGAACTTCCTTGGCTTAGAAAAGTTTTAAATCCTCGTGTAGGTGTATCTCTTAATGATATAGGTTATCAAACCATGAAATCATATAACAGAATAGACCCATCATTAAATTTAAGTTTTGCAATATCACCTAACTGGAAAATGATATCTTCAAATATAGTGGTAGATTTCAATGACATATTATTTACAAATGGCGATGACCAGTCTTTTGGTAAAAGAGTAAATATTGGTGCAGAAATAGGTTTTTGGAACAGGATATTTTTAAGAACTGGGCTGCATCAAGGCTACTGGACAGCTGGTGCAGGTTTAGATATTTGGTTAATCAGGTTAAATTATGCATATTATACAGAAGAGCTTGGAGCATATGCTGGTCAAATCCCAGATGAAAGACATGTTATTGAGATTGTGCTTGGCTGGGATATGATGCAGAAAAGACAAGATTAGTTGATTTTATGGTAATGAGGATAGAACAATGAAGAAAATTATATTAACATTATTATTTACCATGGTAGCTGTTTTTAGTTATGCTCAAAATAATGATAATTTAAAAATGCAAATAATTGGCGATAATAGAAGCTGGCTTAATGAAGAATATAAAAGTAAATTTCAATATCCAGTAACAGCAGGTGTTTCTGTTTTTTACGATGCTTCTATTGCAAAATCAAATATAGGCACTTATAACCAATTTCATCATGGTGGTGGGGCTGCATTAACATCAAAATTAAGCTTTTCTAAATATTTAGCTTTTGGGCTTGATGTTTCTGTGGCAGGTGCTGCAAAAAAATTAAATAATGGAGTAAATTCAAACTTTACTTATTTTGCACTAGCACCATCTTTAATATTCCAAAGAGAAACAGAAAGAAACGAAGCAGGGCTTGTGCCATGGGGTGGTGTAGGTGTATTAATAACTGCCAATCATTATGATGTAACAAATACAACTAATGGTGGTTTTGGTTTTACATTCAATGTAGGTTTAAGGTATAATTTTAAAGAAAACTTTTATACTGGCGGCCGTATTGATTATTTAGTATCACCTGTAGTAGATACTGTTCATAAGGGTGCATTACAAAGCATTAGAGTTGGTTTTGAAGCAGGGTATAGATTTTAGATACTTCAAATACACATAATATTTATTTTTTATTTTAATATAATCTTTAAGCTCTGCATATTGCAGAGCTTAATTTTTTAACACATAAAATAAATTTATCTAAAAAATTTGGATAAGATATAAAAAAGTATGATAAAATACACATATTAAAAGAGATTGTCAAAAAATTATTTTTTCCACATTCTCTCACTCATCTATTATCTTATAAATATTTTTAAACTCTGCACTTTATACTCTCTACATGCCCCTGCAGGTTTTCATGTTCTGCCATTGTGATAATATCATCACTTCCTGCCTGTAAAGCTGCTTTATTATAATAAATAATACTTGAACGCTTAAAAAAATCATAAGTGCCAAGTGGTGAGAAAAATTTTACACTTCCTTTTTTATTTTTACATAATTTTTTAAAAAAAATTATGCAAAAAGTTATTATAAAATCTATAAACATTTACAGCACATTAAGCAGCAGCTTATAAGATTTTATAAATTTAATAATAATTTTTTAAAAAAACTTGACATTCCCCCCCCCATGATATAATGCGAATAACCAATATAATTTAAGGGGGATTTATGAAAATAAAGTTTTTACTACTACCAGTTGTTATAGGAGCATTCTTCTTAATGACAGCTTGTGCTGACAGCGAAAAAAATAACAGCACAACACCACCTGCACAGTCTTATAATATAACTGGTAAAATTGATTATGCAGGAAAAACTATATCTTATGCAAAAGTATGCCTTGATGTAAATAATAATGGTCTAGCAGATGATACTTCATGTATAGATACTGCTGATAATAATTATAATTTTACATCTGTTGATAATCCTGCATCTTATTCATTAGTTGCTTTTATTAAAGAAGCAAATACAGCAGTAAATGCAAAAATTATAGTTGATAATATTGAATATGACAGCATATTATATGCACCAAGGGGTAAAACAGATACTATTTCTATTACAACTACACTTGCAAAAAGTTTAATGGATAAAGATAGTGCTTTATCACTTAATAATGCAGAAACACAGGCAGAAGAAATAGTTAAAAAAGCTGAAAGTCCTGCAACGGTGCTTACAGTTTATAATAATGCTTTAAATACTTCATCTGAAACTATAACAAATATTTCTACAAGCATTCGTGGTTTAGTAAATGTTATTACAGATAAATTAAACAAAGAAACTAATATCACAGACAACACTAATATTACAGTAACACAAGAAGAAGTTAATACTGCTAATGAAGCAATAAAAGCAGAAGATGATAAACTTCCACAAAATCCTGATAAAACACCATTTGATAGAATATCTACTATTTTAGATAATGCACAGGAAATGCCAGTAATTGATTTAACACAAGAGAAAATGGCATATTATCCAAATGGCGAATTTTATGATGGACATTATAGTAACGGCAGGCCTGTTTTTATAATCCAAAATCTAGATGCGAGTGTATTTGTTAACACTTCTATAAATATAGATATAGTATTTTGGTATATTGGATACCCTTATAAAAAATACAGGGGAAGTTATGATAATTCAGAAAGGTTATTCTATTTAGAAAATGATGACTATTTTAATTATTCCAGTATAGAACCATGCTCTGGTATAGTTGAAGATACATATATTACATATACTAATGAAAATATTTTACAGACTATGATGAATAATGCAGACTGTATGATTGCATTTAATGATCCTAACCCAGCTGTTCCAAACTATTTAAATTATGTGGCAAATTGTTTAGAAACTCTAAAAAATGAAGGCTTTACACCAGTAAAAGCTAAGTATAGAGTAGATACAAATAATTTAACAAATTATTCATGTGGTAATAATAAATAATAACAGCACAATTAAAAAGCACAAGCAGCATAATATGAGCCAGTTTTTACTGGCTCTTTAAACAATTTAAAATCAGTTAAGATATTCTTATAAATATTTTAAACTCTGAATTTTACACTGTTTGCATGCCCCTGCAGGTTTTCATTTTCTGCCATTGTGATAATATCATCACTTCCTGCCTGTAAAGCTGCTTTATTATAATAAATAATGCTTGAACGCTTAAAAAAATCATAAGTGCCAAGTGGTGAGAAAAATTTTACACTTCCTTTTTTATTTTTACATAATTTTTAAAAAAAATTTATGCAAAAAGTTATTATAAAATCTATAAACATTTACAGCACATTAAGCAGCAGCTTATAAGATTTATAAATTTAATAATAATTTTTTTAAAAAAAACTTGACATTCCCCCCCCGTGCTAAAATAGGTACGTGCACAAAAAAGAAGCTTCTAAATTTTATTAACGGAGTTTATTATGAAGAAATTTTTAATGCCATTTTTTATGGCTTTAATTGTTGCAGCACTAGCAGGTTGTGCTGATAATAATAATGATGGCGGTTCCAGCGTGCCATCATATGATTTAAGCAATATAGCAACAGATGAAAATATAACAACTGTAGAAGCTACTCGCGATACATATGCATGGGGTTATATGTCTCTTACAAATCCAAGAATAGCATCAGGTCAATACTATCCGATACTGTTAAGCACATCTATGGGTATCCACCCTTCTTTTAAAGCAACATTATCATCTGATTATAATGCTGATACATTAAATGGAGACCTTACTATTGGCAACAAAAATTATGATTTAAGCAGTGCTGCATCTATGACTAATAGTGGGAGTGGGAGATATCATTTAGCAATTGAAGGACAAACTATTCCAAATGACGGCACTATACTTATTGTATTTTTAACACGAGATGAAGAAGAACAGTATTTTGGCAATATAGAAGCTATTGACCAAACAGTTATTAATCGGTTAAATGAATTAGGTGCGTTAAGACAGTATAAATGGACTAAATCTGCTAATTAATTCAACAGCAGCATAATATGAGCCAGTTTTTACTGGCTCTTTAAATAATTTAAAATCAGTTATGATATTCTTATAAATATTTTAAACTCTGAATTTTATACTGTTTGCATGTCCCTGCAGGTTTTCGTTTTCTGCCATTGTGATAATATCATCACTTCCTGCCTGTAAAGATGCTTTATTATAGTAAATAATACTTGAACGCTTAAAGAAATCATAAGTGCCAAGTGGTGAGAAAAATTTTGCACTGCCCCCAGTTGGAAGTACATGGTTAGGACCTGCAAAGTAGTCACCTGCTGCCTCAGGGGAGTTACCGCCAACAAAAATCGCTCCAGCATGGCGTATTTTGCCTATATGGCTTAAAGCATCATCAATATATAACTCTAAATGCTCAGGTGCAATATTATTTGCTATTTCGCAGGCCTCATCTAAGTTATCTACAAGCACAATAGCAGAATGTTTTTTAACAGATACTTCTGCAATATGTTTTTTAGGAAGTTTTTCAAGCTGAGCATATACTTCTTTTTCTATTTTTTCAGCCAGCTCTTTATTCCATACTATTGTAACAGCAGAAGCAAGCTCATCATGCTCGCATTGGGCAAGCATATCACTAGCCACATATTTTGCTTCCGCATTATCCCCTGCTATAATTAATATTTCGCTAGGTCCTGCTATCATATCAATATCGCATACACCAAAAACAAGTTTTTTAGCCATAGCCACATAAATATTACCAGGTCCTGTGATTTTATCTACTTTTTTCACAGATTCTGTACCGTAAGCAAGAGCTGCTATTGCCTGAGCACCGCCAACTTTATAAATATCTTTAATGCCGCATATATCTGCTGCAACTAAAACAGCACTGTTTATTTTACCATTTACTGCAGGGCTTGCCATAGATATATGTTTGACTCCTGCTGCAACAGCAGGCAGAGCATTCATTAAAACAGAAGAAAAATATGCAGCCTTGCCGCCTGGCACATATATACCAGCGCTGTCAAGTGGAGTAATTTTCTGTCCAAGCATTGCACCCGTTTCTGTTTCTATAAGCCATGTTTTTTCCATCTGCAGTTTATGAAAAGCAAGTATATTGTTATGGGCTTTTTTTATGCTTTCTATTAATTTTTTATCAGTATTATTATAGGCATCTTCTATTTCCTGCCTGCTGACTTTTATATTATCCTTATTAATATCAAAGTTATCAAATTTCTTAGTATATTCAAATAATGCCTTATCCCCATTTTTTCGCACATTTGATATAATATCAGAAGCAATCTGCAGGTAATCACCCTCCATAACTGCTCCGCGGTTTTTAATTTCTTCTAATTTTTTATCATGTTTATTTATTATCATATTATATCCCCACTATAACACAATCTATAGATATGCCATTCTCTTTTCTAGTGTGAGTTTTTGCCTCATAAAGTCTTGTATCTGCAAGGCGGACAATCTCTTCAAAGCTGGTAAAATCTCTTTCATTTGCAGTAACTACGCCGCCGCTGAAACCAAATATCATATTTTCATCTTCTTCATAAACTATTTTTTCAACAGCATTCTGCATTTTTACTATATAATCATGCAGTGCATTTTTATCAGTGATTTCAGTAAAAAGATAAAACTCATCACCGCCAAATCTGCCAAGTATATCATAATCACCTATCTGGCTGCGCATAGCATAAGATATCATTTTTAATATCTCATCCCCTGCTAAATGGCCGAATTTATCATTAATATATTTATAGTTATTTAAATCAAACATAATAAAAGTAAAATTTCTGCCGTTTTTCTTATACTCTTCAAAACTTGATTTACCAGTTAAATCAAATATAAATTTATTAGGCAGACCAGTTAAATAGTCAGTATTTGCCTGCATTTCCAGTAAAAAAGCATTATCCAGCTTTTTAAGAGCAATAGAAGCAATTAATGCAAACTCTTCCACAAAATCAAAATTATAATCACTTGAAAATCTGCTTTTATCGCTGGAATAAAACCCAAGTGCTGCAACTATTCTACCATTATCAGTAATTGGAGCAAGCACATAGGAATAATTTACATCTGAAGGCATAAGCTGAAAATCTTTATGTATAACAGATTTATCTGTGCCTGAGCGGGTATCTGTTCCTAAAAAAGTATATGAAAAAGCATCACTGTCAACCACTCGCACTCTTGTACCTTTATTTACATAGTTCTGCACCATAGCCATAGAATCTTTTTTAATAAAAAGCACTGCCCTTTCAATATCAAAGATTTCTTCAATATAGTGCATAGGTTTATTATCTATTTCCTCTAAATTATCACTTAAAAGCATAGAAAATTGAACAACTTTAAAACCGTTATGCTTAGCTTCATTTTCTTTAACACGCATAACCATACTTTCAAGCTCGTTTTTAAGGTCATAATTTTCTTTTAACAGGTTGCTGATGTTTGACATTTAATGCTCCCAAATATTTTATAACTGTCCCCAGTTATCACCAGTTTCTGCATTTACTAAAAGCGGAACTGATAAGGATACTGCTCTTTCCATAATATTTTTCATAATATCAGTAAATTCTGATACAATATTTTCATTTACTTCAAAAATCAGCTCATCATGGATTTGCAGAATACATTTTGCATCTATACCATTTTCTTTAATATATTTATCACACTTTATCATTGCAAGCTTAATTATATCGGCTGCACTGCCTTGTATAGGTGCATTTACTGCCATTCTCTCTGCACGGGTGCGTATATTTGCGTTACGACTGTTAATATCATGGATATTTCTTTTCCTGCCTAAGATTGTGCTGCAGTAGCCTTTTTCCCTTGTCTGCTTAATTATTTCATCTATAAATATTTTTACTTTTGGATAAAGAGCAAAATAGCCGTCAATAAAACTTTGGGCTTCTTTTCTTGTAACTTTTGTATCTCTTGCAAGTCCAAAGGAAGAAAGTCCGTAAAGTATACCAAAATTAACAGCTTTTGCTATACGCCTTATATCATGAGTTACTTCATCAGCTGATGATAAGTGAAATATATTTAATGCAGTCATTGTATGAATATCTTTATTTTCATTAAATGCTTTAATTAAATTTTCATCTTCTGATAAATGAGCAAGTATTCTTAACTCTATCTGAGAGTAATCAAGCGATACAAGCTTGCAGCCCTTTTTTGCAACAAAAGAACTTCTTAATATTTCAGCATATTCTCCCTTCTGGGGTATATTCTGCATATTAGGGTTGCTAGAAGACAGTCTGCCTGTTGCTGTGCCTGTCTGTTTAAATTCTGTATGAATTCTGCCGTCTTTTACATATTCCAAAAGATTAAGTGTATATGTAGAATAAAGCTTGTTTATTTCCCTGTATTTTAATATGGAAGAAATAAAGCTGTCATATTCTGGATAAGATATTCTTAAATCTTTTAATGTATCTTCATCTGTAGAATAGCCGCTTTTATTCTTTTTAGCACCTTTTAAGCCTAATTTATCATAAAGATATGATGATAACTGCTTTGGTGAGTTAGGGTTTAAATCAAAGCCTGCCGCTTCTTTTATTTTATTATATTCTAAATCTATGAAAGTTTTTAATTTATCAGCAACTGATTTAATGTTTTCCGCATTAATCATAATACCAGTCTGCTCCATTTCAGCTATTATACGGGCAACTGGCTCTTCCATTTCATAATAAAGCTTATCAAGAGAGTTTTCTTTTAATTTATCAAATAAATCTTTGCTTTTTTTATAAAGCTTTCCAAAAAATTCTCCATCGCTTTCATCTTTTAACTGCCTGATACCGCCAGCATCTGGGTCCATAAGATAATCTGCAAGTAAAATATCAAAGGCTTTTTCTGGAATATTTATGCCTTTTTTAATAAGTGATTTTATATCGTAGTAATATACGGGCTCGCCCTTTTCATACTCGTAATAAGATGTTTCATCAACTGCATATATTTTATCATTTAAGTAAGCCATAATTACAGGATTATTTACCTGCTTATATTCTAGTGCTGCAGCTTCTATTGATACATTACTTAATGATGCAAGCTGCTGTTTTAACTGATAAAGCTCATAGTAATATTTAAGTTTTTCTTCATCTCTTTCAATGTGAGATGGAGTCATATTATCAATAAAGAAAAGCTTTACAAGCTCACGGCTAAGATATGCACTTTCACGCCCCTGCATGATTTTTTCTTTTGTTTTGCCTTTTAAATTTTCTACATTTGCAAAAATATTATCAAGGTTTTTATAATCATCAAGCAGAGTTTTAGCAGTTTTTGGTCCTATCCCTGCAATTCCTGGGATATTATCACTGGTATCGCCCATTAATGCAAGCATATCAGGAATAGACTCAGGATATAAGCCAAATTTTTCATAAACCTTTTCTCTATCTATTACTTCATCTTTTTGATAGTCATATATCTGCACTTTATCATTTACAAGCTGATGTAAATCTTTATCTTTAGTTACTATCCATACCCTGTTATCAATAGTCTGAGATAATGTATTTATAACATCATCAGCTTCATAACCTTCAACACAGTAGATAGGATACCCAGTATAAGGCAGCATTTCTTTTAATATATTTAGCTGCACTATTAAATCTTCAGGCATCGCCTGCCTTGTAGCCTTATAGCTTTCAAACATTTCATGGCGGCGGTTTTTGCCTTTTGCATCAAATATTATAATAATATCAGATATTTCAGGGTTTTTTCTTAACTTTTCTAAAACAGATAAAAACACATGGATAACACCTGTTGGCACACCACCAGCTGTTAAAGGGGGAACATTGTAAAAAGCTCTGTATATTACAGAGTTACCGTCTATTAAAACGGTAACTCTATCTTTATTAAAATTTTCTGCCATATATTATTTTACAGGATATAACCAGTCAGTATATTTTTTATTTTTGCCTTTAACTATATCAAAAA
Source organism: uncultured Mucispirillum sp. (assembly GCA_944326705.1). Classification (GTDB taxonomy): domain Bacteria; phylum Chrysiogenota; class Deferribacteres; order Deferribacterales; family Mucispirillaceae; genus Mucispirillum. The sequence goes on from CALVEY010000015.1 coordinate 15,863, forward strand.
AAGCAGATTGTAATTTACCAGTGATTTCCCCTCTTACACCAGTGCCTATAATTCTGCCGTCAAGCTGGCTGATAGGAGTAACTTCTGCTGCTGTTCCTGTGAAAAATGCCTCATCTGCCAGATAGAAATCATCTTTAGTAAATCTTTGCTCAACTACTTCATAACCTAAATCGCGTGCAAGAGTGATAATAGAATCTCTTGTAATACCTCTTAAAATAGAAGTCATTGGAGTAGTAATAAGTCTGCCGTTTTTAACAATAAACACATTTTCGCCGCTGCCTTCTGCCACATATCCTTCTGTATCTAAAAATAATGCTTCATCATATCCGCTGATAACTGCTTCCCTTTTTGCTAAAACACTTGCCACATAGTTGCCGCATGTTTTAGAGCGTGTAGCAGTTGAGTTTACATGGAATCTGTTAAAAGAAGAAGTGCACACTTTAATACCTTTTGAAAGACCTTCTTCACCAAGATAAGCACCCCAGTTCCAAGCAGCAATAGCTGTTTCTACTGGATATTTTTCATCTATTTTAATACCAAGACCGCCATCACCAAGATAAATAATTGGGCGGATATAACATTCTTCTAAATTATTTGCTTTAACTGTTTCAACTGTTGCTTTACATAATTCATCAAGAGTATATCCTGGGTTAATCATGAAAATGCGTGCAGAATCAAGAAGTCTTTGCATATGCTCTTTTAAACGAAATACTGCTGAACCATTTTCTGTTTTGTAGCAGCGTATACCTTCAAACACACCTACACCATAGTGGAGTGTGTGAGTTAATACAGATACTTTTGCATCATCTTTTGCTACTAATTTACCATTCATCCAAATTTTACTATCATTACTTACAGCTGACATAGTTTTCTCCTTTTATCTTTATTAATTATCTTAATATGGCATTTCCACAGTTAATGGTCTTGTCATTAAATCTTTTACTGAATCTTTAGGATTTTTTCTTTCATATATTATTTTATATACTTCTGTACATATTGGCATCTGCACACCCCTTTCCTGAGCTGCTAAATATACAGCTTTTGCAGTCGGTACACCTTCTGCCACCATTTTCATAGAGTGAGTTATTTCATCAATATCTTTGCCCTGAGCTAAAAGTCTGCCAACACTGTAGTTTCTTGACTGCTCACCTGTGCATGTTAATACTAAATCACCAAGACCTGAAAGCCCAACAAATGTTTCTCTTTTAGCACCATATGCAAGTCCAAAGCGTGTAATCTCTGCAAGTCCTCTTGTAATTAATGCAGCCCTTGCGTTATTATCAAGCCCCATACCATCGCTTAATCCTGTTGCAATAGCTATTACATTCTTAACTGCACCGCCTACTTCAAGACCTATCATATCATCAGTAGTATATACTCTGAAATAATCGCATGATAAAGTTTCCTGCCACCATTTAGCGAGTGTTGCCGAATATGATGCAATAGATACTGATGTAGGTTTTTGCTGGGCAAGCTCTTTTGCAAAAGAAGGGCCTGAAAGCACAGAATATTTTGCCACAACTTCGCTAGATATTACTGAAAGCATAAGCTGACCTGTTGATATCTCTACACCTTTTGTAGCAAGTAAAATATTTTTACCAGTTAAGCTTTTTGCATAAGTTTTTGCCATACTCCTTGTAAACTGAGATGGCACTGACCATATAATATATTCTGCATCACAGTTTTCTATCTCATCCATTGGTTTTGCTGACACATTTTTAGGAAGTAATAAATCAGGTAAAAATACAGGGTTTACATGAGCTTCGTTAATAGCTTTTATTATCTCATCTTCTCTAACATACATTACCACTTCTCTGCCGTCTGATGCAGCAAGAGTTGCTAACGCTGTTCCAAAACTGCCGCCGCCTATAACCGCTACTTTATTATTCAATTTATCCTCCAAACACATATAGTAGTATTATAAAAAATATGAAATGATTATAATAACATTTTACAAGAAAATAAAGAGTTAAAAATATTTATAAGGTCATTTTTTTGGATATAAGTTATAAATTATTGATAATTAAGAAAATAGTTATTATATTATTTTGCTGAAAAATGTATATAAAAAAGCCCTGCAGATAATTTTTATATGCTGCAAGGCTGATTTATGAAATAAAATATGTTTATCTGCCAGTAAAAGCAAAAATCTGTTTTACCACATCTTTTTCTACATATAAAATTCTGCCCTTTAATGGCATTAAAAATTTATCCTGCAGGCTTGGTATTGCAAAAAAATACCTGGTAACACCGCGTCTGTTTACTTTCATTGTAATAGTAGCAGTTGGCCTTTGGGGAAGTTTTATACTGTCATCTTCTACAAAGCCTAAAGCTTCCGCTGCAAGCAGTGTTTCTATGAAATGCTGTGCTTTTTCTTCTTTTATAAGAGTTTTGCCATCCATCATCCAGCCATTATCTGTGCGGTGCAGGGTAAAATAATCATTACCTAGGCTTGCTTCCATACTTTTTATCTGTGGATAGTATGCTTCAAAAATAATAGTATCAGAAAAACCTGCCGCATCTTTTGGCAGCAGACTTAACGCACCAGAGTGAACAACTAAAATATCAGGGTCTCCAGTTTTTGTAATATAAACATAGTCTTCATCATGCTCCACTCTGTTGCCTATTGCAATAGTAGTGATTTTGCCTGCATAATCTAATATTAAATAGCCATTACTGCCTATACTGAACTCTGGGTCGTCCTGCGAACCTGTTACTCTTTCATCAACATTTAAATCACGCAGCCTGTTTAAAAGTTTTGTAACTTTTGATTTATCAGCTTCCCAGTCAGAATCTATAACATACCATACGCCGCTCCGTTTTTCTAACTGCAGGCTGTATGCCGATGTTTTATACTCCATGGCAGTAATACCTGACGGGTCTGGTAAAAGTTTTTTAAAAACTTTCCCTCTAAGCCTTCTGTATGGGAGAAAATATATACTTGCTAAAATCAAAACCAGAATAATAATTCCAACATTAGCCCACAGCATAATATCCTCCTTAATTTTGTGATATTATAACATATCGGAAAAATTTAACAACTAGTTTAGCAAAAAAGTAAGAAATGTAAAGTTAAATTAAACAGAAATTAATACATAATGAAATTTTAAGGTATAAAACAATGAATATTTTAAAAATATAAAATTTTAATACAGTTTACATTTTAATATTACCATGCTTATATTACATAAAAAAGAACCTTATTAATGAAAGTATTTAAAAGATAAAATCTATATACAGGTCTCGTGTTGTCTATCTCACTTCCCAGCAGGTCATATCATTCCCATTTAATTATAATATCTCAACAGTGTCATATGAGCATTAGCGAACGAAGTATTTTAAACATTCTAAATACATATATTGTTAGTAAAATGACAATAATACTGATAATGTTTAGATAAAATTACTATTCACTTTTTAAGGTAATATTATTTAGATAACAGTAAAGCTGACCTAATGCAATCCCTGCATCATTAGCAGGCACTTTTTTATGAGTAAGCACTCTAAATCCCTTTTCTGTAAACATATTATATATTTTACTGCTTAAAAAGATATTCTGCATAACTCCGCCAGATAATGCAATAGTTGAAATTCCATATTTTTCTCTTATATCAACACATATATCATATATAACTTTTGCAAAACCGTTATGAAATTTTGATGATATTATTTTTATATCCTGATTATTTAATATATCATCTACCATTTCCTTAAATACTTTTGAAAGTTTTATTTTATTATCTTCATACATAAAATTATAACATTCATTACACTCTTTAAATGCTAAGTTCTCAAAAAGAATGGCAAGCTCACCCTCATATTCATTTGTGCGCTTAAGTAAAGCAAGTGAGCCGGCACTTTCAAAAAGTCTGCCTGCTGCACTTGTTTCTATAGAGTTAAGTTTATTATCTACTGCCATTTTTATAAGAGATATTTCCTGCTCTGTTGTATACCCTGATGAAATAAATCTATCCATCACCTTATCAAGCAGGTTTTCCGTATAAAGATAAGATATAACCATTCTAACAGGGTTTTTCGCTGCTGAATCAAGCCCCGGCTGAATATAATTTTCTATATGAGCATATCTTGTAATAATATTACCTTCTTTTATAAATATTTCTCCGCCCCAGGCTTTATTATCTGCGCCTAAGCCAAAGCCATCCATAACTATACCTATAGCATTATCATAATATGAGTTTTCTGCCATACATGAAGCAAAATGAGCTGTATGGTGCTGCACTTTATATATATTTTTATACCTCTGCTCTGCAAAAAGAGTAGAACGATACTGGCTGTGATAATCCACTACTGCTGTAACAGGGTTTATATTAAAAAGTGATTTCATATTATCATGTACTTCTTCATACATCTGCTCTGTTTCTATATTATCTAAATCACCAATATACTGGCTTAAAAATGCAAAGCCTGATTTATAAAAAAGCAGTGAGCTTTTAAGGTTTGCACCACTTGCAAATATTTCTTCCTGATTATCACTTTTTAATGCTACAGGATATGGTGCATAGCCCCTTGCTCTTCTAAAAAGTATATATCCATAATCAGCAAGAGCACATACGCTGTCATCTACTCTCTGGAAAATCTCTCTATTATGGTGCAGAAAAACATCAGTAAATCCGCTTAAATTTTTTTCTGCCTCTTCCTGATTTTTAGCAATAGGCTCATCTTTATGATTTGCACTTGTTGCTATTATAAACTTTGTTTTCATATACTGAAATAATACAATATGCAGTGGAGTATATGCTGTCATTATGCCTATTTTATTTGAATTAGGCGATACATAGTCTGAAAAAGGGCGCCTGAACCATTCAAAAATAACTATTGGGCTTTCTGGTCTTGTAAGAGTTTCTTCCACTATTTTTGGAACAACTGCATGCCTTTTAATAGTCTGAATATTTTCTGCCATTACTGCAAAAGGTTTAGTATTTCTTTTTTTAAGCTCTCTTAATTTTAATACTGCACTATCCTGCTCTGCACTGCATATTAAATGGTAGCCCCCTAAACCTTTCACTGCCACTATGCCGCCATTATCTATATATTCTGCTGTTTTTTTAAAGGCTTCTTCCTGATTTTCAATAATTCTGCCTTTAAAATTAAGGGTAACTTTTGGACCACATTCTGTGCAGGCGATAGGCTGAGCATGATATCTTCTGTCATTTGTATTTGTATATTCATTATAACAGTCATCACACATTTTGAAATCTTTCATTGTGGTATTTATTCTATCATAGGGCAGTTTTTCTATTATAGAATACCTTGGTCCGCAGTTAGTGCAGTTTGTGAAAGGATAAAAAAATCTTCTTTCACCTATATCTAATATTTCACTTCTGCATTCATCACATATTGCCATATCAGGCGGTATAAGTGTAATACCCCCTAAATCTTTTGAATGTTCTATAGTAAAGTTATTATAGTCTATATGCTCAATATCTTTTACATCAATACTTACAATATGAGATAAGGCAGGTGCATTTTCCTTTATTTTTTTTATAAATTTATCAAGCTCTTCATCCCAAAGGTTTGCTTTTATAATAACGCCTCTGCTGGTATTAATAACAGACCCTTTTATATGCATAGAGTCTGCTAAATTTTTTATAAAAGGTCTAAAACCTACACCCTGAACTATGCCTTGTATTGTTATCTGACGCGTAATCATTTTTTCCAAAACCACGGGCTGAAAAGAATAAATACCGTAAATAATTCTAAACGCCCTATAATCATTGATATAGAAAGAGTTAATTTTGCAAAGTCTGGTAGAAATCCGTAATTATCTGCAGGCCCTACTGCCCCAAAACCAGGACCTACAGTGCCAAGACAGCCAAGCATAGCTGATAAAGCTTCAAATGGTGTAACAGCTCCACTTAATGCAACAATAAATGCACCAGTAAACAATGTAGTCATATAAACTACAATAAAGCCCATAACAGTAATAACTACTTTATTAGATACTGGGTTTCCATTAAGCCGCATTGTAAATACTCCCTTTGGGTGTATAAGGGATTTTATATTTATTACTGCCTGTTTAAACATAATAATATGACGCACAACTTTTATACCGCCGCTTGTAGAGCCAGATGAGCCGCCAATAAAAAATAATACAAATATTAATATTTGCGCGGCAGGGTGCCATAAATTATAATCTGCTGTTGCAAAGCCTGTTGTGCTGATAACTGATACTACCTGAAATGTGCCAAACCTTACAGCATCTAGTAATGATGTATAAGTTTTACCGTCCATTCCAGTAAAACCTTCAGGCTGAATATATAAAAGGATAGATACTGCTGCAGATATTAAAATAATAAGCAGTGTAAAAAGTTTTATTTCAGAATCATTTATTATGCTTTTAAAATTACCGCGGACAGTTTTTAGCAGCACTAAAAAGTTAAGTGAGCCTATATACATAAATATAATTAAAACCCAGTCAATATAAGCTGATGAAAAATATGCAACGGAATTATTTTTATTAGAAAACCCGCCTGTTGCAATAGCGCTTGATGCATGAGTAAAAGCATCCAGCAGGTTCATGCCGCCATAAGAAAGTAATACTATACCTATAATATTTAATGAAAGATATAAAACCCAGATAAATTTTGCAGTCTGGGTGATTCTAGGTGTAAGTTTTTCTTTTGTAACACCAGTTGTTTCCACCTGCATAAGATGAGTACCGCCAATACCTAAAAGAGGAAGTATAGCTACAGATAATACAATAATTCCACCGCCTCCAATCCAGTGAGTTATTGCACGCCATAACTGCATAGATTTTGGAAGGGCTTCTATATCTGATAAAATTGATGCACCAGCTGTTGTAAACCCAGAGACAGATTCAAATAATGCATCATATACATTAGGTATTGCTCCAGATACATAATAAGGAAGTGTGCCCACAATACATGTAAAAACCCAGATAAAAACAACAAGCACAAACCCGCTTCTAATAGTAATTGTCTTTTTATCCCTGCTTTTTGAAAAAAATGCCAGCACAGCAGATAATAAAATAATTACTGCCATTGTTTTTAAAAAAGATACGGCTTCATTATTTTCATTATACATAAATGCATAAAATCCGCAAAAAGCCATAAAACATGAAAGTATTAAGTTAATAAAAACAATAGGCCGTAATATTAACCTTAACTGGTGTATCATTTATTAAAAAGCTCCTCAAGCCTGCTTATTTCATCATGAGTTACAAATGTTATAAGGCTGTCCCCTTCTTCTATAACAAATGAGCCTGTTGGAATAATTGTTTTTCTATGACGCTGCACTGTAATAATTAAACAGCCTGCAGGAAGTTTTAAATCCATAATCTTTTTGCCTATAATATTCTGGTTGCTGTTTCCTACTATAAACTCAATAGCTTCTGCCTGACCTTCAAATATTGTATATACATTTTTTATATTGCCTTTACGGATAAATTTAAGTATTGCATCAACTGAGCTAAGCTTTGCACTAATACATGAATCTATCCCTAAATTTGTAGCAAGAGTAGTGTAGTTTAGCTTATCAATTAAAGCTACCGCTCTTTTTACTCCCTTGCTTTTTGCATAAACTCCAGCAAGAATATTTAATTCTTCACTTTGAGTTGTAGTGATTATTGCATCAGTATAAGCAATATTTTCTTCTTCAAAAACATCCTGGTCTGAAATATTGCCATTAATAACAGTAGCGTCTGGATAAAGTGCAGAAAGCTCCTTGCACCTTTCATAATCTTTTTCAATAATGCGTACATCTTTGCCATCTTCTATAAGCATACCTGCAATATGCTTGCCTATTAAGCCGCCGCCAACAAGCACTATTCTTTTCAGCTTATCAACAGTCATGCCTGCTCGTGTTAATATTTTATTAAAAGATTTACCAAGAGCTACAATATATATGTGGTCTCCTGTTAATATTTGGAAATCACCTTTTGGAATATGCAGCATTTCATTTCGTAAAACACCTGCAATAATAAAATTCTGGTCAATAATAGAACGAATATCTTTAACAAGCACGCCGTTAAAAATACTGTCATCTTTTACTAAAAAGTCTCGTAACTGAGCATTAGTGCCTTGAAATGCAAATATACCACTTGATGCTCCATGGACTACCGTCTGCACTATATCAAAAGCTGCCTCAATCTCTGGGTTTACAAGATAATCTATACCGATTGATGAATTTTTTAAAAGCCCTCCGCGCATATAATCTACATTTCTAACACGGGCTATTTTAATAGGTGTATTAAATGCACTGCCTGCCACAAAGCATGATATCATATTAACTTCATCTACACTTGTAGCAGCAATAAAAATATCTGCATTTTCTGCCCCTGCCTGCCTTAAAACATCTACATTTGAGCCTTCACCAGTTACCACAAGACAGTCAAGCATATTAGATGCTCTTGCAGCACACTCTGGGTCTTTTTCAATAATTACTACATCTTTCTGCTCTGCTACAAGCTGAGAGGCAATATGGGTGCCTACTTCACCAGCACCCACTATAACAATATTCATTGGATTTTCCCTATGGTCTTTCAGATATGCTTACATACTGTTTAAATACCCAGCCTGTAAGTGTTGGCGAAAGTCGTATCTGCACCCAGTCTTCGTTTTCAGAAACATATTCATATTTCTGGCCAACTTTTGCAGCTGCAATTCTGGCAGATTCAAGGCTTGGAATTGCCCGCACATTTAATGAATTAGCTAATATATACACATCTTTTGGTCTGTTATATACAGGCGCAGGCTCTTCTATTACAGGCTGTTCTTCTACCTGTGGTATATTATTTACTGCTGGCTCAGCTGCTGGAGTATCTGGTGTATATGGCTCAGTTTGAGCTGTCTGCACAGTTTCAGTCTGCTGGTTAATATTATTATCTGCAGTATCTAAATTATTATTTACAGTATCTGGGTTATATGGCTCTATACCTGCATTATCTGCTGGAGTTGCTGGCTCATTATACATATCTGTATTATTATTTAATGAGTTATCAGCATATTCTTGAACAGGTGCAGTATTTGTTTCTACCTGTGGTGCTGCTTCCTGCACAGGTGCTTGTGTTTGGACTGGTGCTTGCGTCTGAACTGGCATTTCCTGCTGAGTATAAGTGTTTGCTGCAATCTGAGCAGCAGGCTCTTTATTTATTAAATTAAATATTTTATCTGCACCTAAAAAGCCAACTAATACTGCAAGACACGCTATAACTGCAATTATAACAAATGGTTTTGCCTTGCCGCTTTTTCTTTTATGAGCTGTTGCCATCACATTATTTACACTTGATAATGCACTTATTAAGTGATTTTCTGTAATAGTGTGAGAGTTATCTAAAAATGCAGCAATAATCGTTCTTTCCATAAGAGTATTAATAAGCCTTGGGTTGCCTTTTGTAATTTTTGCAATACGCCTAACTACTCCGCTGTGGATTTTAACATAACTTTTGCCTGCTTTTTCAAGGTGAGAATAAATATAGTTTTTTATATCTTCCTGTTTTATGTTATCAAGCTTCACATATAAAGTTACACGCTGTTTTAACTGCCTTAAGCTCTCTTCGTTTAATTTTTCATCAAGCTCTGGCTGACCTGCTAATATTATTTTTAAAAGCTTGTCTTTTTCTGTTTCTAAATTAGATAAAAGACGCAGCTCTTCTAATGTTTCATTTGGCAGATTCTGCGCCTCATCTATAATGATAACAGCTTTTTTACCTTGAGAGCCTATCTCAATTAAAAAATCACGCAGTCTTGCAAAAAGTGCATTCTTAGTAAGCGTTTTATCTACATGTATATTAAAATCTTCCAGTATTGCCATAAAAAGCTCTTCTGGAGTAAGGTTAGGAAATAATATATATGCAGAAACAATATTTGCAGGAAGCTCATTAATAAATTTTTTAATAGTAATAGTTTTACCAGTGCCTGGCTCTCCTGTTAAAACAGCAAAAGGTTCATCTGAATGTATTAAATACTGTAATGTGTCTAATGCATCCACATGCATTTGTGTTGGGTAGTAAAATTCTACATCAGGAGTCCTTTTAAAAGGGTCTTGGTAAAATCCAAAAAATTCTGTAAATGTTCTCATTTTTTCTTGTATGCCTCTATCTATTTTATATATACTATACGCCTTTATTTTGTATAGGTTTATTGATTATTTCTCTTGAAAGCTCATTATATGTAAATTCCACATGGCTCATTTCTGATTTTATATTTCTTGAAACATTTAACATTCTTAAGCTTACACCTGGGTATATTGTATCTTCCACTATGATTTTAGGTGCATCACATACAGATTTACGCATTAAATCATTATATTTTTTCTCAAGCAGCGGAAGACGGCGTTTAAAAGTCTCTGCACTGTCAAGCAGCATTCTTACTTTTGGATTGCTTTGTATTTTAGGGTCCTGAATATTCAGCTTTGATAATACATCATTTATCTTTTCTAAAGATTCACTTAACTGGTTTATTTCTACTTTTACTTTTTCTGCCTTATTTTGTAAAAGTGGGGAATATCCAAGGTTAACTTCCATTTTGCCAGAATTTTTAGAGCCTAAGTTTGTAACATGCAGATTAGAAAATACTCTTATATCTCCACCGCTTATAATAGTATCTTTACCAACAGCTCGAACTGTAGCAGCCTCTATATTTGAGTTAAAGCAGTATTTTTCAACACTTAACTCACCACCTGAGAAAATATTAGCATTTTCACAATAGCCCACAGAAATATTACCGCCTGCTTTAATAGAGCCTTTAGTAATAACGCCCTTAATACCCTTTTTTATAACTATAGTATTGCGTGCTTTTAAATCAGCATTTTCCACAATACCTTCTACTATAATATCATCTGCATCAATAATAAATCCAGACTGCACATTACCAGTGACCTGTATAGTGCCTTCAAACCGCACATTACCTACACGCATATCCACATCGCCATTAATCTGAAGCATAGGAAGTACACTTATTGTATTGCCGCTTAATATTATATGACCATTATATTTTGAGCGGTATTCTGTTTTTTCAAGATTAGAGTATACTCCTTCCACCACTTCTATACCTTTATCTACACCTTCAACGGCTTTTATTATATTACCAGAAATATCTCTGCCGTCTTTGCCTTTATCTGGTGGAGTGCGTTTTATAATAAGCTGGTCTTTTTTTACAAGAATAAATTTTGTAAACTCTTTATAATCAACTTTACCGTTTGGTAAAAGTTTTGGTTTAATGTTTGGTCTTTCAAAAAGAAACTCTATATTTGCATCTTTGCCCTGAACTGGCGGAGTGCCCTCGCATATTAATACATTTTCTACTATATAACCATCGTTTAAAAGGTCTATGGCTTCTTTTAATGCTTTATCATTAATATAGCCTGGGCTTATTTTATTTTTTTCTGTTAAATGAAGAACTACATCTTGATATTTTGTTTTTTTATCTGTATTTATGCCTGGATAGAAAGATACTCGTGCAGTAAGCATATCATCAGATACTATAACCCTGATGATAGGCTCAATAAACCTAATAGTTTTAACCTCTAAAATATAATCGCCATCTTTCAGTGATGAGGGCAGCACTCTATATTCATCATTTGGCAGCGTGTATATATTACGGGCTGCAAAATCAAGCTTATGTTTATCCTGCTCTCCAGCAATACGAATAGTCATAAGACCTCAAAAATATTATTACTTTATATTAATAGATATAATATATAAAAGCAATAGTTTTATAATGCTTTATAGGAAATATCAGCATTTTTTGCTAAAATGCTCATATCCTGCCACCCTAATCTTTTGCAAATGTCCATCTTTTTCTAAAAAAATGCCATTTCCTTCTTCAATTCTGCCAACAGGGATAATATTTATATTTAAAAAGTCTAAAATATCTTTTTGTATTTTTTGTGCAAGAAAACTTTTTACAGTAAAAAGCAATGCAAATTCTTCACCAGATGAAAGAAAGTAATCAAAACTATTTATGCCGTATTCTGCTAAATGTGATAAATCAAGCTTATTGTATTCTATTATGGCTTTTTTATTTGATGATAATGCAATATTATTTAAATCTACCCCTAAGCCGTCACTTATATCTGTCATAGATGTAATGCCCTTAATATTTCCAAGATATGCACCCAGCTTATCTTCTGCATTAACTTGATAATGGTAGTATTTATCTATATTAAATGAATGGCTGTTTAATTCTTTTTCTAAAGATATTCTGCATAAACCTAAAGGACGGGAAATAAATATTATATCGCCATTTTCTGCACCGCTTCTACAAACAGTATTTGCGCCCTTTTCTCCAAGCACAGTTAATGAAAATACATTTCTTTCAGATGATGTTGTATCGCCGCCAATAAGTTCCACATTATAAAATTTACATTCTTCTTCTATTAAAGGCATTATATTTTCTAAATATGATTTATCCTTTAAAGCAAGCCCTAAAAGCACATATTTTGATACTGCCCCCATTGAAGCAATATCGCTTATGTTGCATGTAAAAAGCTTATGAATTACATATTTTAAAGGGGTAGATGACAAAAAATGAATATTTTCTGATAATATATCTTTAGATATAAGCAGCTTATTATAAATCAAGGCAGCATCATCGCCTATATATTTATTTTTATTGATTATACTTTTTTCAAGATATGAAATAAACTCAAACTCTTTCATTGATAATATCCAAAAGCCTTTTTGCATCATCATAAGGTGTTTTTGATTTACATAAAAATGATGAAACTGCAAGTCCTTTTGTACCTGCTTTTAGTGCATCTAATGCATTATCTGCATTTATGCCGCCTATTGCAACAGCAGGTATATTTAATGCTTTATTTATTTTATATATACCTTCTGTTCCTAAAATCTGCCTGTGGTCTTTTTTTGTATAAGTTTCTGTATACGGTCCTATGCCTGCATAATCAGCATATTTATTTGCAGTATCTGTATCTTCTAAATTATTACAGGAATAGCCTATAATCATATTGCTATAATTCTGCCTTATTAATGAAGCATCCCCATCATTTATTCCAATATGTACTCCGTCTGCACAGGTTTTTACTGCCATATCAATACTGTCATTCATAATAAATAAAGCATTATATTTTGCAGTTATTTCTCTAACTGTATAAGCATATTTCAGCTTTTCTTCTAAATTTTGTGATTTATTGCGAAGCTGGATAGTAGAAACGCCGCCTTTAATTACATTTTCTAAAAAATCACTTAAAGGCAGCTGCAGATAATCTGTTTCTAATACTAAGTAAAGTTTAAGTTTTTCTGATAACTCCATTAGTCAAGCTCTACTAAAATTTTTGCAATATCCTGTTTTTTTGCTGTATCGTAAGCTACTACTGGGTAAAGTTTGCCTTTTGAGCCTACAGAATATTTTTTTAAAATATTTGCAGGTGGAAATATTATTTCATAGCCTCTGTCATCGCCAATATTTGCAGACTTATCAGCAGGAAACCAGCCTTTAAAGTTAATTGCTACATTATAATCCTGCACTTTTGAGCTTAAAAGTTTTACAAACACGACTTTTGAGCCGTCTTTTATATGTATTTTATCCCCGTTTTTTATATATACATCTTTATTATCAATAGTTAAGTGAAAATATTTTATATTAGGCTCTAAACTTATTTTGCTTTCTTCACTGCTTAATTTTACCTTTTCCTGCTCTTTTACAGGTATTTCTATTTCTTTATGTTCTTTATCTTCTACAGCTGCCACTTGACGAACAGGCTCTACTGCTTTAATAGTAATACTTCCCATAACTATATTATCTTTACGGAAAATTATTTTGCTGTCTTTTTCTACCTTATAGTCTTTATTTATATCATTTAAGTTGCCAAAGTTTACAATATCGCATGTTTTACCACGCTTATGGTTTGCAAATATTTCTGTTACTTTTATAGTGCTGCCTTTTTCTACTTCTAACACTCTGCCGCTGCGGATAAAAAGCTCATCATTATGGACTTTTATTACTGCACCAGTAAATTCAGGCTCATAAGTATGGGTATTAGGGTATTCTATTTCTATACCTATGTTTTTCATAAACTCATTTATTACATAGTTATGATAAAGCACATTTTTATCAAGCTTCATATTCTTAGAGCCTTCTATACCAAAAGCAGGTATACATAAATCAGATACTGCATACCATGTAGCAGATTTTCTCATACTTTTAAAACGGCTTGAACTTTTACTTGTTTCTGTATTAAAATAATGTTTTTTAGGGTCATCATCAGGGATTTTTGCATTAGCTGCATCCATTGCTTTTCTTGCCATTTCCCCAAGTTTTAATGTTTTACCATTGCTGCATGTAAATTCTTCTTCATCTACAATTACAGAATAACCAAACCTGTCTGGGCTTTTGTGCCAGCTTATATACTCTGGATAATGAAAACCCCAGCCGTCATGCAGGTTTAAAAATATATCAGATTCTTTCATATATTCTTTTATTTTATTAACAATATCACCCTGCCAGTCATTTGGTGCTTTATCAAAAAGCCTGTTCATATCCACGCCTTTTACTTCCCTGTTATAAAGCATAATAGAGTAAAAATTTGTGCGTGGTATAACTATTAAGTTGCCTTTTTCCAGTTTTATATCTGCATAAGAATCAGCAGATAAAAATCCGCCAGGCTCGTCCCCCTGAATACCGCCAATAATAAGCATAGTAGGGCCGTCCTGCCTGCCGTATATTTTATACACTTCAAGTTCGTGGTTTGTTCCTGTAAAAAAAACTTCTCTTACTGTATCTGGTCGTTTTACATCTGCATATAAACTGCCTGTAACAGAAAATAACATTACTAAACTATAAATTAATACTCTCAAATCCCTCTCCATATTTCAGACTTGATTTTAAAAAATGACGGACAGCCTGAAAGAGTTAATATTTTTGTGCCTTTATCTTCTACATTACCAGATGAATATTCCTGCATAAACTCTACTTTATATTCACCACCTGAATAAGACCATTTAATATTTGATATATTAAGTGTTATCGGCTCACCTTTTGCAAAAAGTGCCGATTTTTTCGCTTTCCACTGGCTGTAATTTTCTCTGCTGGCTTTAAACCTTACATCATAATTAGCCATATATTTTTCTATATCCTGCGCTCTCCATGATGCAGCCCAGTTTTCTACAAATGATTTTATATCATTATCAAGCTCTGGTACATTTTCTATACCTTTAGAAGATGTTTCTTCACTGATTAATTTTAAAGAACCATTTTCTTTTATAAAGTAATATTTTTTATTAGTATATGTAGAAAGGTTTGCAGCACAGTAATACTGGTTTGTATCAAATACAGTATAATTATCATCTTTCATAAATACTTTCGTATTATCGTTGCGTATAACTTTATCTGGATATATATCCATTAAGTTTAATTTATTATTAGTATAGCTTTTATAATTTGCACCGCCGTAAGTTTTAAATTTGCTGTGCACTAAGCTTTTAAAAGTATCCTTATCGTTACCCTGCCATGCAGTAATAAATGATTTTAATACTTCAAGCTGCTCATTTCTTACTGCATTATAATCTTTTTCATCAGAATACATTAATTTTTCTGCAATAATCACTGGTGTAGTAATAGATACATTATCATATAATAACCCAAAGTTAGTGTTATTCATAGCAACACAGCCTTGAGTATATGTTTTATCTAAGTCTGGCTTAACGCCATGCAGCCATATACCGCCGCCTGTTTTTTTCTCTATTTTATCTACAATATTAGGATAATTTAATGGAAATGAGCCTGCACCATATATTAAAGCATAATCGCCGTATCTTTTTACAAGCTCTTCACCTGAAGAGTATGATACAACATAATATACACCTTCTGGAGTTTTTTCATCGCCCTGCTTTACTTTATTGCCGTCCACTCTGCCTGTTAAAATCGGAAACTCTTTAATCACTTCCATACTGTCATTATTAAGCACTGCAATATAGAGCCTTTTAAGAGATTTATCCACAAGCACAACATGGATTAATTCGCTACTATCAGAAGATAAGTTTACAATGGTATTTTTGCCAAGCCTGCTTTTTGCTTCAGGCGCTTGAGAAGCTATCATCTGCTGAGATACATCTTCTGTCTGACTTTTTGCATCATCAGGTACTTCTTCATAAGCATAGCTTATACCAAAAGATAATACTAATGCACATAATATACTGCATAATACTTTCATTATTTTTTCACCACTCTATATTTTTCCCATATAAAAAATATCTGTCTAATTTATTTTTTAACATGTTGTCTACCTTTTTAGCATAGCCAACAGGGATATTATTAAAAAATAAAAGTTCGTTATTATAGTTATCATTACAGGATATGTCAAACCCTTTCAAAAAATTTTCTGCCAAATCTGCAGAAATATTATATCTCATATTATTTTCTGTAAAAGAGCCCCACTGCCATACACTCTGGCATGACGGCTCATAAATTTTGCCAGTATCCTTGTAAAGATTTAAGCCCCGCCTTTTAAACTTAACTTTTTTAAATATTTCTGGGGCAGTTTCTATATAGCCCCGTCTGTCATATTCGCTGATTGATATATGGGAATAGGAAAAGGATGGATAATATTTTTTAAAGAAATCTTTTTCCTTTTCCTTTAATTTAGAGTTTATAAAATTATAAGGAATAAATGTGCCCTTTTTACGAACTGCTGCTGCAAAAAAGCCATCTATTTTATCAGTATCCGGCATAATACGGGCAATATTTTCATCAATATGGCTTATTCCTGATAAGCCTTTGCCATAGTGACTGCCAGCAGGAAGAAGCTCTGCATTATCAAATTCATCAAGCAGATATTTTATAACATATTCGTTTTCTTCTAAACTTAAAGTGCAGGTAGAATATACTAATACTCCCCCTTCTTTTAAGCATAAAAAGGCTGATTTTATAAGCTGACGCTGTAAATCTGCCATTCTTTCTACAAGCTTTTTATTCCACTCTGCCTGCACAGTCTTATTACGGAAAATTTTATTTTCATTAGAACACGGTGCATCAAGCAGAATACCGTCAAAAGAATTTTCAAAAATATTAGGTAAAAGCCTTCCGTCCATAGAAACAGTCTTTACATTATATGCTCCATATTTTTCTAAATTAAAATGAAGAGATTTTAAACGGCTTGCAGATATTTCATTGGCTACTATTATACCTTTCCTGTTACTCATATCAGATAATGCACATGTTTTTCCGCCGGGAGCAGAAGATACATCAAGCATAACAGGGTTTTCTCCCATATAAGACATTAATATTTCAACTGGAGCAATAGATGATGGGTTCATAATATATACTCCGCCTGTCTGAAAAGAAATACTCTCTACTATCTTATCAGCATTTTCCACTGCCTTATATATATTATCATATTCTTCAAGCTTTTCTAAAGTGCATATATTATTAAGTTCTAATAGATAATCAATATTTCTTGATGACTGCACACGAATATGGCGTGATTTTGGACATGAAAGACCATATTCAAATTCATCATACTTATCTTTTAATAAAGGCTTATACTCTGCCCTGAATCGCTCTAACCAATTATTTTCCATAGCATACACAATATTAAATTAATAAAATTTATGCAAGGAAAAAAGTGAGTTAATATATAATGATTTTTCTATAATCATATAACCGTTTATAATCTAATGTTTTTTCTTGTATATATTTTTCATGATTACTAATTGTATCAAATATATGTTTTCCTATAGCTGCATTTTTTACGGAAAAACATTCTTTGCTTTTTTTTATCGCTTTTTTAGATTTACTTATATTACCCATTAAAAATTCATAAAGTGCAATTTCTCTCCATATTATATCGTTTGGATGTCCTTGTGCTGTTTCATTAAAATTATCAACCTGATACCTGATAATACTATCTATTTCTATTTTATAATTAGTTAATTTTGTATTATTGACTGTTTTTAAAAACCAAAATAAATCAAATTTATCTAAAGTCTGAGTTGTTAAATTTTCATAATCAGACAATATATACTCTAATGCTTTTTCAGGCTTCTCCCATTTCAAATACAACATTACTTTATAATTATGAAGCCTTCCAATATCTGATGATAAAGTTAAATATCTTGCAACATTATCTAATGACTGCAATATTGCAGAAAATTCTTCATCTGTATTAGATGTAAAAATCAAACATTTTTGAAGTGTCATTATAGAGCGTCTGTATATTTTAGAATAATTGAAGTCATCTATATTACCATTAGATAAAAGTTCCCATACTGTTCTATAATTTTCTATTAATGTATAATATTCTTTTGCTTTAATAGTTGCTTTTTCAAATTGTAGATCATTAATATAAGTTTCAATTTCATATAATTTATAATCTAAAATAAGTATAAAATATTCAGGATTGGAAGCTATTTTTGAGATATATTTTTCTTGCTCACCAATATAGATAAATGCATTTTCTGTATAACCTATATGATTACATACAAATAAAAGCATATTTTTTATTCTAAATAATATATGTAAAAATTCTTTATAAGTTTTATTTTGTATTAATTCTTCCATTATATATGAAAGTAAACCTAACATTTGATATAAATCATCAAATTTATCTATGTTTTTATAATTACGCCACAGTCTTTCTATTAATGCCTCAATTGTAGCTTTTGCTTTTAATGAACTTTTTTTATCTAAACTTTTTATTAAAATATTCTTTATAGATAATTTAATATTTTCACCAAATAACTCATTACTTTTACTTATTGAAAGAACTAAAAATCTATATAGTGCTAATACATAATCACCATCTCTTTCTGCAATTTTTGCCTTGCGTAATTCATAATTTCCAAATGATTCAAATAATAAATATTTATTTTCTTTTTCAAGTGTTTTTAAATATCCTTTAGTATCTACATTATCAATATTATAAGTTAAATTAGCAATAAAATCAGCACAAACTAAACCCCACAAATCATTTGCATAGTGCAGCTCTATATTAATCTTATTATTTAATAAATCTATAATACCACGAGCTGCAAGTCCTGCTTCAAAAGATAGCTTTAAATTATTTAACACATCTATTTTAATATCACTTACTGATGTCTGGCGTATTCCATCTATTGTTCTAGTTGCTACAATTAGGTCTAATCCATCAATTGTTGTATCATCTGGTATAACTGTTTCTATTAGAGCAAGTAAATCTGTCATCATCAGTCTATAAGTCATTTCTCTTTCTGATAGTTTAGATTTAGTAAAATTGACAACAGAAATCATTGTATATTTCTTTTTTAATGTATCAAGATTACTTAAGATATTTTTTGCAATATATAATGCTTTTTCATGACCTAAATTAGCCCTAAATTCTGTCAAATGAAAATCTTTTATACTATCAAATCCTAATTTTTTTGGTATATGGCTATATATTTTTCTAAATTCCAAATCTATCTCTGCAAATTTTCCTTCAACTAGTAAACCAGATATAACCCATTTACCTTTTTTCGTTTCAAAATCACCAGATTCATCTATAAATAAAGTATAATACATTAAAATTTCCTTAAATAATTAGTAGATTTATTTTGTTTCATTTCATAATACTTATCAGATTGTTCTTTCGTAAAAAAAGAATTACAGTTAGGACATTTTATATTATATATACTATCTTCATTATTATTATGATAAGTCCAAAATACACCATTTTTTATGAGTTTAACCTTACATGAAAAACAGTTTGTATAGATTAAAATATTATTACAATATTGGCAATATTTATACTTGAAATCAGAGCTAATTTCGATATTAGAAGCACTCATGAAATTATTTTCAACTTTCTTTCTTCTATCTTCTAATGTTTCAATATTTACATTACCACATGAAAGACATATCCAACGCTCAGGAATCTTTTTTGAAATAGTATAAACATAATATTGTATACACATCCCTAAAAATCTTTGCATCATTGTTTGATATGAATAATTTTTAGGATTAATCACAATAGCTCCATACCTATGATTTGCCATTATATCATCATATTCTTTGATACGTAATTCTTCAACTTCTTTTTTGCTATCAAATAATACACCCTCACCATAATATGAATACTTACCCCATTTTTGGTTATTTATAACAATTCTTTCTCTAGATAAAGCATTAAAATCTGGATGTAAAATAAAAACTTTATTATAATAGTCTGTTTCATCATCTATATGCTTTTTATGAATATTATTATCTTTAAAATAATATTCATAAAAAGCATCATAATCTTTATCTTCTTGAAAAAAAGATACTTTACGTCCTGCGTAATCTTTTGAATAATATAATAGCCTTATAAGATATTTAATATCTGCTTCTTCATGAAATTTAGAATCTAATATTATTTGGTATGGAGCAATATTTTTATATACTATTTCTAAAATTATATCTGGACATTTTTTAGTTACTAATTCTTTTTCATACCATATATTTATATTACACTCTAATTCATCATTAATCAATTCAACTAATGTATTTTTTGATTTATCAGATAAAATGTTTTCTAATAATATATTTATCCAATTATTCTCTTTAGGTTTAAAATGGTAATACTGAATCAATATATTTATTACTATTATAAAACACCATCTTTCATATAATTTAGGCATATCTATTACTGTAATATTTTGCTCAAAATACTGTATTAAACTAAGCTGTTTAATATCAATATTTTGGATATTAAGAAGTAATTTAAACATGGTAAATGTATTAGTATAAAAATAGTTTTGTACAAAAGTCATTGAGTTAGGAAAAATAGATGATGGACTAATTTTTAATCGTTTAAATTGTTTATCCAAGTTTAACATCTTATTAGACAACTTTAATAGATCATTTTCATTTAACAACTTACTATATTCATTATACATTTTTTGATAATTTTTTTTCATTATTTCAGATTCTTTTTTTAAATATTTTACTGCCTCTCTATCCTGTTTACTATTAAGGTCTATATTTCTCTGCCAATCATTTTTTTCATATTCTTCAGCTTTAATTTTATACTCTTCAATTTTATCATTATAACTTAACGGTATGATAGATATAATATCTGATATTTTATAAGGAATAGTATAATTAATTTCTGCATTAATTATAAACCATTCATTCATCATTTTTATTTTTTCACATAAATCTTGATACTGTATAGGTATATTTATATAACAACAATATTTGTTTAGTTTCTTTACTCCACCAAAAGACATATCTATAGCACATTTAAATTTTATATATTGTTTGCTACTTTCCTTTTCTATAGCTATTTTTTTTATTTTATAAAAATGTCCTTCTTTTAAAATTATACCATTCATCACCTTAATTTGCTTGACTTGTTCAATACTTGAATATATGATTTGAAAATCTTTATAAATAGGCACAGATAGATTAATAAAAGAATATTTTTCCGAAAATAACTGTGGTTCTTCACATATAATACTATACTTTCCTAAATTTTTATTTTTAAGGTTCTTACTTAATTTTTCATTATATATTCTATATACTATATTATTTTTTTGATTTCCCATAATCGTATCAAAATATTTGTCCCCGTTATTGTCTCCTATATATCGAATATCAATTGTATATTTATTACATTGAGATAATTTTGATTTATCCCCAGTCATTTTTTTAAGCAATTCATCTCTTTCATTAATTAAAAGTTGAGTATCACGATAAAATATATCTTTATTAACCTGTACTTTATTACTTCTTAAAACCTCATTTATCTCTTCCATTTGATTTTTGAATTCACTTATTTTTTTATTTGTAGATACTCGTATATATTTTTGATAATTAATATTGTTAGACAAAATATATTTAATACAATCAAAAGTCCAATATATATATTGATTATCTGGTATATCATAATTTTCTACTTTTGATTTACTTGTGTAATATTGTTTACTAGGGTCTGATATGTATTCTATAAATGTTTTTGTTGTAGGTGCTATTTTTTTTATATTTTCTTTTATAAAATATTCTTTTAATATTACTTTGGGTTGCTTTAGAATTTTATCTATATTATTAAGATATTCTTCCAATACTTTTTTATATTGTTCAGTAATACCTATGGTAGTAGCTTTTATTTTCATATTAGAATATGAATTTTTACTATAAATTAGTTTCCAAAGTTCATTTTTAAAATCATCAAGCATAATACTTACATCTTCTTGACTTAAACTAATATTTTTCACATTAATATCTACTAAAATATCACCAAAATATATTTTAGCATCACCTATATGATTGATAAATAATGACTCATAATATTTCCCTTTTTTATTCCACTTATTGTTTTCTACCCACCATATCTTATTTGTAACAGGATCTATTATTTTTTTAACACTTTCTTTCTGCCATTATTTAATAATATAACTGGAATAATATTATCATCATCTAGTTGAAAAGCAATTTGTGCATATAAATTATCAATCTTTGTGTATGTATATAACTGAAGAAAATATGCATTATCATCTATATATTCTAACTTTTCTGATAAAAAATTTTCTTTTACTTCTTCTATTTCATTTTCATTTTTCCATTTTATATTCAAATATTTGGCTTCAATATTCATTTTTATGCCCAGTAGTTAACTATATCTTGATTATTTTTTGCTCTACTGATTACATCTACTAATTCATCAATTACATCTTTATACTGATTATCTTCCTGACTTAAAATAGTCTTCAATTCTTGCAGCATATTTTCCAGCAGCATTATTTTAGTTGTTTTATCATCTATTTTTTTGTTACCATCAAATGTAAGTTTAGGAAGTATTTTATGTATAATATAATTATTTAAAATAAGATATTTATCTATATTTAGTTCATGACATATGTTATTATAATTCATACCCTGCCTGATAGTTCTAAAACTAAATTCTACACCCATAGGCAGTAAATATTTCTCTACAAGAATAAGTATATTATTAACAAATTCATCATCTTTTCGAAACTCTGGATATTCTTTTCTTATGCCTAACTGTATAGGTGTAAGTTTTATTTTTTTATCAATATATTTATACTCTGTATCTACACCATAATCTTTATTAAGACTTAAAAAAGGACTTTTAAATCTTATAATATGTGCCCTATCCAATATTTTTGGTGATAAATAGTTTGTTGTTTCATCTATATTTATTGCTCCAAAAAATCTTACATTATTTGGTATTTCAATTTTAGGCTGTATAGTAAATGCATTATTTAAAATATTTCTCAGATGAATGTAATAAGAGATTAATGACTCTTTTTCAGTTAAACCAAAAACCTTTCTTATTTCATTATTTAAATCATCATCCTGCATCATATCAAGATATGAATAATCGCTGCCTTTATCTGTTTTATTTGTTATATATTCTAAAATATCTATAAAACTATAAATTTCTTTTAAATTATTTTTACTTTCATTATCACTATACAATTGTATTTCTATATTTTTTGTCCGCTCTTCTAATAGTGATAAAAAGTCTGCAAAATAATACTCAACCCTTGCAAGATTCATTTCATCTAAACAAATAAAATAAGGAATATCTGGATTTTCAATAGCTTCTCTTATAGCTTCTGTAAATTCAGTAGATAAAAAGCGTTTTTCAATTGGATTATAATACCCTAACAAATCCTCAGAACCTGTCCAGTTTGGTTTAACAGGAATAATTTTAGCAATTCCACCAATTGCATCTGCAAAATATTTAACAAGACTAGTTTTTCCAGTTCCAGAATCACCTGCTAATACAATAAAATCATTAGTTTGTAATAATGCATAGAAATCCATTAATAACTCTTTTTCATACATTATTCCTTTTTTATATAAATATGCTTGTATATGATTTATAAGCTTATCAGGATTATTTTCTATATCATCATAAGTTATATAAGTTCCTTCTTCTAAAGTATATTTTTTTTCTACACCTGTTAACTGTTTAAATTTATCATCATCTAAAAGACCAAGCTGTAAAAGTTTATTTGCTTTTTTCTGCAATTCTTTTGCTATTTCTTTATCCATATTATCCCTCAATTCTATAAGCCTTTCTATTTCATTTTTACAATCTTCAATATTATGAATAAGCTCTTCTAAATTACTATTTTTTTCTTGAATATCATTTAAAAGGATTTGATGCTGCTCTTCTGTTTCCTCTACAACCTTTTCTAAATCATTTAATTTCTCTTTATTAGCATTAATTCCATTTTCTATTTCTTGGCTATTTTCTTTAATAACTGATTCAACAATAGATTTTGTTATTAAAATATTACCCTCACTATCTTTGTATAATTCAATATCTTCCATACTTTTCAACTCTCTATATGAATCCACCTGTAACTGCAATGGGTTAAGATGTTTTTCCCTTTCATAGGTTGGTGAAAATGATAATATCATTAAAAATATACCATTTTCTGCTTTATATTTGATAATATTATATTTATCTGGTGCAAGAAATATACTTTGAGCTTCCGCAGTTAATCCTGTTAAAGGATAAGATAATTCATTACCAAAATACGGATGATAAAACTTATTAATCCATACAGAATTATCTAGCACTAGAATATCCCTATAATACACAACGACAAAGATTTTGTTGAAAGGCATTTTCCAATGGATACTGATATATTTCTTCAAAAACCCATCATTAAAAACAACTTGATTATCTTTTTTTATAAATCCACCAGAATCTCTGTCCAAAATATCATAAACATCTTTTATATCAAACTGCCCATTTGTTTCTGACATATTTATTCCATATTTATTTAATAATTCCATAGTAACATATTATATTTATTTTTTCAATAATGAATAATGTCATTAAATAAATACTTATCTAATTTATTCATTTGACATTTCCTATCCTATATTATATTCTTTCATTTATTATTATTTTCAGGGAGCTTATTATAGATACCATTTATGAATATATGGCGTTAAAGCATATTAAAGGGTTAAGTGATACTATCATTTCTTTAATTATGGAAAAACGTGGCACAATATCAGGAATATTTAAAGAAAAGGCAGATTTCTTTTACGGCTCAAATATTCAAAGTGCTGTAGTTGATAGAATCCTTACAAAGTCTTTTAATGAACAGGCTGTTGAAAGCCAGATAAGGCGTGCAGAAGATGCTGGAATATCCATTATAACTTTAGAAGACGAAAGATACCCTAAAATGCTGAAAGAAGTATATGCGCCGCCTGCTCTGCTTTATGTGCTTGGAAACAGTGAATGTTTAAATAATATATGTGTAGGTATAGTAGGCTCTAGAAACTGCTCAAAAATGGCAGAAAATTTTGCATATAAATTATCTAAAGAATTAGCAGAAGTAGGCATAACTGTTGTCAGCGGCTTTGCTTACGGTATAGACATTGCGTCCCATAAAGGTGCTGTTGATTATGGCGCAACTGCCTGTGTATTAGGCAGCGGACTTGCAAATATATACCCTGCAGCTCATACTAAATATATTGATAAAATACTTGAAAAAGGCGGCTGTCTGATGAGTGAATTTACTCTTGATGAAGCACCGCTGCCGCAAAACTTCCCTAGAAGAAACAGAATAATATCAGGGCTTTCAAAAGCTATTGCAGTTATTGAAGCAGGATATAAAAGCGGTTCTTTAATTACATGTCGCTTTGCATTAGAACAAAACAGAGAGATTTTTGCAGTGCCTGCATTTCCTGGCGGTAGAAATAGTGCAACAAACTCTCTTCTAAGGCAGGGAGCAAAATTTTTAGAATCATCTCTTGACATAATCTCTGATTTACAATATGACTTAAAAATTAAGTTAAATGAAAATAATAGCGAAATTGTTGAGAACAGCATAAAATCTCTTGAAATTGAAGATGAAACAGGGCAGAAGATATATGACGCTTTATCTATAGAGCCTTTATCGTTAAATAATATATGTTTAAAACTAAATATTGATGTGGTTTCTGCTATGAATGCCATAGCCTGCCTTGAGCTTGACGGCATAATAGAAAAAGCACAAGATGAAAAATATATAATTAAAATAATATAGATGGGTAGCACTATGAATCTGGTAATTGTTGAATCACCTGCAAAAGCTAAAACTATTGAAAAATACCTTGGCTCTGATTACAAAGTAATCGCCAGCGTTGGTCATATTATTGACCTGCCGCCTAATGAATTAGGTGTAGATATTGAGCATAACTTTGAGCCTAAATATATTGTGATAGAAGGTAAAGAAAAAGTTATTTCTTCCCTTAAAAGCAATGCAAAAAAGGCTGATAAAGTATTCCTTGCGCCCGACCCGGATAGAGAGGGAGAAGCGATTGCGTGGCATATTGCAAGCCAGATTGATAAAAATAAGCCTGTAAAACGTGTACTTTTTAATGAAATCACTAAAAAAGGTATACTTGACGGCATAAATAACCCTGGCGATATTAACTTAAACAGAGTTAACGCCCAGCAGTCTCGCAGAATATTAGACAGGCTTGTAGGTTATATGGTAAGCCCGCTTTTATGGAAGCCATTAAGATATGGTCTTTCAGCAGGCCGTGTTCAGTCTGTTGCATTAAGATTAATATGCGAAAGAGAAGAAGAAATAGAAAAATTTGTACCAGTTGAATCATGGAGTATCAGTGCAGATTTTAATATAGAAAATAAAGATACAAATGATAAAGGTGTATTAAAAGCCAAACTTGATAAAATAAAAGGCAAAAAAGCAGATATTAAAACAGAAAAGGATGCAGAAAAAATACTTGCTGATATGCCTTTAGATTTTATTGTATCAGGTGTAGAAGAAAAGGCAGTTAAGCAAAACCCTGCTGAGCCTTTTATAACATCAAGAATGCAGCAGGAAGCTATTAGAAAATTGGGCTTTACTGCTAAAAAAGCAATGGCAGTTGCCCAAAGCCTGTATGAAGGTGTAGAGCTTGCAGAAGGACCTGTTGGTCTTATTACTTATATGAGAACAGACTCTACCCGTATTTCTCCAGAAGCAGAAAGCCAGGCAAAAGAATATATTGAAAATAACTATGGCAAAGATTATGTAGCTAAAACCAAAAAAGCTTCAAAAAAATCAAATAATGTGCAGGACGCTCACGAAGCTATCCGCCCTACTTCTGTTTTAAGAACACCTGCGGAAATTAAAAAATATTTAACTAATGACCAATACAGGCTTTATAAACTGATATGGGAAAGGTTTGTAGCAAGCCAAATGGCAGAAGCCATATTTAACCAGACAGTAGTGCGCTTAACTGGCAAAGATTATGAATTTAAAGCATCTGCTAAAACTCTTGCTTTTGCAGGCTTTACTAAACTTTATCTTGAAAGTAAAGAAGAAGATGCTAAAAATGAAGAAGATGATGAAACTACTATCTCTTTTAAAATATCAGAAAACACTCCTGCATTAAGAGATAAAACAGAAAAGAAACAGCATTTTACACAAAGCCCGCCCCGATATACAGAGGCTACTCTTGTTAAAACATTAGAACAGCAGGGAATAGGCAGGCCGTCAACCTATGCTGCTATTATCTCTACTATTGTAGAAAGGCAGTATACAGAACTGCAGGATAAAAAATTCCACCCAACAGAGCTTGGAAGAATAGTAAATAAAATATTAATAGAAAACTTTCCAAAAATATTTGAAGTAAAATTTACTGCAAGTATGGAAAAAGACTTAGACTTAATAGAAGACGGTAAGGAAAACTGGCATGATGTATTATCAAACTTTTATAAAAATTTTGATAAAGAGTTAAAAGCAGCTTCCACTGGTAAAATATCTGCCAATTTAGAAACTAATAAAAAATGCCCAATATGCACAAGTGAGCTTGTTATAAAAATGGGTAAAAACGGTGCATTCCTTGCATGCTCTGCATACCCAGAGTGTAAGTTTACTTCTAACTTTAAAAGAAATGAAAAAGGTGAAATAGAGCTTGTAGAAGATAAGCAGTTTGAAGGCACTGGTATAAAATGTGAAAAATGCGGCGCAGAACTTGTGTTTAAAAAGACACGCTTTGGGGAAGTTATTGCATGTCCTGAATATCCAGAATGTAAAAATATTAAAAACTTTTTAAGAACTCCAGACGGACAGATAAAAATATTAGAAGCAGGACAGGTTTTAGATGAAAAATGCCCAGAATGTTCTAAACCACTTACATTAAAATCTGGCAAGAATGGTATGTTTGCAGCATGTTCTGGATACCCGGAATGTAAATTTACTGCTAATATTGAAATGAAAGATGACGGCACTATAGGTATTAAGCCAAACACTCCAAATGAAAGCGGCGAAGTATGCGAAAAATGCGGCAAACCTATGGTTGTAAAAAGAAGCTTCCGCGGTGCTTTCCTTGCATGCTCTGGTTATCCAGAATGTAAGAATACTAAGCCTATTAAGAAAAAAGAAAATGGATAATGAATACATGGATATATTTGATAAAAAGAAATTATTACCAAAAACTTTTGAAGCAAATTGTGTTGATATAACATTTCCATTTACTCATAGTAGTGAAATATGTGACAAATTATATTGCCTAGGAATGTATTATCTTGATAGTGCAAAAACATTACTTAATGCTGAAAATAAATTTTATGCAAAAGATTATTATATACTCCCAGTATTACACTTGCTAAACCATGGAATAGAGCTCTCTATTAAATATTATTTAATGAAATTTGATAATCAAATAATTGAACAACATGATATAATCGATTTATTCAAGAAAATAAAAAATAAAATTAAAAAAATAATTACAGAAAAAGAATTTAACGCCATACCATGGGATAATACGCTCAATATAATTACTGTTTTATATAAAGAAATTTTGAATGAAAAAAATAATCTGCCATATCGTTATCCAATAAATAGTAGATGTGAATTGTATGAATATGCTGATGAAAAGAATAGACTTTATATAAATCAAGAATATTTAACAGTAATCATAAATAATTTAATCATTTTTTTTGATGCATTATCTAACTACATAGATGAAATTATAGAATAATAAAAATTTTGAATGAATAAACATTGTTTGAAATACAACATGTAATTAAATATAAAATAATTAAATAAAATAATGAATTATATAAAAATCTATTAAAGAAAGTTAGTTTAAAAGGATAATTTGTGGCAGAATATGATGTTATAATTGCAGGGGCTGGGCTTGCTGGCAGTGAAGCAGCTTATCAGCTGGCAGAAAAAGGTTATAAAGTAAATCTTATAGAAATGAGGCCTTTAAAAACTACACCAGCCCATGAAACAGATAAATTTGCAGAGCTTGTATGCTCTAACAGCTTAAAATCGTTAGATATTACAACAGGAAGCGGGCTTTTAAAAAAAGAAATGATGCTTTATAACTCTTTTCTTATGCAGACAGCTCTTAAATGCAGCGTGCCTGCAGGTGGTGCTTTAGCTGTTGACAGGGTTTTATTTTCTAATATTATTACTGATGCTGTAAATAGTCATAAAAATATCACTGTTACAAATAAAGAAATTACAGAACTTCCTATAAATACAGATATTCCATTTCTTATTGCTACAGGGCCGCTTACAAGTGACACTTTAGCTGAAAACATAAAAGAATACTGTGGCGGAGCACTATACTTTGCTGATGCTATAAGCCCTATTATAGATGCAGATACTATTGATATGGAAAAAGGATATTTCCTTGGCAGATACGGCAAGGGCGGCGATGATTATTTTAATATTCCTTTAACTGAAGAAGAATATAATACATTTTATGATGATATAATGGCTGCTCCAAAAACAGCTTTTCATGATTTTGAAAAAATATCATATTTTGAAGGCTGTATGCCTGTAGAAGTTATGGCAGAAAGAGGCAGGCAGACTTTAACTTTTGGACCTATGAAACCTGTGGGACTTGAAAATCCTGAAACAAATATCCGCCCTTATGCTGTAATACAACTTAGAAAGGAAAATAAAGAAGGCACAGCATTTAATATGGTAGGCTTTCAAACAAAAATGACAATAGGTGCACAAAAGGAAATATTTAGAAAAATTCCCGCTTTAAAAAATGCAGAATTTTTAAGATTTGGCTCAGTCCATAGAAATACATATATAGAAAGTCCAAAACATATTTCAAGATACTTTAATTTTAACAGCAATAAAAACTTATTTATTGCAGGCCAGATTACAGGGCTTGAAGGATATAATGAATCTATTGCAGGGGGCTTAATGGCATCGCTGCAGATAGCAAGACTTTTAGAAAATAAACCATTTTTAGATTTCCCAACTGGTACAGCTATGGGGAGCTTATCAGAATATATTTCTGGAATATCTGAATTTTCTAACGGCAAAAAATATGTGCCTTCTAACTTTCATCTTGGAATGCTACCGCCCCTTGAAAAGAAAGTGCGGGATAAAAAACTGAAAAAACAAATGCAGGTAGAAGCTGCATACAAAAAGGCAGAATTATTTTATAAAGAAAATTATGGAAATAGATAACGCAATAGAAGAATTTATAAATTTTGTCCGCGTAGAAAGAGAATACAGTGAACACTCTGTTACAGCATACGCAAAAGATTTAAGCGAGCTTTCTATTTATGCTCACGATGAAAAAGTGCCTGATGATGTAAAATCCCTTGATTTTTTCACACTTCGCGGCTTTATTACTACTCTTTATGACAGAGAGTTATCAAAATCCAGCATTGAAAGAAAAATATCTACTATTAAATCATTTTTTAAATTTTTATACAGGCGGGGATTTATAGAAGAAAACCCTGCCCGTATGCTTAAATTTCCTAAAAAAGAAAAATATCTGCCTACTGTTTTTAATGTAGATGATATTTTTACACTTTTAGATTTGCCAGATAAAACTACACCTATGGGTATGCGTGACGCTTTAATTTTAGAGCTTTTATATGGCACAGGCGTCCGTGTTTCTGAACTTGTAGGGCTTGATAGAAGTGCAGTTGATTTAAACGGTATGCGCATACTTGTGCGTGGTAAAGGCAAAAAAGAAAGGATTGTGCCACTTGCTCCAGAGCTTATCTCTCTTATTAAAGATTATTATAAAGTAATGTATGATATTGTTGCAGATAACAGGATAGTAGACAGCGATGCACTAATTATAAACAGACTTGGCACACGCATGACAGATAGAACAGTGAGAAGAGTAGTGGAAACATATCTGAAAAAAGCAGGGCTTCCACTAGATTACTCACCCCACTCTTTCAGGCACACTTTTGCAACCCACTTATTAGAGGGCGGTGCAGATTTACGCTCTATTCAAGAGCTTTTAGGCCATGAATCACTTGCCACTACACAAAAATATACCCACAGCGATTTAGCATCACTTTTAAAAGTGTATGATGAATCTCACCCTATGGCAAAAAAAGATAACCAGTAAAATAAAATATTATTCTCTTTTTTTAAAAAACACTTGACATTCCCCCCCATGATATGATGGGGACACAAATTATGAAAAAGGAGATATTTTATGAAAAAATCTTTATTATCAATTTTATTAGCAGCATTTCTTGCTTTAATATCAGGCTGTGCTGATGACACAAAAAATACAGGAACAAGTGGTGGTTCATCTAATATTGAAAGTATTCCTGCTGGTGATGAAATAAAATTAGAAAAACATCAAAATAATTACGCATGGGCTTATGCAGACCTTACAAACCCAAGAAAAGAACAAGGAACATACTATCCTATACTGATAAGTAATCTTATGGGGTTATATAATTATAATACACTATTAACATCTACATACAAAGTTGATAACTCTGATGGGGACCTTACATTAGGAAATAAAAATTATGATATAGACGGAGCAACATCTTTAAATAATAGTGGAACTACTAGATATCATTTAGCATTTACTGACGGCAGTATTCCAACTAAAGGAACAATAGTAATTGCATTTCTTACTAAAGAGGAAGAAAATAAGTTTTTTAATATAGAACTAGTAGATGGCAAACTACCTCAATCTTTAATTGATGAATTAAATCAATTAGGAGCATTAAGACAATATAAATGGGCAACTGATACAGGCACTGGTGGAAGTAGTAATGCAGGGGGCCTGCCAGCAGAAAATATTCCTGTAGATGAAACTACAGTATATGAATTTACTAAAAAATATTACCAAGTTTATAGTATAGAAGTAAGAAACCCAAGACAAGATGTTTCTGAACCAATATATCCTGTATTAATAAGCCAGGCTTTAGGGTTAGAAGGTGGTGAAACTGACCTTACTCAATATGGCTTTGGTATTGTTAAAGGTGTGAAATATTTCGCACACTTTGCCAGTCAAAGTTATTTAAGTCAGTCAAAAACACCAGACCTTACATTTTGTAGAAATCCATCAGAAACTGTTCTTAATATAACAAGTACAAATGGATTTATGAATTCTGAAGAAAAGAAAACTTACTATATATCATTTGAGGAATGGAACGACCCAGTTATGCCGTCTGAAGGATATCTTTTATTTGCTTTTCTTACAGCAGAAGAAATACAAAAATATTTTCCAAGTAAAGACATTATTGACCCATTTGCAAAAAAATATTTAGACAGCACTGTTATTGATGAACTTAAAAACCTTGGTGCATTAAAACAATATAAATGGACAGCCAAATAATTAAACTTATATCCTTATCAGTTAAAAACTGATAAGGATTTTCTTTATCTTTAATCCATATCATTATTCTCACAACAAATATTAACCCATTTTATTCTTTTTTATCAATTATTTAAAACTTATTGAAAACTTTTTTCATTTTTTTTAAATTTTTTATTGACTTTTATTATCAATAATGATATTAATAATCATCGGCAGAAAGGAAATACTAAAAGCCGAAATAAATTAGTATATAAGGAGTTTTCAGCTAGGATTTTTTTAGCACTCAGGCTTATCAATGATAAGCGTTTTCAAATAGTAAGATTTCCCGTTCTTACAATCCTCCCATATTTTTGCACAATTAAAAACAGCAGGTCGGCACACCCTGCTGTTTTTGTTTCTACTTTTATAAAAACTGCATTGCATTTTTTTATAATAATGATTACAGTTAATTTATCCCCTTTTTTAAAATATGTTCTCATATTATCTCATTATCTTTGTAACTTAATTGTATATGATTATGCAGTTTGGAACATAAGGAATGAAATAACAAAAATTTGATTTATGAGATTTGCGGCGGTATAATTATTTAAATTTTATCCTATAAGTATATATAATTATTGAAACAGATTTACTTATAATTGTTAAAGATAAACCTGTTAGAAAAATACTTTTAAAATATATATGCTTATGTTATTCTTATTTAGTATTTTATTTGTGAGGCTTTTATGTATTCAAAAGTGCCTGGTGCAGAACTGATTAACAGACTTAAAAAATTTACTACATTTATGGATATGACTGATGATGCATGGCGGTATATCTTCATATTTAACCCAGTGAATATCTACTATTTTACAGGCACTATGCAGGACGGCATACTTTTTATACAAAGAGATGAAGAGCCCATATATTTTGTTAAAAGAAGTGTAGAAAGAGCAGCCAAAGAAATAAGATACTGCAAAGTTATGGCATATAAAGAGCTGCAGGATATTAAAAACGAACTTGCACTTAATACATTTTTCCCTGCATTTGTAGATAAAGGCTTTGTAACTATCAAACTTTTAGAAGAATTTAATACTCAGTTTGAATTTGGCAAAATATATTCCTGTGATAAAGCATTAAATATGACTAGAAGTGTAAAAAGCAAGTATGAGCTTGATATATTAAAAGAAGCAGGAGCAATACACTCTGATATTATGGCAAATATTGTGCCTGAACTTTTAACAGAAGATATTTCAGAAAGAGATGCTGCACTGCTTATATTTAATGAGTTTATAAAAAAAGGACATCAAGGTATAGTCCGCTTTGAAAGACCTGGAATGGAATTTCAAACATTAAATGTAGCTTTTGGAGAAAGCTCATTAAATATTTATAAATATGATATTCCTGCAGGTGTCACTGGCATATATGCTTCTTCCCCCTTTTTTGGAAGCAGTAAAATCACTTTAAAACAAAATGATTTAGTAACAATACCTTCTGTATTTGGCATTAACGGCTATCACTCAGTATGCACATACTGCTACGCTTTTAACAGCCTTATAGACTATATACGCAGGCAGCAGGAGCACTGCAAAAATTTAAAAGATTTAGCAGTAACTCTTTTAAAACCAGGTGCAAAACCAAGCGA
The DNA here is from genome assembly GCA_944326705.1 of uncultured Mucispirillum sp. Classification (GTDB taxonomy): domain Bacteria; phylum Chrysiogenota; class Deferribacteres; order Deferribacterales; family Mucispirillaceae; genus Mucispirillum. The sequence goes on from CALVEY010000015.1 coordinate 49,964, forward strand.
AATTTATACGGAAATTATGGATAATATTCATCCAGAAATTCAAGGCACATTTATGGGGCTTGGTGATAACACTCTTACTCATCTTGGCTGGGGCACAGGGCTTGCCGTTGATGAATTTCCTGTTATATCAAAAAATAATGATAAACCACTTGTGGAAAATATGGTTATAAACTTAGGATTTTTCTCAGCATTAGAAGGCTACGGTGTAACAGGTATGCAGCATACATATATTATCACTGCAGAAGGCGGCGTATCTATTAACGGCGATGCTGATGAAGTAACAGTTGCAGGAAAATATTTATAATCTATACATCAAATATTTTCATATCTGATATTGTTAGCCTTTCGCTGTTCCTTGAAACAAGAACATTATCTTGAAAAAATGTTTTTAAGTTTAATGTATCTTTATAATGAAGCTTATTATGGTAGCATGCCCTTTCGCAAAGTTTACATGATATACATTTTGATGGGTTAAAAGTGATTTCAGTTCTTTCATCATTTATATATAATGCACCAGTATTGCAAAATCTTGCACACATTCCACAGTAAACACATGATTCATCTATTACCATATTATTAAACAGATTATTAGTTTCAACTTCTAAGCGAGTTATTTTTCCTAAAGACATAAGGCTGTCTAAAAAGATTTTTCTTCTTGCTGTTTCTTCATGGGTAAAATCAATTTTAGTTCTGTCTTCTAAAGTTTCAACAGTAATCATATCAGCACTTTTTAATATACTTTCCTGCAGAGTGTTTTTAAAGAAAGCAAACATACCGCGCCTGTTTACTGCTGGGTTTGGCTTTTCTTCCTCTTTTGGCTGGATTATAGGAAGCTGTTTTGGAAATATTAAGCGTATACTGTCAGATTCATATATTATTTCTAAGTCATTTAAATCTTCAAATATAGTTTTTAACTGCTCTAAAAGTTTAATTTCCTGCTCTAATACCTGTTTGCCGTTTTTAGAATCACATTCCATGCAAAGCCCGTATTTGATAGTTATGCGGGAAGCTCCATGAAGATAAAGCACTATAAAATCTACCACATTAAATATGCCTGCACAGTCCACCACTGCTGTCTGCCTGTTGTATGCAGGATTATCACTGCAGGTAATAACTAAATCACCACGGGAAGTAATACTGCGGCTTAGATTATCAATAAATTTCCTGTAACCGCCATGTCTTAGTCTGAATACCTGAGCATTACACTGGCTTACGCATATTCCGCAGCCAGTGCATTTATCCCATTCAACATTTATAGTTTCCCCAGGTCCGCCAACTTTTATAGCTTCTGAAGGACATAAAGTATAGCATGTTGTGCATGGTGAGCTTTTATGCTTTATTTTAGAGCAAAACTTAGGGGCAACAGAGATAGAGCGTGATACCCCTTCAAACACCATATTTGCAATATCTATTTTATTAAACAATATATCACCTGAATATAATGGCAAAATATATTATTAAATATCAGATAATTCAAAAGTTTTAGGCTCAACTTTATCTATCTGATATTCTCTTAATACTTTTCTGCCGTATTCTTCATCAAAATCAACTGCTAAATAAGTAAGCCCAAGTTCCATATCGTAATCTTTTAATAAAGTAATATATGTTGGTGAAAATTCTATTACTTTATTTGATGTATCATACATATAATGGTCTACTTTATTATCATCAAGCACTGCTTTTATTTTAGCAGCATCATCACCATAACCTTTTGCTGTTTTTAAGAAGAAATCTTTTTCAGAAAAATATTCTATCTCACTCATTTTAATAGGGTGGTTGCTTTGATAAAGCTGTGCAGTTAATTTATTTTCAAGACTGCAGTAGTGCATACCCATTTTAACATTATGTTCAAGGCAGTAAAGCATTACTTCTAAACATTCTATATTACTTTGAGCAATAGGTACGCCCCCTGCATAAGTATAAGGATAAAGCACTTTGTATGGTCTTTTAGATACTTCATAGCCTTTATTTTTATATTCATCTGGGTGCACATAAGGGTATAAAAACTCTAATACATTAATACCGAATATGCCTATTTTATCAAGAGTCATCATTAACTCTTCCATTTCTTTTACTTTTCCAAGCATTAAAGGCATTTCTACCATTGTGCGTTTAATATATTTTACTGCTAATGCTAAATTATCAAGGCTTTTTTGGTCTACTTTTCCATTTTCATCTGGTTTTAAACCAAAGCGGATTTCATCAAGCCCTGCATCTTTTAATGACTGCATAATTTCTTCAGTAACTAAATCACCATTAGTATATATTCTTGTTTGTATAGTTTTATCTGCTTTTTTAACTTCTTTTAAAAACTCTGCACATTTATCTGGATATAATAAAGGCTCGCCACCAGTTATACCAACAGATTTCATTTTTTTATAATATCCTAAATGAGTTTTAAACTCTGATATAATATCATATACTTTATTTACACCTTCTGCATAGTCTGCCTGGTTTTTATTAGTGCAGAAAAAACAGTCGCGGTTGCATTTTAAAGTAAGAATATATGTTGCAGAGCCCATACCTGTATGGCAGTGCTCACATGATGGAGATATTGCATTAATTACAACACTTTTACCGCTATTGCATATACGCGCACCTTTTTCTTCTAATTTTTTTAAAAGTTCCTGTTCTTTTTTAGAATAATCTTCTTTAGATATTCCTGCACCGCTTTCTTTGATATATTCTAAAAAGTTTTCATACTGCTCTATATATCTTTTTGCATCTGCTTTTAATCCTTCATTTTTTAAAGAATCAATGTTTTCTTTTGTAATTGTGTATACCACTTTCCCTACTCCGCTGGCAGTGTAACTGTAAAAACTGCACCATGCTTGCTGTTATATACAGTTAAGTCGCCGTTATGATTATTTAATATTTTTCTGCTTATTGGTAACCCTAAACCAGTGCCTGAATTTGATGTAGTAAAAAACGGCTTAAATAAATTAGGCATAACTTCTAACGGTATACCCGGTCCAGTATCAGAAATCATGATACTTGTTTTGCCGTCTTTTTCCTGAAAACTGATAGTAACTGTCCCATCGCTTTCCATTGCATTCATAGCATTAGCTATCAGGTTTACAATAACTTGTTTTATCTGGTCTATATCTGCATAAATATAAGCATCATAAGGAATATCAATATTCAGCTTAAAATTATGCTCTGCCATTCTTGTTTCAAATAAAGGCCTTATTTCACTAAACAGTTTTGTAAGCTGTATTTTTTCTTTTTTAGGCGGCCGTTTCCTTGAAAAAGAAAGAATATCTTCTGTTAAATGCTCCAGCCTTATAGATTCTGTTGCAATAATACCTGCCATGCGTTTTAAATCTTCATTTGTAACAGCTTTCATAAGCCGTTTTGCAAACCCGCCAATAGAAATAAGCGGATTTTTTACTTCATGGGCAATAGTAGCTACATAGTTGCCAAGTGTTACAAGGCTTTGTTTACTACGCATTTCAGATTCTATTTCTTTGTAAAATGATGTTGTATATTCATATTTCTGGTTAGATATAACAGCCATCATCATAGTATTTAAAAGCCGTGCAGTTGAACGGGTAGTAAAAATATGTGTGTTGGTATATTTATTGTTAGAATATGTTATTAATATACCATATATTTTATTACCAGTCATCATTGGTGCAATAATAAGCGGATTAGTTAACTGCACATTATCTATAGAACGGAAAATTTTATCTTCCAGCTCTAAATGTCTTTCAATATCATCTGGATGCTTATTATATTCCTGCAGCTGCTTAATAATAGATTTTTTAACAGGCACACGCTTATTTCTAAATACTTTTACCTGCTCTTCTGTATATGGTGGTATACTTGTCATATATATACCACGCAGCTCCATAAGCTTTTCATTAAAAAACATTACTGCAGCTTTATCAAAAAGTCCTGAATATACTAATGCATTTGTTGTAACTTTCACCATCTCATCAAGAGTAGCTCTGCCTGCATATATATCTGGACTTTTTGAAACATTTTCTGCAATTTCCCATGTGGCTCTGTTTTCCACATAAACATCAATTAAATCTGTAAGCAAACTGACAGCTTCTTCTGATAACTCTTTATCTGCAGAATACATTATCTCCAAATCCACATTGCCTGTGTGGAGATAAATACTGTATTCCTTAAAATTATCAACAGGAATATCCCTATATGCAATTCTTTCACCCATAGGGCTTTTTACTATTACCTGTGTTACTTTACAATTACAGCGTTTGTTAATAATTTCTATCAGTTTCATACTTCACCTCAAATATTTTAAGGCTTAAACTTAATTATTTAGCGGCTATCGCTCCTAAATCACCAATAATTAAAAATACTTTTCTAAGACAGGCTATTAAACCAAGCCTGTTTTCTCTAACTTTTATATCTTCTGCCATAACCATAACTTTTTCAAAGAAGTTATCAACAGCAGGAGCAAATTTCATAAGCTCATCAAGCACAGCATAATTTTTTTCATCATCTAAAAGAGCCTGCATATTCTGATTTCTGATAAGGCTTCCAAGCGCTTTTTCTTCATCTGTCTGCAGCAGCTCGTCAGAAAATTCTTCTTTTTCCCAGTTATTTTTCTTTAATATGTTATTAATTCGCTTAAATGCCTGAGCAATAGTCTGAAAACCGTCTGTTCCCCTTGCATTTGTTAAAACTTTTGCTAAGTTTAATGTTTTTAATATATCGCTTGATTTATCACATACTGCATCAAAAACATCTGCTGCAACAAGTTCTTTTGATACAAGCATTTGTCTGTATCTAAGGTTTATAAAAGATAATACTTCCTGCATAACAGTATCTTTATCAAAAGTAAGCCGTGAGCTTAACTTATCAAAAGTAATGTTTATTATATCTTTTAATTCTATTCTATATCCTGCCTGTTCTATTATAGAAATTATACCGATTGCATTTCTTCTTAATCCGTAAGGGTCTAAGTTGCCTGTTGGCTTCATACCAGCAGCAAAAACACCTGCAATAGTATCTATTTTATCAGCAATAGAAGTAAGCCTGCCTTCCTCTGTTTCTGGTAACACATCGCCTGCAAATTTAGGCAGATAATGCTCCATTATACCGCGAGCAATATCATCATCTAAGCCTTCATTTTTAGCGTAATAGTAGCCCATTACACCCTGCAGCTCTGGAAATTCGTAAACCATTTCACTTAAAAGGTCAGCTTTGCAAAGGTATGCAGTTTTTTCTACACTTTCTTTTTTATCACTGCATAATTTTTCTGCTAAAAATACAGCAATAGCTTTAAATCTTTCCATTTTTTCATAGCTTGTGCCAAGTTTTTCTTGATATACAACTTTTTTAAGCTGTTCTGCTCTGTCTTCTAATTTAACTTTTTTATCGTTATTAAAGAAAAATAAAGCATCATTAAGCCTTGCTCTAAGCACTCTTTCATAACCCTGCCTTATAGTGCCGTCACCATTAGGTGATTTAATATTAGCAATACCTATAAATTTATTTAGCAGCCTGCCATCACCTGCTCTGACAGGGAAATATTTTTGGTGTATCTTCATAGAAGTAATTAATACTTCTTCTGGAAGTGTTAAAAATGAATCTTCAAAAGAGCCCAGGATTGCATAAGGATATTCCACTAAATCAGATACTGTATTTAAAAGACCTTCATCAGTTTCAACTGTGATATTTTCTTTTGCTTCTATTTCTTTTATTTGTGAAAGGATAATCTCTTTTCTTTTAGCTGTATCCACATAAACAAATGCTTTTTCTAGTTTTTCTTTATATTCTGCAGCGTTTTTAACTTCAATTTTATCTGGTGCTAAAAATCTATGCCCATAAGTTATATTTGATGCAGTAATGCCGTCAGTTTCAAAAACAAGTGCTTTTTCATCATAAACAGATAAAAACCAGTGAATAGGACGCACAAACCTGAAATCATTATTGCCCCATTTCATTGATTTTGGAAAAGGTATGCTTTTTATAACTTCAGGAGCTGTTTTAAGCAGTAAATCTGCAGTGTTTTCACCACCAGTTTTCTTCTCCCCCTGTAGATAGTCGCCTTTTTGAGTGGTAACTTTTTTTAATGTGCTTTCATCTATTCCTTTAGATGCTGCAAACTTTTTAGCAGCTTCAGTTAATGAGCCGTCACTGTTAAATGCAATATTTGCAGGCGGTCCCATAATAATCTCTGTTTTATCAGCCTGTGATACTGGCAGACCTTCTATATTTACATACAGTCTGCGTGGCGTGCCGCCAGATTCTATTGATGAAAATGGTAAATTTAAAGCTGAAAGCCTTTTTGTCCATTCATCAAGCAGGTATTTTGCAGATGATGGAATAAACGCTGCTGGTATTTCTTCGCAGCCAATTTCTAGTAAATATGAAGGCATAAACAAATCCTCTTTTATGTAATTATTTTAGTATATATTGTAACAGCTAAATAAAACCTACTGTTTTAGTATAAAAAAGAGAAAATTCATCTCATTTTTATAGTATATTCTAACCTTTATTTATATATGTTAGTATAAAATTTTTCAAGTGTTTTGTATATTATTAGACATATTTATAAATTCTAAAAACGATTGCAACATTTTAAGCAGTCGTTTAAATTCTCATAAAAAATATCATTAGCCGATTTAT
>CALVEY010000016.1 GCA_944326705.1 uncultured Mucispirillum sp.
CTATTGAAGATTTCTTATGCAAATACGATAGATTTGTGTATCTTTGACTGATAACTAAAAAAATGGGGGTGAAGCAGTTTTAAAATCTATTGATATTAAACAAAAAAAAGTGTAGTATATTACTATGTATAAACTATTATATAAAATAGGCTCAAATGTTATAGCTATTGGCAGTTTTTTTAAAGGTCATAGTCTTTTCTGCTTACAGGTTTCATCAAAGGGTATTTTTAGTAAATATTCTTATTCTCCTGCAGTGCAGATGGCTGTATTAAAGCAAATATATTTTTCAGGCTTTGAGCTTATTGTTTTTATGACTATTACGGCTCTGCTTTTAGGAATGACTTTAGTTGGTACTATTACAAAAGTGCTTATTGCTCTTGATGCTGCACCAAATATTGGTCCAATATTAACTACTGTTATTATACGCATTACAGGGCCTTTAATAAGCGGTATACTTATTATATTAAGAACATCTACAACTTTGCTTGTTGATGTAGGCATGATGAAGTTTAACAGGGAAATAAAGGCGTTAGAAGCTATGAATATTGACCCTTATATATATTTATATTTTCCGCGGGTACTTGCAAGTGTAGTATCTATGGTAGTTCTTTCTATATATTTTTCTACCCTTGCTATTATTGGCGGCTATACATTATTAAGCTTCCAGTCAAATACTTCCCTCGACTATGTTTTAAGCCAGATTGTTTCTACTATCTCTATGTCAGATGTAGCAACTTTTAGTTTTAAAACAATATTAATAGGGTTTATTGCAGCATCTATCCCTATATATATAGCACAGAAAATGCAGAACTCACAAACTGCCCTTATTCAAGGAATGATGAGTGCGATGATTGGTATATTTTTTACCTTTATTATCATCATTATAGTAGGGGAAGTTTTTATATGATAAATAAAAACCTTGTAACACTAAAGGCTAACTATTTAGCTGATACAATGCAAAGTGAGTTAATGAAAAAAACTATATGGAGTAATGTAAGTATAGTGTCTTATAATATTCCATTAATAGCTACACTTTCTATATGCGAAAATATTTCACTGCCTTTGCAGTATTTTGAAAATGTAAAACGCAGCGATGCTGAAAGTATAGTTTTAAATATGCTTAAAAAATACAATATGGCTCATGCTATGTATTATAAGCCTAAAAAATTAAATGAATTTGAGCTTTTGATAGTAAAATATCTGCGGGCATCTATTAGAAAGCCTGCACATATATTTTTCTTTCTGCCACATAGAATGCTTTTAACTGATGACTACTCGCCTTTTATACACTTTATAAAAGATGTTGATGGTGCAGAAGTTACAGTGGTAGAAAATTATAGATACTTAGATGAATATAAAAACTTAGATTTTAAGGAGATACCATATAACTCATGGCAGACCCTCGTTTTAAAAATTTAGAAATAAAAGTAGGACTTTTTGTTGTTATTGCTGTTGTTATAATTATAGCTCTTGTTATTGCTATAGGAATAAGCCGCGATATTTTTACAACAAAAGTTTATATAGATGTATATACAGATACTGGTGAAAACCTGGCAAAAGGTATGCCTGTAAAATATGCAGGTTTCCAAATAGCACGCGTTAATGATTTGGCTTTGCAGGATGACGGCAGAGTTATTATGCAGATAGGTATACCTACAAAATATGTTAAATGGATTAGGCAGGATTCTGTATTTTCATTAAGCCTGCAGAATATTATAGGCAGCAGTTACATTGATGTAAAAACAAATCTGCAGAGTGAAGCACCAAATATTGAAACTGGCAGTATTTTCAGCCTTAAAAGAGACCAGGGGCTGCAGGGTATCTTAGAACAGGTAACGCCTGTTGTTGCTGATTTAAGAGAAATAGTTGCAAGTGTTAATACTATCTTAATCAGGTTTGCAGATAAAGACGGCGACTTTAATAAACTTATGCGCGGTCTTGGCTCTCTTGGCTCTGATATTGCAAATAAGGAAGGCTCTCTTGGTTATCTTCGCTCTGATGTTGTGCAGAATGAAATCCAAAACTTTTTACAGGATTTAAGAAGTTTCAGCGAGTCAGCTGTGCGTATGGCCCATAATGTAGAAAGCGGAAGTGTTACATTAAAACGCTCATTAGAAATATTTGATGAACATTCTGAGCCTATCGCAGTAGGCACAAGTGAAGTAGTAAGTGAAGTGCAGAATATGGTGCGTATTATTGCCCCTATTGTAGCAAGGCTTGACCAGATAGCTGCAAACTTAGAGCGTGCCTCACAAAATGCTGCAGACGGCACAGAAAACTTAGATGAATTAAGAAGCGAAATACAATCTATTGTTGAAAGTGGTAACGAATTAATATTAAAAATACAAAACACATGGCCAATAAGTATAGGCAATGAAAAAACACCGGAGAAAGTTCCTTTAAAATGATAAATAAATTTAAAATAATGCTGGCTGTATGTTTATGTATTATAATTACAGCCTGCTCCAGCAAAACAGAAAGAAATGATATGATGCTTGGTATGACTTTAGTGGAAAGAGCTGTAGACTATCAGCTGCAGGGCAGAGAGCGTATGGCATCATATACTTATAACCGTGCAGTTGCAAAGTTTAGAGATATGGGTAATTTCTGTAATATGGCACGCACTGCTATAGTTATAGTTACGGCAGACCCTGAAGAAAGCCTGCCTCTTTTAGAAGATGCAAGGGCTTTTGCTGCACTTGGTAAATGTCAGGAAGAATTAAATATAGTAAACTTTTTAAGCCATAATGATTATGATATAAAAACACTACCATCTCCTTATAACACTATGGCTAAATTTTATAAAACAGGTGATATTGGTTACTTATTAAAAATAGCAAACAGCTCTTCATCAAGCGAAAGAATAAAAAGCTATGCTTTTAGACAGTCAGCAAACCATATTGTAGATAAAGACCCGGAATATGCAATTGAACTTATTGATAAAGCAGCTGTCATAGACAGTAAAAAAACATGGACATTAAATCTTGTAAAAGATGAAAAAATACGCTTAAACGCATTAAGAAGCATGGGGCTTCCTGATGATTTAGCAGTCCAACGACTAAAAATATTGGAACAGGCACTTAATGAGAAGTATTAAAATATTATCAGCAGTTATTTTATTATTTATGACTATTTCCTGTGCTGGCGGAGAATACAGCACTGAGTATGAGAACTGGTTTGGTTATTATTCCAGATATAAAGGCCAGACTAACATGGCATACTATAACGGGTATACTGATGCAGAAGTAATGGCAAAAAAAGTAGTAGAAGGAATAAATACAGCGAAAAAATTATATAATACAAGTATCAGCGCATTGATTCCTGCTATTTTTTTAGATGATGAAACATATGCAAATTTAAATACTAATCACGATAATTTATCTACCTGTCCTGCAAGCACAGGATATAGGGCATATAATGCACAACGCTTAAGAGATATTGCAAATTCTGATAACTATACATTTGAATGTTTTATAAACTATTTTAACTACTGTTTAAATGATTTTACAAGCACAACTCCAAGAAAAGTTACAGTAGACTATCAAAATACAGCATCAAAACAAAGGATATGGGCAAACTATAAAGGTATAGACGGCTCAAAGCGTATTAATTATGAGCTTGAAGCAAAAGATATAAATGTTCAAATAAATGAAAGCACTGGCTCTGATAATATGACAATATTTGGGCTTGTAATAAAAGATGCCACTTACAGCACAGATAACATTACTGCAGAAGACCCATTTGTAGCTAAAACCATTACATTAAGGCTTGATATGCCTAAAGATGAAACAAACTACAGGTTTGATTTTTACAGTGATAACGGCACATTAAATTTCTATCATTATCAATACGGCTATGTTACTGTTGATATTTCAGAATTTATCAACAGCACAAGACCAATAGACAATAGAACAAAAATCACTATGGTTTATAATGAAAACAGAAAATGCACATTTTCTCAGGAAGAGTTTGGCAACTCCAACTGGTTTAACTGTGATGATTACCCAGATTATCCGTAAAATTAAAGACTTTTTTCTTTATTAAGCCTATATTTTATATAGTGATATACAGTGCTTATTAATGCAAAGGGCAGAAGATGTATATATAAAGGCAGTACAGATTTAAAGCCGTCAGAAATATCATACATTCCTTTTGATATAACATTCATCATCTCTTTCTGTGCTGCAAAATATATATTAGCTGTTTTTATTGCCGCAAGCCCTTCTATATAATAAGCTCTGCCCATAACTTTATAGCCTTTCATATAAAGCATTAACCATAAAGGAATATACGCCATTTCAGGAAAAAATGGAGCTTTATATATTATATATGCTTTATTATTTTTTCCTTTTGGCAGGTTTTTATAAAGCTTATACATAAAATTCATATTTAATGATGCGTATTTTACATCAGTATAAATTACAATATTATTTTCTGCTTTTTCTATATTATCTAATACTGTAATCTCACCTTTTATATCATAAAGCCCTTCTTTTAATGCTGATAAAATCTGCTTTCCTGTTTCATCATTATTTTCAGCAATAAATGACCAGTTAAGAGATTCTTCTGCTTTTATAAACAGCCCTTTTATATGAAGCAGCATATTTAAAAAGCATACTGCAATAACTGCATAATCTATTAACGATGTATATGATACATAAGTTAAATATGACCAGAAAACAATATAAACATAAGAAAAAATTGCTGCTGGAAGCCTGCCTGCTCTATAAGCCATAATTAAAAGAATATTTGTAAGCGGTATTAAATATAATGCAAAAATATTATCAGTGATAAAAGATAATATTAATACAGGTAAAAATATAGCAAAAACTTCAATAACTGCAGCCCAAAAACCAAGGGAAGCAAAAAGAGCAATACTTGCAAGCAGCATAAAAAGTGCAGCAGGAATATTATACCCTTTAGATGTTACATAAAATATAATTGCAAATAAAAACCATAATTTAATAATTCTTCTACATTCTGCACACAGCTGCATATCTCATACCTCTTGACTATATATATAGTATAGAATAAAATTAAACAATGCAAAAAATATATATTTTAAATATTTTTAATTTTTTTTATTAAATATTATAATTTTATATTGATTTTTTTAGTAGGTATGGTAGAGTAAATAAGTTATGAAAAGAATAATAGTTTGTATCCAAAATAAAGATTTTTTAGAACAAATAGAATCTTTTTGTCAGGAAGAAAAGATTGCCATTCACACTGTATCTTCTCCAGAAGAGCTTGATGGCGAGCCATTTATTGTTATTATTACTGATAATAAAGATTTAGCAGAAGCATTTGCCACAGCAGGCAAAACATGCGTTATTACAAATGATAAAATGCTTAACAATGTATACTGCTTAAAGGAAAGCTTTAACCATACTCATCTGCGTCTTTTAGTGGATATTATTTTTCATGGCGCTTTACTTACAAACTATTACCCTTCTCTTATGCCTTATGTTTTCCATAAAGAATATACAATCTCAAATGATTTCTTTAATATAGACAGGCTTGTATATGCTATGACAGCAGAATTTGTTCTGTTTTTCAAATTTTCTGAGCTTGAGAAAATGCGTGTAGGTATATCTGAGATGCTTACAAACTCTATTGAACATGGCAACTTAGAGATTACTGCAGATGAAAAATTTAAAGCTACAGAAGAAGGTACTTATTATGACCTTTTAAATGAAAGGCTCAGCAATAAAGAATTAGCAGAAAGAACTACTCATATTAATATTGATTTAAGAGATAATACATTAACTGTTACTATCACAGACCAGGGAAAAGGCTTTGATACTACAAAACTTCCAGACCCTACAGATACAGAACATCTTTTAAAACTTCATGGAAGGGGTATATTTATTACAAGAATGTATTTTTCTGAAATTAAATACAACAAAAAAGGCAACGAAGTTACACTTATCAAAAGACTATCATAATTTTAACAGCTTAAATTCATTAAAAACTATTTAAAATCACTAAAATCAAAGCATATTATAATAATTACCTTAATAATTTATAGGCAGCTTTAATGTATTTCCCTTAATTTTTCAAAAGTAATAATCTGCTCCCTTTTTGTATTATTTTCTTTTTTACAAACGCTGTATCCCATACTTTCATAAAAAGCTATATTTTTAGGCATAGTATCAGGAGTTTGTATTTCACAGCGAATACCAGAATATAAATGCTCCACAGCAAAAACAAGTTTTCTGCCTATTCCTTTATTACGCCTTTCTTTTTTTACCATAACAGCCATAATAGATACTGTATGGTTATTTTCCTTTGCACATATAAGCCCTGATATAGAGCCGTCATCATCTACAGCTTTTAAAAAATCATACTTTTCAAAACAGGCTTTTAAATCATCAAGTGATGTAACTTGATTAAAATAATCAAGCCCTGTTAAAAGTGGTTCTTCTTTGAACACACATTCCTGTAATGAAAATATACTTTCTAAATCATTATTATCCACATTTGTAATTATCATAATATACCGCCAGAATTTTAATACATATATTGTAGCAACTTTTTTAAATATGAAAAGAGTTTTTTATAAATTTATATGAATTTGTAAAAAAGATTATTATGCTTAATTTTATTATTTCATTTTTCTTAAATAATATTATAATAACAGTATATAAAACTGGAGTAATTTTATGAATGAATTTTCTATTAACACATTTGACTCTCTTAAATTAAGTATGGCTTCTGCAGAAATCAGCAGCCCAAAAGCAGTGGTGCAGATTGTGCACGGATTAAAAGAACATAAAAGAAGATATTATAACTTTGCAGAATATCTTAAAAATAACGGTTATGCTGTATTTATGTCTGATAACAGGGGGCATGGCTATTCTGTAAATAATGAATACCCATTAGGATATATGGCAGATATTCATTTACTTGTAAAAGACCAGTATGAAATCACAAAATATATTAAATCAAAATATGATAATATTCCAGTATATATGGCTGGGCACTCTTACGGCTCTATGATAGCAAGAACTTATCTGCAAAACTATGATGCTGAAATTACAAAGCTTGTTTTAAGCGGCACTGTTGCTTATAATAATTTTGTAAATATAGGACTTATCCTTGGCAAAATAATAAATACTATAAGAGGAGAAAAAGGCGGCAGTATCATTTTACAAACTTTTGCAGATAATGATGATACTTCCTGGGTATGCTCAAACCCTGAAACTATGGCGCAGTATAAATCAGACCCTTTCTGCACAGGATATAAGTATATGAATATATCAATTTATAATATATTTAAAGGAATGAAAGAGCTGCATAATATAAATGCATATAAATGCCAAAATCCAGAGCTTAAAATATTAAGTATAAGTGGAGAAAAAGACCCAGTAACAAAAGGCACAAAAGGTATTGCTGATAGTATATTATCTCTTAAAAAAGCAGGCTATAAAAACATAGAAAACATAGTATATAAAGATATGCTCCATGAAGTGCTTAATGAAGTAAACAAAGAGCAGGTTTATAAAGATGTGCTTGATTTTTTAGAAAAATAATAAAATTATTATATTACAGGGAATATTTTATTTATTCTCTGTAATATATTGATAATACAAACTTAATATTTATTATAATATGTCATAACTTATAATTTTCAACATATTTTCATTTAATTTTGCAAAATATCTTACATTTATCCAGTTTTTTATAAAAAATCAGTAATTTTATATAAATTTTTACCCATATATTATATAAAAATCACTTTCATACCTATTTTGTATGTAATAAAAATTATATATATCAATAGCATATAAAAACTATTATAATTTTGCTTTATTTCAAAAAAAATCTATTTTTATATAAAAAACTATTGACATTAAAAATGAAGTATGATAAATGCATGCTTTAAGTTTTAGTATTATTAAATATACAGAAAACTTACCTGACCATTCTAATAATTATTTTAGAATTATGGCCATACGGACAGCCAGGTCAACTGCCGAATACTTTGATTGAGTTAAAAGCTCAAATTTTATGAGTTGGTTACTTTACAACCATGCGTGTATTTAACACAAACTTGTGAAACGGTCAATTATTTGAGAGTAGTAAGAGTAAGTTTTTGCTGTATAGACTCTTGTTTGTAGTGCATTGTCTTGTGCACTTTTATCCCCTTTTCATTTCTTATTGTGTTAGATATCCGTAAGTATACTGGGAGATATGCTACATGGAAGACAAAATAAAACTTTACGGCTTTAATAACCTTACTAAAACATTAAGCTTTAATATTTATGATGTATGCTATGCAAAAAGCCAGAGAGAGCAGAAAGATTATATTGCATATATTGATGAGCAGTATAATTCAGAAAGGCTTACAAACATATTATGTAAAGTTACAGATATAATTGGAGCACATGTTTTAAATGTATCTAAGCAGGATTATGACCCACAGGGTGCTTCTGTTACAATCCTTATTACTGAAGAAAAATTAGATGACCATTTAGTTGATAAATCATGCAACAGGGGAACTTATCTTCTTGCTGACAGGGAAACTGTGCTTGCTCACCTTGATAAAAGCCATGTTACAGTGCATACATATCCAGAATATCATCCAGATAATGCAATATCTACATTTAGAGTAGATATTGATGTTTCTACATGCGGCGAAATTTCTCCACTTAATGCTCTTGATTTTTTAATTGGCAGCTTTGATTCTGATATTATTACAATAGATTATCGTGTCCGCGGTTTTACACGCGATTTATCTGGCAAGAAATGTTATATTGACCATAATATTACATCTATTCAAGATTATATAGATGATGCTACATTAACTAAATATGATGCAATAGATGTAAATGTGTATCAGTCAAATATATTCCACACTAAAATGCTTATAAAAGAAATAGAGCTTCAAAACTATCTTTTTAAAACAGATGTGTATGAGCTGCCACCTAAAAAGCGTTTAGAAATAACAGACAGCCTTCGCAAAGAAATGATAGAAATATTCAGCGGCACAAATATATATAACGAGAAATAATATGCAGCAGAATATTGCACCTATATATGAAGCCTTACTTAATCATAAGAAAAAACGGGTAGTTCCTTTTGATGTGCCTGGACATAAAGGCGGCAGGGGCACTCCCCTTTTAACAGAGTTTTTAGGTCAGGACTGCTTAAAAGTAGATGTTAACTCTATGAAGCCTCTTGATAACCTGTGCCACCCTGTATCTGTTATATTAGAAGCAGAAAGATTAGCAGCAGATGCTTTTGGTGCGGCACATGCTTTTTTTATGGTAGGCGGCACAACTTCTTCTGTTCAGGCTATGATTATGACTGCCTGTAAATCAGGCGATAAGATAATACTTCCTAGAAATGTGCATAGAAGTGTTATTAATGCTCTTGTGGTGTGCGGTGCAGAGCCTGTATATGTTAACCCCGGCTTAAATAAAAGGCTTGGTATACCCCTTGGTATGTCAAAAGAAGATGTGGAGAAAGCTGTTAAGGCTCACCCTGAAGCAAAAGCTGTGCTTGTTAATAACCCTACATATTATGGAATATGCTCAGATATTTCTGAAATTGTGCGTATTGCCCATAATGCAGGTATGCTTGTATTAGCAGATGAAGCTCACGGCACACATTTTTATTTTGGTGATAATCTTCCTATGCCTGCAATCAAAGCAGGGGCAGATATGGCAGCAGTCAGTATGCATAAAACTGGCGGCTCACTAACCCAAAGTTCATTTTTATTAATTGGGGAAAATGTAAACCAAGGATATACAAGGCAGATTATAAACCTTACGCAGACTACAAGCGGCTCATATCTTTTAATGAGTTCTCTTGATATTGCCAGAATGAACCTTGCATTAAATGGTAAAGAAATATTTAAAAAAACACTTGATTTAGCAGAGTATGCAAGAAATGAAATAAATAAAATAGGCGGCTATTATGCCTTTGGCAGAGAGCTTATAAATAATGATACAATATACGACTTTGACGGCACAAAACTTTCAGTTCATACTCTAGATATTGGTCTTGCTGGTATTGAAGTATATGACATTTTAAGAGATGAATATGAAATACAAATAGAGTTTGGCGATTTAGGCAACCTGCTTGCAATTATCAGTGCAGGGGATAGAGCCTTTGAAATAGAAAGACTTATATCATCACTTTCTGAAATAAAAAGACTATATGCACGCGAAAAAACTGGTATGTTTGACCATGAATATATTAATCCTGAAGTAGTGATTACTCCCCAAAAAGCCTTTTACAGCGATAAAAAATCTGTGCCTGTAAAAGAAAGCGAGAGATTAATATGCGGCGAATTTATTATGAGTTATCCACCTGGTATTCCAATACTTGCACCAGGGGAGAGAATAACAAAAGAAATTATTGAATATATTATATATTCAAAAGAAAAAGGCTGCTCTTTAACAGGAACAGAAGATAAAAATGCAGAAAATATTAATGTATTAAAGGAGATATAAAATGGAATTATGGTATACAGAAGAACATTCTGAAAATGTAAGATTTTCTATAAAAGTAGAAGAACAGTTATATTCAGCACAAAGCCCATTTCAAAGAATTGATGTATTTCAATCTAAAGAATTTGGCAGATTTTTCACGCTTGACGGTCTTATGATGGTAACAGAAAAAGATGAGTTTATATACCATGATATGATTACTCATGTAGCTATGGCAACTAACCCAAATATTAAAAAAGTGCTTGTTATTGGTGCAGGTGACGGCGGCACTGTTAGAGAGCTTACAAGGTATTCAACTATTGAGCATATAGATATGGTAGAAATAGATAAAATGGTAGTAGATGCATGTATTAAATATCTTCCACAGACTGCATGTAAATTGAATGATGAAAGAGTAAGCCTTATTTTTGAAGACGGATTAAAATTTGTCCGCACAAAAGTTCAGGAATACGACTTAATTATAGTAGATTCTACTGACCCTTTTGGTCCTGGTGAAGGTCTTTTTACAAAAGAATTTTATGGCAACTGCTTTAACGCATTAAAAGAAGACGGCATACTTGTAAACCAGCATGAAACACCATACTATGACAGCTATGCAAAATCTATGCAGAGAGCACATAAAAGAATAAAAGAGTTTTTCCCTGTATGCAGAGTTTATCAGGCCCATATCCCTACTTATCCATCTGGGCACTGGCTTTTTGGCTTTGCTTCTAAAAAATATGACCCTGTAAAAGATTTAGATGCTGATAAATGGAATAAATTAGGGCTTAAAACAAAATATTATAATACAGATATTCATACTGGTGCTTTTGCCCTTCCTAACTATGTTATTGATTTATTAAAGGCAAGCCATGAATAAAAATATACATACATTTATCGGCTGTGATAATGAATATGATGAAAGCCAGATTGTAATATTTGGAGCACCATTTGACGGCACTACAAGCTACCGCCCAGGCACTCGTTTTGCAGCTGCTGCTATGCGTAATGAAAGCACAGGTATAGAAACATACAGCCCGTATCAAGATAGAGATTTAGAAGATTATAATATTTTTGACGGCGGCGATTTAGAGTTTGTTTTTGGAAACCCTGCTAAAAATATTGCAATAATTAAAGAATATACAGCAGAGCTTTTAAAAGATAATAAAATACCTGCCATGATAGGCGGCGAACATTTAGTTACACTTGGAGCAGTGCAGGCTGTTGCTGAAAAATATAATGATTTGCATATTATCCATTTTGATGCCCATGCAGATTTAAGAGATGATTATTTAGGCGAAAAATTATCTCATGCAACAGTGCTTCATAGAGTATGGGATATTGTTGGCGATAATAAAATATTCCAGTTTGGTATAAGAAGCGGAGAAAAGGGAGAATTTGAGTTTGCAAAAAATCATACTTATATGAATAAGTTTGATATGAAAACTTTAGATGAAGTTATTGCAAAACTTAAAAACAAGCCTGTCTATATTACTATAGATTTAGATGTGTTAGACAGCTCTGTATTTCCAGGCACAGGCACTCCAGAAGCAGGCGGCATCACATTTAAAGAGTTAATAAATGCAATTATGCTTTTTCAAAATCTGGAAAATATAGTTGCTTTTGATATTAATGAGCTTTCACCTATGCTTGATGCAAGCGGAGCATCAACAGCCTGTGCATGCAAAGTATTAAGAGAAATGCTGCTTGCAGTTTCAAAATAAATTAAGCCCTTTAATAAGGGCTTAATTCATTTTGTCGAAAAAATACATTTTTTCGCCAGCCTTTTGCCAGCCTAATAATGCTTTATGCATTTTATTAGGCTACAAGGGTAACTAAACTTGGATACACGCTCCAAGTTTAGTTAAACAAATTAATTTTTAATGCAGATAATATTTCTTATTATAAGTTTAAAATAATCAATAACTTTTTTGACAGTCTAAAACCCTTTAATAAGGGCTTAATTTATACTATCATCATATTTTTAAAGCTGTCACTAGGGTTATTTATCCCCTGCTCTATAAAAAATCTGTCTTTTATTATACCGTTTTCTAAAAATATAATATCATCGCACAGTTTTAGTATTATTCTTATATCATGAGATATTACAAGATATGAAAGCTTATATTTTTCCTTTAATTCTTCTAACAGTTTAATAATTTCTGCCTGTATTATCATATCAAGACTGCTTAATGCTTCATCAAGTATTAAAAGTTTAGGCTGCACAGATAATGCTCTTGCAATAGCCACTCTCTGCTGCTCGCCGCCGCTTAAGTGAGTAATATTCTTATACATTTTATCTTCGCTGAGCTTTACTGCAGAAAGCAGATTAAGAACAATATCTTTTATTTCATCTTTTGTATAATTATAATAATTTTCAATGGGTTCTTTTATCACATCATATACAGTAAACTGTGGATTCATAGAGCTTTGGGGGTCTTGAAACACTACCTGCATATCTTTATATACATTTTTTAATTCATTATATTTTAAGCTGTGTATATCTTTACCCATAAATGTAACAGTGCCTTCTGTTGCTTTTTCAAGGCCTAATATTATACGCATAAGTGTGCTTTTACCTGCTCCATTTCTGCCTGCAAATCCCATACTTCTGCCCTGCTTTAAGTGAAAGGATATATTTTCAAGCACTTTTATACTTTCTTTTTTTGAAAACCAGCTGTTATCATTATATATTTTAGTAATATTCTCACATTTCAGCATAATTTTCTCCTAAGTCAATATTCCACTTATTAGTATAAAGCCTGTTATTTGCAGCAATCAGCTCTTTTGTATATTTATGGCGGTTTTCTGCTAACAGCTCATTTTTATTAAAAATATCTACAAGTCTGCCCTTATCCATAACTGCAATTTTATCTGCACAGCTTTTTGCAACTGCAAGATTATGGGTTATCATAAGCACTGCTTTATTTTCCTGCTTTAATTTTAATATTAAATCAATAATTTCTTTCTGACCTGTAATATCTAAATCAGATGTTGGCTCATCTGCTATAATAATTTTGCTGTCAAGAGATAATGCTATTGTAATCATTACCCTTTGAAGCATACCGCCTGATAACTGAAATGGATATGAATTTAAAATATCATGCGGGTTTTTAAGCTCCACTTTTTCTAGTTCTGCACATACTTTATCAATAGAATATTCTTTATTATTAGACAGCAATATATCTTTAAACTGAGCGCCTATTGTAAAAACGCTGTCAAAACATGAAGCTGGCGACTGCATAATCATACTTATAAATGAGCCCCGCATATTTTCATCAAATGGCTTATCATCATATAATATAGTGCCTGAAGTCTGCATAACATTTAAGGGCAGCATATTTAAAATAGAGAGAGCTGTCATAGTTTTACCAGAGCCAGACTGACCTAAAAGACACACAATTTCCCCTTCATTTATATCAAAAGATATGTTATGAAGTATCTGATACTTATTAGTGCCAGCTGATAAATCATTAATACTTATTAACTTTTTACACATAATTCACTCTCGCTGCTGCTAAATTCTTTTGTTTCATACCTATCTCTTAACTTTTCGCCTATACTGTTAAACACTGCAACTGTAATAAATATGCAGATACCGGGATAAATCATTAATTCAGGGTGCTCTCTAATATATGGTGCTGCATCATTTATCATAACGCCCCATTCTGCTGTTGGTGCCTGCACTCCAAGTCCTAAAAAACTAAGCCCTGCCACATGAAGCATCATATGCCCTAAATCTAATGTGGCTAAAATTATAACTTGAGATAATACCTTTGGCATAATATGCTTTAAGACAATTTTAAGCCTTGATGAACCAGAACATTTTGCAGCTGTAACATAGTTTTTCTGTTTTGTTTCAAGTACTATACTTCGGACAATACGAGCATACCATGCCCAGTGAGTTAAGGCTATTGCAATGATTACATTTATTAGTCCAACACCTAATACACCTATAAAAAATAGGGCAAGTATAAATGTAGGAAATGTAAGAAATACATCGCATATTCTCATTAATATGCTGTCAAAAAGTCCACCGCGAAAGCCTGCTATACTTCCTACTATTAAAGAAAGAAAAAGCACTAATAATATAGTTGCTAAAACACTTATTAAAGACATTCTTGTACCGTATATTATTCTTGAAAATACATCTCTGCCTAAATGGTCAGTCCCTAAAATATGGCTGGAAGTAACAGGTGCAAATTTATTTGTTAAATCTACATCATATGGGTTATATGGAGCAATTAACGGAGCAAATAATGCACTTAATATAATAATGGCAAGTAATGAAAAAAGTATAATTAATCCTTTGTCTTTCATGTTATGCTCCATATTTTATTTTAGGGTTTAAATAAACATATATTATATCTATAATTAAGTTTACTATTATAAATACACCAGTCATTAGTATCATAAAGCACTGTATAACTGGATAGTCATGGTTAGTGATAGATGAAACAACATATCTTCCAACTCCAGGCAGAGCAAAAAGCACTTCCACCACAACTGCCCCGCCTATTAACTCACCAAAATGCATACCAAGGGAAGTAATCACAGGAAGCATTGAATTTTTAAGCACATATTTTCCCATAACAGTATTTTTATGCACGCCATTTACTTTTAAATACCATACAGAGCGGTTATTAATATGCTCTAAAAAGCTTGTTCTTGTAATACGGGTATTAATAGCGCTTGACATTAAGCCAAGAGTTAAAATAGGCATAATCCAGCTGGAAATGCCCTCTAACCCAAAAGGCGGCAGAATATTTAATTTTAATGCAAATAAATATATAAGCAGAAATCCAAACCAAAAACTAGGGGTAGATACGCCAATAAATGAGAAAAATTTTATTAATTTATCTGCCAGACTGTCTTTTTTAACTGCTCCTAAAATACCCAGCGGTATACTTACAATTATGACTACTATCATAGCTAAAAATGTAACTTTTAATGTAGTAGGAAAATAATACATTAAATCGCCAAAAGCATCTCGTTTAGTCATATAAGACATTCCAAAATCAAGCTGCACTGCACCTTTAAGCCATAAAGCATATTGAGTAAAAAATGGCTTATCAAGCCCTAGTTCTGCCCTTGTAACTGCTAGAGCTTCTTCTGTTGGCGGTATTCTTGAATTAAGCAGGTATGCCTGTGCTGGGTCAACTGGTCCAAGTCTAAGCACAGTAAACACAATAAATGATACTGCAAACATCACAGGTATAATAAGCAGAAGTCGTTTTACAATATATTTAATCATTATAAGGCTCCAGAGTATGCAGCATAAATTCTGTTACCATATTACCAAACTGGAAGTTTTTCACTCTGTCTTTTCTTACAAGTGCTAAATCCAGCTCGTAGCTGATAGGAAGATATACTGCTTCATTATGGAAAATATTAAGTATTTCTTTATATTTTTCTGTAATATTTGTATTATTATCTGATATGATTAATTGGCTTATCATATTATCAATATCTGCTTTTTCTTTCAGTCCCCTTTGTGCCTGATAATCTGCATGAGATGGTTTTCTCATACTTCCTGCAAAAGTGCCAGGGTCAAAAGGCGGTCCCCATGTTTTATTAAATATCATATCAAAGCTGCCGTTTGCCTGTAAGCTGTAAAAAATAGTGCTTTCTTCAGCTACTAAATTAAGCTTAATTCCTGCCTGCATTAAATCAGCCTGAATAATTTCTGCCATAGCTTTTTGTTTTGGGTCTATTCCTATATAGTGCATATCTATAGATAATACTTGACCGTCTTTTTCTCTATATAGGCCTTTTTTCTTCCAGCCTGCATTTTCTAATATTTCATTTGCTTTTTTAATGTTATATTCATAAGGAATAATGCCAGCATTACAGTATTCAAGCTCTGGATTAAATATCTGCTCTGCCTTTATTTCCTGATTAAGTAAAATATATTTTATAATATTATCTTTATTTACTGCCATCATAACGGCTTTTCTAACATTTACATCTTTTGTATTATTCCTTGCAGTATTTAGTGCAACCATATTTGTTACTCTTGGCTCAGATTTATAAGCTGCAATATCTTTATTTTTAGACAGACGGACAAAATTTTCAATAGTAAAGCTGCCCTCCCCTAAAAGCATATCTATTTTACCAGTTTCTAAAGCAATTATTCTGCTGTTTGCATCAGGCAGCACTAAAACTTTTACATATTTATATTTTGGCTTTTGTCCCCAGTAGTATTCATTTCTTTCAAAGATATCATATTCCCCAAGTTTTGTTTCTATAAGCTTCCAAGGTCCTGAACCAATAGGTGCTTTTATACCTTTGCTTGTATCTTTATTATCTAAAAAGCCATTTGGAGCAAGTATTCTAAAAGGACGGGCAACACTTAATTCTTTTAAAGTAAGGTTATAAGGTTTTGAAAGTTTAAGTATAAATGTTTTATCATCTTTTGCAGAAAAACTTTCTATCATGCTGACTAATGCTATCCAGCTGTGGCGTGCTTTATTCTGCATAACTGCATTAAAATTCATTACTACTGCATAAGCTGTCACAGGACTTCCGTCAGAAAATTTTGCATTACGCAGTTTAAATGTATAAGTTAATCCGTCATCACTTATGCTCCAGCTTTCTGCCAGAGCGCCCTCCATACCATCTGGTGTATAGCGCACAAGGCTGTCATATACCATAGTTTGTGCATACATTTGGTTTGGATTATATAAATGCGGGTTTAATGGTCCAGCATTTACTGGATATGCTATTGTTAATGTGCTGTCATCTTGAGCATAAACTGTTGTGGATAATAAGAAAATAAAGAAAATGATTATAAACTTCTTCATCATATACCTCTTTATTGTGTTACGATTTATGAAATTTATAACACACTAAATATATTTATGCAATATAATTTTTACTCTGGGTACCCCATTTTTTACAGCTTATTTTAATAACATATTTTATCGCAATTTAGTCGCATATATTCTTCGCCTTATAAATAGGCTCAGAAATGGAAGTAATATAGAGTTTTTTACATTATTCTTCTAGTATGTTTATATCTACAATATCATCAATATAGATTTTTGTATTATCAATTATAATCACTCTATTATAAGTATCAATTTTTTTGATACTGCCTGTTACTTTTACAAACCTACCGCCGCTTTTTTTCTCATCTTCTATAAAATATTTTACATATATCTTATTGACTGTATTTATATTATATAAGATATTCTGCAGGATATAATTAATCCTTTCTTTTGCTTCATCATCAAGGCTTAAATATGTTTCTGTAAGTCTTTCTGTTTCTTTCACTGCATCATTATGCCCTGGCAGAGCAGAAAATGGTGCAAACTGGGCAGCTCTGTTTAATATATTCATAGGTGCATGGATATTAGATACTCTGCGCGGCATATTTATAATATCCCCATAATATTTATAACTGTCATTATCCATTAGGCTCTATGCCCTCCTATTTGATTATTCCTGTCTATTGTAGTAGCACCATCAAAAAGGTTCATACCCTTGATTACTGCATTTTTACCAAACCGCTTTTTTATATCTATTAAAGCTTTCTGCATATCCTTTTCTTTCAGCCTGCTTTTATCATCAGTTTTTGTATCTTCTTCTAAAAAATCTAATATTGTTAATGGTTTATGGGATGCATAATATGTATTTTCAGCAATTACATGGTTAAATGCAACACTTAATCTTCTAACCCATAAGTTTTTATCAGCAATGCTGTCATAAAGGGAAGATACTGCTGTAACTATATCTTTTGTAGATGATGTATAACTTTCTAAATTAATAGTGCCGTGAGCACTTTTAGGCTTAATTCTGCCATAGCTGTCTATTTTTAATGCTCCCCTGTATTCTTTCATATCATCTCTTGATAAGTTTTCTACATCATATCCAACAGTTAAAACTATCTGGTTTGTAACAAGCCCTTTTTCCACTAAATCAAGGGATAAAATATCTGCCATTTCTTTTACTGCTATGCGGGCTTTTTCCCATGTATATGGGCTGTGTAATACCTGTGCTGAGCCTATGCTTTTACTTTCAGGCTTATATGCTTTAATGTGTGATATAGTGCATGGCTCATATCCCCAGGCATGGTCTATTAAAAGTTCTGCATTTACACCAAAAAGTTTATAAAGCAGCTCTTCATTATGTAAATCATTATGACTGATAGAGCATCTGGCAATATCTCCCATAGTATATATACCGTATTTTTCAAGTTTTTCTGCATACCCTTTGCCTACACGCCAGAAATCTGTTATAGGCCTATGCGCCCACAGCTTATGGCGGTAAAGCATTTCATCAAGATATGCTATACGGACACCGTCCTCATCAGGCATTGTAAATTTTGCCATTATATCAAGTGCCACTTTTGCAAGATATAAGTTTGTGCCGATACCTGCTGTAGCTGTAATACCTGTTTTTTTATAAATATCCTGCACTATCATTTTTGCAAGACTGTAAGGAGTGATATTATATACTTTTAAATAGCTTGTAATATCCATAAACACTTCATCTATGGAATAAACATGTATATCTTCAGGGGCAATATATTTTAAATATATTTCATAAACTAATGTGCTGTATTTTATATAATGAGCCATTCTTGGCGGTGCTGCTATAAAAGCAAGTGCCAGGCTTGGGTTATGCTGCAGCTCTGTAATATTATATGATTTACCAGTAAACTGTTTAAATGGTGAACGAATAAGCCTTTCTTTATTAATATTTTTAACCTGCTGCAAAACTTCAAAAAGCCGTGGTCTGCCAGATATACCAAAGGATTTTAATGCGGGAGTAACTGCTAAGCATATAGTTTTTTCACTGCGTGATTTATCTGCCACTACAAGATTAGTAGTAATAGGGTTAAGCCCTAAATCAACACATTCCACAGAAGCATAAAAAGATTTTAAGTCTATACATAAATATATACTTTCTGCCACAGCTTTCTCCAATAAATAAAATTATCGAACAAATGTATTATATATAATTTTTAGAAAAAAGAAAAGCAGAAAATAAAATAAGATAAAAGAATATAATTTATGAATAAGTTAGATAAAAAGAATATAAAAAAGGCTGCTTTTACTGGCAGCCACTACCTATAAAATCTAAAGTAACATTACCAAAATAACCTGAAAATGTGTTATTCAAAACAGTATTACTTCCATTACCATTATACTCACTTGCAACCATTTCTATTTCAAGGCTGTATGTGCCATCAGTCAATCCTGCAGCTCTTGCATCACTTTGTGTAAGTGCAATTTCTGATGTAAGAGTGTTATTATATTTAATATTTTGTGGAAGAGGAGTAATATCTATTGGAATATCATTAAAATAAAGCCTTGCTCTAACAAAACGAAGCTCACTGTCTCTTATAATAGAATCTACATCACTGGTGCCATAATGCCCACTTGATTTAATAGTATATTGTATAACGCCACTACCATTAATAAAATTTATACATGCAGGTGGAAGTGTATATATATTTGTGCCATTAGTTACACTGTCAATTTTAACTGATGCTGTAGTAAAATTAAAAACACCATTAACCTGGTCTGATGATTCCTTTTCTAAGGCACAAGACATAATAAAAAATGGTATAATTAATGCTGCTAAATATTTCATATTTTAACTCCTTATAATCTATTATGATAACATAAAATAAAATTAGTTCGCAAGAAAAATTATAAATATATGAAATTAGAACTTCACAAACTTATCTACTTACTATTCTCTATTCTAAACTGCACAAAAAATATAAAATATAAAATATAAAATATAAAATATAAAATATTTTGTTGTGATGAATTTTATAAAAAGAAGATATGTTTATATATATGATTATTTACTAAAAAAGATATAAAAAAAACTGCCACATAATGTGGCAGTTTAATATTTTATTTAGCTTTTTTCTCTTTTACTTCATTGTATGCAGTGCACCAGCTTTTGTCATTGGTCTTGTTTTATGACATACTATACAGTTTTTAGCTGGTGTATTGCTCCAGTTGCCTACAGGGATTACACAGCTTGTGCCGCAGTGTGAGCCTGGGTCTGTCTGCACGCCTGATGCAAAGTTAGCTCTTGCGTGGCTCATTGGATATGCTGTTTCATGACATGAATCACAGAAATCCTGTTTGTGGCATGTCTGACATGTTGTCCTGTTCCACCTTGCTTCTAACCCATGTGTTTTATTCACAAAGGTTACTGTGTGGCTTCTTGGGGCTGTATCTTCATGACATGCTATACATTCACTTCTTTCTTCATGGCACATTAAGCATTCACTCATATTAGTTTTTGCTGCCTGACCATGCTGTTTTTCCCATGTGCTGTTGTGAGTGGACGGCTTTGTGCTGTCTACTGCTAGTGTTACACTAGCTATAAGTAAAGAGAATAAGCCGATTATTAATAATTTCATTTTCATAACTTCTTCCCCCTACCAGATAAAGTTTGCCCAGATACTTACTGTATGAATATCTGGCTGTAAGTCTGCACTTTTAAAAAGGTCTGCATATTCATAAGTATAATCAAGCTGTAATACACACCAGTCTACTGGACGATACATTGCGCCAATGTATGCCATTGTTGTGTTTTCGTTTCTTTCGCTTAAATTCAGCACTTCTTCTCCATACTGTGGGTATGATTTTATTGGGCTGTTTCTATACTGGTAATTCTGAACATTCACACCTACCCAGCCTTCTATTCTGTCTGTAAATACCTGAGTCATTCTAAAACCACCCATTACTTTAGAGTTGCTGTCCTGTCTTTTGTATTCTGCCACATCATACCAGTCTACTATTAAGCTTAAGTAGTTGTTTTTATGGATTAAGCCTACTAAGTCTACATTACCAAATACTCTTTGGTAGTCTCTGTCTCCGTAAGCTTCGCTGAAGTTAAATCTTGTTTCCCAGCCTACTCCTACTATTACATAATCAGTGATGCCTTGTGTCAGCATTACGCCACCCATTACATATTCACTTGAGCCGCCTAACATATCTTCATACATGGATACATATGGGTTGATATCACCTGTATTTTTATCATACTGGCCTGCAATGTATGCTGATACACCTGTGCGGCTTGCATCTATATTGGCATCTAAACCTGCTTCATAAAGCATGGCTTTACCTACTATTGCGCCTTCAAGATATATATTTGATGATATTATATCTGGAAAGTTTAAGTTCTGGTCTATTCTGCCTTTGGCAACATGTGTATTAAAATCGCCGCCATCTTCATGCATAAAGTAGTTGTATTCTGCTCTGATTTTTGTACCGCTTACTGCTATTGGCACTTCTAATGCTGCACCTACTACAGATGTTTTTAAGTTGCTGTAATAGCTCACTGGAAGACCGCCGTATACATCAAGTTTAAAGTAGTCGCATGTATCAAAATGAAGGCTGCCCCCGTCTATTTTATACATATCTAAGTTGTTTAAGTAGATTCTGCCTGCTGCTATATCTGTGTATGGCACTACTTTTTTAAACTCTACATTGGCTTGATATATTCTAAAGTTGCCGTCATAGTGTCCGTTTAAGCGGGTATATTCATCATATTTTCTTGATGTATATAAACCGTCATAAAACTGATTATAACTGCTTCCCTGCTGGCTTGCTGATATGCCGTCCATTGTGCTGCCGCCAATACTTGGAAGGCTGTCATAAGCGCCTCGCATATTTAAGTTTACATTCACTGTCCCCTGGCCAAGTTTTGCATCACTTAATCTAAGCCTTGCATATTGATATATTGACCAGTCTTCATCTTCGCCAAATTTCATTGTGGCTCTTGTTGTTAACCCTATTTTTAGTATCCCAGAATCACCAAAATCTAAGCCGTTTAAGCTCGCTTTGATACCGTTAGCGTTTACATGCTTACTCCATGAGTCTGGTGTAACATAGGCATCGCCAACATAGGCAAAAGCTGGAAGGGATAAAGCTAACAAACATGTTAATGTATTTAACATCAGCCTTTTCATAGGCATAACTCCTTTTGTTTGATATTAACTTAAGATAAACTTTCCTTTACCATTTCAAAATCATCTTTAAGAAAGCCTATCATAAAATAGCATACAGGTGCATAGAAACTTACACTTTCAGCAAAGCCGATAACTGCTTTACTAAACATTTCCACCCATTTTAAAAGGTGCTCAT
Organism: uncultured Mucispirillum sp.; assembly: GCA_944326705.1. Lineage (GTDB taxonomy): Bacteria > Chrysiogenota > Deferribacteres > Deferribacterales > Mucispirillaceae > Mucispirillum. The sequence continues at coordinate 22,562 of CALVEY010000016.1, forward strand.
CTAAAAACATTTTTTGTAAATGCAGCAGGCTGTTTACCTGTTCCATATCGCCTTTTACTATATTTTGTGCAATACCTTTTGAAAGGTATGACATAAACATAAGCTCGTAAGATATATGGTCCACCGGCTCATTTGAAGTGTGTTTCATGTCAAAATTACAGGATTTATATATATAAAATACTTTTCCTGTTTCTTCCTGCATGGTTAAGTGTGAAGGAGATAAATATGTAGATTCTGACACAGGTACTGAATCCCCTAAACAGAAAAGCCTTGTATAATCATGAAGAAGTTTGTCATCAAACTGCTTTTTTTCTTCCTCACTTAATGCATTCCTGCTTTTAATAAAATCCTGCACTGCTTTTAAGCCATCTTTCATCATTTTATCAGCACTATCTTCTAATTCAAATGATGAAAAAACTGCCTCAACATTTGCGAAAAGCTCATCTGCAGGCATATTTAAAAAGATATTAGAAAGCGTAGCATAGATAACTTCTCTGCCCTTGTGCATATCTACATCTATATTTTCTATTCCTGAATTCATTATATCCCCATTTCATAAAAAGGGGCATACGCCCCTTTTTATATTATTCCTTACTATTGATTTTATTAAATCTTAAACCAATTTAGTAATATTTACACTGATACGTTTTTTAATTAAGAAAGATGGTTTTGTATCAGTAGTAGTTGTAGTATTTTCTGAATAAGCATATGGAAAATCTGCTTTATTCAAACGAACTGCATCAGGATATTTTCTTTGCAGGTCATCAATATCACCATAGTCTAATGCTCTTACTGGGCAAGCTGATACACATACAGGTGAATTGCCATCTTCAATTCTTTCCCAGCAGTATTTACATTTTTGCATAGGGTGGTCAACAACCCAGTTTTCGCCTTGTTTTGGTTCTTGTAAGTCATCAGCAATATGAGGTGCTGCAAAAGGACAAGCAGTAATACAGGCTTTTAATGCCTGACATTTATTTCTATCTACGATAACTATACCTTTATCTGTTTTTGTAATAGCATTAGCAGCACATGCTGTCATACATGCTGGTTCTTCACAATGGTTACAGCTCATAGTTAAGTTTTCAAAAACTGAGTTACCAGTTTCATAGTTTTGTTGTTTTCTCCAACGGACAGGACCAGGGTTTACTTGGTTCCAGTCTTTGCATGATACTGAGCAAGCATTGCAGCCTATACATCTTGATTGGTCAAAATAAAATCCTAATTGCATGATTAAGTCCTCCCATTATACTCTTTCAATTTTTACCATAGCAGATTGTGCTGCATTACCATGGTCATATCTTGATGGGCGAGAAGCCATAATTGTGTTACAGTTACCGCCAACATCGACAGTTTGTCCGTTAATTGTGCGTGGGTCATACCAGCAGCCTTGGTGTAAACCAACATAGCCTTTAACGCAGCGAGCTGTTTTTCTGATTGTGCAGTAAACTGCTCCAACATTGTTGTAAACTTTTACTAAATCGCCATCATTAAATTCAGCAAAATCTTCATCGTTTACCCAGATATCTGCATAACTTGCTCTGTTTTCTGCACCTGCAACTGGCTGTCCATCGTCACCAATAAGTGAGTTAAGAGCTGGGAATGTTATATTATCGCCATTAGAAACTGCATAAGCACCGCTGTCATTACCAGAGTATAATGCACCGCCTTTTGTTCTGTGAGTAAGCTCTCTCAAGAATGGGTTTTCTGCTTGAGATGAGTGAGCACGGAAACGGTCGTGTGTAGTAGTAAGTAAGAAGTAACCATTTTCTCTTGTAAGCTCACTTCTATCAACACCATAAGCTTCAGCAAAATAGTCTTGATAATCATAATACATAATGATTGGATATACTATTGGGTCGCCATCTATATCAATATTTTTTTGACCTCTTTCTGGTGCAGGTAAGTGACCATGCCATTTGCTGTAAGCATTTTCATAGCACCATACAAGCTGTGGCATATATACCATAAAACGATAAGCTGTTTTATAGCATTCATCAGGTTTAGAGTAAGCATCTGAACCAAATCCATAGTGATTACCTGCTGTTGCACAGTCAATATAATAACCTGCTGCCTCTTTAACAAAAGCAGTATCTTTATTACCTGCTAAATAAGATTCAAGGTTAGTTCTTAAAGTGCTTTTTGTAAATTCTTCATAAGTTGTATTGTATTCTGGTGTAATAAATGGTTTTTCAAGGAATTCTTCCCAAGTTTTGTTACCATAAGGACCTACACCTGCAGCAGATTTTGTTTCAAATGCTTTCATTACAACATCTTTAAATGTAGTATTTGCATCGCCGCCTGTAAATTTAGCAACATCGCCACCACATGCAGCAATAAAATCTCTTGCGAAATCCCATGTAGATTTAGATTCACCAGGGCCAGGGATAACATCATCAATATATAAGTTAGTACCACCAGACTCATCTAAATATTTAAAGTCTTCCTGTTCCCAAGTAGTTTTTGCTGGTAATACATAGTCAGAATATCTTGCACTTGGTGACATAAAGTTATCAAAAGTAACAAGGCAGAAAGAATCTGCTTCACTTTCTACATTAAAACCATTTGCATGACCAAAGCTTGGTAAATATTCATACATTTTTGCTAAGTCAGAGCAGTTAGGGTGCTGGTTAACTGGTATATTACCACCAGTATTTAAGATAAAGCGGAAGCCTGCATAAGTTGCACCAGTACCGCTAGTTCTTCCATCATAGTCATAGTAAGTGCCGCCATCATCACCAGTATATGTTTGCAATGAACCCAGTCGATAAGATTCATTTCTGTTAACAAGAGCTTTAACACCACCATCATCTAAATATGCATGGCCTGTTGCAGTCCTTTTTTCACCACCTTCTTCATAATCCCAGTCAGCAATATTCTCTGGACGATAGCCATTAGTATAAAGTTCATTACCAAAAGCTGCTTTAATAGCATTGTGCCATTGAGCAACAGATGGTTGTGGATGTGCTCTCATTGCAGCAACTTCTCCCCATTTAACATTTGCTTGAATTTCAGTATCAGTTAACTGGTTTTTATTAGCTGTTCTCGCAGGGTTAATACCTTGGTTCATAAAACCGCCGCCTTTATAACCCCATACTTTAGTAAGGATACATAAAGTTTGGATAGCCATAATACCTGTAACACCTTCAGCCTGCTTTTGTAAACCGCCTGCCCATTCATTCCATATTCTTCTGTCTGAATTTAAATAAACTTCTGCAAGTTCTCTAATTTTATCAGCTGGAACACCTGTAATTTTAGATGCCCATTCTGGGTCTTTTGCTTCAGCAAAATGAGATTTATATGCAAAAGATGGAGTAGCTGATGCAGAAGTATATGAACATACAGCTTTATTTCTTGGAGTAGCTGCACCAAATTGTGTAGCTGTATAGTTAGAATTGCCATATGTAGCTTGTACTAATCTGTCATCTTTGTTTCCTAAAATGTAAGCTGATAATGACTTACCATCTGGCACTTTTTCTATTTTAATAGAACCATCTGATGGGTTAGTTAAGCTGATTGTGCCATCAGTTGTATTTAAATAATACTCTGGAGAATCAAAGAAACCATAAACCATAGTGTCTATATAGTCTAAATCAAGATATCCTTGACCTTTATGAATTGTTCCGTCTGTATCTACTGTTTTAGTAATCATGTGGTGAAGCATACCTAATACTAATGCAGTATCAGTATAAGGTTTGATTTGTATCCATTCATCTGCCTGAGCAATACCGATTTCTGAAAATTCTGGTCCAATAAACCAAACTTTACCGCCTCTTGCTCTCATTTCTTCCATACTTTTTACCCATGGGTAAGAAAGTGGGTTATGAGTAGTTGGTGTGTTTGCACCCCAAAGAATAATATCAGTATTATGGTAAGCGATAGTATCAGTTGATGGTTTTATACAAATATCACCAAGATTAAAACCATTCCATGCTAAGCCATACCAGCCGCCTGCATAAGATACTTGGTGGAAAGAATAGTCTGAAGTATAGCCAGTAGCACCACCTAATAAGCGAAGTGCTGGAGATACATCATCATTAGATTTAAATACGCCACTATAACTTGCTGACTGATAAGCAGAGTAAATATTACCGCATGCATAAATTGCATGAACTGTTTCTTGACCATATTTATTTTGAATAGCATTTTTTCTTGAAGCTATTTCTCTTAAAGCCTGGCTCCATGAAATTCTTTCAAAGCCTGTAACATCACCACGTTTTTTAGTTTGTTTAAGTGGGTATTTTAAACGTCCTGGGTGATATAATCTGCCTTTATAAGCACGGCATCTTGCACATGCTCTAAATTGTGGAGCATTACGGTGCTGAACATCTATTGGTTTACTTGAGCTTTCAACACCATTACCAGTATAATCACTTTCATCTGTAAGAAAACGAACGATACGGCGGTCTGGTGTAACCTGTGCTTTAATAATACAACGACCACCGCAGTTGTGAGCTGATGTACCATAACGATATGTTGGAGTTTCTGTATAATATAAGTCATCTGATGTGATGCCGTCAACGGTAACAGTCCCCCCCCCATAGATAATGTCTGAACCGCTGTCTTTTGAACAGCCATAAACTGATGCCATAGCACCAAGGGCAACTGCACCCTTCATAAAGGAACGTCTAGAAACAGACTTTTCTTGTAATGTTTTTAAAACATCATTCTCTTTTCCCATGATATCCTCCATTAAATTATTTGCTATTTAATATATACAGGCACTAGGAATTAAATGCAAGAATATTTTATGTATAAATAATGGATATATAACATATTTACTAAATTTGTTAATATTTAATAATATTTTAATTATATAATATATAAATACATTAAAATATATTATAACACATATTTTATACCTTTTTTGTCTTTTTTTAAAAAATATGCTGTAACACTGTATAAATGAGATATTTCTATAAATCTGCTTAAAATATTTCATTTCTATAAAATTTATATTTTTATATGCAACACCGTTATATTTTATAATATATTTAATAACTTGTATATTAAATTAGTAGATTTTATATATTTAATAATATAACAACTTTTTATTCATATATTTTATTCTGTAATACCAATAAATAATAAATATTTAGTTAACTATAACAAAATCTACATATATATTATCATATATCTTTTAAATTATTATAGACACTATTAAAATCAAAATATTATATAATAAACAAAAAATTAATCATACTAAACCTTTAAAAATAAGCTTATTTTTTAATGTCTATATAATATGTAGAGATTTATCAATACAATACAGATAACACATAAAAATAATATGCAGAATATTTTATTAAAATTAATCTATTAACCTTGTAATATAAAAATATATATGTTATCTTAATATTATACTTTGATTTGAGGGGGTAATATGAGTAATATTAAAGTTTTATTTGTTGCAAGTGAAATAGAGCCTTATGCAAAAACAGGCGGTCTGGCAGATGTTTCTTCTGCACTGCCAAAAGCATTAGCAGGTAAAGGGATTGATGTAAAATCCGTTATGCCCCTTTACTCTAAAGTAAACAGAGAAAAATATAAACTTAAAAAAGTAATGGATATGGCATGCGTCCACATGGGCAACTGTGAAGAGTGGTACAGCGTATATCATACAAATGAGCCTTATGGCAACGATGTATATTTTATAGAATTTAATAAATATTTTGACAGACCAGGCATTTATCATGAAAGCACTGGGGAATATTCTGATAACCCATATAGATACGCTTTCTTCTGCCGTGCTGCTATGCAGCTTGCAAAAGATTTAAACTTTCAGCCAGATATAATACACACTAATGACTGGCAGACTGGCTTTATACCATATTATCTTAAATGCGGTGAAGATGCTTTTTTCTGGGGCACTCGCTCAGTTATTACTATTCATAATATTGGCTATCAAGGCAACTTTGATACAAGTGTGCTTGACTATGCAAAAATATACCCACAGGATTTTAATGCTGGTGCGTTTGAATCTTTTGGCAGGTTAAACATATTAAAAGGCGGTATCGCTTTTGCTGATAAAATAACAACAGTAAGCCCTACTTATGCTCATGAGATAATGGGTCCTATTGGCTCTGGCGGTCTTCATGACCTGCTGCGAAGCCGTTCTGCTGATTTATGCGGTATATTAAATGGTATTGATACAAAAGTATGGAACCCTGCAACTGATAAGCTAATACCAAAACAATATGATATAAAAACATATAAAGCTGGCAAAAAAGCAAATAAAAAAGCACTGCAGAAAATGTTTGATTTAAATGATGCACCAAATGTGCCGCTTTTTGGCTTTATTGGCAGGTTTGCTGCACAAAAAGGGCTTGGACTTTTAGCAGGAGCAGTTGAAAGAGCTGTTAACTCTATGGTATGCCAGGTTGTTATATTAGGCTCTGGCGATGAAGATGCTCAGTGGTATTTTGGCGGACTGCCTGCAAGATATCCTGGCAGAATCGGTGCATACATTGGCTATGATGAAGCACGCTCTCATTTAATAGAAGCAGGATGCGATTTCTTCCTTATGCCTTCCCTATATGAACCATGCGGTTTAAACCAGCTTTACAGTCAGGTATATGGCACACTGCCTGTTGTGCGTGCAACTGGCGGTCTTGATGATACTATTGACCAGTATGATGAATATAACGGCACAGGCACAGGGTTTAAATTTTATGATATTGACCCACAGGCTCTTTATAACACTATGGGCTGGGCTGTATCTACTTACTTTGACAGACCAAAACATATGGATAATATGATAAAACAGGCTATGGCAAAAGATTATTCATGGTCTATTCCAGCAGATTTATATATAGGTATATATAAAGAGCTTTCTGGTAAATAAGTTTAAAATTCCCTGCTTATAATATTAAGCAGGGTTTTATTATATGTAGTATATGGAGTAAATGCTTATGCTCTTTAAAAGCAATGGCAAATTTGTAGATGATGTAACTGACAGTTTTAACAGGTTTGGACTGCAGACAAAACTATCAGAAAAAGGGGTATCAAAAAACACTCAGAAATTTGAAATGTATGATACTATCCATGATTCTGGCTATGTTGCTGTAGCAGTTGATAAGCCTTTTGGCAAAAATGCTGCAAAAGAATGGAATAACTTAATAGAAAAAGACCTTATCCCTACCCTTATAAATGAAAATAATGCTAATACTAATCCAGCATCAGCCTTAATTGTGCCATCAAAAGATATAGATATGGTTGAACAGCTTTTAAAGAAAAAAGGGCTATCTCCTACTGTATATCAGCTTTTTCCTGGCTATGTGGTTGCAGGAATAAGCAAAAAAGACACTTCTAAAATAGTAAACGAATATCTAGAAAAGCAAAAAGAAAAAGACAAAGAGCAGGAAAAAGAAAATAATAAAAAGGCAGAAGAAAAACAGCCTGAGATGCCCCCTGCTGCACCAAAAGATATAAAAAAAGAAGAACTGCCCCATAAAGAAACGCCTAAAAAAGAGATAGAAGCAAAACAGAAAGAAGATATGCTTGCAAGCCTTTCTAATATGAAAGAAACTAAAGGCGGAAGTCCAGATATAAAATACAGCAAAAAAGAACCTGTAAAGGAAACTAAAAAAGATACTGCAAAAAATACAACACCTAAAAAGCCGTTATCTGCAGCTAAAAAGCTGGCAGCAGCTGCACTTTTAGGTACAACTTTAGGGCTTGGAGCACTTAGTGCACCTGATATTAAAGATAAAATAGATAACTATATGATGAGCCCGGAAGAAAAAACAGAAAGAAAAGTATTAGATAATGCAGCAAAAAAATACTTTGAAAATATAAAAAACGGCTTTCCAGAAGACGATGAACTTTTAAAAATAATAGCAGAAAATCCGCAGCTTGCTTCAGAATATATTAACGAACTTGCAAATACTCCTGTGCAGACTTATGCTTTAAAAAATAAATCAGCTGACCCTAATATGTTAAGGGAAAAAGCATCATCAGATGATGAAGCAGTCCGTGCTGCTGTTGCAGAAAACCCAAACACTCCGCCAGATATTTTAGAACATCTTGCAAAAGATAAATCAAATAATGTGCTTAAATCACTTGCTAAAAACCCTTCTATTTCTAAAGATATGATGGAAGATTTAAGCAACTATTCAGGGCTTCACAATGATATGCTTGAAAACCCTGCAATTACACCAGAAATTATGCGTAAAATATCTGCAGGCAAAAACAGAGACTGCGATTTTAATAAAAAATATATGTCTAACCCATGTTTATCTATTGATGAAATACTTTATAATATAAATAATCCAGATGAATGTGTGCGTATGGGGCTTGCTGCAAACCCAAAAACTCCGCCAGAAGCTGTTGCTGCATTATCTGAAGATAAAAATCCACTTGTAAAAAATGCAGCATATAAACACCCAAATCTGTCACAGGAAAAATTAAATAAACTTTTCCCAGAAAGGTGGGTGCCAGAACCTGATAATATAATAAAAGAAGCAGAAAGAATGGCGGCTCTTGAAAACCCTAATATCAGCCCTGAGATTAAAGAAAAAGCAATACTTATGGCACCAGAAAAATATGCAAAAGCAGTCGCTGCAAATAAAAATGCAGGTCCTGGTATGATTAATAAGCTAAAAAATATGGCTCAAGGTAAAAAAGGACTGGAAACTTTAATCCATTCAGCAAATGATATAAAAAATAACCCTGAAAAACTAGCAGATATTAAAAGCCAGATGGATAATAATAAAGAAACTGTAGATAAACCTGTTAGAAGAATGATGAATAAAGAGTTTGTGGATAATGTATATGACCCGTATAAGTTAATAGAAGATATGAGAAAAATACCTTCTAAAAAGAAAAAGTATAATATTAAAAAAGATAATACAGGCGCCCAGAATAATAATGCTGAAAATTTGGCAGGGTATGAAAATATAGTACCTGATATTGATGCTCCGCCTACAATATTAGATAAATTTGGCAATGCTCCAGAATATTTTGCATCTAAGCCACTGCCCCCATTAAATAAAGGGGATATTTCCTATAACCCAGATGCAGAAAGAGCTGCCCTTAAAACTGCTGATGATATTATTACAGACCTTATGAGTGATGTGCTGCCGGATATAGAAAAATCTATTAAAACAAGCTTATTTACACCGCGAAATAATAAGGCTGAAAGCAGTGGAAGTGGCATAACAGGTAATGCAAATGGTGGAAATGGTGGTGCAAGTGGTGTGCCAACTTTAGCTGATGCAGTAAGTAATAAATCTAATATAGAAAATAAATACTTAACAGGCAGGCAGCATGATATGTATGAAAACGCCTGTAAAAAGATTGACGGATTACACAAGATGTTTTAATATAAGCTATAGTTTATAATACCAGCTTAAATTATTACAGCTTTTAAATACTGGATTATTTTTACTTTGCAGGCTCAGTGTGACATAAAGTTTATAATTTTTATAATATAATAACACTCTATGCCTGTTGTATATTCTGAGCAAAGGAAAAAATCTTAACTGTTAAACACTATATATTTACGGAGCGATAGGGTAACCTAAAATAAATTATGAATAAAAAAGATATTAATACAAAGCAGTCATTTATAAACCTGATTGCAAAAACAATGCGTTCTATGGAGCTGAAAATTTTAGTAAGTGGTATAGATTACAGCTCACCGCTGCCTCATCTTGTGGCAGTTTATCCTGATAAAGAAAAATATTATCTTATAGAGCCTATAAGTATGGAATGTTTCAGCGAAGAAAGCCCACGGCTTTATAAACAGGATGAACATAAAGAAGTCAGACAGTATTGCTGTCGTCTTTTTAAAGATGATTGTGCAAAAGCTGCTGCAGTTGCCTCTATATTATGTGATATGGCTGCAGGTATTGAGATGTTTACATATAAACTTGTAGGAACTTATGAGCTTATATCTATGGCAAAATATGCCTGCCTTGCTGTGCCATGCTCTATGGAAGATAAAACACGGGAAGCGCTTGATTATTTAAAGCTGGAATACAGACCATTAAATGTACTTGATAAGTTTACATTAATATTAATAGATAAAGTGCAGACTGCAAAACTGCCAGAAATTAAAAAGTTTATTAAATTTATTTTAAATAATAAATAATTACTCTAAACTAACAGGCTTTTCCTGCATATAGTTTTCAAAATCACTAGCATAGTATTTTTTAAGCTCTTCCTGCAAATACTCTTTTCCTTTTTCTGCTAGAGTTTTATTATCCATTACCAAATGTATAAAATGCTGTCCTGCTGGAGTTACCCATGTATCTACTGTAAATATTTTACTGTCTAAGCTGTTTACTGCTTTTGCAGCAGCCTGCCATAAAACTCTTTTTTTACCTTCTATATTATCAACTGCAGATATTTCTTTTTCACGGACTAAATTTCCTAAAGCCTGCCTTACAATATTATTTTTAAGCTGAGATTTTGCAGCAAGTAGTGCTTCCTGCTCAGTATTGCCGTTTCCTACTGCATTGTTTTTAGGAAGATTTTTTCTATTTGCTACCCAGCTTGGAATTTTTGTCGCCATTAAATCTTCAATATCTTTAACTTTTGGAGCATCTGGAGATGATATTTCATCTGGTTTGTTTGGCTCTATTGTATTATCATCTATACCTACACCTGCCACCTGCCCCACTTCTTTTACTTTAGGCTCATAAAGGCTGCCTTCTTTAAAAGAAAACTGCGGGATACTAACTTGAGCAGGCTCAGCAATCTTTGGTGCAGGCACATCATATATTTCATCAACTTCATCTATCTGCACATTTCCAATATCCATACTTGCAGGGCTGTATACCCCTGCAACCATTGCAGCTATCGGAGCACAGACTTTATCTCTATTATATTCCTGTTTTTCTAAACTAGAACCAGCAGCCGCTGCTATAAATGATGCTGAAATATTCGTGCCGTATAGTGCTTCTGGTGGATAAAAATTAACAACACCAAGGCTGTCTACTGCTATTGTACCTACATGAATATTTTGTTTTAAATCATATATTTTTATAAAATTTAAGCCGCTGAAAGCTGCAAAGTTTGCACCATCGCTTTTTATTATGCCGCCATTTGCGCCATCAAGAGCAATAACAGGACGCATAGCAGGATAATCATATACAGTAAAGCCTAAATCAGTCATTACTTCAAGTCTGCTTGAAAAATTTTCTATAAATACAGATAAGATTTTACCATTTAATATTTTTTCCATAGTAAAATCATCTTTTGATATGCTGTATAATCCATTATTAGATGAAGCTAAAAATTTACCTGTCTTTTCATCAAATATCATAGATGTTACAGGGTTTGAAAGAGTAACATTTTTCTGTAGTTTGCCAGAAAATGTCCATACTGAAAGCCTGCCGTTTCTTTCTGCAACATATAAAAGGTTTGATTCTATATCTGGATAAACAGCAGCTATGCCGCCAGAAAATTCTTTTGAATAAAGCTTAACAAGCCCTTCTTTTTTAAACTGATAAAGCCCAACAGTTATGCCGTCACTAGCTGCAATAAACTGCCCCATATCTGACTGGCTTATAAGATATACATTTCTTAAAAAATCATCAAAGGACTGAACAAGTTTACCATCCTGCATATTATATACATATAACTTACTGCCACCTGCAACTGCATAAGCTGAAATATATTCAGACACTATCATATGCCTGATACTTTTATCTACAGAAAAACTTGATTCCTGCTGACAGTTTCTAAGGTTAACCTGTATAATCTTTTTATCCTTATTTACATCAGCTAAAATATTTAAAGATGCAGCAAGGGAAATAAATTCTCCGCTTAATATACGGCTTGCAGCAAAAGAAGTATTATAAAGTAAGAAAAAAAGTAATACACTACTTATTATTTTTAATATATTTTTCAAAAACATTCTTAAAACCAGTAAATTCATGGCCTGATGCAGTATCTGCACCAAACTCTGTATACGCTTTTACACCTTTATAAAAGTAAGGTTTTGTTAAAACATTATGGTTTATAAGGGGGTCATCTGTTACCCATACAGAAATATTTTCTTTATTATAATGCTCGTATGTATATAAAGAAAGTTTTTGAGCAATCACAACAGCAGAAACTGGTACATCATCTGTAACTTTTGGCACTATTACCATAGGCACTAATGCAGGGTTTAAAAGTATAGATTTACAGTTTGCTTTTGTGGCAACATAAAGAGCATATAAACCACCAAGCGAGCTGCCTACAATACATACTTCTTCACGGCTGGCGCTGATTTCTTCTATCAGATTATCAAATAAATCTGATACTTCTTCAACTGATACATTAAAATCTGGCGCAGATACATTTTCTGCCCCTAATATTTCACGCATTGCTTCTGCTTTGCAGGCACTTGGTGAACTGCCATATCCATGAAAATAGTAGTATTTCATATAACACACCTACTTAGCTAAATTTTTTAATGTCTGGTATAAAAGTACAGCACCCTGCTCTATATCTTCTTTTAATATTTCTTCATTCTGATGATGACTTACACCACTGTCATTTTTTACAAATATCATTCCACATTCAGTGATTTCTGCCATATTCATTGCATCATGACCTGCGCCGCTGATTGTATGCATATAAGGCATATTTAATTCTTTACATGATTTTTCTATAATATCAGAAACATAATTGTTTAACATACATGGCTTTTCTGAAGATAATAACTCTATTTCGCATGATGCTTTATACCTAAGAGCAATTTTTGAAGATTCTGCCCTTATTAAACCAAAAAGTTCATCAATAGTTTTACTGTTTATGCCCCTTATATCAATATACATAACAGCAGTACCAGGCACAACATTCATAACTGACGGAAAAATATCCATCTTGCCAACAGTTGCTATAGCATTTCTTTCATCATAAGCAAGTGATAAGTTGCGCACAGCAAGCACAAGTTCGCTGGCAATAACAAGAGCATCTTTTCTATAACGCATAGCGGTTGAGCCAGAATGTGCTGCTTCTCCATGAATAGTAACTTTTACCCTTAATGGTGCAGCAATGCCGTCTACCACTGCTACTGGTTTATCTTCATATTTCATTGTTTTGCTTTGGTCTATATGCAGCTCAACAAAAGCCTTATACCTGTCTTTTTCTACAACACTTTTATTAATGTCATAAAAATTATACCCTGCTTCTTTCATAGCTTCCACAAGAGAAATACCGTTATTATCAACGCTTTGCTCCCACTGCACAAAATTATCAAGCTTTCCTGCCATAATTTTGCTGCCCATAGTAGCATGGCCAAAACGGCTTGATTCTTCTGCCTGAAAGACGATTAATTCTAAGGGGTGACTTATTGGAATATTTTCTTCTTTTATAGTTTTAATAGCAGCTAAACTTGAGATAACACCTAATAAGCCGTCATATTTACCGCCGTTTGGAACAGTATCAATATGGGAGCCTGTACCTATTATCTGCCCTTCAGCACCAGTTGGTTTATATAACGCAAACATATTGCCAAAAGTATCTTCTCTATAGTCTAATCCTATATCATCTATAAGTTTTTTAAGATATGCCCTTGCTTTTAAATCATCTTCTGAAAAAGCAAGCCGTGTAACACCATTAACTGTCATACCTATCTGGCTGATATTATTTATTTCTTCTAAAATCCATGCTGTATTCATTTATTCAACTCTTCCTTTTACTGCAAGCATATTTATTAAATGAGCCTGATTTGCAGCGCCAAAGCCGTTATCAATATTTACTACACTAACTCCAGATGCACAGGAATTAAGCATTCCAAGCAGGGCTGCAATACCACCAAGATTTGCCCCATAGCCTACAGATGTAGGAACTGCAATAACAGGAACAGCCACAAGTCCTGCAATAACAGAAGGCAGCGCTCCTTCCATACCTGCAACAGCTATAATACAGTTTGAGCTTCTAAGAATATCCACATTATCCATAAGCCTGTGGATACCTGCAACACCTACATCGTAAAGCCTTACTGCCTTACTGCCATATGCTTCTAAAATAACTGCAGCTTCTTCTGCAACTGGAATATCTGATGTGCCGCCTGTTGCAATACATACCTGCCCTTTCAGCTCTTTTTTTGAGTTATTATAGATAACGATTTTTGCTGTTTCAATATATTCTGCTTCAGGCACAAGAGCAGTAATTGCCTCTGCCATTTCTTTTGATGCACGAGTGCATACTGCCGCATTACCGTTTTCTTTAATACGCTTAAAGATAACTGCTGCCTGCTCGCATGTTTTGCCGGCACCAAATATAACTTCTGGATAGCCCTGCCTTTTCTGCCTGTCATGGTCAATTTTAGCAAAGCCTATATCTTCATAACCTTTATTATTCATACAATATAAATATATTGTATTACCAAAAAAGGCAATAAAATATTTAAAAAAAATATTTTTCTTACACTTTATAAAAACTCTTTTATTATTTGTAAAAGTATGGTAGTATATATATCTCATAGAACGGAATTAGGGGAGTACCTCAAAATCATGGAGCAAAAGGAAAAAAAGACTAAAATCCTTGTTGTTGATGATGACCCAGTTATTCGTGGTCTTATTAAGTCTATCTTTATGAACAGCGAATTTGACATTAATGAAGCTGACAGTGGAGAAATGGCTCTTGAAATACTGCCAAACATTATGCCGGATATAATACTTCTTGATATTATTATGAGCGGCATGGACGGCTTTGAAGTTTTAAAAGCTATTAGAAGTGATGAAAGGCTTAAATATATCCGCATTATTCTGCTTTCTTCTAAAAGTGATATAAACGAAAGATTAAAAGGTTATGGTCTTGGCACAGATGACTATATGACAAAACCTTTTGTTGGAAATGAGCTGCTTGCAAAAGTGAATGTATTTGCTAAGTTAAAACATTCCGAAGAGCGCAACTTGTCATTAACAGAACTGGTTGAAAGTGAAATAAAAAAACGCATGGAAAGAGAAAAATTAATTCAAGACCAGGAAAGGCTTATTTCTATGAGTGATATGATTATATCTATTGCTCACTATTGGAGGCAGCCTTTAAATGCTCTTGGTATTACTGTGCAGGATATATATGATGCTTATACTCATAACGAACTGACAGAAGACTATCTTAAAGAAAGTGTTGACCAGTCTATGCGTCATATTACTTTTATGTCTAACATAATAGACTCTTTCCAAAGTATAATTGATGCAGAAAATGATAATGTTTCTGAAACTGTGCATATTCCAGCACTTCTTCGTGAAGCATTAATATCTATTAAAGATATGCTTGACCTTTCTAATGTTAAATGCACTATTAATGGTATAGATTATCTTAAATATGCAGATATTTCTACTATTGATTTAATTACAGAGTCAGAGCCTGCTGCATTAAGGCAGATTGTTACCAAAATAGTTATTACAGTAAACCATCTTATACAAAACTATCAAAAAATGTGTGTTGATGATAAATTTCACGGGCTTATTAAAATTAAACTCTACACTACTTCTGATAAAATAATACTTCAAGTGCAGGGAAATGGTGTGCAGTTAAATGATAACGAAATATCCCATTTCTTTGAGCCATATTATGCTCTTGGAGAAAATAGATTTTCTAATGAAGGCTTAGGATTATTTTTTACAAAAATGCTTGTAGAACAGCACTGTAATGGGGAGCTTTTTATTAAAAAAGAAAATGATTTAAGTATTTTCCAACTTGAACTTCCTTACTCCCCCCCCCATCAGCAAATAGCATGATAATATAAACTATTAAACATAAAATAAAGCCCTGATACAAAAAAATATCAGGGCTTTTTCACAAGTTTTTAGTAAATAAAATTAAAGGTATTTCTTTTCGTATTCTATTACTTCAATATCTAACCTGTCCATTACTTCTTTTGGAAGATTTTTTACCCCAAAATGATAAACCACATTATCTTCTTTATAAGCATGGCGGCGAAGTAAATCGCAGTATGATAAAGCATAACATAAAATATCAAGCTTATTTTCATCTGTTGGATTTTTTTCATAAGCTTGAACAGCCTTTTCTAAAGATGACACATTATATCTTGCTGCATCATGCTCTATAAGCATACCATATTTTATAATGTTTTCTGCCCTTACCCCAATATGCTCAACCATAGCTTTAAATAAAAGCTCTTCTTCTTTTTGGTGGTGGCGTTCATCTGCATAAGTTTTTATAAAATTAACTGCATTATAAAACTCTGCTGTGTCTATTTTATCATATTTCATAAAATCAAGACACATACCGCGAAGTTTTTCTACAAATTTTAATATTTCTTTATGTTCATGCATTAATATTTCTATTATTTTACTCATTGCTACACTTCCATAATCCTGAATGTATTTTCAGAAAGCCTTGCATAGTCTATATTAAAACTGCCTGCAAAAAAGCCCTGAAGCCATTTATCTCTTAATGTTAAAAATATCTGGCTGTTTAATCCTTCTGATTCATAAAATGGAGTATGCACCTGCATATTAATACTCCATACGATTTCTGAGCCGTCATTACTTTCAACAGTAATACCACCATCGCATGGCATACCGTCAAGCAGGCACATATTTACAGCATTGAAAAGCTCTTCTGCAACAATAATATCTGCATAATCAAGCCTTGAAGCTGCCCCATTTGAATAAAATATTTCAGATACTTTATCTATTAAAGAGCTGTCTTTTTCTAATATGAGTTTTAAGGCAAAAGCCATTCTGCTTTCTGCTATGCTTACCTGATTATTAAGCCAGTTATGAATAGCACTTTCATCAATAACAGTTTCAAGCGGCGCAGTTTCATTTTCTCCGCATTTTTCTTTTAACTGCTCTGCTATACCGTTTACCCAGTGATTTTCTTCACTTGCATTGATTATTTCATTTAATAATTCATTCTGCCTTTGTATTTTATTATAAAGCATAAAATGGACCGGCCCTAAAAAAGCACTCATTAATTTACCTCTTATTTATTTAATTTGTTTAATACTTCATCAACTGATACATTATGTACATCACATGCGTCCTGCAGTGATTCTGCCTGAGATGCTGGGCAGCCTAAGCACATCATGCCCATTTCTTTAAATACTGCTTCTGCTGCTGGACTTGCTTTTAATATATCACTGATAATCATATCTTTTGTGATTTTGCCGTTACTTTCTGCACTGTCACCAAAAAACATTTTCATATCTTCATCTACTGATGATATACCACCTATACCAAAATTTTCAACAAGAACTTTTGTAACATTTGGTGATAAAAATGCAGGCAGAGTTGGTCCTAAGTGAATATTTTTAACACCTAAATGCAGAAGTGCAAGTAAAACTATTGCAGCTTTCTGCTCATACCATGCAATATTATAAATAATAGGCAGTTTATTTATATCATCAAGATTAAATACTTCTTTTAATTTTAATGCAATTAAAGCTAAAGAATATGAATCATTACACTGACCTGCATCTAAAACTCTAGGAATGCCACCAATATTACCAAGATTTAATTTGTTGTATCTGTATTTTGCACATCCTGCTGTTAATATAACTGTATCTTTTGGAAGTTTTTCTGCAAACTCTGTATAATAAGAACGGCTTTTCTGTCTGCCGTCACAGCCTGCCATAACTACAAACTTTTTAACAGCACCACTTTTAACAGCTTCTACAACTTTATCTGCTAATGCTAACACTTGATTATGAGCAAAACCGCCAATAATTTTACCAGTTTCAATTTCTTTTGGACTGTCGCATTTTTTAGCATGCTCTATAATAATACTGAAATCTTTTTCTTCGCCAATTTTACCAGGAATATGTGTGCAGCCTGCAAAACCAACAGCGCCTGTTGTATATACTCTTGCTTTATAACTTTCTTTTGGCGGCACAAGGCAGTTAGTTGTTAAAAGCACAGGGCCGTTAAAGTTTTCAAAATCTTCTTTCTGGTTATACCATGCTGTGCCATAGTTGCCTGCGAAGTGGCTGTATTTTTTAAATGCTGGATAATAATGGGCAGGAAGCATTTCTGAATGAGTGTATACATCAACACCAGTGCCTTCTGTCTGTTTTAAAAGCATT
Source organism: uncultured Mucispirillum sp. (assembly GCA_944326705.1). Lineage (GTDB taxonomy): Bacteria > Chrysiogenota > Deferribacteres > Deferribacterales > Mucispirillaceae > Mucispirillum. The sequence goes on from CALVEY010000016.1 coordinate 40,560, forward strand.
TCTAAATCTCTTAAATCATGGCCAGAAATTAATATTGCAGGATTTTTTCTTACACCAATATTAACTTCTGTAATCTCTGGATTGCCGTAAGCTTTTGTATTTGCTCCGTCAAGTAAAGCCATTGCATCAACGCCGTATTTACCTGTTTCTAAAGTTAATGCAATTAATTCATCTACTGATTTATCACTTAATGTATCAGCAAGGGCAGATTGTAAAAATATATCAATATCTTCATTTTCTGCTAAAAGCACATTTGCATGGTGCAGATAGGCAGCTAAGCCTTTTAATCCAAAAGTGATTAATGCTTTTAAGCTTCTAATATCTTCGTTTTCTATTGATAAAAAGCCAACTGTTTTTGCTGCTTCATCATAATTTTCTCTAACTGTTTCATATTTTGCACTTTCGCTTAATGATGATGTATCTTTTAACTGAGAAATTATTTCCTTTTTAACTTTAAATGTATTATCAATACTGTTTTTTATTGCTTCATCATCAAAATTAGCATTTGTAATAGTAATAAAAAGGTTTTCGCTTACAAGGTGATTTATTTCTTTTGATATTTTAATGCCTTCTTTTCTTGCTGCTCTTAATACTTCTGAAAGAGCTTTTGTTGCAAAAACAAGTAAATCCTGCAAATTAGATGTTACATTAGTTTTACCGCATACACCATTTATAGTGCAGCCTTTATTTCCTGCAGTTTCCTGACACTGATAGCAGAACATTTTAGTTTCCATGTAATCCTCCAAAATTATATAAGACAATTTTTGTCTTTTAAATAGATACTATATTTTTTAAGATAAAAAAATGACATAAATCAAGAATTGCAAAAAAAATGAAAAATTTAAATAAAAGGTGGGGAAATCTTCCCCATATATATATTTTTTTTATATACTATTTATCTGTAATATAACCATCATTTACATAACTTTCTTGAGAAAGGCTTTCTACAAGACTTTCCACTTTATCAAGAGCATCATATATTGCAGCATTATCCTGAATAGAAAAATCATCGTTTGCAAGTTCAGTATTATCCATCATAATTTTTAATTCTTCCACAGAACGCTGCAGTGATAATAAATTACCCTGTGCTTTTGCCATAAGCTCTACAGCATCTAAAAGAGTATCAAACTCATCTGATTCTAAAATAGTATATGCATCTGTGTTAGTATCTTTTGTTTCCATAATATCTCCCCGTAATAAAAACATTATACTATACCACAAGCAAAATTAATGCCATAATACTAATTATCTTTTAAAATTAAGTTATTAACAATATATACTGCCGATTCTATGCAGCCATCGCAGCTTTTTAATATGTGACCAGTTTCAAGCCCTTTTATATCTTTACAGTACATTGAGCCAACTAAATCTGCAAACTCATTATTTATCTGAGATACAAGCCTGTATGTTTTTGTTTTAGTGCGGACTGCTGCATCCTTTCCGCCACTGTTATGTATACCTGCAATGATAACTGCTGCAGATAATGCACCACAAATACCCTGCAGATTACCCATACCAGCACCAAAACCTTCACTTATTTTAAATAAACTATCTTCATCAATATTTAATTTTTCTGCAAAAGCAAGACAAACTGACTGGCAGCAGTTATTACCTTGATTATGCAGCTGCAATGCTTTTTCTGTATATTTATCCATCTTTTTACTAATTCCTTTTTAAATACTGCTATCTTATAACACTATAAACATATTTTTTCAACAAAAAACATACAAATTTTATTCCAAAAACTTATAAATCAAACAAAATACCTTAATTTTTAACGATAAATATACTAGAAAATACTTGTTTATAAAAAAAACCTGTAAATTTTACTTTACAGGCTTTAGACTGTAGAAAAAGTAATTTTTTGACAATCTCTATTAATATACATATTGTATTAATAAAAATCATCATTACAATTTGATAAACAATTAAATAAAGTGATATATAATTATATTATTATTATTTTACCATATTATAAACTATCGAACCTGTGCAAATCTCATATATCAATCTTTCGTTATTTTATTACTTATGCTCCAATTCCTTAAACATTCGCTGTTTTTTCTCGTGCAGCAACTGCAACTCGCTATCGCTCAGACAATCAGCTTGCTAACCGTTCCAAAAAAACAGCTCATAAGAAATTAAGTCGCAAAGATAATAAAATAACTAGGGCAGCTCATAAATAAGGAATTATTTATTATTAATATATTTATATTGAAAGTATCAGTGAATAAAACTATATAAGGTAAGACTTGTATCTTATAAAATGTAGGTGCAGGATGCACCGTCGCTTGCGAAAGCAATGAGGGGTTTCCCCGAAATTGTGTGGTTTAAAAAATACACGGATGTATTTTTTAATAAAAGTTTAATTAGATTCTTCGCCTACTATCGTAGGCTCTGAATGACAGTTTACCTGAGATTATTTATATTTTTACATATATTATCAAGTAATTATAGCATTTTCTAATAAAAAAATAGGATACCCCTAGATATATTAATAGCAATTGTTAGAAAACTTATTTTTAGACAGTATAAGCCTGTAAATTTTACTTTACAGGCTTAAAAATATATAAAATAAAAATATTATTTTACAGAGTCAGCGTCGCTTCCGTCCCACTGAGTGATTGCATCGCTTTCTATTTCAGGAATATCACCTTTTATATATACAGGTATTTTTTCCTGATTCCATTGGTTTATATAATTTTTTAATAATGCTACAACAGGTTTATAAAGTATAACAAGCACTACAATGTTGATTAATGCCATAAAGCCCATTAAAAAGTCACCTAAGTTCCATATTGTAGTAAGGTTTGCAATAGAACCGCCTAAAACAAGCATTAATGTCATTAAAACTACTATATAATATGATACTTTATTATCTTTAATAGCAGTTACACCTGTTTGAATATAGAAAAAGTTACCTAATATAGAGCTGAATGCAAATAATATTACACATAAAGTAATAAATAATGAACCAAACTGACCAAAGTGAGTATTCATTGCATACTGCATAAGGTTAATACCTTTTAATTCGCCTATTTTAGCCATAGCTTCTGGAGAAAGTAAAAGAATAAAACCAGAAACTGAGCAGATAATTAATGTATCAGTAAATACTGAAAACATTTGAATAAAGCCTTGACGAGCTGGGTGAGTAGTTGTAGCTGCAGCCGCTGCGTGTGGAGCACCACCCATACCTGCTTCGTTTGAGAAAAGACCTCTTCTTAAACCAGTTGCCATTGTCTGACCTATAGCACCGCCAAATGCAGCTTCCGGCATAAATGCCTGAGTAATAATCACATAAAACATATGTGGAACCATTGTAATATTCATTATCACAACTACTAAGCCAAATAATATAAAAGGAATAGCCATAACAGGTACAATATATATACATGCTTTAATAACTGCTGTTCTGCCTGGGCTTAATAAGATAAATGCTGTAATAATTGATAAAACAATACCTGTAATGCTAGGGTCTAAATCATAAGATGCTAATGCTCCAGCAATAGTATTAGCCTGAACACCGTTAAAGGCTGTATAAGTTAATATCATAATTGCTGCAAATATAACTGATAATACAGGAAGTTTTAATTTACTGCGGATATAAAAAGATGCACCGCCTACATACTGACCAAGAGAATTTTTTTCCTTATAAAGCTGTGCAAGAGTTGCTTCTGCAAATGCTAGTGCAGAACCAAATAATGCCATTACCCACATCCAGAATAATGCACCAGGACCACCTACAGAGATTGCCACCATAATACCTGCCATATTACCTGTACCAACACGGCTTGCTGTACTGATTGCATAACTTGCAAAGCCTGATGTGCCACCTCCATGATGTTTTGCAAATAATAAACTGCCTGCATGAAACATATACTTAAATTGTGAGCCTTTAAGTAAAATTGTAAATAATATTGCTACAACAATAAATACATAGAATACTATATTAGAAAACAGTATTTCTGTGCCTGTTGTAAGGAACTTATCAATAGATGCTATTAATGTTGACTGTGCTTCCATCTTTCCTCCAATTAAAATGATAAAAATAGAATACATAATTTTTTATAACTTTGTCAAATAAAATCGGCAAAAATTATAAGAAAAAATTAATATTTAAGGATTGTTTTTATCTTTTTTTAATAAATTAAGAAGAAGTGTAAATGGTAAAAATATGCTGGATAATTTTATAAAAAATAACTCTCTTGTATCTTTAAAAAATAAGTCAATTAAGAAAAATGATATAAATGAGGAAACAACAACAGCAATACTAAAGCCCTTTAAATAATAAAAACTGCCTAAAATACAGCTTAAAAATATTATAAGTATAAAAGATAAAGCACTTCTTACTAATAAGTGCTTTACTTTATTTTCAAGTATAAAACATTTGCTTGATATTACATAAAAAGAAATAAACGGAACAGACCATATAGTTAAAGCTAGAACTATACTTGACTGAATATATTTTTCCCCATAAAGAATTTTTATAATAAATGGGGATAACAAGGCAGCAAAAAATGCCATTAAAATAAAAGGAATTGTTGTAACATAAAAAAGTGTTTTTATTCTTTTATTATATTCTTCTTCGCTTATCTGCTTAGCTTTTACCACTGCAGGATAAAAAGCAGTCATTAAAACAGCAGGCACTAAATACCATATTTCAGTAAGCCTTGCAGCAGCACTATAAATCCCTGATGCATAATCAGAATACATACTGCTGATAATAATAACAGTAACTTTTTGATAAAATGTATAAAAAAGCACTGCCGCAAATAAAGGAACTGCACTTTTTAATATATATTTTATATATGATATATCTATATGCCAGCCTGAAACAGTATATTTTTTATACTTATACATTAAAATAACAGTTAAATAAAGCACAGCATAATCAATAAATACTGCAAATGCAAAATATGTAACAGGTGCCTTAAATATTATTAATATTATTTTTAATAAAGATGATAGGGTATAGCTTATCATTCTTGCAATGGATGTATATTTTGCCTGAGCATTTATTAAAAAAATACATGAAAAAACTGATAATGGCTGAAATAAAACAGCACCTGTTATTATTAATACAGAATAAAGTTTTTCACCACTGTAATTTATAAGAAAATATATAAATATAATACCATATACTAAAAATGCAGCAGCAGATTTAACAAAAAGTGCTGAGCCTTGAATACTGCCCTGCCTTTCTTCATACTGCAGCATATCCTTCATAATAATATCATCAATACCAAGGGATACTATAATCACTAAAACAGTATATACAGCCGTTGCAAAAGCAATAATACCATACATTTCAGGGCCTAAATATCTTGCAACAGCAATACCCACAATTAATGATGCTGTTAAAGAAAAAATATAATCTCCCATCTGCCATGAAAAATTAGAAAGATATTTTTTTAACCCATTATTTGATAATCCAGACTGTAAAGATATATAATTTAGTATTTTTTTTATAATGCACCTAAAAAATTAATATTTTTTAATAATTTTACATTTTATACTATTGAAAAGCAAGCTAATATATGATAATCTAAAATATTGATGAAAAATATGAGGTGAATTATGAGCAGGCAGATTCCGTTTGCAGATTTAAAATCACAATATAATGCTTATAAAGCAGAATTAGATAAAGCAGTTCTTGATGTTATGGGCTCATCTATGTATATTATGGGGCCAGAAGTAGAAAAATTAGAAAAAAACTTAGCAGCTTATGTTGGCGCTCGTCATGCATTAAGCGTATCTTCCGGCACTGATGCTCTTTTACTTGCTCTTATGTCTTACGGCATAAAAGCAGGCGATGAAGTTATCACTACACCATTTACATTTATCGCAACAGCAGAAGTTATTGCATTAGTTGGTGCTAAACCTGTTTTTGCAGATATTGATGAAACAACATATAATCTTGATGTTGAAAAAGTAAAACCACTTATTAATGAAAGAACAAAAGCTATTATCCCTGTATCACTATACGGGCTTCCTGCTGATATGGATAAATTTGCTGAGCTTACAAAAGGCACTAATATTAAACTTATTGAAGATGCCTGCCAAAGCTTTGGTGCTACAGATAAAGGCAAACACAGCTGTAACTATAACAGTATGGGCTGCACAAGCTTCTTCCCATCTAAACCACTTGGCTGCTATGGTGATGGCGGTGCTGTATTTACTAATGATGATAGTGAAGCAGAAATACTTGCAAACCTTAGAAACCATGGACAGATTGCAAGATATAAACATAAATATATTGGTATAAATGGAAGACTTGATGCTATGCAGGCAGCAGTTCTTAATGTAAAACTTGCTCACTTTAAAGAAGAAATAGCCACAAGAATAAAAATAGGCAATGATTATACAGAAAAAATTAAAGCAGCCTACAAAGGTGATGCATCAGATATAATCACTCCATATATACCTGATGGCAAAGTAAGTGTATATGCACAGTATTCTGTAATAGTAAAAAATAGAGAAGAAGTTGCTAAAAAACTTAACGAGCAGGGTATTCCTACTGCTATCCACTACCCTATTCCTTTACACATGCAGGAATGTTATGCAGGCTGCGGATTTAAAGAGGGAGATTTACCAGTAAGCGAAAAAGTTTCAAAAGAAATTATGAGCCTTCCAATGAGTGCATTTTTAAAAGCTGATGATCAGGATTATATTGTAGAAGCTTTATGCAAAGCAGTTCAAGAAACAAAATAACTTAAATAGACTAAGATTTATAATTATTATATAAGAGCAGGTGTTTAATATATCTGCTCTTTTTTTATTTATAATGTATTTTTATTAAAATTTTCTACCTTCATATTTCATAAAATACGTACATATTAAATTATAATATTGAAGTTAATATTATTATGATTTAATTAAAAATCTACTTAATATAATAGCTATAAAATGTTTTATTAAATAAAATATTTAAATAAATCATATGTAGGAAAATTAAAATTCTTTACTTTTTATGTTTTTTTATATCGACTATAAAAAAAATCAAAAAAATTTGCTTTATTTGTTTGTATTTATAAAAGTATAAAAAAGACTATTAAGATACTCTGCTGTCATTTTTTGTAACCTTTTTGAATATGAACTTACCCAAAAAAGTTAGACAAAGCCATATAAGGAGATTATATGGTAAGAAAATACAGTTATGAGTTTAAAAA
>CALVEY010000017.1 GCA_944326705.1 uncultured Mucispirillum sp.
TCGCTTAAATTTATACTATATACTAAGAGGTATTTTTTTATTCTTATTTTTGTAACATATGTCTTATGAGATTACAATTCCATTAAAAAATGCCTTGCTGTTCTTAACTAACAACACATATGTTACACTTTTAAAAAAAATGTTACTATTTTATATATTATATAATATTATAATAACATTTATTATAAATATATTATTCTAACATATTGATATACTTTGATTTATATAAAATAAAAAATAATGATATGTCTTAAATAACCAGTAAATATTGATATAGAAAATTAATAGAATTTACAATAAAAAAACTGCACTTATATAAAATAAGTGCAGTAAATTAAGTTTATATTAGTTCTAATAAATTACCTGCTAAAAACAGGTAATAAAATTATTCTGATTTTGCAAATGCAATAAAGTTTGAGCCGTTAGGTGATACAACTTTTACTGCCATTAAATCACCTTTTTTGATTTTATCATATATTCTGTAAAAATCGTTTGCATTATTTACAGCCTTATTATTTAAAAGCACTATCACATGGCCTTCTCTTAAGCCTTTTTTATAAGCTTGAGTATCTTCATTAAGGTTTGTAATAACTACACCATTTGAGATACCTAAATTTCTAGCCATTTGTGGCTCTATATCTTTTACAACAATATCACCAGTTCTTTGTTTTGGCTGACCGCCATAATAGTTTGATGTTATCTGATTATTACTTGGTCTTTCACCTAATTTAACTGTAATATTCTGCCTTTTACCATCACGAATAATTGTTAAAACAACTCTTTCATTTGGGCTTTTTGAACCAATAATGCTTGCAAGTTCTCTTGAAGTTTGTGCCTGTCTGCCGTCAACTGCAATAATAACATCACCAGCTTTAAGTCCTGCTTTATCTCCCGGCTCGCCTTTTGTTACATCTGCTATTAACACCCCTTTAGTGTCTGATAAACCAAATGAAGCGGCAAGCTGTTCATCAAGGGGCTGCATAACTATACCTACCCAGCCTCTTGAAACTTTACCGTCTTTTTTCAGCTTTGGAAGGATATTTTTAAGCATATTTACAGGTACAGCAAAACCAAGCCCTTGAGCTGACTGGATAATCGCTGTATTAATACCTATAACTTCCCCGTCCATATTTATAAGTGGACCGCCAGAGTTACCTGGGTTAATAGAAACATCTGTCTGTATAAAGTTATCATAAGGGCCGTCACCTAATACCCTGCCTTTTGCTGATAAAATACCTGCTGTTACTGTGCCGCCAAGACCAAGCGGGTTACCAATAGCTACTACCCAGTCACCAATTTCTGCTTTATCAGAATCACCTAATAAAATAGGTGTGATATTAGCACCTTTTGTATCAATTTTTAAAAGTGCTAAATCTGTAAGCGGGTCTGTTCCGATAATCTCTGCTTTAAACTCCCTGTCATCTTGAAGTTTAATAACTATTTCATCTGCCCCTTCAATTACATGGTTATTTGTAACAATATAGCCATCTCTATCAATAATAAACCCAGAGCCTAATGCTGTAGATTTATATTTCTGCGGACCGCCGCTGCCAAAACCAAATGGATGAGCTCCACCAAACATACCACCAAAGAAATCTTGAAAAAATGGGTCTATTTGACGAGTAACTGTTTTTGTTGTGCTTATATTTACAACACTAGGTGCTGCCTTTTTTACAACAGGTGAAAAACTTGTAGGTATTGCAAAAGCATTTACCGTAAAAGCTAAAACAAGCATTGCTGCTAAATATAATTTCTTCATTAATGAAAATTCCTCCTTGAAAGGTATCATTTTTTATTATAAATTTCAGATGTTAAAATACCGCCGGCAGAAGCTGTATCTATTACCTTTTTTATATTTCCATGGATAATATTTACTATATCCTCCATAAATCCAAAAGATACAGTGCCATACACTGTGTATTCTACATCATCAATTATTCTACTGAATAAATAATTACCATATACTATTGTGCTTACAGGCTCTACCTGCCTGTTTGCTGGTTTTATAAATACAGAAAATCTGTTTATTCCATCTTCAAATGATAAATCAAAAACATATTTATTAAAAACAGTTGTATGGAAATGCCTGAAACCATGATAAAATTCTGGCGTATCCCAAAACTTATATTTACCTTCTATATTTCCGCGGAAGTCATTAGGACCTTCTCTCATCTGCCCCATGCCGCGTCCCATGCCCATACCTCTGCCTCTGCCCATACCACGCCCCATACCTTCATGGTGACGGCCATGGAGTGCTCCATTTACATAATCAAAGCCGCTGAAAGCAAACATTAATGTATTTACATGGTCATACACTTCTAATTTTACTATATGCTCATTATTATCAAGCCATAAAATCTGCTTAAATCTGTCATCATCTTTTGGGATAACTGTATACTGAGCTATATCAAAGCCAAAAAAAGAAATATTATCCATTTTTTCAACATTATAATATTTTGCAGGTATTCTATCTATTGAAAAATACCCCCTTAAAAGCTGGCGTGAAATAGAACCAAGCAAAGAAGTATCTGCAAAATAATCATCATGCATATTTAAATAAACTTCATACCTGTCCTTATTTAAGCATTTAAAGATAACTGCCTTATCAGCAGCAAAAACATTTCCAGCTGCTGATAACAGCAATATTATGGAGAGAATAAGTCGAATCATTTTTCAAAGTTTACCGAAATCACCGATGCCTGAGCTGATGGTCCTGCATAAGAATTTGTATAATGCTCTAAAACATAATCTTCAAATTTATCATAAGTTTGGTTTGCCATTTCAACAGACACTGGGTTAGATTTTTCAAAATATGTAACAGTTGCACCAATAGCAAATACTATGGCAGCCGCTGCTACTGCAATATATAACACTTTACCTGCAACTATTTTTGGCAAAGACTGTTTCGCTTTTTCATTTGTATTTACTGTTTTTGCTTCAACAGCTTTTTCTGCAGTATCTTCTTTTATTTGAGCAGGCTGCTTTTTAGCGTATTTATTATTAAATTTAATATTTGCCATAATTTTTTTAGATAAATCTATTTCTTCTTTAGGTGCATAAACCGATTTTACCATATCACGCACTCTATACATTGCAGCAAGCTGAGCTTTACAGCTTTCGCACTCAGAAATATGGCTTGTAACAATACTACTTTGCTCACTTGTCAGCTCATTATCAATATAAGCATATAAAAGAGGTTTAATATCCACACATTCTTGTTTCATATTACGCTCCATATTATTTAGCCTCCGCAAAAGCTTCATCTGTAAGGCCTTGTTTAATAAGTCTTTCTTTAATAATCTGCCTTGCATTAAAAAGCCTGCTTCGGACAGTGCCCAAAGGTATATTTAACATTTCTGCTATTTCTTCATAACTTAAATCTTCTACTTCTCGAAGAATAATAACATTGCGAAGCCTGTCAGGCAGCGCATCTACAAAAAACTTAACATACTTTTTAAGCTCATCTTTAATGATGTAATCTTCAGGACATTCCCCAGTGGTTAATCTTTCAAAATAATCAACATCGCTTTCTTCATCTTCCATATCCACTATTCTTTTATCTCTTTCATAATGGTTAAGTGAAAGATTAACAGCTATGCGTTTTAACCATGGGTAAAAATGCTCTTTGTCTTGTAAAGTATCAAGTTTTTCATATGCTTTTAAAAAAGCATCCTGACAAATATCTTCCGCATATTCTTTATTTTTTACTATATTCATAGCAGAATAAAATATCTGCGACTGATATTTTAATATCAAAATTTCAAAGGCGCCAGTATCGCCCTCTAAAACTTGTTCAATAACCTGTGCATCACTCATTTTATCCCTCTTATATAGTGAATGACATAGATAATCATATTTAGTTCAAAAAAAATTTTTATTAATTTTCTTTTTTATCTCTTATTACAAAGAATACAGAAATTATTATAAAAACACAAGCAAATATAGTTATGCGGTTAATAGGCTCGCCGCCAAATAAAGCTCCCACAATAACTGCAACAACAGGCTCTGCATAAGCATAAGATATTGCAATATGGGTAGGGGTATTATATAAAAGCCATACATAGCAGGTATAACCTACAATTGAACCAAAAAATATTAAATGCAGAGTGCTTAAAAAAGCTTTTAATGTAACTTCTGATAAATAAAAATCTACCCACTCCCCTATTAAAAAGGATATAACAAACATCACTAAACCGCCTGTTACCATTTGATATCCCAGACTTTTAATCATATTCATATCAGAATGTCTTCGTTTTAAAAATATAGAGCCTGCCACCCAGCCTGCCATAGATATAAAGATAGTTATAATACCTAATACAGCATTTGAGCCGCCAGTAATACCAGTTGATACAGCAAGCACACCAACCCCAATAAAACCGCCTATTAATCCAACAAATACTGATGCTGATGGCTTTTTATCATAACCTATAAGCCAGCTTACAATAACCATCCATAAAGGAATAGAGCCCATAATAAGTGCAATAGTGCCAGAATTAATATAAAGACCTGATATATTTAAAAAAGCACCACCTATCACTATCATCATACAAGAAGCAAAGAAAATAGTAATAAACTGAGATTTTGTAGGCAGAACCCTATCTTTTTTTATAAAAAATGACCAAAGCAGAAATATAGAGCCAGCTGAAATATATCTGATACTTGAAAGTAAAACTGGGGGAAAAGATTCAAGGGCAAATTTAATACTAAGATATACAACACCCCAAGTGGAATATAAGGCAACTATACAAAATAATGTTAATGCAAATTTTCTATTTTTAACAAGTGCCATAAAACACCATAGATTTTTATACTGTATTTAATTATTATTTTTCAAATTTCTACTACTAAATATGAAAAAAAGCAATTATTTTTTATAAAATTTAATGACATTTATATTCTCTTATGTTATATAGGTAAATTAAATAATTATAAAGGTGTTATAATGACTGAAGGTAGTGATAAATTTTATGATGAATGTGCAATAGCCGGCGTATATGGCAACCATGAGGCTGCTAAGTTAGTTTACTTATGTTTATATGCTCTGCAGCACAGAGGTCAACAGGGCACAGGTATTGCTGCCTATGACGGCGACCATATTCATTCAGAAAAAAGAGAAGGCTTAGTTGCTGATGTTTATACAAAAAAACGTCTTAAAAAATTGCCAGGCAAAATAGCTATTGGTCATAACAGATACCCTACTGACGGTATCTTTTCAGCAAGAAATCTTCAGCCAGTTATAGCAGAACTGCCAATAGGTGACTGCGCTCTTGCTTATAACGGCAACTTAGTTAATGCTTTTAAAATCCGTAAACAGCTTATACAAGACGGTGCAATATTCTCTACTGGAACAGATTCTGAAACTATTATGCATCTGCTTGCTAAAAGATTAAAAAATGAAGATTTAATTACAGCCCTTTCCAATGTTATGACTCAAATAACAGGCTCATATTCTATGGTATTTATGGCTGATAACAAACTTATTGCTATGCGTGACCCACACGGCGTCCGCCCACTTGCTATGGGTATGATGAAAGACGGCTATGTTTTTGTAAGTGAAACTGTTGCGCTTGACTTAATTGATGCCCACTTTGTCAGGGAAGTAGAACCAGGGGAAATGGTTGTTGTTGATGCAAGCGGTGTAAAATCATATTTTCCTAACGGCAAATTAGAACACCCTGCACCATGTGTTTTTGAACATGTATATTTTGCAAGGCCTGATTCTTTTATGTTTGGCCAGTCTGTTTATGAAGTGCGTAAAGGGTTTGGAAGAATGCTTGCAAAAGAATGCCCAGTAGATGCTGATATTGTTATTCCTGTGCCAGATTCTGGTATTACAGCAACTATCGGTTATTCTGAAGAAAGTAAAATACCTTTTGAACTTGGTATTATTAGAAACCACTATGTAGGCAGAACTTTTATTGAACCATCACAAAATATACGCGACTTCGGTGTTAGAATAAAACTTAACCCTGTTAAAAACCTTATCAGTGGAAAAAGAATAGTTGTTGTTGATGATTCTATTGTCCGCGGAACTACAAGTAAAAAAATAGTGAAACTTTTAAGAGATGCTGGTGCAAAAGAAATACACATGAGAATATCTGCACCACCTACAAGCTACCCATGCTATTATGGAATAGATACTCCAACTAAAAAAGAGCTTATATCTAATACCCATACAGAAGAAGAAATAAGAAAATTTATAGGGGCAGACTCACTTGGATATATTTCCCTTGAAGGTATGAAACAAGTGCTTATTGATAATAACTTCTGCTTTGCATGCTTTACAGGACAGTATCCAATAGACCCAACAGATTTAATTGAGGACTAAACATATAAATGAAAAAAATATTGTTAGTAATTATTATTTTATCATTTGCCAGCAGCATATCCTTTGCTGATGATAGAACTGGTAAACCATATAACTATGGCTATGCAAAAAGGCATGGTATGGTAGCCATTACTGGTAATTTAACAGACAGAATCTCTAACGCATGGGGTGAGTTAGCTCCAGGCGGCGGTGGTTTTGTATATTATAATATATTAAATGATTTCTGGGGTAATTTCTCCATAGGTTTAAGTGCAGACTATATTGGCGGCGATTTTACCACAAAAAACCAAAATATAAAAGGTAAAGCCCATATGGCACCTGTTGCATTAAACCTTGCATATATGACATCATCAAACATTGTTAATGCATGGATAGGTGTTGGTGTATCATATAACTTTGCTACATTTAATATTTCAGGCGGCACAAATAACGGCGTTAGTTATGGTGATTTTACACAAAACAGCCAGTTACTGGGGTTTGATGCCTTTGCCGGAGTAGAATATCTTTTTACTAAAGACGGCAGATGGGGCGCATTTTTTGAGTTTAGATATACTTATGCTCAAAACCCTAAATTTAACTTAGATTTAACAGGTATTGGCAGTGTATCAGATTCTCTTGATATGCAGCAGCTTAAATATACCATTGGGTTTTCATACCACTTTTAAGGAGATATTATGTCTAGTTCAAGTTATTTAGCAAGCATTATATTTTCAGTGCTTCTTATAATATTTGGCGTAATTATTATAATGAACCCTGCAGGCACTATGACAGCATTTGCTCTTATTATAAGCATTGTAATGATTATTACAGGGCTTACAAATATATTCTTGTTTATGAGCCTGCGTGATTTTAAAGGCTCTATATATTATTTAATAGAAGGCGGTATTTCTATTATACTTGGTATTATGCTTTTAAGCAGCCAGTCTGCTCTTGAAAACCTGCTGCCATTATTAGTAGGGTTTTGGATAGCTTTAAAAAGTGTTACTGCAGTTGTTACAGCTATTGAATGGAAAAAAAGAACTTACCCTGCATGGAAGTCTTTAATGACTGGCGGTATTATTGGTATCCTTTTGGCACTTTTAATTGCTGCAGTTCCTAAAATTGTTTCTGTATATATCAGCCTTGTGCTTGGTATCGCTATGATAATTGTAGGGGTTGTAATTATTTTATTTGTAATAAATTTAAGAAGAATAAGTTAAATAGATACTAAAAAAGGGCTTTTTAAAAGCCCTTTTTTCTATTATAAAAAATGAAGTTTATCTAATATGCGTTTTGTAGCATGTGACCTGTTTAATGTATAAAAATGCAGACCTGCCACCTGATTTTTCACTAAATCTTCGCACTGATTAACAGCATAATCTATACCAATAGATGCAATATCTTCTTCACTTTTGCCTTCCATTGATTTTATTAAGCTTTCTGGTATATGGCTTGAGCACATTACCTTAAACCTTTCTATCTGAGAAAAATTAACAATAGGCATTATCCCCGCCACAATAGGCACTTTTATGCCTGCTTTTTCTGCACGGTCTCTAAACCTGTAAAAATATTCATTATCAAAAAATAACTGTGTAATAATGAATGATGCTCCCATATCTACTTTATATTTCAGCATCTCTATATCTTTTTCAAAATCTGGTGATTCTGGGTGTTTTTCTGGATATCCTGCCACACCTATGCAGAATTTGCCACGACTTGCTATATAGCTTACTAAGTCAGAAGCATATTTAAAATCGCCCTGTTTTAAGTCGCTGCCCTTTGGTATATCGCCACGCAGTGCAAGCACATTTTCTATACCTGCATTTTCAAGCTTTTCTAAAATATTATCAAGTGTCACTTTATCAAAACCAACACAAGTAATATGCATCATTGTTTCATATTTACATGTATCTTTAATATAATTTATCCAGTCAAAAGTTTTATCAGCAGTAGAGCCGCCTGCTCCAAAAGTAACTGATGAAAAATCAGCATTTTCAACTTGCAAAGAATCTATAGTATCAAAAAGCACTTTTTCTATAGCTAAAGTTTTAGGCGGAAAAAACTCAAAAGAAATAGACGGCTTTCTAGTATTTAATATATTTGAAATGCTCATTAATCCTATACTCCATAAATTAAATTTTCAGTAAATATTGCACTAAAAATATAAATTTGTAAATAGTAAATCATATAAATTTAAAATTTATGGGCATAATTGCAGTTTTTGAGATAGGATAGTGTTATTATCTTTTATGATTTCTAAAAAATTATTTCTGTCTATTATATATTTTGTATCATTATTAATAAATTCATAATACAAAAAGTTACTGTTTCTTTTAGATATTACAGCTTTTCCCTGTAATGTTATAAAATCCCCTGTTTTTTTATTTAACCCTATATAAATTACTTTATCACAGACCAGCTCGCCTTCTGGGCATAGCTGCACTAACTTAATCCATAAATTATTGCTTTCAAAAGAGCATGGCTCTATTGGAACATTTTGTGCAAAAGTTATTAATGGAAACATAAGAAATATATAGATAATTGTTTTTTTCATAATTTTCTCCACTCCTTTTATTTATACTAAAAAAAAATATCTATTAATACTTTTATTATTACAGCCGCCAGCAGTATTTTAAAAAATAATAAGAAATATTCCTTCTTTTTTAAAGTGGAAATATGCTTTCTGATTTCTGGCAAATCTTTAAAAGATAGTGCTTTTTTATAATAATCAAATGCTTCATCATATTTACCAAGTTTTTCATTACAAAGCCCTGTAAGTGTATAAAGCTCCGCTTTATCATCATATTCTGTTGCGTTATTTAAGCATTCTAAAGCCTTACCGAATTCTCTTTTATTAATATAATATACTCCAAAAACATAATTTAAATCTGCATCATCAGGATATAATTTAACACCTTCTTCAAGATATTTTAACTGTTTCTCATTATCGTCTAAGCTATCAGCACACAAAGCAGCATAATAATAAAGCCAGTTATCATTCTTGCCTAAAGCAAGTGATTTTTCCAAGTAAACCATTGCTTTATTATACTGTTCTAATTCAAATAAGCATAAGCCAGCTTCAGAATATACCCAGCTGTCATTTCTGCCAAGTAACATTACTTTTTCTATATTTTCATAGGCTTTTCCACACTCATTCTGCAGCCTGTATAAATATGATAATTCACTTTCAAAATTTATTAATTCCTCATTATTTTTTATTAATGGATGGCATTTATTTAAATATTCACATGCTTTACTAAATTTTTTTTCATCAAGTTTTTTGCGGAAAAGTTTAATATAAGTACAGTATAATAAAGAAGATGTATCATCAAAATCTGGATAAATTTCTAAAGCTTTTATAAGATATTTTTCGGCTTCTTTATATTTTTGCAGATAATAGCAGGAAATGCCTGCATGATAATTCCATAAGGCACTATTCTCCCCTTCATCTTTTACCTGCATTAAAGCTGATAAACCTTTTTTGTATTCTTCATTATTATTATATGCTGCTGCAAGTCTGCACACCATATCAAATGTTAACTGCTCTTTTGGAAGGTTTGTAATAATATCTATAATTTCTTTATGTTTAGAGGCTTTTTGCAGAGTTTCTAACTGTTCTTTTAAACTAGTTATATTTTGATTTTCAAGTTTCTCTTCATTTTTAATAATTAGCATGATTTTCCCCACCCATAAAGAAATTTTATTAAAATATCACTTGAAAAAAATTTAATAATTTTTTTTCTTATATTTGCTTAACCTATTGTATTTCATACTCTTTTCTTATATCTACATAAAAGATACTAGTCAAGAGCCAAAATAAATTTATAAACATTAAGAGTCCAACAAGAACAAAAATATAACTAATAAAACAACGCAAAAATATTTGAAAATTCTAAGATTAAATTTGAAAAAAATACCTGATTTGGGTAGTGTGAGTATATTCACAGCAATACCCCTTCCATTAATAAATAATGAAATAAATTATTAATATATGATGTTTTATAAATACTATTAAATTATCTGCAGTGATTATATAATATATTTCTAAAAAATGCCAGCAAAAAAATTTCAGATACTTACATAGTAATAGAAATTTATGGCGAATTGGGCTTATATAATAACATATGTGATTGCAATGGAATTTTTTTGATAATAAAAGGAAAGATTACATAAGAAATGAGGGGGTGAGCAGTACATGCGCGTATACTCTCACACCCCAGCATTTCATATGCGAATCAAAGCCCCGACCCTGAGTTGTTTCTCTTTTGCGGAGTGCTTTGAAATCCCTAAGGACTCACCGGAGCGAATGGCTTATCCTAAGGGAAAATTTTAATCAACTATCTATCTTAACGTTTCATGTTAAGTAACTCTTGAATCATCTCATCGGAGGTAGAGATAACTTTAGAGTTTGATTGGTATGCCCTTTGAGTTGTAATCATATTTACAAGCTCTGTTGATAAATCAACATTTGAGTTTTCAAGCATAGATGCTGCGATTTCGCCTCTATCCCCAGTCATTGGCTCGCCTATTGTAGCCTGACCAGAAGCACCTGTTGCTTGGAACATTGTATCACCTACTTTTTCTAAACCTCTTTCATTTACGAAAGTTGCAAGTGCTATTTGAGCTAATACCCTTGTTTGACCATTTGAGTATGTACCTACAAGTTCACCAGCTGGGTTAAACATAGTTTGAGTTAAGTCACCAACAGTGTAACCATCTGTAGAAGCTCTTGTAATACCACCACCATTTGCAGCTATTGATAAGCCGTCATTTTCACCTGCTGTTCCTAAGTTTAATGCAATTGGGTCAATTGTATTTGTTCCATTTGCAGCAGCAAACCTAAGTGTAGGGTTAGATATTACTTTTGATGGAGTAGTAAACCTGTCATACATATGGCTTAAAGTGCCATCTGCATTAAACCTTAAAATAAGTTCGTTTTGGCTTGCTCCATTAATAGCAACATCGTTTAATGGGTCATCAGTTTCTATTTCCATTCTCCATTCATTTAATTCTTCATTCCATAAGCTGAATGTAAAGTTAATATTGTGTTTGTTACCCTGCTCATCATAGATTTCCATTGTTCTGTAAGCTATACCGCCTGTTGCAGCAGTAGTTGTTCCCTGCATAGAGTTGTTGAAAATCATATTTGATGTTTCAGAGCCGCCTGTTGCAGTAATAGTTAAGAAATCAATATTATTTCTACCACCTTTTTCACCAGTTACTTTGATAACACCATTTTCTATTGTAACATTATCAAATGTATTGTGACCGCCATTTAAGTCTACAAATTTTTCAATAGCAAGCATATAATCTGCTACTGTGCTTGTAGCACCTATTGAGAAGTAACCATTGTTAGTAATTTGTTCATCATTAATGCTGCCTTTAATTTCCAGTGTAGATTGGTTTTCTACAAAGTTCATATAGTTACCGTTTTCATCAAACAGGTTCATCATTAATGTAGTATCATCTGCAGTAGTTAAGAACTGTTTAGATGTAAATGATTTGCCTATACCTAATGTACCAGTAACATTTTCTTCAAACATATTTTCATTAAAGATTTCGCCTTTATTAGCTTTTGTAATATCAATACCAGTAATGTTATCTACTATGTTTGATTCACCATCTATTGTATATCCTGCAGTTGTAATAGTCTGACCTACTAAACCATTAGATAACATTTCTTTTAAGAATGGAGTTTTTGCAGTAGTTTCTATTCTTGAGAAAGAAATATCATTGCCGCCTGCTGTTACTGTAAAAGTATTATCACCTGCATTGTAAGCAACTGTAACACCTGCAAAATCACCGCCTGCTGCTCGAATTTGTGCTTGTAATTGTTGAGCAAGTGAATTTGCATCAGTAAATACTGCTTGAGCTGGAGCTGTAGGACCACCTGCTGTATTGTATTCTAATATAATAGGGTTTGCCATACCTGTTAATCTGAAAACAAGTGTTTCACCATTTTGCATGTGTAAGTCATTTGTAGACATATCAACCAGTGTGTTTTCTTCTGTATCTTCAAAGTTATAAACAATTCTGCCTTTACCAGCAATTGGCTCTACATCAACAGTTGATACAACATCATTTAATTGTTTAGGTGTAACAATATCATTAGCACCATAAGTATTTAATGAGTTATCAAAAACCATTTTTAAGTATGTATTAGGTACAGCTGTGCTGCCTATAGCCTGATGCAGCGTACTTTCACCAAAAGATATTGCATGGCTTGCACCTGTTACAGAAAAACTTAACTGGTTACCATCAAGACCAAAAGATACCCTTGTAGTAACTGGAGTTCCTGCAACATTTCCTGCAGCAGTTAATTGTTCATTTAATGTATCTGTTATTAATCTGCCTAATTCCTGAATAGTGTGGAATTGGTTTCTAACTGTTGGGTTTACTGTTTCAGTATAAGTAAATGGTCCAATATTTAATGTAGCTGCAGCTGTTCCTGTATTTGGGTCATAGATTGTAATATCATCAAAAGATATACCTTCACCTTCATTTAAACCAAAGTCGTTATCAAGGAACTCTGCACTAAATCCGTTTGGAACAACACCACCATTTATTGAGTTACTGATTCTATCAGTTAACTGCTCAATAGATGTAAAATCATCTTTATATGTAACTTCTTTTTGGTAAGTTAATTCAGAAGAATATTCTGTTTTACCAGCTTTAAAAGTAGTAGCAAGTGGTGAAAGCAGTGCAGCTAATTGAGAAGAACCACTGATACCGTTAATTTCAAATTCATGACCATAGTTAGCTTCAATCGCAAATTTACCATCTTTAAAAGTCATTGTTGCAATTGGAGTACCTGCTGTATTTGTAGCTGTATCAACATGCTCTTTTGTAGCTTGAGCAAATATATTGTTTACTTCCTGCAGGAAGTCTTCAATTGTAGTATATTTACCATCATTTAAAGAGTTACCGCCAAGAGAGCTGTAGTTTAATGAATAAGATGAACCGTTAATTCTAAAAGTAACGTTACCATTAAGCTCACTGATACCTAATGCTGTGCCGTTTTTATCTGATAACTGGCTCATTGGAGTATAAAGTGATGGGTTAGCTGAAATTCTAACTTTTTCACCATCTGCTAAGTCCATAGCAACACCATTTGCACTAAGCATAGTGTTTACATCCTGTTTAGCAGAAGCTTGAGTTAAAAGTTTACCATAAGTAACTGTTGAAGCTGTAGCATTAGTATCTAATGCACCAGACATATTAATTTCAGTAGATTCTTTTGGTTTCATAACTTGATAGTTAGTACCTAAAACGATATCACCAACACCTACTTGTTTATTCATTTCACCAGTATCTGGGTCAGCCATCCAGCCTTGAACTCTGTAACCTGATGGAGTAGTTAAAGTGTTTGTATTATCAAAGTTAAAGTCACCAGCACGAGTATAGTAGTTTTGGTTTACACCTTCACCACGAACCACAAAGAAACCAGTTCCTTGAATAGCTAAGTCTGTTGTACTTTGAGTAGATTTTAATACACCAGATGTAAAAATATTATCAACTGCTGCAAGATAAACACCGTTACCAACTTGACGTGGGTTAATACCACCTCTTGAGTCTGTTGGTGTTTTACCACCAATTAATGTTTGGCTCATTAAGTCCTGAAATACAGCACGGCCCATTTTAAAACCAATAGTGTTTACGTTTGCAATATTGTTACCAAGAACATCCATAGATTTCTGGTTTACATCTAATCCACTTACTGCATTATATAATGACCTTAACATGAAAGCACCTCCGAATGCTTGCTCAGATAAATTTGACGCTCCTTCAAAATTTATCTAAATACTTACTTTATTTATTTTTATTTTTTTTATTCTTTAATTAAATTGTTTTTTTCTCTGCATCATCTTCTGTAGAACCGCTGCCGCTTCCACTTTCATCACCCTCGTTATCGCCGCCGGATAAATTCGGGTCTCTAACAGAGTATACATATTCACTTGATACAACACCTTCGCCAATATCAAAGTATAAAACTCCATTTGACATTTTAACACCTTGAACAATACCTGTGCCGTATTCTTGAACACCAACCTGCTCACCTGCAGAGTTAAATGCCTGCACTTCAAAGTAGTAAGTGCCATCAGGAACTTCTACTCCACCAACACCTGTTCCGTCCCAGTGGATAACATTTTGTCCTGATGTTAAGTCTTTATCAGGTTTAACTATAGCAACACATGCACCCTCTTCATTATAAATATTGATTTGGGATTTTTCTGCTAATGCATCGCCATCAAGATAGAAGGAAATATTTTTCAAGCTGTCGCCGCCAACTGTTACAGTGTTAGTTTGGTATTCAATTTCTTTACCAATAAAACCAGCACCAGCTGTTAATGAGCTGTTGTTGTAAGCCTGCATACTTAATAACTCAAGCATTTGCTCTAAACTTGAATTCATTGTTGTCATCTCATTTAATTGAGAAAACGCAGTTGTCTGGCTCATAAACTCAGCATTATCTGTTGGGTTTAATGGGTCTTGGTTTTGCAGCTGAGTAACAAGCAGATTTAAAAAATCCTGTTGGTCCAGGTTTGCATCCCCTACACCTTCTTTATTTTTGTTCTGCTGCTGTGTAATTGTTGTAGGCTCTAATTGTCCTAATAAATTAGTTTGCATTTTTTTCCTCTTATCTTAGGCATATATGCCTGTTGCTTTTTTATTAGCAACTTCTGTGCCAACTTCTAAATCTTCTTCCTGACTTCTAAAACTTTTGCCTTTTTGTGTCTGTTTAGAAGTTCTTCTGCCCTGCTCATCATTATTCTGCTGTCTGTTCATTGCATCATTATAAGCAAACTCCATATTATCAACTACTATGCCTTTTTCTGATAGCTGGTTTTTAAGTAAATCACTTTGAGCCATTATTAATTTATGGCTGCTTTCATTATCAGATAAGAATTTGGCAGTTATTTTACCGCCGCTTTCACTTAAATGTATTTCCATTTTACCTAAATTTTCAGGTGTTAATACTACAGTTAATTTAGATTCTCCTTTGCTGACAGATGACTGCATAGTGCGAACAAGTCTTTCAATATCTCTTGGCTCTTTCATATTATATGGTGCCTGAGCCTCTTTACTTTGTGCAGTATCATATTTTGCCTGAGCTTCTGCTGATGATTTTAAGAAATAGTTGAAATTATTTCCTTTATCACTTTGAGATGCAGAAAAATTTTCCCCTGCATTACTTTGAGTCATCATCATTTCTTTCTGGTTTAAATTATTTTGTAAATTTTTACCTGTTTCTAATAAATTTACTGTATTTGCTTTTATTTCAGCTTTTGCATTACTTTCGCCTCTTAAGCTTTCTGTAACTTCCACATTAGCTGTTTTAAACTCTTTCTGCACATCTTTTACAGATACAGTATCTGTCTGTTTAACTGTGTCTTTTACAATATCTTTTACACTTTCTTTAACAGTATCTTTTAATGTTTCTTTTGCTGTTTCCTGTGATAGTTTTTCATCAGATTGTTTGCTGTTAATATTTTCTTCTACTGCTGTATCTGCTAAATCTGCTAATTTCTGCATACTGTTATTATTTGATTTAACTATATCATCACCGCTTTCTGTTAAAACATCAGCTGATAATACAGGCTGTTTATTTTCTGCATTATCTTCTAAAACTTGAGCTGTCTGCATTACTGCTTCATCAGAAATTTCTGTATTCATAACTAATGCTTCTTCTGCAGTAACAGTATTTTCTACTTTATTTTCAGATAAAATATCAGCCTGAGCTAAAATATTTTCCGCTGCAGTTTTCACTGTAGAAATAATATTTTTTGCAAGCTCTAGTTTTTCATTATTTGATGATAAATCAGCTTCTTTTACAGCCTCATCAATTAAAGCAGAAAGATTGTTTATTATTTCAGCATTATTTAAGCTATCGCTTTTTAAAGAAGTGATTATTTCTGAATTTTCTATGCTTTCAACAGTTTCTGCACTATCTTTATTATTTAAACTATCGCTTTTTAAAGAAGTAATTATTTCTGAATTTTCTATGCTTTCAACAGTTTCTGCACTATCTTTTGGCTGGTTTGTAAGCTCTGAAATTTTTTCCTGTATTGCATTATATGCTTCTTCTAATGAGCTGCTGTCTATTTCTGTGCCTAATATTTTTTCAGATATTTCTTCAAGAGAAATATTTTCCATATTAATATCTTCAGATAATGCTCCAATATATTCTACAAGCTGACCTAAATCAGACTTATCCATATTTTCAAATGTTGAAATAATATTCTGCAGCTGCATTTTTAAATCATCAGATATATTAAGTTCAGATATTGCTGTATCTATATTTTCTATTAACGCATCAACATCTATATTAATATTTTCAAGTGCTGCATCTTCGTCATTTGCTGCTTCTGTAACAGTATTATTTTTTGCAGCTGTTTGCAGTAATGCTAAAATATCTTTTATAGATATAGTTTCAGCCTGACTGTTTTCTGGCTGTGTATGTGTATTTTGGTTTGATTGTATTTCCTGATTAGCAGCAATATTTTTATTACTGCCTGTTTCTGCCTGACTATTCTGCATAGCTTTAACATCTCTTTTTTCAAATACATTCTGCTCTTTAATTGTATTTGTATTTTTCATATTTCTGCTTGCAGGACTGTCATCTCTATATACTTTTCTTTCTACTGCTTCATAATTTTCTTTGTCTTTATTATATCTATTATCATCATTTCTATTATAATCATTATCATCTTTACTGTATTTATTTTCAGATACTCTGTCGCTGTATTTTTTTGTATCAGAATAAGATGAGTAAGAATTATTTTCCTGATATGATGAGTAACTGTTTTCTTTTCTGCTGTATGGGCTTATAGAATTATCATAAGAATTATCTTTTATAGAATCAAAAATAGACTGAAAAGATTCTCCTGATATATCAGCAGTTTCTGAAAAAGATGGTAATAAAGACTGGGCAGTATTTGCTTTGTTTACAGTGTTGAAATTTATCATAATCAAACCTCCACGCTGTAAGACAAGCAAATATCAAGCCAAAATTTGAAAAATAAAAAAGAAAATTAAATTTATATGAAATTTTATTCAACTATTTCTAAGCCATAGCTGGCAAGAAGGTTTAATGCTTTCGGGCTGTTGCCTAATAATTTAATTTTTTTAAGCCCTAACATTCTTAAGCACATTGCACCAAAACCAAAACCTTCTGCATTTGTTTCATTAGGGTTATGAGGGCTTAACATTCCTTCTGGAGAGCTTAAAAAACCAGTTTTTGATGTATCTTTATAAATATAAAGCACAACACCTCTGCCTTTTTCTTCTATTGTATGAAGTGCATTATGCAGTTTTGTGCCGCAGCCGCATACAGATGAAGCAAAAATATCACCAGTTAAACACTGAGAATGGACGCGCACATATACAGGCTCATCACCAGAAATATCTCCTTTAATTATTGCAACAGCTTCCTTTTCATCGCTTGTGTTTAAAAAACCTTTTATGCTGAAACTGCCATAAGCTGAAGGCATAAGAGCCGTTTCTATTTCCTGCACAATAGGTTCATGCTCAAGCCTGTACTTAATTAAATCTGCAACAGTAACTATTTTAAGATTATGCTCTTTTGCAAACTCTACAAGTCTAGGCATTCTTGCCATAGAGCCGTCATCATCCATAATTTCACAGATTACACCGCTTGGATAAAGCCCTGCCATTCTTGCTAAATCATAAGAGCCTTCTGTCTGGCCTGCACGCACAAGGACGCCGCCTTTTTTTGCTCTTAATGGGAACATATGGCCTGGTGTAACTATATCTCTAAATGTGGCATTAGGGTTTATTAAAGTTTTTATAGTAACTGCTCTGTCATGAGCTGAAATACCTGTTGTTACCCCTTCCCTTGCTTCTACTGATACAGTAAAAGCTGTGCCAAACTTACATGTATTTTCCTGCACCATAGGGTATAGCTGCAGTTCATCACATCTTTCTGCAGGCAGGCTTACACAAATTAATCCTTTGCCATATTTTGCCATAAAATTAATATGTTCAGCTGTGATAAACTCTGAAGCAACAACTAAATCGCCTTCATTTTCTCTTGTTTCATCATCGGTAAGTATAAGCATACCACCGTTTTTTATAATCTGAACAGCATCTTCTGCTGAAACTCTAACGCTTTCCATTAAGTAATACTCCAAAAACTAATCAAGATTATTAATCTTAGTCCATACCATTATTCTTTCGTTTGTATTTAACTGACTGTTTAATGCTTTTTTAACAGCTTCACTAAGTTTTGCAAAATTTATTGGTTTAGAAATAAACCCATTCATACCACATAATAAAACTTTTTCTTCTGTTTCTTTAAAAGCATCAGCAGTAACCGCAATGATAGGAACTGTTAGTGCGTCCATTTTATCAGAACGCCTTATTTTTTCAGTGGCTTCATAGCCGTTCATATTTGGCATATGAATATCCATAAATATTATATTATAGTAGCCTACTGGTGAATGTATATATTTTTCAATAGCTTCTTCACCACTTGCAGCTTCCTCCATTTTTATACCTGTTTTTTCTAAAAATGTATATAGAACTTTTCTGTTTAATAAAGCATCATCAACGATTAATGCTCTGTATTGAGAAAGCGAGCCCTCTTCTAATAATGCAGATTTGCTGTTATCTGTTGTATCTAAAACACCATAATCAAATGTTACATCAAACCAAAAGCAGCTGCCTTGTCCCAGTTTACTTTCCACATTAATTTTGCCGCCCATTAATTCTACTATACTTTTAGAAATGCTTAAACCTAAGCCTGTGCCGCCAAAACTTCTTGTTATACTTGTATCTGCCTGCTCAAAAGGGTTAAATATTTTATCAAGTTTTTCCTGACTCATACCTATCCCTTCATCTATTACCATAAAGCGAATAGAAATATTTTCATCTGTTTTATCAAGGACTTTTACTGATAATGTAACATGCTTGTTTTTCTCAGTAAATTTCATAGCATTAGATAATAAGTTTAATAATACCTGATTAAGCCTTAGTTTATCTCCATTAACTACAACATTTTCAATACCTTCTGATTCTACAAGCAGCTCTAATTCCTGTTCCTGTGCTTTTGCTGATATTAAAAGCTGTAAATGAGCAATATCTTCTTCTATAGAAAATGGAGAGTTTGATAATTCTAACTTACCAGCATCAATTTTTGACATATCTAATATATCATTTAAAAGGCTTAATAAGTGAGTAGAGGCAACATTAATATCTGCAAAAGTATCCCGTTTTTTCTTATCATCAAAATTAGAGCGCATACCAAGCTGTGCCATACCAATAATAACATTTAATGGTGTTCTTATCTCATGGCTCATCATAGCTAAAAAGTCACCTTTTGCAGCAGCAAGAGATACTTTTTCCTGCACAAGCTGTTGTTCTGATAAAAGCAGATTCCGCAAACGGCTCACCATAGAGTTAATACTTTCTGAAAGAACAGAAAACTCTTCGCATGTATTTAATTCTACCTTAGTATCAAGATTATCTTTCGTTATAGAGTTTAAGCAGCTTATAATATATGAAATACCGCTTATAATATGCTGATTTACAACCTGCAGCATAAAAAGCTGCATAAATATTACCATTAATGTAATAGATGCAATAATTATAAACACATATACATATACACTAAAATAAACATCTTTTTTAAATGCAATAGCAATAAATGAGTAATCGCCCCAGTCTCTCAGTAGTGCAAAAGCGTCCTGACCATCAACTTTTACTTTTGATACTTCCATAGATGAGCGGAGAGTATTAACATCTACACCTAAATCTGCAATATCTATACCTAAAAATTTATTGTCTTTATAGCTTATAATTGTGTGACTGTCTTTATCTATTACTGTAATAAAACCATTTTTATATATGGAATATATTGATGATAAATTATCTAAAATAGATGCTTTAATAATGCCTTTAATATTGCTGCTTTTCCTGCCTATCATTATTATGCCCGGCTTATCAATTCTTGAAACACCTGTAAACTGGATAAACTCTTTATATCTGTCACAAAATGCAGGCTCTACATATTTTTGGAAGTTATTTTGGTATATACCTGAAACAAAATCATTAAGATGAACACAGCTGGACTGTATATTTTTTTCAGAAGATGACATCGCTACCATCTGCATATTTATATCAGTAATTAAAATTTCATCTAATTTTAGTGTTCTGCGAAGTTCATCAAGCTTAGTTTGATTAGTTAAATATGAGTTATCTGCTTTAATTAATAGAGCAATATTTGATGCTGTAGCCAATACTGATGATTTATATTCAGTAAGCATCATATTATGCTGAGTTTTATCATATTCTATAATATTTATACTGCTCTGAAGATAACTTTCAAGTGTGCGTTCTAATGTTGCCATTGTTGAGCGTGAAAGAGATGCCCACACAAGTGTGATAACACTTATACCAATAATAAAAGCATACTTGATAACTTCATTGATAAATATTTTTTTCATAAATTCATTCTAACACAGTTTTATGAAATTGTTAATAAAAAATTTTACATTTGATAAAGATTGAAATTATATTAATGAACTAATTTTAAAGTATCTGAAATAGCAGCACTTTTTATCATTACAAAAAGCATACAGTCTTTAGTTACAGCAAGCTCATTAAATGCGCCTTTTGATATTCTTGCCCATATATTATCGCCAATATCTATTAAAACATCATAAAAGTTATTAGGCTGTTTTATTATTTCAATAACTTTGCCTTTATATATATTGCGAATACTGATACCTTCTGGTTTTTTTATGCTTAATACTACATCGTGAATATTTACTGAAAATCTTATTTTCCTGCCCTTTTCCACCTTTTCGCATGATGATTCCACATATCCGCCGCCAAATTTGATTAATGCTGTGCTGCTTTCTTCATCATACTTTTCTATTTCCCCTTCAAAAATAGTGTTATAACTTGTATGACCGCTTATTTTTACAGCTGCTTTATTTAATACATCTACTGCTTTGCCAAAATATTTTGATACACCATGCTCCATATATAAAGCCATATCTGCAAGCTGCAGTATTTCATCTACAGAATGAGAAACATACAGTATAGGCAGTTTATAATGTTTTTGAATAAGGTTTATGTATGAAATTAACTCAGACCGCCTTGCTTCATCAAGAGATGCTAAAGGCTCATCCATTAATAATATTTCTGGGTTTGAAAGAAGAGCTCTGCCTATTGCAACACGCTGTTTTTCGCCGCCTGATAAATTCTGTGGATACCTGTCTAAAAGATGGGAAATACCAAGCAAAGAGCATACATCATCTAAGCTGCAGTTTAATGATGCAGGACTTTTCCTGTTTGAGCCGTAAAGCAGGTTCTTTTTTACTTTCATATTTGGAAAAAGCCTTGATTCTTGAAAAACATAGCCAGTAAACCTTTTATCTGCAGATATATTTATCTTTTTTGCTGAATTATAAAATTCTCTGCCGTTATATGAAATAATACCTTTATCTGGTGTAATTAAGCCGGCAATCATATTAATAATACTTGTTTTACCAGCACCAGAAAAGCCGCATATTGCAGTAATACCAGGATAGTCCATTTCAAAGCTGCATTTTATTAGTATATTTCCAAGCTGTTTTTCTACATCTATCTTAAACATTACACCCTGCCAGACTGTTTATATTTTTTTGACCGGCGTGCAAAATATTCTGAAACTATTAATGAGCCAAATGCAATAATTAATGAAATAACTGCAAGCCGTGCTGCATAAAATTCGCTGTCAGGCACCTGCAAAACAGCAGAAAGAGCAAGTGGCAGTGTCTGGGTTGCTCCTTGAGTATTTCCTACAAAAGTAACAGTTGCTCCAAATTCTCCAAGGCTGCGTGCAAAAGCAAGCACTATACCTGAAATAATACCAGGCAGAGCAAGGGGCAGCGTAATTGTAAAAAATATTTTTAACTGCCCTGCACCTAATGTTTTAGCTGCCTGCTCTAATCCTAAATCAATAGATTCAATAGAAAGCCTTATAGCTCTTACCATTAATGGAAATGCAACAACAGCACTGGCAAGAGCAGCACCTTTCCAGTTAAAAGCAAAAGAAATCCCAAAAGTATCATAAAGCCATGGACCAAACACACCATTTCTTCTGCCAAAAAGAATTAAAAGAATATAACCTGTTACAACAGGCGGCACTACAAGGGGCAGATGAAGAAATCCATCAAGTATAGATTTACCTAAAAAATCATAACGGGCTAAAAGCCAGCCAAAAAATATACCAAATGGAAGGCTTGCTGCAACTGACCAAAACCCAACAATCATACTTAATTTTACAGCAGATAATTCTGCTTCGCTTAAAGTAAAAATCTCTAACATTCTGCCCTTAATAATATATATTAATAAACTTTAAATCCATATTTTTCATAGATTTTTTTTGCTTCATCACTTATTAAAAAGTTATAAAGCTTTTTAACTTCCTGATTGCTGTTATCTTTGATTACTG
This sequence comes from uncultured Mucispirillum sp., assembly GCA_944326705.1. Lineage (GTDB taxonomy): Bacteria > Chrysiogenota > Deferribacteres > Deferribacterales > Mucispirillaceae > Mucispirillum. Next base: position 22,770 of record CALVEY010000017.1, read on the forward strand.
CAACAGGATAGCTTATATCATCATGAGTATTGCCAGGAAATTCTGCAACTACTGCAACATTTTTATCAGCAATTGCATCTGTGCCAAAAACAACACCTAATAATGCCTCACCTCTGGAAACAAATGAAAGAGCATCTCTAACATTTGCAGCTGTAACAATATTTTTCTGCAGACTATCCCAATATCCTAATTTTGTAAAGGATTGTTTTGCATACTGACCAGCTGGTACACTTTCTGGAGCACCTATAACTAATTTTTCATTTTTTAAAATAGATGCAAAATCTATTTTTTTACTAAAATCTACTTTTATATTATTTTTTTTGTTAGTGATTAAAACAAGCTTATTGCCAACAAGGTTTTGACGAGTGCCTTTTTCTAATGCACCTTCTTTTTCAAGCTTATCCATCCATTCCTGATTTGCAGATATAAAAATACCTGCTGGAGCACCAGACTGTATCTGCTTAACTAATGCACCAGAAGAAGCATAACTGCCAGCTACATTACCACCCTTTTTATTATAAACAGATAAAACTTCATCTATCATATTAGTAGTAGAAGCTGCTGCAAAAACAACAACTTTATCTGCAGCAAAAGAAACTGCAGGAATAAGTGTAAGCAGTGAAATTAAAAGTATTAATGACTTTCTCATAATTACCCCCATGCGTAATATTTTTTTACATATATCACTTCTTACTTATAAAATCAATATAAAGTATTGCATTTAAATTATTTTTATTATTTTTATATTTTTCTATTGACACGCTATACATTTTAATATATAACGATATTAAAGTTACTTTTCCCTATATAACTTCCAATTTTTTGCTTTCACCCTCTGCCAGCCTCCCATTTTGGCAGAGGGTAAATTTTTATAATCAAAATATATTCCTATTTTTTCATTTTTTTGGGAGTGATGCAGACAAATTTATCTTGTAATTTTATTATTTTTGGTGTTATAAAATATAAGCATGGTTTGGCTGTGGCTGGTAGCCTCCTTAGAAAGGAGGTGCTTTATGGTAACAGAAGTATATCATTTATACATAATCTTTATCATACTTGTAAGCATAATTTTATTTTATATAAAAAAATAACCGCCCAGCTACCAAAGATGAACGGTTATTTAACCAGTTAATCGGGGGCTGCCTAGTCCAGCCTTCCCGTGCTCCTAATATAATCAATATTTCATATAATTTCAAGTATTTTTTGCTCTGCACAGTAAATATTTTCCTGCTTCACCCCCATTTTTTTATTGACTGTGCTCTCAAGAATATATAAAGTAAATAGTTATTCTTTAAATTTGGAGCTTTTTTGCAGAAAGATGATTAAAATTGAAAACCTATCAAAAAAATTTAATGGTAAAAACGGCAAAGTAACCGCCCTTGACAATATTAATGTAGAAATGCATGACGGTGATATTTTCGGTATTATTGGTATGAGTGGTGCTGGTAAATCTACACTGCTTAGGTGCATTACACTTTTAGAAAGACCTGACAGCGGCAGCATTTTTATTGATGGTAACGATATACTTACACTTAACCATCAAGAACTTAGAAAAGCCAGAAGAAAAATGGGGGTTGTATTTCAGCACTATAACCTTTTAATGCAGGAAACTGTTGCTAAAAATGTTGCATTTCCTATGGAAATAGCAGGAATGGATAAAAAACAGATTAAAGAAAGAGTGGAAGAACTATTAACTCTTGTAAAAATAGATGATAAAGCAGATTTTTATCCTGCTCAGCTTTCAGGTGGTCAAAGGCAGAGAGTGGCTATTGCAAGAGCTCTTGCTACAAACCCAGAAGCCTTATTGTGTGATGAGCCTACAAGTGCATTAGATGCTCTTACTACAAAACAAGTGCTTAATCTGTTAAAAGAAATTAATAAAAGTCTTAATACAACTATTATCATTATTACTCATGAAATGTCTGCAGTAAAAGCAATATGCAATAAAGTAGCTGTTATTAATGAAGGAAGATTTGTGGAAATGGGACTTACAAAAGATGTTTTTACTAACCCTTCCCATGATGTAACAAAAATGCTTTTAGGTATGGGGGATATGTAATTATGGAAGCTTTTATCGACCAGTATGGTGCTTTACTTATAAAAGCTACTTGGGAAACTATATATATGACAGTAGTATCTACTTTCTTTTCTTATCTTTTAGGAGTACCACTTGGCGTTGCTCTTTCTGTTACTAAAAAAGGCGGCATAGCTTCATCGCCTACTTTTAATTATGTAGCAGGCTGGATAGTAAATATTTTAAGAAGTGTTCCTTTTGTTATACTTATGGTTTTTATAGTGCCTTTTACAAGACTGATTGCAGGCACATCTATTGGACCTAATGCTGCAAATATTCCACTTATTATTGCAGCTACTCCATTTGTAGCAAGGATTGTAGAACAAAGTATAGAAGAAGTAGACAGAGGACTTATTGAAGCAGCAAAATGTATGGGTGCTTCAAACATGCAGATTATTACAAAAGTTATGCTTGTAGAAAGCAAACCCTCTTTAATCAGAGGGCTTTCCATAAGCTCTATTACAATATTAAGCTATACTGCTATTACTGGCATTATAGGTGCAGGCGGACTTGGTAATATTGCCATTACTTACGGCTACCAAAGATATATAGAATCAATGCGATACAGCACTGTGATTCTGCTTATTATACTTGTTGTACTTATTCAGTGGTTATGTAATATTTGGGCTTTTAAAGCTGATAAAAGAAATAGAAATTAATAAATTATAAGGAGAGTTAATAATGAAAAAAATATTATTAATCTTAACAATTGCAGTGCTTGCTGTAACTGCTGGGTGTAAAAAACAAGCAGCAAATGAATTAATTATAGGTGCTTCACCTACTCCACATGCTGAAATACTTTATTTTGCACAGCCTTATTTTGAAAAAGCTGGTATTAAAGTAAAAGTATTAGAAATGAGCGACTATATCATTCCTAATACTGCATTAGACAGTAACGATATTCAAGCAAACTATATGCAGCATGAACCATACTTAATAGACTTTAATAACAAGAATAAGTTAAAAAATCACCTTGTTTCTGCTGGAAAAATCCATTTTGAACCATTAGGAATATATGCAGATAAAAGTGAAAGTATTGAAAATATTAAAGAAGGTGCTGTAATAGGTATACCAAATGACCCAACAAATGGTGCAAGAGCTTTATGGCTGCTTGATGAACTTGGTATATTAAAAATCAATAAAAATAAAGGCTTTGAAGCAACAGAGTTAGATATTATTGATAACCCTAAAAAAATCACTATTAAAGCAATGGAAGCAGCTCAACTTCCTGTAAGCCTTCCTGATTTAGACTTTGCAGTTATTAACGGCAACTACGCTCTTGGTGCAGGTGTTCTTGATAAAGTAATCGTAGGAGAATCAAGCACATCTACTTCTGCTTCTACTTTTGGCAACATCATTGCAGTAAGGGAGTCTGATTTAAATAACCCACAAATACAAAAAATTGTTGAAATCTTAAAAAGCGAACCTGTAAAACAGTATATTAAAGATACTTATAAAGGTGTTGTTATACCATTAGATTAATAAAATACTGCCTTATATTTTACATATAGGGCAGTTTCTTTTTCACTTCCTTTTCTATCAATTTTATAAGAGAGAGTTATTTATGGCAAATATAGAAGATTATATTTTATGGCGCGGAGATTTAACTGTAGCGCAGGCACCTTTTAATAATGTTGATAATTTAATACTTTCAAACCTTGTATATCTTATATTTAAAGATATTGTGCCAGAACTTTCCTATACAAAGCCATCTGTATTAAATAAATTTACAGGTTTCTTTAAACAAAATAATTCATCAGAAAATCAATCTATTACAATACATGATGCTATTGCTGATATGAATATACAAACAGAAGGCAGCCACAGAGTGCGTGTATCAAAAGATGTGGAAATGGCAGTAAAACTTGCTAACTCAAAAAGATTTGGCAATATGAAATTAATGTATTATGTTGATAAATATGATGAAGATATAGAAACCCAGTTTGCTGCATTTACTGTTATAATGGAAGATAATACTGCCTATGTTGCCTTTCGCGGCACAGATACAAGCCTTGTAGGCTGGAAAGAAGATTTTAATATGAGCTTTATGGATAAAGTGCCAGCACAAGCAGAAGCATTAAAATATCTTCAAACTGTTTCTTCTCTTATAAATATACCTTTGCGTATTGGCGGACATTCAAAAGGCGGCAATCTGGCAGTTTATTCTGCACTGCATATTGATAAAAGTGTGCAGGAAAGGATTATAAAAGTATATAATAATGACGGTCCAGGCTTTAAATCAAGTATACTTGAAACTGCAGAATATAAGGCGTTAAAAGACAGAATAGATACTATTGTGCCGCAGACATCTATCATAGGTATGCTTTTAGAGCATGAAGAAGAATATATTGTTATAAAAAGCAACGAAACACTTATAATGCAGCATGACCCTTATTCATGGCAGGTAATGGGACCTGATTTTATAAAAATGGAAGGCACTACATCAAGCTCTCAGTTAATAGATACTACTCTCAGACAGTGGATTAATGATATGACTATTGAGCAGAGAGAACAGTTTATTGACTTAATATGGGAAGTAATGGGAGCAACAAAGGCAAAATCTTTTCCAGAAATGGCAGAAAGCCTTTTTGCAAATGCTGTAAAAATAGGAAAGAAAATCAATCAGCTTGATGATAAATCAAAAGATATACTTTCCACTGCATTATCTATGCTTATAAAAAGTGCAAAAAATGCCCTTATGGAAGGCTTTAAATAAAAATATATATAATTTATAAATAATATTAAATAGTTAAAACTTTTTAAAAAAGTCCCCTGCCCTTATTTTAAAGGCAGGGTTTTTATATTACTTATTTTTTTCATAAGCTTCTAAAAGCTGTTCTGCAAAATACTTTCTTGCTTCTGGAGTTATTATCTCAAAATGTGGAGCATAAGGCATCAGGTCCATATATAAAGACATATAATTATAAACAGTTACTTTTATTTTAAATGGCTTTTCTGAAAGTATCTGCATATTTTTAAAAATAGGTCTGTCTATAAAGTATTCTTTTATATCATCATCTAAAATTAATTCAACTTCCAGTTCTTCGGTACCAAACCATATAGATGATGTATTTTCTATTATTTTTTTTGATTTTTCATCAAGCTCTACATATTTTGTATTATCAGATGATGGTTTAATATTTTCAATATAATCAAGCCTGTATGCTCTTATTTCTTTATTATCATTGCAGCCTATTAAATACCAAAAACCATTGTAATAAAGTATCTTATAAGGTGATGTTGTTTTATGTTTATTTTCTTTATTACCTTTCATATAATCAAACTGTATTTTCATAGGAGTTTTAATATAGTATGATAACTCTGCGACAACATACTGCACTTTATCAAAATCAATTGATGATGATTCTAATACCTGTATAGCAGATTCCAGATTTTTTATATTAAATAAATTAAATAAGCGCTCTACTGCATCGTGACGGCTTTCTGGATACATTGATTTTGCATACTGTAAAAGTGTAGCAGTAAGATAACTGTCATCTCTTTTAATATACTGGCTTAATTTATCTTTACTTATAAGTGTATAACTTTTATCATCATTTTGCTTTATATCTAAAAACTCCATAGAATCTTTTAAATATCTCTGAGCACTTCGCATACTCATACCAGTTTCCTCTGTAATTAATTTTGTAGTAACTGATTTATTGTATAAAAATAAATCCAGTATTTTAAAAACTTTTTCTACTACCCTGTCCTTCTGCTGTTGTCTCATAATAAACCCCCATATATATTTTATTATATTATATAAATTCTGGCGACAATACAAGTCGCCAAAAAATAAACTTTTAAAATTTTTTATTATTTTATATAATAAAGTATGGAAATATTTAAAAAGATACCAAAAACTTATATATTTTTAATACTTGCTGTTACTGCCGCCATTATATATCCTTTTTCTAAGATATTTTTTATAATAACTGGCATATCAGCATTAATTTTTACAATTAAAAAACCATATAATTTACTTTTTGCATTAATTTTTATAATTATACATTTAACTATTAACTCATTTTTCATAGTTGTAGAGGTAAGAGAATATGAAAAAATATATTCCGTTCAGTTTGGAAGCGGAAAATGCTATATTAATAAAAATATTAAAATATCACCTGGCGATATTTTATTTTGTAACTTCTATATAGATAAAGAAAAATCAAAGCCATTTTTTAAGCCTGTATATACTTATAATGGTAAACTTTCTGTTTTTAAAGCCCCAGTTATTTCTAAAATACTGCAGTTTAGAAATAATATATCAAACTATATATTTTATTCATCTGGCGGCAAAATCACTGTTGCACAGGCTTTAATTTTAGGTGATAAACAGTTTATAAGCGATAATCTAAAAGATGCTTATACAATATCTGGTCTTTTCCATCTGCTTTCTATGAGCGGAAGCCATGTGGCAATAGTTACAGCTATCTTTTTATCTGTGCTTTTCTTCCTGCCATTGAAAATACGCTTTATTGCTGCGTCCCTTGGTGCACTATTTTTAATAATACTTGGCGGCTTTAATATTACAGTTATCAGAGCTTCTATCTTTGCTTCAATTATTATGACGGCTTATGTTTTTGATTTAAGGGTAAATTCTAAAAAATTTATTTTATTTATTGCAGGGTTATTTTTACTTACATCCCCTTCATCTATTAATGATATTTCATTTTTAATGTCATTTGGTGCTGTTTTTGGTATTATTTATCTTATGAAATCAGGCTGTGGTATTATTAAAACTGCAATTTTTACAGGCACTGCTGCCACATTAATTACTGCACCACTTTCTATGTATGTTTTTGGCACAACTAACCATTTAAGTATATTATCTACAATGATTATTTCGCCAGTAATCTATCTGCATATTCTTTTTGCAATATTTGCCTTAATTGCTCCAAATATTGCTGCAGCACCACTTTTAATAATAGAAAATATATCAAACAATATGGTATATTTTCTTGCAGATATTACATATTTCAGCTTTATTTTTAAAACTATCCCTTTTTATATAATGGTGCTTATTATTCTCTACACTGTTTGGACTCTCTTTTTAACTGGCAGGAAAAAATTATTATCACTATTAAGCCTTTTAATAATTTTCTACCCTGCAGAAAAACCGCCAAAGTATTTCTTTCCAGATATTTCTCCTAGAGATAAAGGCTTTATTATTTTTGCAGATAATAAAAAAGAAATATTTTATCAGGGAAGTGAATCAGGCTTTAGATATACATTTATGCCGATAGTTGCAAAATATGGCATAAATGTCTTTGATTACGGCTCTATTACTGTTTTTGGCGGCAAAAATAACTTTATAAAAATAAAAAACACAGGCAAAGATAACTTTACTAACCTGTGCTTAAATGAATATAATAAAAAATGCAGTTATTTTTACCATACACGCTCAAACTCTATAAAAAGTGATGATATTAATGATAACATCACCCATATTATATGGAAAAATAATATAAGTGATAAATCAATTATAGAAATAAGCAGACATGGCTCATACTATGTAAAATAGTTTTAAGGAATACACCTGTATACATAAAATATTTTTTCAAAAGCATTATATGGTGTAATAGTTATCACTTCCAAAGGTATAACAGAGCTGTATTTTTCCTTTAAAAAATCAAAAGCATCTTCTTTGCCAAAATATACCCCTTCTTTATCATAATTGAATATGCCGTCTGTTTCGTCCCATATAGTATACTGGCTGAATCTTGAGGGAACATTAATATGGGTTAATGGATGGTCTGGCAGATAAAAAGTAAGCATAGATGCAGTAGTTAAATGGTCACTGAATATTAAATCATCATCTTTAATATATTTTTCAAACTGGACTATTGCCTCTTTATAACCTATAAGCCTTTCTGCAATATTTAAATGTGCAGGAAATGGCAGCACTGGCGCAAGTTTTAATATTACAACTAAAACTATGGAAAAAATAATGCCGTATTTAAATGTTTTTTTCATATTATATTTTGCTACAGCGTAACCTATTAATACAATACTTGAAATAAATGCAGGAATAATCCAGTTAAGCTCCATTTTTTTGAAAAAGCCTTTATAAAAGAAGAAAAGCATTGGAACAAGTGCTAAAAATACAAAAAACAGCACTTCTTTATTACGAAGATAATCTTTAAGCCATAAATATTTTAAAAATACATACCCAAAAACTGGTGTAGGTATAACAAATAAGCTGCCTAAAATAAAAAGAATAAAATCCCAGCCTGCAAAAGTAAAACCTTTACTTGTACCATGCTCATACTGAAATTTTATACTTATCCAGTCATGCTGATAATTCCAATAAAATATAGGAAAAAGGCAGAGTATTGCAATAATAAGGGAAACCCAAAGCCTGTAATCTTTTAATACATCACGCCTGCACACTAATATATATAAAAATACAGCAGCAGGAAATAAAATACCTGCATATTTACTAAGCATCATAGCTCCCACAAGAAAGCCTGATATTATAAAATCTTTTGTTCTGCCATATTTTAAAGCCATAAATGTATAGTAAAGTCCAGCTGCCCAGAACATCATAAGGGGCGAATCTGGAGTAATGAAAACATACCCCATATGCACTGCAGGGTTTGCTATAAAAATAAAAAATACATACCATGCAGTGTTTTCTTCACCTTTATTTTGAAATGCCTCTAAACTGACTTTTACAAGATACCATACTGTCACAGACATAGCAATTACAGTAGATAATCTAATAGTAAACTCATTATTTGCTATAAATGTAAAAGGATAGATTATCCAGGCTACCATACCAGGATGGTCATAATAGCTGAATTCTGGACGCAGAGCCCATACCCAGTAATATGCTTCATCAAGATAAATAGGCAGAAGTGCATTATATAAAGCCTGTAATATACTGAAAATAATTAATATACCTAAAACTGTCCTTTGGTTTAGTTGTATATTTATCTTATCCATTATATTCTTCCTTAAAAGTATTAAATACATCATCAACTGTAATCATCTGCAGGCATACATTATCTTTACATGGTGTTTTTCTGTGGTTTGCAGCACTAACACATGGAGAGCATGCAAGATGAGCATATACTGGCCTTGTTTTACCAAGTGAGCTGTATAGTGCTGGTGTTTCTGGTCCAAAAATAACTATTGTTGGCATACTTGTAACTGCTGCAAAATGAGCAGGACCAGAGTCATTTGTTATCATAATTTTAGATAATTCATATAAGCCGATAAGTTCAGAAAATTTTACTTCACCTGCAAAGCTGAAGCATCTGTCTCCGCATTTATCTGCTAACTGTTTTGCTTCTGTTCTTTCTCCAGGTGCACCAGTAATTAATATATATACATCTTTATATTCTTCTAAAATTTTATTAATTAAGTCTTTATATTTATTTCTATCCCACCTTCTTTGCGGCAAAAGCTCACTAGCATTAGGGTTTATTAATACAATTTTATCTCCCCTTTTATATTCTGGTATAATATTTTTAATTTTCTCAGCTACTTTTTCTTTTAATTCTTCACTGATTTCTGCTTTTCTAAGCACTGTTTCGCTGTCATCTATTTTTGTTTTAGAATAAGGCACTTCTTTTTTATCAGACATAAGGGCATTAACCATTGCGATAAAATTTTTAGATATATGCATGTGGCTGTTATACATCACTTTATGAGTAACCATATTGCCTTTATAAAGCCCTTCCCCATGAAAATTATTAAATGCAACTATATTATCAGCACCTGCAAAGCCTGCTAAAAGCCCTGAATAGCGTGAAAATAATTCTAAATCTATAACTGTATCAATATTTCTTTTTCTTGCCCATAACAAAAACTTCCATGTATCTTTAATAAGAGAAATGATACCGTCAGCATTTATTGTAAAAATATTTTTATCTTCAACTGTATTTAAAAGCTGCAGAGATGGTTTATTTTTCTTAAAAATTAAGAAAAACAGTTCTGCATCAAAAGTTTTTTTAGCTTTCTGCATAGCAGGGTCCACAAGTATGGCACTGCCCATTTCTGAAAGTTCTATAAATAATATATTTTTAGGCTTGACATTTTTTTTAGGTCTTAAAAATATTTTGAAAACAGCAGTACCTATTAAACAAAGCGGCACTCCAAAATATTTATCTACAAATCGCATAGTATCAACTTTCATATTAATTCCCCTTTTTACTGTTTATAAAAAAATATAATCCAAGCAGACCTTGTATTACATAAGTAAATCCAAAAATAATAGATATAGATAAAGCTGTTTCCTGAGCAATACCAGAATAGCTTAAAAGGCTTACCATACTAACTTCTCTAACTCCCCAGCCTGCAAGAGAAATAGGGATAATTGTAAGCAGTATAACAGGCGGCATTATAACCATAAAAGCATATATTGGCAAATCTACACCAAAAGCCCTTGCTATCATATACACACCTGCAAAAGTAAGTATATGTATAGATAATGACAAAATAACCTGTAAAAAAGTTTTTTTAAAGCCAGCCATAACAGTGTATAAGGCTTTTGATGGAATACTTATAAGCTGATAAAATTTAAACCTGTTTAAATATTCTATTTTATGTAAAAACATAAATAAAATAAAGCCTGCTACTCCAGAAAAAGATATTATGTTTAATACATAATAACTTGATTTTGGAAGAAAACCTTGAGCAGTATTATTAAAAATAAGGTTTAAAAGTAAAATACCTGCAATACCAAGCCCTCTGTCTATTAAAACACCAACAAATGCTTCCCTTTTTTTACAGCCAAGCTGTTTAGCTGCATCAATTACTTTTACAGCATCGCCGCCAATAGATGATGGAAGCAGCTGGTTAAAAAATATCCCTCTAAAATAACTTTTAAAATAAAATGAAAATGGAGTTTTAGGAAAATCAAGCTCATTCATTATTATATACCAGCGGTATACAGCAATAAAAGTACCAAATAATATTAAAAGAAACCCTGCAGCATTATAATCTATACGGCTGTTGATTAATTCGTTATATATTTGTGCAGGACCTGCAATATATATTAAAACAGCAAGCAAAAGAACACTGACTAAAAGACGCACTGCAAACTTTAACTTTTGCCCCATTCATTCCTCCATTTAATTACAGATATTATATACCATACTTTATTGATATATAAAAGAGTTTTCTAGTTTTAACATTTATTTTGCAAGACTTCTATAATATATCAGAAATATACCAATACATAAAAATACTACAATAGGCCCAAAAGTTGCAGCTATTGGTGGTAAAATACCGCTTGAGCCAAGGGAGCGGCTGCTGTGCTGCACTAATATAAATATAAGTGAAATAGAAAAAGTAATAGATGCATTTTTTACAATAGAATAATTTCTTGAAAAATTAATAGATATAGGATAAAGCAAAATAATTAAAACAATTACAGATACAGCATACGCAAATTTGTAATATAAATTAAGCTCTAATGTATCAGTATTTATTCCCTTTTCACTAAAAAGCTGGATTAATGTATATAATTCTGTTGGAGTATATACACGAGTATCACCAGTTGATATAGATATAAGCCTGTCCCATGAATTATCATTTAATACATTTTTGTCAATATATTTAATCTCTGGCGGATTGCTTAATATACTCATCTGCTGAATATTATATGCAACCCATTTATCATCTTCTTTAACAAGCTTTTCCATTTTATTAATATATGCTATTTTACCATTTTTATCTGGTATATATTCATCTACACCGTATATTGTTTTTTCTGAAATGGAAACAAGAGAAATATGAGTAATCACCTGATTTTTATCTAAAAACCATGTGTTATAAAAACCACTGGCCTTATTTGATACTGGCATATCGCGCATAGTATTTAACATATTTTCACGGACTACACGTACTTCTGGAATAGCCTTATACTCCATAAAAATCATAAAAGAGCTTAACACAATACCAACTAAAATAAGTGGAATAGAAAGCCTGCCAAGAGAGCCGCCTATAACCATATATGCAAGCAGCTCATTACTGCGCATAAGTATTATCATAGTAATAATAATGCTGACAGCTACTATCATAGGAACAAGCTGATTTATACCAAGAACGATACCGTATGTTGCTACAACTATAAAATCAACAGCAGAATATTTATAACCTTCTAATATGTTAAGGTTGCCATAAGCAGAAGAAAGCCATTGAAGCATTATAACAAATAAGGATACAATAGTTAAGTTTTTCAAAAATAATTTTAATAAGTACCAGCTAAATTTATTCACAAATAACCTTGATAAATAGTGTATAAATTTATACTACAAAAATCATAAGAATTCAATTAAAAAAAGCTGCTAAAACTATACAAGATTTTAGCAGCCTGACTATTAATGCTGAGGGGTGTATGGCTCAGGCACTTTATTTCCTGCTGCCTGATTCGTGTTTTGAGTATTTACTGGAGCAGGTGTATTATTCTGCTGAACATTTGCCTGCATATTGTTTTGTACATTTCCTGCTTGAGCTGGTGGATTTTTTTGATAAAACCCATTCTTTTCTGCATAATTTCTCCAGTATCTGCAAGTCATACCTTTATACTCATAGCCTAATATACATTTATAATAATCTTCTAAATAATCATCATAATCATCTCTAACATAAAAAGGCACAGAGCTCATTGGTGGTGGTGGTGGCAGGCTCATAACAGTATAACCATTATATGGGTTATATGATGGCGAACCACTGTAATAAAAATCATCTGCTATTGCAAAATTAACTGCTGCAAGCAGAATGCTGAAAAGTAATAGTAAAAAAGATACGCGCTTCATTTGTAACTCCTTAAATCATATATCTTACATCATAAGACGAAAGATATTGAATAAGGTTACAAACAAAGCTAAAAAAGAAATTATACATTACGAGTTAAATAGTTTGTATAATCAATTGTTACAGGCTCATAATCTTCTTCAAAAAGGTGGGAAGATATAACAAAGTCTGCAGTTGAACGAGTACATGCAATTACTACATTATAAACTGAGCATAAACGCTCTAAGGCTTTAATATCCACATCATGCGGCTGAGTAGTCATAGGGTCTATAAAGAATATTAAAATATCTACATGACCGCTTGCTATTAATGAGCCCATTTGCTGGTCGCCGCCAAGTGGACCTGATTTTAATTTAATAATATCAGCTGCTTTATCTGGCTCTCTGCGTAAAAATACTTCTTCTACTAAACGGCCGGTTGTGCCTGTACATATTAATTTATGGGGCATTAATCTTTTATAATTAAACTCTACCCATTCCACCATATCTCTTTTTCTTGCATCATGCGCTACAAGACCAATAGATTTGATTTTTTTCATACCTAAAATAACTCCTTATAAATATATTATTTTTATTAAGCTAGAAGTTATATACCTATTTTTATATTAATACAACAACTATTTTTATTAAGTTTATATGATTTTACTTAACTTATTTATAATTTAGGATATATATTTGCAAAATTTTTGTAAAAAGTCATAAAACAAGCCTTTTTATATATAAATTTTATTATATACTTTTTTTCTATGATTAATATGTTTCTTCCTTGAAAACTATTATTTTATAATATAATATAGAAAATGGAGATGTTATGACAAAAGAAAAAGCGCTTGAAATTTTTGCTTCCAAATTTATGGGCACATCAGATTTAAAAATTGTAGAAGCTGTTAAACCAATAACAAAAGTAGTTATGCTTGAAAATAAAGATACTCTTTTTAATGAAAATGAAAAGGCAAACTATTTCTACTATGTAATAAGCGGCAATATTAAGCTTTCAAAAATAAATCTTGATGGTAAAGAGATGATTATTAGAATAGTTCATAGTAATGAAATATTTGCTGAAGCAATGCTTTATGGAAGAAATACCTACCCTGTAAATTCTACAGCTATTAATAAAACTTATCTTTTAGCAATAAATATATCTGGTTTTAAAGAGCTTTGTTATACTAATCAGGAATTTATATTAAAACTGTTTGTTATAATGAGCCACCAGCTGCGTTATTTTGTAGACAGGATAAATGACTTATCATCATCTGATACCACATCAAGACTTTTAAAATATCTGCATAAATTAAAAGAAAAAACAGGCAGCAGCACTATCACTCTGCCTATTCCTAAGCGGGATTTAGCCATGCTTTTAGGTGCTGCACCAGAAACAATATCCCGCATATTTGCAAAACTCCAAAATGATGGGTTTATATCTTTTAATAGTAAAGAAATAACTATATTAAAAGATATAAACGAATATACAAATTAAATACTGCCGTAGCTGTGCAGCCCTGAGAATAACAGGTTAACACCTAAATATGTAAAAATAGTCACTAAAAAGCCGATTAATGCTATTGATGCTGCCATTTCTTTTGACCATTTTCCAGAGTATCTTCCATGTAAATATATGCCGTAAATTACCCATGTAATAAATGCCCATGTTTCTTTTGGGTCCCAGCTCCAGTATCTGCCCCAGGAAGTCTCTGCCCATACAGCTCCAAAAACTAAACCGCCTATTGTAAATATGGCAAACCCTGCTGTTATAAACTTATATATTATTCTTTCAAGCATATCTAAATCAAAATCTATATTTTTAAACAGGTTTTTAATAGAAAGCCCATATATATAAAAAAGAATGCTGCATATTATCATTAAAAGTATATATAATATATCAATAAAGCTGCTTGAGCCAAAAACTTTTGTTAATATTAAAAATATTATAGTTGCAGAAGATACCCCTAAAACTAATGTCCATATAATATAATAGTAGCTTTTTCTTTTTTGTGATACTTTTATTAAATAAAGTAAAGCTGCAATAGCAGATACTGCAAAACATACATAAGCTATAAAACTTAATGATACATGGGCTAAAAGCCAGTTGCTTTGTAATGCAGGCACAAGTGGATTTAAATTAGATGATGCACCTATTGCATTTATAAAAAGCACTGTTGCGCCGCTTATTGCAAAAGCAAAAGCACCAAGAGATTTATTTTTTGTTTTAAACTCTAATACTACATAAAATAATGCAAGTAAAAGAGCAAAAAACATAAGAGATTCATACAGGTTTGTAATAGGCACAGCTCTTAATATACCGCCGCCTGCAAACTCATAAAACTCTATCCACCTCATAAAAAATGAAATAAGATGAATAGCTGTGCCAGTAACACCAGCAATAGTTGCTGCAAGAGAAGTATTTTTATTTTTAAAAATCAGGTAAAATGTATATAACACCATAGCTAAAATATATAATATACCTGCTATGCCAACCATTTTATCAGTTATTACTGTAAGAGTTGATGCTGCATGTTCCATAAAGACTATTTCTCCTTACTTATATTAAAATGTTTGTAAAATTTATCTGCAGGGTTTACAAGCGGGAATTTTCTGTGAGTAAAAATTTTATACTTTAATACCCCGTTAGATACTGTAAAAATAATGGCAGTATAGTTTAGAAGATAGATAAAAACTACACCAAAGCATAAAAGTATGCCGCCTAAATAAACAATAGAAATACCAGGGTTATACTTTACAGAAAAACCACTGTATACCACATCTTTTAATTCCTTAAACTGAAAAGACATTTTAAGAGGCTCTACATAAGCAGGCTCTTGAGAATAAAGGGGAAGCCAGCCGCCCATAAGCCCTTTACCCTCTTTATCATATACTGCCAAATATAAGGCAGGGTTTACAAGGTTGTATGATTTATTATAATATTCTCCAGTCTGGCTGTTATAAGCAATATCTGTATAAAAATCTCTGACTACTATTTTATAATCATCAAAATCATAGGCTTTATTATATTTTAAGTCTACTCTTTCAGATTTATTATCTTTTGATATAAATACATTCATCAGCATATCATTATGGGCTGACTGACCATAACTTGCCTGATAAAAAACTACATCTTTATATTTTAATGGATGGTTTACATTAATATCTGTATTTTTTACTTCGTTATTATTTTCTATTATACTTATATTACTTGTAAAAGCTTTTGCAGTTTTTGTTCCTTCATAAAATTCAATATTAAAATCATTTAATTTAACAGCAAAATTTAATGGCACTTTTTCACCATTTTGTTTTTCCACTTCATTTGATGTCTGGTTTTCAAAAACAAGCATAGAGCCGGAAAACCCCATATAATGACCAACAAAAGCACCTATCATAATAAAAATTATACCAAAGTGAGTAATTATTACACCATATCTGCCTGGTTTATGATGCTCTGCTTTTACTAAATTATTATTTTCAGGGCTGCGGCTGACATTCCAGCCTTCTTTATAAAAAAAGTCTGTAACTTCTGAAATGTCTTTACTAAACTCTATTTCATTTTTTAAGCTGTTTTCATCTATAAAAGGAAAGCCTTTTTTTGCAAATGGAAAAAGCTTAAAAGTGCATATAAGCAGGTTAATTGTAAAAAGAGAAAGTAATGTAATAAATAATGGGCTTGTATAAATATTTAAAAGTCCAAAGGTAGATGCAAACTCTTTAAATGCGTCAGTTGAAGGGTTAAAAAATAAAGAAATTATAAAATTATATTTAATTTTATCAACAGAAGCATCTGAAATAATACTGCCGATTATAGATAAAATAATAAGACATATAACTAAAAAAAATGCAAACTTTATTGAGCCTAATATTTTAAGAGCAGGTTTAATGTATAAATTGTAAAAATTTTTCATCAGAACATTCCTTAGATATTTTATAAAGAACTTATATATAATAAATTATTTATAAAATGAATAAGAAATAATCAAGTGTCCAATTTTTCTACACAGTCAAAAAAAGGGCAGCAGACTTAATCTGCCACCCTGCATTTATATGGTTACTATCTAGCAGCTAATTTTTTCATAGCAGCATCAAGCATATCATAACCTTTCATAGATTCATTAATTGATTGAGTTAATGATTCTCTAGCAAGTGCTGGGTTATGGAAGCCATCAGAGTTTTCTGCAGTCCAGTATTCCCAAAGGATATGAGCTTTTGTATGTTGAGTTCTTGCTGCATCTAATGTAGCTTTATCAACACCTAAGCGTTCTGCTAATGCTATTGTGTCTATTAATTGAGCAAGCCAGAATTCAGCTTTTCTCATTTTACCAGTAGTGTAAGTTTTGATAGAATCAATAGAGTATTTAGCATCTTCTGCTGTCCAGTTAGTAGATACTTTTACATAGTCAGCATCTTTACCCTGCCAGTTAGCATGTTTATCTGCACCTGTGCCGTGGCAGTCAGAAGTTAAGCATGTAGCATCAAGAATATATCTTGGAGATTGAACAAAGTGAGAAGTATATTCTAATTTGCCGCCTTTTTCAACTGTTTCCATGTGACATTGTACGCATGATACGCCAGCTTTATCGTGGATAGAGTTGTAGTATGTTTCAAATTCTGGGTGCTGACCTTTCCAAAGCATTGCACCAGAGAATTTATTTTTAAAGTCAGCAAATTTTAAGTTTACAAAGTAGTGGTCATATAATGCAAGTGCATTTTTAAGTGGGAAATGGTTAGTTCTTGGGTCATCAAAACCAATTTTCGCACCAGTAACAGTATCTGTTCCTGCAGCACAGTTATATTCTACGTGACATTGAGCACACTGTAAAGTTTGTCTTCTTGGGTCATCTTTTGGAAGAATAGCAATTTTTCTAATCATTTTTGGCTCAGTATCATCCATCATACTTCTTGTAGTAATAACACGAACTTCTGCTTTAACTTTATTAGGGTCTGATTGATACAGGTTGTTTTTAGCATAAGCAGCATCACTTGTCATTGCTTCAATTAAAGCATCACGAACAATTCTTGGCTCTGCAGAGTGTGGGTCGTGGCAGAAGAAGCAGTTAAGAGCATGGTTCATATTTTTAGCCATTTCAACTGGGTTAGAAAGTCTAGACCATTTAGCTTTTGGATTTGGCTCACCAAGGTATGCCCAGTCAAGCATATGGTCCATAGTTTTACAGTTCATACATACTGGGTTAACAGCTCTTGCAGTTTGTGGAAGGTCTTTAAAATTAGGGTCTTTTTCTTTTGCATCATATAATACATCCCAAACTGGACCTGATTCAAAAATATAATTCCACCCGTCTTTTGGCTGGAACTGACCGCCAAAAGCTCTGTCTACAACAAATTGGTCAATAAGCATTAATGAGTGAGAACGAGTTGCTGCATGTTCTTTTGTAAAACCATAAGGAGCCATCAGTTTATCCCATGCTGGGTTTGGAGAACGGCCGTTAAAGTTAGATTTTTCAAAACGAGCTGGTCTGTGTTTGCCCACATCTAAGAATGAGTGCATTTGGCTGTCGTGGCATTGTCCGCATGCTTCCCAGTTCATATTAACTTTTGGTCTGTTTTCTGGTGTAGGATTTTCTGTATGTTCTGTAGTAATGTCAAAGTGACAGTTAGTACAGTCTAAATCTTTGTGTAAACCTCTTGTGTGAAGCTCACTTACACCTTCGTGACATGAAAAACAAGTTTCTTTATCTGTTTTTCCTGTTTGTGACTTTACTTTTTCTGCTGCAAGAGTAAAATCAGCTTTTGTTGCAGCTAATGCGCCTCTATCATAGCTTGCTTTAACTACAGCATTATCTGCAGCAGGTTGTGCAGAAGCAGTATTAGCAGCCCCATTATTATTTGTGCATGCAGATGCAACAACAAATAATAAAGCTGTGATAAAAGCCATTACTGAATATTTTAGCGTTTTCTTCATAACATCCTCCTCATAAGATATTATTTTTATAACTATAGCATACATGCAATAAAGTAAATGTGTTGCAAAAGTGGTGCAAAAATTGTAAAGATTTATCTTTACATAATTTTTCTACATAATGACAAACTTAACAACATATTTTCATAATATATGATATAGTATTAATGTAAGCAAATCATTTGGAGGAATGTATGAAACAATCTATCATATTTCTAACACTTTTATTTACACTTATTTTTTCTGTGTCTTTTGCTCAGACAGAAGCAGTGGAACACCCATTACCAATGGATGGTAAAGACTGTGCAGTATGCCATGCACCAGGAAGCACTGAAGAAATACCTGCAGACCCAGCAGCTTATCAAGAATGGGCTGACTCTATGCACGGATTAAACAGCGTAAAATGTGTAACATGCCACGGGGAAGAATCTACATTTAAAGCAGATTCTAATATTAATATATGTTTATCATGTCACCCAACAGAAACAACAGTTATTAATAGAAAAGCAGATATTGGAGATAATGGTCTTATATGCTCTGCATGTCATAAAGTTCACAGTTTCACTGTAACAAAAGAAGCAAAACCTGTTCATACTAAATAAAGGGGGCTATTAATATGGATATTTCAAGAAGGAATTTAATAAAAACATCACTTGCTGCAAGTGCAGCTGCTGCAGCGGGCCTTACATTAGGCTGTAAGAAAAAAGAACCAGCTCAAGCACCTGCTGTTGAAAAAGCACCTGCAGAAACAACAGCTCAGACAGTTGGTACTCAGGAAGTAGATAAATGGGTAAAAGGCGTATGCCGTATGTGTGGAACAGGCTGCAGTATATATGTAGGTGTTAAAAATGGAAAAATGGTTGCTATAAAAGGTAATGTGGATTCTAAAACAAACACTAGAGGCTTTTTATGCATTAAAGGTATGAATATATGGAAAGTAGCATACCATCCAGATAGATTAACTACTCCTCTTATTAGAAAAAATGGTAAATTAGAACCAGCTTCATGGGATGAAGCACTTACATTAATAGAAACAAAATTTAAAGAATTCCATAAAAAATATGGCTATGATTCTGTTGCATACTATGGCTCTGGTCAATGTACAACTGAGGAAAGCTATACTTTTAATAAAATATGGAAAGGCGGATTTGGCTCTAATATGATGGATGGTAACCCTAGGTTATGTATGGCTTCTGCTGTTGCAGGATACCTTTCATCATTAGGTTCAGATGAGCCTGCTGGTGCTTATGAAGATATAGAAAAAGCTAAATGTATATTCTTAACCGGCTCTAATACTTCAGAAGCTCACCCTATTCTTTTTAGAAGGATTGCAAGATATAAAAAAGAAAATCCAGATGTAAAAATTATAGTATGTGAGCCTAGAAAAACTCAAACATCAAATATTGCTGACTTATGGATGCCATCTCTTCCAGGAACAGACTTGGCAATATTTAATGGTATGGCTAGAGAAATTATTAAAAATAACTGGCATGATAAAGAATTTATTTCTAAACATGCAAGATTTACATCAGGTGACGGCTCTAAGGCTTCATCTTTTGATGAATATATTAAGTTTATAGATAAATACACTCCAGAATATGTGGAAAAAGTTACAGGCTGCCCTGCTGCTTCTGTTAAACAGGCTGCAGAATGGTTTGCAAAAAGCGGCGCTACAATGTCACTTTGGTGCATGGGCTTAAACCAGCGTTCAAATGGTGTGTGGGCAAATAACCTTATCCACAATCTTCATGTAATTACTGGCAACTTTGGCAAACCAGGCGCAGACTCTTTCTCATTAACTGGTCAGCCTAATGCCTGCGGCGGTGTTAGAGAAACAGGTTCTCTTTCTCACCTTTTACCAGGGTGTAAACCAGTTGCAGTTGAGCCATGGAGAAAACATGTAGAATCATACTGGAAAGTTGCAGAGCACTGCATTAACCCTACAAAAGCAATTAATCCAAAACCAGGATTTCCTGCTGTAAAACTTTTTTCAAGCCTTGGCGGTGAAAATGAAAAAGATAAACCAGTAAAAGCTGTTATTATTTCTACAACTAACCCAGCACAGTCACTGCCAAACTTAAATAAATTTATACCTAATATGAAAAACGCTTTTACAGTTGTTATTGATATATTCCCAACTAGAACAGCTCAACTTGCAACAGTTGTGCTTCCTGCAGCATTTTTATATGAAAAAGGCGGCGTATACGGCTGTTCTGAAAGAAGAAGTTTCTTAACACAAAAAGCAGTAGAAGCTCCAGCTGGTGCAAAACCAGACCTTTGGATTGCATGCCAGATAGCTAAAAGAATGGGGCTTGAAAAATATATTGCATGGAGTAATGAAGAAGATATAGTTAAAATGGCAGAAATGGCTTGGAATGACTATACAGGCTGCACAGCAAACTCTGAAAAAACTCTTGCTGGTGCTACTTATAAAAGACTTAGAGAGTCTACAACTGGTGTTCAATGGCCATGCCCATCTGAAGACCACCCAGGCACATATAAAAGATATGTTAGAGGAATGGACCCTATTTTTGACAACCCTGAAAAATACGGCTTAAAAATACCTGCTGATGCTGATATGTATTTCTATGGCAGACCAGATGGTAAAATTAATGTATTTATGAGAGATGCTGAGCCAAAAGCCAGCGAAAAAATCTCTAAAGAATATCCATTCTTAATGACAACAGGTCGTGTTATTGAGCAGTGGCACACAGGCACTATGACTATGCGTATACCAGAAACTGCATCAGCTCACCCTAACTCATACATTGAGATACATGTTCAAGATGCTAAAAAACTTGGACTGAGTCAAGGCGATATGGTAAAAGTAGAAAGTGTACGCGGTGTAAACATATTACCTGTAAAAATAGTAAATATGACTCTTGAAGGTGTATGCTTTATACCAATGCATGACCAAAAAGGAAACCGTATGGTTAACTTTATATGCAGCGATGTAGTTGATGCAACATCAGGTGAACCTGATTACAAAGTATCTGCTGTTAAAATAACAAAAGTCAGCGGACCAGAAAAAGTTGATGATAGATATGTAGTTACAAAAGAAGAGCTAGATAACCCTACATTCAGCTAAAAAACCCATATTACAACAAACCCTGCTGAGCCTCCCCTCTATCAGCAGGGTTACTATTATAACACTTATGGTGATATATGATTATTGCAGCAAGCGTATTATATTTTAATGAAAATAAATATGATGAAGTTTTAGAGTTATTAAAAAAATATAAGAATATAGAAACTCATCAGCAGGATATAGAAAATGGCAAAATGGTCATTACTATTGAAGCTGAAAATAATAAAGAAATAGAAGATATAGAGCAGGATTTCAAAGAAAAAGATTTTATTGTTGATTTAGCTCACTTTGCTTTTCACTTTGGTGATGAAGTAGAAAAAGTCTTATCTGGCGGTGAAGTTCCTGATTTTGATATTAATAAACCATTTACCAGGAAAAGGCTGCAATGAGTATCTGGGAAAATATAAAAAATACATTAAACAATTTTCCACTTAAAAGTTCATACCAAATAAACCGTATGCGTCCACCAGGCTCTTGCGATGAAGCAATGTTTATGAAACTGTGCGTTAGATGTGCAAGATGTGTGGAAGCATGCCCTTATAGAGTATTACGCCGTTCTTCTGCTACAAAAAATGGAGAAATTGGCACGCCTTATATTTATGCAGAGATTGCAGGCTGCCAGTTATGTATGAAATGCACAAGTGTATGCCCAACTGGTGCAATAGACAGTTCTACTGTTGAAATGCAGCAGGTTGCAATAGGTGTTGCTAGAATTAATGAAGATACATGTATGAATTATCTTTATTCAAAAGTTGAATCTGGTGAAATAGAAGCAACAGGCAGTATGGCTTTATGTAATTCATGCTTAAATTCCTGCCCATTACGAGAAGAAGCAATTTATTTAAAAGACGGTATAATACCTACAATTACAGAAAAATGTACAGGCTGCGGCTTATGTGTTGAAAGATGCCCTATTAAGCCTGTAAAAGCTATTGCTGTTATACCAAAAGGTATGCCTGATGCAGAAACTGCAGGATACTTCCATTATTTAAAAAGGATTGGTAGATAATATGCAGAAATTTAGAAAAATTATTCAGTTTGTTTTTTTAGCCCCATTATTTATTGTTCCTATACTTAATATGCTTGAAATATATTTTATTAAAGGCACATATATTTCTCTTGATATTGGCGGACTTTCTATTTCAGACCCTGTTGCTGTGCTGCAGGCTCTTTTTATATCTCACAGTGTCCGCCCTATTATGCTTGCTTCTGTTGCAATCCCTGCATTAATAGTTATATTTTTTGGCAGAGTATGGTGCAGCTGGGCATGTCCTTATTACCTTATGCTTGACGGGTTTGAAAAGTTAAGAAAAAAATTAAAAATGAAACCATTAAAACCTAAATATAACCCAGAAATAAAAAGAAAAGCTAATATATCAAGACTTGGGATATTTATTGCAGGGCTTATTATTGTGGGAATATTAGGTATTCCATTAATGTATCTTATATCGCCGCCATCTATAATGAGCTCACAGGCTGTGCTTTTAATAAAATATGCTTATATTACTGCAGAATTTATACTGCTCCCTGTGCTTGTTATTATAGAGTTTTTCTTTGGTTATAGAGTATGGTGCAGATATGTATGCCCTACTGGCACATGTTTAAGCCTTATGCAGTCAAAATTTTCAATGCATGTAGAATATTCTGGCGACTGCTCAAAATGCCAGAAATGTGTACAGGTTTGCCCTATGATATTAGACCCTAAAACAGATAACTTATCTTCTGCATGCAATAACTGCGGAGAATGTATTGCTGCATGCCCTGATAACAAGAAAAAACCAACTCTTTATTTTAAATCACATTAAACTGCTTCACCCCCATTTTTTTGAAACTATAATTAAAAATACTAATTTATAATAAACTTAGTAATTATTATTTATGTA
>CALVEY010000018.1 GCA_944326705.1 uncultured Mucispirillum sp.
TAGAATTGTATATAAAGTTGATAATAATATATTATATATTATTTCATGTAAAGGTCATTATGATTAATGATTTTAAATTATATTTATAAAAATACTTGAAAAGTAACTTAATGTATTGTATATTATATTATGTGTTGCAGGACATAACATTTTAAAATTTTAAGGAAGGAACAAAAACTGCAATACTTAATTTTTAGATGACTGCTTATATAATTTATAAGTAAACCCCGTAAATGGACGGTGACCTAAATATATTTATGGAGGAAGTGATGGTCACCACACGTGTCAAAGGTTCCACTATTTTTTTAAGAGTTAGCTACTATATAGAAGGTATAGCTAAGAATGTAGAAGTGTCTTCAAATTTTAAATGCAGCGGCAAGGGCAGTAGTGCATGTCGTTGCGAAGGGCATAAAAATGCTATTGGTTTAGCTAATGCTGTTTCAACAGCGATTAATGATGGTTCGTTTGTTTTTGAGAAATTTTTTCCAACATCTCTACGAGCATGCAAAAAATCTTCTACTGGTTTATCTGCTTCAAAATCATCAACAAGCAGTGCGAATAAAAGTGTGTTTGGCTTTGTAGCTGATACAATAACTGCTGATGATATTACAACTATTCTTAATGATAACTTTGCAAATTTTACTGATATCTGGTTTCAAAATGCTGATTTAACGAAAAGCACTAAACTTGGATATAAGAATATTATTAAAAATTATCTTAAACCGGCATTTGGAAGTATGTCATTAAAAGATATTAAGCTTTCCCACATACAAAGTTTTCAGAATAAACTTATTAACAAATGCAGTAATAAGTATGTTAATAATATTATTGGCTGTTTGTCATCTATTATGACTTATGCTGTGCAAAATGATATAATTGATAAAAACCCTTGTTCGCAAATCAAAAAGCAGAAAGTAAAATTAGTTACAGTAATGCCATACAGCAGTGAGGACATAGATAAAATATTAGAATATTCAACAGAATATTATCCAAACTGGACTCTGTTTTTTGCTTTGGGACTGTTTGAAGGTTTACGAACTGGCGAAATATTTGCTCTTACATGGAATGATTTTAAACTACTTGATGAGCATAATAATCTAATTCAATTAAAATCTAAAAAAGCTCTTGAAAGAGCTTTAAATGATGAGGCAGGAGGTAAATTATGTATTGAAATATCTAAAACTATCACATCAGGGGAGTTAAAAAACAGCACAAAAACAGATAGAACAAGAATACTTCCTATTCAATCAGTATTAAAGCTATACATAAGAGAGCATTTAGATAAATTTTATAATAACAAAATAGATTATCTTTTTTATAATAAAAGTGGAGAGTATTATAAAAGATACCCTTCAGCTGCCAGGAAGTGGAATAAAATTTTAGAAGCATGTAATATAGAGCACAGGCAGCTTTATAAAAACAGGCATAATTTTGCAATAAATTTTTTAAAGGCAGGTGCATCATATAACCAGACTGCCCGCATGCTTGGTCATACATCTTCTGCTATGGTGATAAACAGGTATGGAAATTATCAGGAGGATTTATCTAATATGGATTTTTTAACTAATCAAAAAGATGAGTGAGTATTTTCCATGAAGTGTAATAGAGTGTTATAAAGCCATGAAATAACGGTTAATTTTTAGTGCTCATGGGAAAATTATGGGAAAATGAAAAATTGTAAAATTTGTAAATTATTGATATATAATAGAGAATAAGAGCGGAAAGAGAGAGATTCGCCTTCCAAAGTAAATTGTCCTAATTTACTTTTCCAGGCCTGCCATTTCACTGTCGCAGACATCCTGTCTGCTGTTCTTCGCTGCTCGCTCAGCGTTCAATGGCTTCAAATCCCTCTGTAAATACAAAAAAAAGGAACAGTTTTTGCTGTTGTTCTTTCATATATATAAACGAGAGGGATTCGCCTTCCAAAATAATTTGTCCTAAATTATTTTTTCAGGCCAGGCTTTTTTCTTTCGCAAGCGTCCTGCTTGCTTTTCCTCCCGATTTGGTCGGCGAAAAAAGCCTTCGAATCCCACTAATATTTATAAAATAAAAAAACAGCTATAAAGGCTGTTATTTTATTTTACGGAAAGAGAGGGATTCGAACCCTCGGTGAGTTGCCCCACACACGCTTTCCAGGCGTGCCCCTTAAACCAGACTCGGACACCTTTCCATTATATTATTATATTATTTTAGAAGTATATATGTATAAAAGAATAAGAAAAAAATCAAGCAGTAATTTATATATAAGTTAAATTAATTGATTTTACGATGTTTATATAAATATTCATCTATTACTGCTACAATTGATGAAAGTCTTGTTAAATTTTTATTTAAATCTTCATATACACCTGTATAGTCATGGCTTTCTGCCATAAATCCAATGCGTGAAAATTCATCACCTAAATGTTCTAATTCATCAAGCACCTGCTGTTCAAATCCGCAGCCGCTTTCATATATTATTTTAAAAAGTCCATGTGCTTTATAAAGGCAGTCCAGCACATAGTCAAGTTTTCCTATATCGCTTAAGTTATTGAAATCATTTATATCCATAATACCACCTGCTAAGCTTATGCTTTACCCACTCTTTCTAATATATTAGTGTCTAACTTAGCTTTTTCTTTACTTTTTACTGCCTGCTCAATAGATTTTTCCATAGCTAATTCTGCCTTGCGTCTTTCTGCCTGCAGCTCAGCATATTTCCTGCGTCTTTCCTGCACTGCTTCAAAAGCTGCCATTTTTCTTTCATAGTTACGCAAGTCAACCATAATAGCCATATATGCAGCAACACCAAGTATAGCCATTAAAATATCAACTTTATCCATAAATATTCCTCACCTATACAGTAATCAGTATGCTTAATGCACACAGTTTTACTATATACATATATACTAGCTATCGGCAGTAATTTATTTTACTTAATAGATAATTATTAATAAAGTTAATATAATTTATAAATAAATATTTATCAAGTTATAAAAAACTGTTGCAAACAAAAATAATATAGTAAATAATGTATATATATAAAATCGATGGAGTATGGTATGAAAAAATATGTAATTTCCTTAATGCTTACATTATTAGTATTTTCTGGCTGTGATGCTCTTGGTATTAAACAGGCAGATAATTCTTCTAGTGATAATGTATCACAAAATGAAGATACTGCATCATCAGTATCCCTTGATAACCAGATAAGCGCTTCAAATGGTCAGCAGGCAGCTTCAGAAGAAATATTAAACCTTCAAAAAGAGATAGATGAGCTTGTAAGCACTGTTAATGCAAAAGATGTTGCATTAACTGAGCTTGAAAATAAATTAAAACTTTTAGAAGATGAAAAACAGCAGACAGCTGCAAAAGCTGCATCAGTAGAAGCAGAACTGGCTGATTTAAAAGACACTATCAGCACAAACAACCAGTATCGCAATATTGCAATAATTGTAGCACTTGTATCACTTCTTCTTAATATTCTGCTTGCCTATCTTCTTATAAGGGCACGCATTAGAAACAAAAGAGCGGCTTTACCGCCTGCAAAAGAAGATGCACAGGCTGATAATGATGCAAAAGAAAATGCTGAAGAACGAATTTTCCACTATGCAGGTAAAAATATAGAAATAGAAATAACTAAAGATAATAATGACAGTAATGACACTACTGAAGAAAACTTATCAGAAAAAAAAGATGATGCACCTGCAGAAAAGCCTGCTAAAAAAAGAGGCAGACCAAAAGCTGCTGAAAAATCTGCAGATACTGCTGAAAAACCAGCATCAAAACGCGGCAGACCAAAAAAAGATAAACCAGAATAATATATAATAATTAAAAAGCCCCTTTTGTAAAAAAGCAAAAGGGGTTTTTAATAAAAAGGGAGTATATGTCAAAAGTAGAATAATTTTCGTGTTACAAATTATATAATATGTGTTACAAAAAAGTCAATAGAAAATAATCAGGAGAATAATATGGAAAGAGTTATATATGCAGTTGGGCTTGGTCCTGGCGATTATGAAATGATTACATTAAAAGCAAAAAGAGTGCTTGAAGAAAGCGATATTATTTTTTTAAGCGGCGGCAAAGTATTTAACGGCTTAGATGAAGTAAAAAAGCTGCTTGATAACATTAACTGCGGCAGCAAACTGAAATATTATGAATACCCTGAAAATAAAAATGACAGGCAGGCTCATATTAAACTGTTTGCAGAAGAAACTGTTAAATATTTAGAAAAGGGTATGAAAGTAAGCTATGTGACTATGGGTGATATGACTGTTTATTCATCTTTTCCAGATATCTATAAAGAGCTTGCAAAGCATAATGTAGTATTAAAGGCTGTAACAGGTATTTCATCTTTTTTTGCGCCGGCTTCCCTTACAGGTAATTCTATTGTAGACTGGAAAGACAAGGCTGCAATTATCCCATGTCCAGAAGATTATAAGGAAATAGAAAATCTGCTTGATACCTTTGCAACTGTCATAATTATGAAAATATCAGATAATGGAAAAGTTTTAAAAACATATTTAGATAAATGCGAAAATAAGCCGTCTACTGCTTATGCAGTTTTTTATGCATATACAGAAAAACAGAAAATATATGATTTAACAAAAGAATTTCCTAATGATACAGAAAAATTTTTTATGAGTGTAGTAATGATAAAAAAATAATCATTTTTTAAAATAATTCTTTTGCTTTTTTTGAAATAATCACTATAATACTGATAATTATTTTTTAATTAGGTGGCTGATGGAAAATTATTTAAATCTGCTTTATAATATATTTATTGTTGATGATAGATATATGCTTTTAGTAAACGGCTTAATTTTCACTCTCGGTGTTACATTTGTTGCTGCCGTTATTGGTATTATTTTAGGTATGCTTTTATCTATTATGATGATTGCAGATTTAAGACCATTTAAAAGTATAAAATCTCAAAAATTAGCCTTTTTAAGAAATTTTAATCCTGTTGCAAAAATAGCTCTTGTATATATTACTGTTATAAGAGGCACCCCAACAGTTGTTCAGCTTTTTATTTTAGCTAATGTAATTTTTATAGGCAGTCTAAAAAATACACCGATATTTGTTACAGCAAGTCTGGCATTTGGTTTAAATTCAGCAGCATATGTAGCTGAAATTATAAGAGCAGGTATTCAAGGGCTTGATAAAGGTCAGTTAGAAGCAGCAAGGGCACTTGGTATGTCATATAAGCTTTCTATGAGAGTTGTAGTTATTCCGCAGGCTGTAAAAAAAATTATGCCGGCACTTGTAAGCGAATTTATAGTGCTTTTAAAAGAAACATCAGTTGTAAGCATGATAGGTGGTGTAGATTTAACTTTTGCTGCAAAAAGTATTATTTCAGTTACATACAGAGCTGCAGAGCCTTGGATTGTTGTAGCTTTAATTTACCTTGCTTTGATAACTATATTTACATATTTTATGCGTAAAATAGAAAAGAGGTTAAGAGAAAGTGATTAAAATAAGTAACCTTCATAAAAGTTTTGGCGACCTTCATGTATTAAAAGGTATTGATTTACAAGTAAATCAAGGGGATATTATAGCAATTATCGGTCCTTCCGGCAGCGGTAAGTCTACACTTCTGCACTGCATAAATAAACTTGAAGAACCAACAGTTGGCCATATTTTTATTGATAATGAAGATATAATGAGCCCAGAATGTAATATAAATGCTGTCAGGCAGAAAGTGGGAATGGTATTCCAGCACTTTAATCTTTTCCCTCATAAAAAAGTTATAGAAAATATAACTCTTGCACCTATTCTTGTAAAAAAAGTGCCAGAGATGTATGCATTACAAATGGCAGAAAAGCTGCTTAAAAAAGTAGGGCTTGAAGAAAAGGCTGATGTATACCCAAGTAAACTTTCAGGCGGGCAGAAACAGCGTATAGCAATAGCAAGAGCTTTAGCAATGGAGCCTGAAGTTATACTTTTTGATGAGCCAACAAGTGCTCTTGACCCAGAAATGATTAAAGAAGTGCTTGATGTTATGAAAGATTTAGCAAAAGAAGGGATGACAATGCTGATAGTCACTCATGAAATGGGATTTGCAAAAAATGTTGCAAACAGGCTTCTTTTTATGGATGGTGGTAAAATCGTAGAAGATACTGACCCAAAAACATTTTTTGAAAACCCAAAAAGTGAGCGTGCAAAGGAGTTCTTAGATAAAGTATTAAATAAGTAAAACGGCTGAGCTTTATTTGAGGAAAATCATGGATGTTGAAAATAAGCATAGCAAATATAAGTTATATTATCGTATTATATTTGTAGTAGTATTTATTGTTTTAGTTGCAAGTGGTATCATTTACACCCAGTATAGATTTAAGCAGAATGCGTATGCGCTTGGTGTGGAGGCAGTTTCCGGCTTTTCTGCTAAAGCAGAATATACTATTAACGCTTACCATGTTGCTATTGATTTTGCATCTACCTATGTAGAAAATTTAATTAGAAATAATGCAGATAGTGAAAAAATCTTTAAATGGCTTATAGTCTTTAACAATAACCTGTCAAAAAATGTTTCTAATAATGCTACCCATTCATATATTATTTTTGATGATAATTTTTTCTGTTCAAGTCACCGTCATACCGAAATGGATAAAATGCCAATAAAAAATATCTGGTATCAGGAAGCATTAAATGCTGAATTTGATAAAACATTTTTTACAAGTCTTTATAAAGATGAGGCAACAAATGAGTATGTATTTACTATTTATAAAAAAATAAAGGTAGATGATAAAGTAGTTATTATTGCTTCAGATATTATAGTAAATACTTTAAAAAAAGAATGGTTTAAAGATACATCAAAACTTGATAAAAATGTTTATATACTTACTAATTTTAATGGAGATGTAGTATTTACTACATTTGATATGGATAAAGTAGTAGACCAGCAGTACAGGTTTTATAATGTTATAAAAGAAATTAAAAAAAGAGATACAAGAATAGGTTTAATAGAAGATAAATTTAGTTTATCACCAAGATTTGCTCTTTTTTATCTGTATGATAAAAACAATCATTTTGTTTCCATGGTAGCAGTTCCATTAAGTGTAATGAATGGCTCTGTAAACAGCTTATATTTATCTTATGCAGCAATAATTATAATAATGGCTTTACTTGTAGGCTTTTTATATATTAAAGAAAAAAACAGCATAGAAAAAATAATTCTTTCAAATGATATAATAAATATTGTAGGCAGTGCATATTATTTAATATTCAGCATAAATATTAAAAAAGACAGGTATACTGTTATAAAAAGTAATGAAGAAGTGGAAAGGTATGTACCTGCAGAAGGCAAATACAGCGACCTTCATAAACTGCTTGCTATGATAGTAGAAAAAGGGGCTCAGCTTGATTTTAACAGCAGTTTTTCCATAGAAAATATAAGAAAGCTTACAGAAGAAGATAAGGTAGACTTTGGCGGTGATTTCCAGCGCATACTAATGGAGGGCTTTAAATGGATTAATATAAGGCTGCTTTATGATAAATCTATACAAAAAGATTATGCAGTATTATGTTTTAAAGAACGCGATATTGAAAAAAAACGTGAACTTGAACATATTAAGCTTTTAGAAGAATCTGTTGAAGCAATGAAAGATGCAAGTGTATCTAAAAGTATGTTTTATTCAGGACTTTCCCATGATATGAGAACTCCTTTAAATGCAATAATTGGGCTTACAGATTTAGTTGAATACCATATTAAAGATGAAGAAAAAATAAAAGATTATATGGATAAAATGAAATTTGCAGGTAATCAGCTTATAACACTTATTGATAATTTTCTAGATTATTCTAAAAACGAGTATGAGCAAATTGATAATGAAATAGTTAACTTTAATTTAAAAGAATATTTAAGCGAACTTGTAAATGTATTTAAGCTTGTAGCAAAAAATGATGGCAAAAAATTTATATATAACTATAATGTTAAACATAATAATTTAAAAGGTAACACAGCAAAATTATACAGGATTATCACAAATCTTTTAGGCAACAGCTTTAAATACAGTGAGCATGGAGATACTATTTCTTTAGAAGTGAAAGAAATACAAAATCAAGGCTGCCCTAAATATAAGTTTATTATTACAGATACCGGTATAGGTATGAGTGAAGAGTTTATCAATAAAGTATGTTCTCCTTATCAGAGAGAAAAACGGTTTGATACAAGTAAAGCAGGGGTTGGTTTAGGTATGGCAATAGTTCAAAACTATGTGCAGTATTTAAATGGAGATATGCAGATAGAAAGCCAGCTGAATAAAGGCACAACTATTACAATTACCCTTGCTTTTGAGTTAGCAGATGACTATATAAAAGAGGAAGAAGAAGTAGATAATAAAACTTATGATATATCAGGCTTTTCTATTCTTGTGGTAGAAGATAATAATGTAAATATGTATCTTGTAACAGAGCTTTTATCTCTGCATAATGTAAAAGTAACACAGGCCTGGAATGGTAAGGAAGCAGTTGATATATTTTCATCTAATCCAGCAGGCACATTTGATGTTATACTTATGGATTTACAAATGCCTGTAATGGATGGTATTGAGGCAGCAAAAACTATAAGAAAACTTGACAGGAAGGACGCTCAGGATATACCAATAATTGCTTTAAGTGCAAATGTTTACACAGAAGATGTTGCTGCTTCAAGTGCTGCAGGTATGAATGGACATTTAGTAAAGCCTATTAATTTTGATACTCTTTGCAAAACAGTTTATCATGCAGCTAAAAAAATATTATAAAAAAATATTTGACAACATATAAAAAATATAGTAATAAGAATTATTACTAATATTGCTATAAAATAGTGCTGTATTTTAGGCATCTAATTATATGGTGGTTGAAAAGTAAATATAAACATACCTCTGGAGGTAATATGGCAATTTCTAAATATTCCCGCCAGCGTGAGCTTATCTACAAAACAGTAATGGAAAATAAAGTGCATCCTACAGCAGAGTTTGTTTACAATTACTTAAAAAAAGATAATCCACAGCTTAGTTTGGGAACAGTATACAGAAATTTACAGCAGTTATCTGATAATGGTGAGATAAACAGGCTTTCTATACCAAACCAGCCAGACAGGTTTGATGGTATAACAGAAGAACATTATCACGCAGTATGTGAAAAATGTGGCAAAATATATGATATACATATAAATGAAATGTTTGAAATTAACAGATTAGTTGCTGAGAAAACAGGGCTTGAAATAACAGGCCATGAAATAATATTTAAAACAATATGTCCCGTGTGCAAAAATTAGGGATAAAAGGAGTAAAAATATGGAATTAAAAGGTTCTAAAACTGAACAAAATCTTATGACTGCATTTGCAGGTGAATCTCAAGCGCGTAATAAATATACATATTACGCAAGCAAAGCAAAAGCTGAAGGCTATAACCAAATAGCAGCTATTTTTGAAGAAACTGCAAATAATGAAAAAGAACATGCTAAAATATGGTTTAAACTTCTCCATGGTGGTCAAATACCTGCTACAGATGTTAACTTAAAAGACGCTGCAGACGGCGAACACTATGAATGGACTGATATGTATGCAGGTTTTGCTGCAACAGCAAAAGAAGAAGGTTTTGCTAGAATTGCATATCTTTTTGAAGAAGTTGGTAAAATAGAAAAAGAACACGAAGCAAGATATTTAAAACTTCTTGAAAACGTAAAAGAGCAAAAAGTTTTCAAAAAAGCAGAAAAAGTTGTATGGCAGTGTGCTAACTGCGGTCACTTACACTTTGGTGAAACTGCATTAGAAGTTTGCCCAGTTTGCGAACATCCAAAAGCATTTTTCCAAATCAAAGCAGAAAACTATTAATAAATCTTTGAGCAGCTTATAAAGGCTGCTCAATTTAATTTTTATGTAAAATTAAAAAGTTTTGTATTAGTGATTTGAAGTATGTAATATGGGAGACCATAAATATAAAATAAGGGGAATGCTATGAAAAAAGTTTATCTTTTAGCAACAGTAATGATTTTTGCAGCAGCAATTGCAGGCTGTAAAAAAGGCGAGGAAGCACCAGCAGCTCCAGCTGCAAACGCTCCACAAGCAGCAGCTCCAGCAGCACCAGCTACAGAACAAGCAGCAGTAGTAGTTGATGAATTAAAACCAACTGAAGATGCTCTTATTCTTGCAGCTAGAAAAAATTTTGAACCTATTCCTTTAAATGTGGAAGAAGGTTACAAACAATTAAAAAATAACAATCCAACACCTGAAAAATTTGAGCTTGGTAAAATGCTTTATTTTGAACCACGTATTTCTAAAAGCCAATTAATCAGCTGTAACACTTGCCACAACTTATCTTTTGGCGGCGATGACTATCAACAAACTTCTATCGGCCACGGCTGGCAGAGAGGTCCTAGAAATGCTCCAACAGTATTAAACTCTGTTTACAATACTGCACAATTCTGGGATGGTAGAGCAGGTGACTTAAAAGAGCAGGCTAAAGGTCCACTTCAAGCAAGCGTTGAAATGGCAGCAACTCCTGAATATGTAGTTGAAGTATTAAAAAGTATCCCAGCTTATGTTGACCTTTTTAAAACTGCATTTCCGGGTGTTGAAGACCCTGTTACTTTTGATAATGTAGCAAGTGCAATTGAAGTATTTGAAGCAACATTACTTACTCCAAATTCTAAATTTGACCAATTCTTAAGAGGCGACAGCAACGCTCTTAACGAAACTGAAAAAGCTGGCTTAAAAGTATACATGGAAAAAGGCTGTACTTCTTGCCACGCTGGTATTAACTTAACAAGTGATGGTTACTATCCATTCGGCTTAAAAGAAACTCCAGAAGAAAAATTATTAGCTGGTGACAAAGGCCGTTTTGGTATCAGCCAGGCTGAAGGCGATGAATTTGCATTCAAAGCTCCAACTTTAAGAAATATTGAATACACTGCTCCATATTTCCATTCTGGTTTAGTATGGGATTTAAGAGAAGCAGTTTCAGTTATGAGCTCAGCTCAATTAGGTATTGAATTAACTGATACAGAAATAGACCAAATAGTAGCATTCTTAAAAGCTACTACAGGTGAAATGCCAAAAGTAGAATATCCAATTCTTCCAGCTTCTACTATTAACACACCAAAACCAACATTTACTATTGACTAATAGTAATCATTATATAAATACCTGCTCTTACGGGCAGGTATTTTTTTCGTTTTTTTTTAATAAAATCTGGAATTTTCTATTAAAATAATATATATTATAAGAAGTATATTTTAATCATTAAATTAATAGAACTATATGTATTTTAAAGTATCTAATATCTTATAGTTAATTCTGGAGGGTATATGAAAAAAATTCTATATGCACTTACTGCAGCACTACTGTTAATGTATGGCTGTGCAAATGAAAAAGATAATAATACATCAGCAGCAGCGGCACCTGATTTAAAAGATGATTTTTATGAATCAGTTAATTATGACCAGTTATCATCATGGGTTATTTCTGCAGATGAATCATCTATCAGTCATTTTACTAAGATGATTGATACAAATTATGAAAGGCTGAATGGTCTTATGCAGCAGGCAGTATCATCTAACCCTGTAAAAGAAACAAATAAAGATGAATATAATATAAAAGCACTGTATGAAACAGCTGTAGATTGGGAAACAAGAAACACAAGTGGGTTTGGAGATTTACAGTCATATCTTGATAGAATAGATGAAGCTGTAACTATATATGATTTATTAAAAATCAATATGGAAATGAATAGAACATATGGTATTACACCTATTTTTAGTATTTCAGTAGGACCTGATTTAATAGATGCTAAAAAACATTCATATTATTTAGGAGTAAACTTTGCTCTTTCGAGAGAAAACTGGACATCAGAAAATGATTTATTTAGAAGTTCTTTTACAGAATTTTTAAAAAATTTATGGATTTTAAATGGCACACAGCAGCAGGAAGCAGAGCAGATTGTAAATAATGTAACAAATATGATGCTTGAAATTGCAAAAAAAGCTCTTACTATTAGCGAATCATCAAATCCTGAGAATTATAATCCATGTCCAATGTCAGATATTCCAGCAAAATTAAATAACAGTATTAAATTAGATGATTTACTCAGGTATTATGAAGCTGGTGCTGGTGATACAGTATTTGTTACGGATACAGGTGCATTAAATAAACTTGCAGAATATTTCATTGAAGATAATTTACTGCTTCTGAAAAACTATATAAAATCATTAATTTATATACAGAGTTCAAATGTTGTTGGTTTGGAATCATATAAGGCGTATTTAGCTTATTCAGCTCAAATATCTGGCTCAACAGAAATTAAGTCTGTAGAAAAAAGTATCAATGAGCAGCTTCAAAATGAGCTGTTTTTTGAGCTTGGCAGAATGTATGCAGCAAAGTATGTTAGTGAAGAAATACAAACAAATATTAGAAATATGATTACTGAGATACAAAATATCTATAGGCAGCGTCTTAATAATCTTAGCTGGATGAGTGCAGAAACTAAAGCAGCAGCTCAAAATAAGCTTGATAAAATGAAAGTAATTGTTGGATATGATAAAACAGGTGTATGGCCGCAGGACTTATATGAATTCTACTATACACCTAAAAATGAAGGTGGTATTTTTATAAACAATATACTTTCAGCAAAAAAAGCAAATGCAGATTATACATTTAAAATCAAAAATGAGCCTGTTAGGGACGATATAGTAGTAGAAGGTCCGCAGACAGTAAATGCATTTTATTCACCATCAAATAATTCCATAATGATTTTAGCTGGTATTTTGCAGTCACCAATATATTCTACAGATGCAAGTCCAGAAGAAAATGCTGGCGGTATAGGTACAATAATTGCTCATGAAATAACTCATGCTTTTGATAATAATGGTGCAAAATATGATGCAGATGGTAATTTTGCAAACTGGTGGCAGGAAAGTGATTTTCAGAAATTTAATGAGCTTACAGAAAAAGTTATAAACTACTATAATACTTATGAGATTAAAGGATATCCTATTAATGGTACACTTACATTAAGCGAAAATATAGCAGACCTTGGTGCAGTTTCATGTATTACAGAATATGCTTTAAAGAAAGAATATGATTTATCAAAAGTTTATACAGCATACGGCAAAATGTGGGCAACTAAAAAAACAGATGCAAGTGAAATAAGTGCAATATTAAATGATACGCATTCCCCTGCAAAAATAAGGGTAAATGCAGTCCTTTCTGCAATGGATAAGTTTTATGAAGTATTTGATATACAGATAGGAAATGGAATGTATAAAGCACCAGAAGAAAGACCTTCAATATGGTAAAATAAAGTATAATAAGAAAAAAGCTGGATTAAATATCCAGCTTTTTTTATGAATAAAGGAAGAAATTATTTTTAGGAAAAAACTATCTAAATATGGTAATATGAAAGGCTGCTTTTTTTCATAGTGCTTGTAATAATCTGTGTCTGTTCATATACAGAAGGCACATTTGAAGCATATTCCTGCATAGCATTATAGGCTTCTATCATTTCTTTCTGATTTTCGGATACTGTTTTTGCTCTGCTGGCAGTTTCTGCATTTTTAACTGCATAAGTAAATAAAGCAGTATCTTTATTTTCATTAGCCATTAAAATATTATGAATAGATGCTGCAGAAAGGTCTGTAAGTTTCATATTTCCTTTATCTGAGAAAAATTCAGCAGAAGATAGTGGAAGCCCTGTATTTGACTGGTTAATAGTATATATGCTGTAATTTTTTTTGTTGCCATTTTCATCAAATACATTATTCCAGTAGCTTTCAGAATCAAATTTAGTGTTTTTGTATTCTGCATATTCATTTGCAGTTAAATTATCTTTTAAAAGATTTTTACCACGCTCTACAATATTTTTAGTATAAAAATATGCTTCAATATCTTTAATAGTAAGTTTTGCAAGCTTATCTGTATCAGTAAGCCCAATTTGCTCGCCCATTTCCACAAGCAGTCCCCAGGAAACATCGTCCATTTTCACTCCATCAGGCTTTGTTTTTTCCTGAGATTTTTTTACAATATCTGCCATATAAGTATCATTTATTGCCTGAGCACCTGCTGAATTATCAGCATTAGATGAATTAGAATAATATGACTGTTCTTTTGCTTTCTGAGCAGAATTAGAAGAAATATCAAGTTTATATGACTGGAGATTATTTTTTGTTAGTTTTACAGTTTCTTTATCTGGTTTATTAATACTGCTGTGCAAGTCAGATGAGGTAATTTTATTTTTATTTGTATTATCCTGTATATTTGGAGTATTTAAGCTGCTGATATTATTTAATTCCATAAAAGCCCCCTTAGATTAATTATTAATCGTCTAAGAGGGCATAAAACTTTAATTATATACCATATTTTTCGTTATGCTGGCTGATATCAAGTCCTATATCTTCGCTTTCTTCAGATACCCGCATAGGAATAAATTTATTAATAATGTAGTAAAGCAGATAACTTGCAGTGAAAGTATATATTACAGTAATTGCAAGAGCAGCAGCATGCATAAGAAATTCATGAGTGTTGCCGTCAAGAAGTCCATTTACAAATACACCTGTTAAAAGACTTCCCACCATTCCGCCTACGCCGTGAGTAGGGAATACATCTAATGCATCATCTATAGAGTTAGAAAAGGCATATACAGCTAAGTTACATATGAGAGCAGTTACAAAGCCTACAAAAAGACTTTCACTGGCAGTAACCATTCCTGCCATAGGTGTAATACCTACAAGACCAGCAACAGCGCCAACAGAAGCTGATACAGCACCTGGTTTTCTGCCCATAAGAGCATCAAAAGTAATCCATGTAATCATTGCAACAGCTGCTGCAGTATTAGTGTTTAAAAAGGCTTTAACAGCAACGCCGTTTACAGCTAATGATGAGCCTGCATTAAATCCAAACCAGCCAATCCATAAAAGTGCAGTTCCAAGCAGAACAAAAGGAATATTTACTGGTATATTAGATGACTGTTTTCTTCTGCCAAGAAAAATTGCACCAGCAAGGGCTGCAACACCAGAAGATGTGTGCACTACAAGACCGCCAGCGAAGTCAGTTACGCCCCATGATTTAAATAGTCCTTCAGGGTGCCACAGCATGTGAGCAAGTGGAGAGTAAACTATTAAAGAAAATAGAGCAATAAATATTAAATAAGCAGAAAAATGCACTCTCTCAGCAAAAGAACCAGTAATAAGTGCAGGAGTAAGTATTGCAAATTTCATTTGGAAAAGTGCAAAAATAGCAAGCGGTATTGTTGGAGAAAGGGCAGCATTAGTATTCCAGCCCACATTATCAAACATGAAAAATGTAGCAGGGCTGCCAATAATGCCGCCAATATCATCACCAAAAGCAAGGCTGAAACCAACAACAAGCCAAAGTATGCTGATTAGTCCCATAGCAATATAACTTTGAAGCATTGTAGAGATGATGTTTTTTGCTTTTACCATACCGCCGTAAAAAAAAGAAACACCAGGTGTCATTAAAAGAACTAAAATAGATGCAGTAATCATCCATGCAGTATCCGCAAAGTTAATATTCTCATCTATACTGTTAAAAAGTTCCTGTTTTTCAGGAAAAAATAGTCCTGCTGCAGAAATAACAGCAGTAATAATAAAAAGTATAATCCATCTTGTTTTCATAGATTCCTCCTTGATGAAAAATATAAAAACAAAGATTATGCCAATTATATAATTATATAAAGTATTGATAAATAAGAAAATAGAATAAAATAAAGAATATAAATTTATTACAATTTTGTAAAAAATAAAAAATAAGGAATAAAAATGTAAAGTTCATCCGCATTAAAGCGGATGAAGAAATTAATATCTTGGACGGTTTCTTTCTTTAAAGTAAGAAAAGATAAGGAAAATAAGGAAAACGCCAGCAATAATGCCAAAAACTATAAATACAAGCAAATCTTTACCTTGTATGCCTTTTGATGACAAGTGTTTACTTGCTGCATCATAGGCAGGGGTCACTTGTGCATAAAAATTAATAAAAAAATTGTTTAATAAATTACTAAGCAGGGAAAACATCAACACCTCCTTAAAAAAGTATGTATCTATACCAATAAAATAATGGAATATCAATACTTTTATTACTAATCTACAAAAAAATAACACTAATTTAAAAAAATCTATTGACAAACGCTTAAATATTATGTAGATATATCTTCGTCAAGACAAGTGAATGAAAAAAATAAAATTTTTGAAAAAAACTTCTTGACAAACATTTCAAAAAATATTATAAACTATTTCCGCTTAATAAAGCGATATGCTGGTGTAGCTCAAACGGTAGAGCAGCTGACTTGTAATCAGCAGGTTGTGGGTTCAATTCCTATCACCAGCTTTTTATAAATGACCCGCCTAATACTAGGCGGTGATTTTTTACGGGGAGATACCCGAGTGGCCAAAGGGGGCGGGCTGTAAACCCGCTGGAATTTCCTTCGGAGGTTCGAATCCTCCTCTCCCCACCATCTTTGTTATGCGGGTGTAGCTCAGTTGGCTAGAGCATCAGCCTTCCAAGCTGAGGGTCGCGGGTTCGAATCCCGTCGCCCGCTTATCAATTAAAAGCACATAAAACAAAACGGAAAGGAACTGCCCGAATGGCTCAGTCGGTTAGAGCGCGTCCTTGGTAAGGACGAGGTCCCCGGTTCAATTCCGGGTTCGGGCTTTTAGTTGAATAAGTAGATATTGTGCAGAAATGTATAATATTTTAAAAAATATTAAAAAAATACTTGCATTATTTTTAATGTGAGTGTATAAGCATAAAAAATTACCGCTCCAAATCGAGCGGGAGCCGGGAGCCTTAGATGGTGTGACGGCGCTAAAAAAAAGAAGGTTTGGTTCAATGAGAGAGATTGTCATTCTTGCTTGCAGCGAATGTAAGCGTCGTAATTACACTACTACTAAAAATAAGAAAACTATGACTGGCAAACTTGAAATCAAAAAATACTGCAAGTTTGACAAAAAACACACTCTGCATAAAGAAACTAAATAGCAGAAATTGTTTTAAGTTTTTAGTGGTATCACCACATTAAGATTCCTATTATGGAATAATGGTATAAGGCTGATAAGTAAATGCAGAATTTATACCACATATCTTTTGCAAAAGCGAAGATATAAAAATATGCTTTAAATGTCATCTTGGTGACATGAAGCTTTAGATGATATAGACCAATAGCTCAATTGGCAGAGCACCGGTCTCCAAAACCGGGGGTTGGGGGTTCAAATCCCTCTTGGTCTGCCATCAGCTTTAAGAGAGGACTTATTGTGAAAAGTTTTAATCCAGTATCATTTTACAATCAGGTCAGGGATGAGCTAAAAAAAGTCAACTGGCCTACAAAAGAAACTACTATATCAACCTCTATAGTTGTTGTAGTTGTAGTAGGCTTGATAACTGCATATTTAGGAATAGTTGATGCAATAGTATCAAGACTTGCAGGGCAGATAATAGGTTAATTCTATGGCAAAACAATGGTATGTAGTTCACACATATTCTGGCTTTGAAAAGCATGTTAAAACTCTTTTAGAGAACAAAGTGCAGACTCAAGGTTTAGAAGAAGAAATCGGGGAAGTGTTAATCCCTACAGAAGATGTGGTAGAGCTTAAAAACGGTAAACGTAAAGTTAGTAAGAAAAAAACATTTCCAGGCTATATATTAGTTAATATGGAAATGAATAAAAATTTATGGCATGTAGTTAAAAGTCTGCCGAAAGTTACAGGATTTGTTGGCGGCGTTGACCCAGTGCCTATATCAGAAACAGATGTTAATGCAATGCTTGCACTTGCTAAATCAGAAGCACCGCGTATTGCATCAACATATATTAAAAATGATGTGGTAGAAGTTATAGACGGGCCATTTCAAGGTTTTGATGGTGTTGTTGATGAAGTTACACCAGAAAAAGAGAAAGTACGCGTTATAGTTAGTATTTTCGGCCGTCAAACTCCTATTGAGCTTGATTATTTACAGGTTAAACGCAAAGATAAATAACCTGATAATTTTAAATTAAATTAGTCTTTAAGACGATAATTTTTAGAGGTGCCAAATGGCAAAGAAGGTATTAGGGCAGATTAAACTGCTGATTGCTGCTGGTAAAGCAAATCCTTCACCACCAGTAGGGCCAGCACTTGGTCAACGTGGTGTAAATATTATGGAGTTCTGTAAAGCATTTAATGCACAGACTCAGAATTTAGGTGATTCTTCTATACCTGTAATTATTACAGTATATGAGGACCGCAGCTTTACATTTATTACTAAAATGCCACCTGCAACTGAACTTATTAAAAAAGAAATGAAAGTTCAAAAAGGTTCTAGTAATGTTGGTAAAGCAAAACTTGGCGTTATATCTCGTGAGAGCTTAAAACGCGTTGCAGAAATTAAAATGCCTGATCTCAATACCAAAGATATGGACCAAGCTATAAAAATTATAGCTGGCTCAGCTAAAAGTATGGGTTATGAGATTGAAGGCTAATGTAGAAAACTGGCAAGAGGAGCACGGAAATGTCCAGAAAAGGTAAAAAGTTCGCAGCAGCTTTTGGTTTAGTAGACCGCACTAAATTATATGATTTAGAAGAAGCTATTGCACTGTCACAAAAGGCAGCCTTTGCCAAGTTCGACGAAAGTGTTGATGCTGCAGTTAAATTAGGTGTAGACCCACGTCACTCTGACCAAATGGTTAGGGGTGCTGTAGTTCTTCCTAACGGAACAGGTAAAACTGTTCGTGTTGCAGTATTTGCAAAAGGCGACAAGGCTAAGGAAGCTGAAGCAGCCGGCGCTGACATTGTTGGCGGCGATGAATTAGTCACTAAGGTTGAGGGTGGCTATATGGAATTTGATAAAGTTGTGGCAACTCCAGACATGATGGCTAAGGTGGGCAAACTTGGTAAAGTGTTAGGGCCACGCGGGCTTATGCCTAACCCAAAAGTAGGCACAGTTACAAATGATGTAACAAAAGCAGTTAAAGAATTAAAAGCTGGTATGGTGGAATTTAGAGTTGATAAAGCTGGTATTGTTCACGCACCTATCGGTAGAAAAAACTTTGAAACTAGCAAACTTGTTGAAAATATGAGAACTCTTGTTGATGCACTTGTAAAAGCTAAACCTGCATCAAGCAAAGGTATATATTTAAGAGGCATTAATATTTCAACAACTATGGGTCCTGGTGTTAAAGTTGACCCAAAAAATTTCTAATTAACTTTTTATAAGGTTAGTTAGTTTAATTATTTGATTTATTACAACGAAAAAAAGCGGGTTGAAGAAACAGGGTCTGCCTTCGGTGTGCAGTATAAGGCCTGTGGAAACTTATCTTTATATATTCAACCGGCTCTGTAATTTATGAGGTGATTACCTTGAAAATGCGTAAAGAGCAGAAAATAGAACTTGTAAAAAGTATTACAGCTGAGATAAAAGAATCTGCTGGTGTAATTATCACAAATTACAAAGGTCTTACTTTTGACCAAATGGATGAAATCCGCAGAAGCTTTAAAGAAGCTGGTAATGACTACCGTGTTATTAAAAACACACTTCTCAAAAAAGCGTTAAACGCTGATAATATTACTGAGATTGACTACACACTTGTAGAGCCCACTGCACTTGTAGTAGTTAAAGAAGACTTTGCTGCGGCTGCCAAATTAGCAAAAAAATATGCTAAAGATGCTGCAATGTCTAAATTTTTCGTTATTAAAGGTGGTTATTTTGATGGTATGGCACTTGACCAGAGCGGCATAGAAAAAATTGCTGAGCTGCCATCCAGAGAAGAACTTTTGGCGAAAGCTCTCGGCAGCATGAACGCGCCGATTACGAATTTCGTGTCCGTGCTTGCGAATATTCCGCGCGGTCTCGTAAATGTGCTTAATGCATTAAAAACTAAAAAAGAAAACGAACAGTAGTAAAATTGGAGGCTTAAAATGGCTGTAACTAAAGATCAAGTTTTAGAATTTTTAAAAAATATGTCTGTAATTGAACTTGCAGACTTCGTAAAAGAATTAGAAGATGTATTCGGTGTTTCTGCAGCTGCACCAGTAGCAGTAGCAGCAGCTCCAGCAGCAGGCGCAGCAGCTCCAGCAGCAGCTGAAAAAACTGAATTTGATGTTATTTTAACTAACGGTGGCGCTCAAAAAGTGCAAGTTATTAAAGTAGTTCGTGAAATCACTGGCTTAGGCTTAAAAGAAGCTAAAGCATTAGTTGACGAAGCACCAAAACCAGTTAAAGAAGGTATTGCTAAAGCTGAAGCTGAAGAAATCGCTAAAAAACTTACAGAAGCAGGCGGTACAGCTGAAGTTAAATAATTAGCTTTAAAGCTGCTAACTTATTGTAAATAAAACACTTTATGTGTTAAAATATTGAGAGGGGGTCGCTCTGTATGGGCTTCCCCCTGTTTTGCTCAAAAAATCACGAACCAGCGGTGGTGAGAAAAGGATGCTTAATACAAAAAAACCAATAGAGCGTATCAATTTTT
The DNA here is from genome assembly GCA_944326705.1 of uncultured Mucispirillum sp. Classification (GTDB taxonomy): domain Bacteria; phylum Chrysiogenota; class Deferribacteres; order Deferribacterales; family Mucispirillaceae; genus Mucispirillum. The sequence continues at coordinate 20,413 of CALVEY010000018.1, forward strand.
CTAAAATAAAGAAAGTAATTGATATACCAGACCTTATAGAGGTTCAAAAACAATCTTATGCTGAATTTCTTCAACAGGATGTTCCTGAAGATAAACGTAAGTTTCAAGGACTTGAAGAAGTTTTCCGTGAAATATTTCCTATAACAGATTTTAACGATACTTCTGTGCTTGAATATGTTAGCTATACTATTGAAAAAGCTAAATATACTCCACGGGAGTCTATTGATAGAAATACAAACTATGCTGCACCATTAAAAGTAAAAGTTCGCCTTTCTACTCATGATGTTAATGAAGAAACTGGCGAAAGAATAACTTTATCAGCTACAGAAAGTGATGTATATCTTTGCGATATTCCACTTATGACTGACAGAGGTACTTTTGTAATCAATGGTGTTGAAAGGGTAATTGTAAGCCAGCTGCACAGGTCTCCTGGTATCTTTTTTGAAGATTTAACTGCTGGTAAAAGTGTTTCTGAAAAACACTTATACAGTGCCCGCATTATCCCATACAGAGGTTCTTGGCTTGATTTTGAATTTGACTCTAAGAATGTAATGTATGTGCGTATTGATAAAAAGAAAAAAATCCCTGTAACAGTTTTATTAAAAGCTTTAGGCTTAACTAATCAGGATATATTAGATACATACTACCAAAAAGATAAAATAACTATTGAAGATGGCAGATTTTACAGAGAGTTTAATAAAGACCATGTAATTACTGACCATAAACTTACTTTAGGTATTAAAGACCCTGCAACTGATGAATACATTGTTAAACCAAATGTATCTATCACAAAAGGTGCTTTCAAAAAAGTTATTAAATCAGGTCTTACAAAATATGAAATAGACCCAAAAGATTTAATAGATACTTATTTAGCTGAAGATATTATTGATGCTGCTAATGGTGAAGTTATTGCAGAATCAAATACTGCAGTTACAGAAGAACTTTTAGAGCAGATTACAGGACTTTCTATAAAAGAATTTTCTATCCTTTTTATCAACAGGCAAACTTCTGATGCAGCTATCAGAGATATTATGGCTATTGATAAAATTAAAACTAAAGAAGAAGCTTTAATAGAAATTTATAAAAAACTTCGTCCAGGTGAGCCTGCAACAGATGATACAGCAGCTGCACAGTTCCATAACCTTTTCTTTAATCCTAAGCGTTATGATTTATCTCGTGTTGGCCGTTTAAAAATCAATAAAAGGCTTAAAATTTCAGAAGAAATTGTTCCACTGGATAAAGTAATTCTTTCAAAAGAAGATATTGTTGAAACAGTAAGAGTTCTTAATAATATCCGTCTTGGTGTTGAACATATAGATGATATTGACCACTTAGGCCACAGGCGTGTAAGGGCTGCCGGCGAACAGCTGCAAAACCATATACGCATTGGTCTTGCAAGAATGGAAAAAACTGTTAAAGAGCGTATGAGTATTCAAGATTTAGAAGACTCTACTCCACAGGATTTATTAAATGCGAAACCTCTTTCTGCATCAATTAAAGAGTTTTTTGGCAGTTATCAGCTTTCTCAGTTTATGGACCAAAACAACCCATTATCTGAGATTACACATAAACGCCGTCTTTCTGCATTAGGTCCTGGCGGTTTAAACAGGGATAGAGCTGGTTTTGAAGTGCGTGACGTTCACACTTCTCACTATGGCAGAATTTGTCCTATTGAAACACCTGAGGGTCCAAACATTGGTCTTATTACTTCTCTTACTACTTATGCTAAAATCAATGAATTTGGTTTTATTGAAACACCATACAGAAAAGTTGAAAATGGCAGAGTAACAGATGAAGTTGTATATATGTATGCACTGCAGGAAGAAGACTATTATATTGCACAGGCTAACTCACCACTTGATGAAAACGGCTATTTTTTAACAGACGATGTTGCCTGCCGTTATGCTGGTGAAAACTTAAATACTCCAAAAGAGCAGGTGCAGTTAATGGACGTTGCTCCAATGCAGATTGTATCAGTATCAACTGCTCTTATTCCTTTCTTAGAGCATGATGATGCTAACCGTGCATTAATGGGTTCAAACATGCAGCGTCAGGCAGTACCATTAATTAGAACTGATGCTCCAATAGTTGGAACAGGTTTAGAAAGAAAAGTTGCAGTGGACTCAGGTTCTGCATTAATATCACTTCATGATGGTGTAGTTGATTATGTAGATGCAGATACAATCATTGTCCGCTATGTAAATAAAGACGGCTCTTTCGGTATAGATGTTCATGACTTAGTTAAATACCGCCGTTCTAACCAGGATACTTGTATTAACTATAATGCAGGCGTTGTTCTTGGGCAGAAAGTTAAAAAAGGCGATACATTAGCAGATGGTGCATCTACTGACAGAGGGGAACTGGCTCTTGGTAGAAATATTGTGGTAGCATTCATGCCTTGGATGGGTTACAACTATGAAGACTCTATCTTAGTGTCAGAAAAACTTGTTAAAGAAGATGCTTTCACTTCTATTCACATAGAAGTATTTGAAATAGATGCAAGAGATACAAAACTTGGTGCAGAAGAAATCACTAGAGATATACCAAATATTTCTGAAGAAGCATTAAGAAACTTAGATGAAAGTGGTATTATTAGAATTGGTGCTAAAGTATCAGAAGGAGATATTCTTGTTGGTAAAGTAACACCAAAAGGTGAAACTCAGGCAACACCTGAAGAAAAACTGCTCCGTGCAATTTTCGGAGAAAAAGCAGGTGATGTTAAAGATGCATCATTAAGAGTGCCGCCTGGCATATCAGGAACAATCTTAGATGTTCAGGTTATGACTCGCCGTGATATTAACAAAGACCACAGAACTGAGTTAATAGAACAGCGCGAAGCAGAGCGTATTGCTGCTGCATACACAAGAGAAGTTTCTGCTATTGAAAATGCTAGAAAAGACAGAGTTATTTCTCTGCTTGTTGGCAAAACATTAAAATCAGACTGTGCAGGCTTAGCAGCTGGAACAGTATTAACTGAAGAAAACCTTGCTCCTATAACTGCAAGGGAAATGGCAAAATTTGATATTGAAGGAAAAGCAGAATTTGATGCTGAATATGCTAAAGCTGATGCTGTATGCACACAAGGCAAAAAAGATGCTGAAGAAAAATTCCAGGATAAACGCAGAAAAATAGAAAAAGGCGATGAATTATCTGCTGGTGTATTAAAATCAGTAAGAGTATATGTTGCAATCCGCAGGCGTTTATCTGTTGGTGATAAAATGGCAGGCCGCCACGGTAACAAAGGTATTGTTTCTCGTATATTACCAGAAGAAGATATGCCATACTTACCAGACGGCACACCAGTAGAGATAGTGTTAAACCCACTTTCTGTGCCTTCTCGTATGAACATTGGACAGATTCTTGAAACACACTTAGGCTGGGCTGCTAAAAAACTTGGCAAACATGTTGCAACAGAAGTATTTAATGGAGCAAAAGAGGCAGACATTAAAAAAATGCTTACAGAGGCAGGCTTCCAAAGCGACGGCCAGACAGTTTTATATGACGGAAGAACTGGTGAAAGATTTGACCAGGAAGTTACTGTTGGTGTAATGTATATGTTAAAACTGCACCACTTAGTAGATACAAAAATCCACGCTCGTTCTACTGGTCCATACTCACTTGTTACTCAACAGCCACTTGGTGGTAAAGCTCAGTTTGGTGGCCAAAGACTTGGAGAGATGGAGGTTTGGGCATTAGAAGCTTATGGTGCTGCAAACATATTACAGGAAATGCTTACTGTTAAATCAGACGATGTGGAAGGAAGAACAGCAGTTTATGAATCTATCGTAAACGGTAACTTCAGCTTTACTCCTAATATGCCAGAGTCCTTTAACGTTCTTATTAAAGAGCTTCAAGGTCTTGTGCTTGATATTGAGCTGCTTACAGGTGATGAGCTTATTACAAACGAACAGCTTAACAATATGAGCGCTGGTATAAAGGATGAAGATGTTCCAAGCAGTGATGATGTTGTTAGAAGCATCAGTCTTGATTTAGACGGTGATGACGATGATGACGATGAACCTTTAGATGACAAAGGTGAATAGATTAGAATATCCTGCAGAGTAATAAGCTCTGCAGCGAGTTTTGGCAAATGCTTATAAACTTCAGTTAATGAGGTAAATTTAATATTATGAAAAAAAGTATTAGAGAGAATAAGAGTTCAGTGTTTTTTGATGCTATACGCATAAAAATTGCATCTCCTGAGAAAATATTAAGCTGGTCATCAGGGGAAGTAACTAAACCTGAAACAATTAACTACAGAACTTTCAAACCTGAAAGAGACGGTCTTTTCTGTGCAAAAATATTTGGTCCTGTAAAAGACTGGGAATGTTTATGCGGTAAATATAAACGCATGAAACATAGGGGTATTGTCTGTGAAAAATGCGGTGTTGAAGTTATTCAATCAAAAGTGCGCCGTGTTCGTATGGGGCATATTGACTTAGCATCACCTGTATGTCATATTTGGTTTTTTAAAGGGACTCCATCACGCATAGGCTCTATTCTTGACTTATCTATTAAAGATATAGAAAGAGTAGTATATTTTGAGTCATATATTGTTACTGACCCAAAATCATCTAACTTAAAAGAAAGACAAATATTAACAGAAGAGCAGTATAGAAAAGCTGTTGAAGATTTTGGTGCAAATGGCTTTGTGGCTAAAATCGGTGCAGAAGGTATAAAAGACTTACTGAAAAAAGTAGACCTTGATTTACTTTTAATAGAGCTTAAAAGCGAATTAAGAGAAACTAACAGTATGCAGAAACGCTTAAAACTTGCTAAAAGATTAAGAGTTGTTGAAGCATTCAGGAAATCAAACAACCGCCCAGAATGGATGGTGCTTGATGTTATCCCTGTTATACCGCCAGAATTACGCCCACTTGTACCACTTGACGGCGGCAGATTTGCTACAAGTGACTTAAACGACTTATACAGACGTGTTATCAACAGAAACAACCGTCTTAAAAAGCTTATGGAGTTAAATGCACCTGAAATTATTATCCGTAACGAAAAAAGGATGCTTCAGGAAGCAGTAGATGCTCTTTTTGATAACGGTAGAAGAGGCAGAATTATCCGTTCAAGCAACAAACGCCCATTAAAATCATTATCTGATATGATTAAAGGTAAAAATGGCCGCTTCCGTCAAAACCTTTTAGGTAAAAGGGTTGACTACTCTGGCCGTTCAGTTATTGTTGCAGGTCCACATTTAAAAATGCACCAGTGCGGTCTGCCTAAATTAATGGCATTAGAATTATTTAAACCATTTTTATACTATAAACTTGAAAAAGAAAGAGGCATAGCTTCTACAGTAAAACAGGCTAAAAGAATGGTAGAAGAACGCAGACAGGAAGTATGGGATGTATTAGAGGAAGTTATTAGAGAACACCCTGTATTATTAAACCGTGCCCCTACACTGCACAGACTTGGTATTCAAGCATTTGAGCCACAGTTAATTGAAGGTAAAGCTATACAGCTTCACCCACTTGTGTGTACTGCATTTAACGCCGACTTTGACGGTGACCAAATGGCAGTCCATGTGCCTTTATCATTCCAGGCACAGCTTGAAGCAAGAACGCTTATGCTTTCTGCTTACAATATTTTATCACCTGCTAACGGACAGCCGCTTGCTATTCCTACACAGGATATGGTTTTAGGTATTTACTACTTAACTCGTCCATTAAAAAATGCTCTTGGCAGTGGCAAAGTATATTCTTCTCCAGAAGAAGTTGTTATTGCTATTGACCATGGTAAATTAAGCCTGCAGGCAGAAATTAAAGTTAGAATTGACGGCAAAATGTATGATACATCAGCTGGTCGTGTAATTCTTTATGGTATTGTTCCTGAAGGTATTGATTTTGAGCAGGTAAACAAAGTTTTAGGTAAAAAAGAGTTAGGAAAACTTGTTGACTACATTTATAAAAAATTAGGCAACTGGTATAGTGTAACATTCCTTGATAACTTAAAAGACTTAGGCTTTAAATACTCTACTATTGCAGGATACTCAATCTGTATAGATGATATGATTATCCCTAAAGAGAAAAGTGAGCTTATTGCAGAAGCTTATGGTAAAGTTCAGGAAATTGAAAGACACTATAGAGAGGAAGCAGCCCTTTCTAAAGGTGAGCGTTATAACCAGATAATCGACGTTTGGTCAAAAACTAACGAAAAAATTACTGATAAACTGATTAAAACAATTGAAAACTTAGGCGGTGACGCTTCTAAGGAAAATAAAAGAGAAAAATATTATAACACTCTTTATGTCATGAGTGACTCAGGTGCAAGGGGTTCTAAAGCACAGATTGCTCAGCTTGCTGGTATGCGTGGTCTGATGGCTAAGCCATCTGGTGAGATTATTGAAACACCTATTGACTCTAACTTCCGTGAAGGTTTAACAATGAGTCAATACTTTATTTCAACTCACGGTGCTCGTAAAGGTCTTGCCGATACTGCGTTAAAAACAGCAAACTCTGGTTACTTAACACGCCGTCTTGTTGATGTTGCTCAGGATTTAATTATCTCTGAAGAAGACTGCGGAACTATTAAAGGTATTGAAGTAGGTCCATTATTCCAAGGTGCATCAGTTGTTGAAACTCTTGGGGAAAGGATTTACGGCAGATATACATTAGAAGATTTATTTGACTCATTAACTGATGAATTAATAGTTGAAGCAGATACATTTATTGATGAAGAAGTTATTGAAAAAATAGAAAAGGCTGGTATTGATAAAGTAATGGTTCGTTCTGCATTAACATGCGACAGTGAATTTGGTATATGCAGAAAATGCTACGGTTTAGATTTAGCTACACGCCGTATGATAGAGATAGGCGAGGCAGCAGGTACTATTGCAGCTCAGTCTATTGGTGAGCCAGGTACACAGCTTACAATGAGAACATTCCACATTGGTGGTATTGCGTCTGCTGGTGGTATAGAATCATCTATGAGCTCAAGAATGGGCGGTACTGTTGCATTTGAGGGTATGAAAACTCTCCGTAACAGAAAAAATGAAATCGTTGTTCTTAACAGAAACGGTTCTGTTATGATTAAAGACTCAATAGGCCGTGTATTAGAAAAATATACTCCAGGATACGGCAGCGTTATCCGTGTAGAAGAAGGGGATACTGTAACAAAAGGTCAGCTCTTATTTGACTGGGACCCACACGTATCTGTTATTATGACAGAGTTTGCAGGTACAGTTGCTTATGGAGATTTAGTTGAAGGGGAAACTTTAAAAGAAGAAGTAGACCAGACAACAAATATTTCTCAAAAAGTTGTTGTTGCTAACTCTAAAGAAAAACGCAGACCTCGTATCTCTATTAAAGATGCAGATAACAAAACTGTTTATCGTTATGAGTTAACACCTGGTACTATTATTTCCTATAACGAAGGTGATGAAGTATATCCTGGTGATATTATTGCGAAAATCCCACGAGAAGCGCAAAAAACTAAAGATATTACTGTCGGTCTTCCTCGTGTTGCTGAGCTTTTTGAAGCAAGGAAACCAAAAGACCCTGCAATTATTGCAGAAATTGACGGTATAGTTAAAATAGAAAATGCTGTCCGCGGTATGAAAAAACTTACTATTGAAAACGAAAATACTGGGGATAAAAAAGTATACAGCATAAACACTATGCGTTACATCAATGCTCACGAAGGCGACTTTATCCGTGCTGGTGAAGCATTAATTGATGGTAACATTAACCCACATGATATATTAGCTGTATTAGGTGAGGAAGCTCTTGCTAAATACTTAGTTGATGAAATACAGATAGTGTATAGAAAATCTGGGGTTAGCATTAACGATAAACATATAGAAGTAATTGTTCGTCAAATGCTTAAAAAAGTTATTATTGAAGACGCTGGCGATTCTGACTTTATGCCAAATGAAGAAGTATATAAAAGCGAATTTAAAAAAGTTCAGCAGGAGCTTTTATCTGAAGGAAAAGAGCCACCAAAAGGCAGACCTATACTTCAAGGTATTACAAAAGCTGCACTTAATACAGAAAGCTTTATTTCTGCAGCATCTTTCCAAGAAACTACAAGAGTTCTTACAGATGCAGCATGTTCTGGTAAAACAGACAGACTTCGCGGCTTAAAAGAAAATGTTATCATGGGTAAACTTATACCTGCGGGAACAGGTTCTAAACACATTATTGACGGTAAATTTAAATTTATCAGTCAAGACAATTAATATAATTAATAATTATGATAAAGGGGAGCTTAAGCTCCCTTTTTGTTTTTATGTATAAAATATGTTTTATGTATAGATTTAATGGAATAATATATAATTAAAATAAGTAGTTATTAGTTCTTATAAAAAAATGTCAATATAGAAACAGTATGATATAAAAAACAGATATATTAGTTAGATACAGTAAGTAAAAAACATTATTAATTATTTTATATTTCTTTTTAAGTATATATATGATAAACTAACAAAATAAATATTTGGAGAAAGCGCTTTTGGAATTTAAAATATCATCAGAGTATAAACCAGCAGGGGACCAGATAGAAGCTATTGAACAGATTGTATCATCATATAAATCTGGTGCAAAGCGTCAGGTATTATTAGGTGTTACAGGCTCAGGTAAAACTTTTACTATGGCAAATGTTATAGAAAGGCTGCAGGTGCCTACCTTAATTATTGCCCACAACAAAACTCTTGCAGCTCAGCTTTATGGTGAATTTCTTAAATTCTTTCCAGATAACGCTGTTGAATATTTTGTCAGCTATTATGACTATTATCAGCCGGAAGCATATATTCCCTCAAGCGATACTTATATAGAAAAAGATTCTGCAATTAATGAAGAGATAGAAAAACTTAGAAACAGAGCAACCCGCTCATTAATAGAAAGGCGGGATGTTATTATTGTTGCTTCAGTTTCATGTATATATGGCCTTGGCTCACCAGAAACTTATGCTACTATGATACAGCACTTTGAATCGGGCAAAGATTATAATTTTGATGATGTATTAATGAAGCTTGTGCAGGTAAGGTATGAAAGAAATGATATAGACTTTCACAGGGGCGTATATAGAGTAAAAGGTGATACTATTGAAATCTTTCCAAGCCATGAAGATGAAACTGCATACAGATTAGAATTTTTTGGAGATACACTTGATAGAATCAGTGAATTTAATGCAATTACTGGCAAAACTATAAATGAACTTACAGAACTTTCTGTATATCCTAACACTCACTATGTAACAAGTGCCATTACAATGGATAGTGTAATAGAGCAGATGAAAAAAGATTTACTTGAAAGGTGCTCTGAATTTGTAAGCCAAAATAAACTTTTAGAAGAACAAAGGCTTACTCAAAGAACTATGTTTGATATAGAGATGCTTAAAGAAACAGGCTACTGCACAGGTATAGAAAACTATTCCAGATATTTTGACGGAAGAGCGCCAGGCTCCACACCTTATACATTAATAAGCTATCTGCCAAAAGATGCACTTGTTATCATAGATGAAAGCCATATTACAATACCGCAGGTGCGTGGAATGTATAACGGTGACAGGTCAAGAAAAATGACATTAGTTGACTTTGGTTTTCGCCTGCCTGTTGCTCTTGATAACAGACCTTTAAAATTTGACGAATTTGACAGCCGCGTAAATAATGTTTTATATGTAAGTGCCACTCCAGATAGATATGAAATAGAGCAGGCGCACGGAGTAATAGCTGAGCAGATTATCAGACCAACAGGGCTTATGGACCCAGAAATAGAAGTGCGCCCTGCAAGAACTCAGGTAGATGATTTATATGCAGAAATATTAAAAGTAACAGCTGAAGGCGGCAGAGTGCTTGTTACCACCTTAACTAAACGAATGGCAGAAGAATTAACAAGATATTATAAAGATATGGGCATAAAGGTAGAATATCTTCACTCAGAAATAGATACTATTCAAAGAATAAAAATAATAAAATCACTTCGCCTTGGCGAATTTGATGTGCTTGTAGGCATAAACCTTCTGCGTGAAGGTTTAGATATTCCTGAAGTAAAGCTTGTTGCTATACTTGATGCAGATAAGGAAGGTTTTTTACGCTCTACAAAATCACTTATCCAGACAATAGGCCGCGCAGCTAGAAATTCAGAAGGCAGAGCTATATTTTACGGCGATAAAATAAGCGGAGCAATGCAGCAGACAATAGATGAAACAAATAGACGCAGAGCAAAGCAGAAAGCATATAATGAAGCCCACGGTATTACACCTGAAACAGTAAAAAGTGCAATAAGTGATATATTATCATCTATTTATGAAAAAGATTATTTTACTGTTGAAGTCAATGATAGTTTTGATGTAAAATTAAGCGGAAAAACAGATAAAGATATTGAAATGCTTGAAAAGAAAATGTATAAAGCAAGTGAAGATTTAGACTTTGAAACAGCTGCAAAATTAAGAGATTTAATATTTGAATTAAAAGCTAAAAAATAGATAATATGGAGTAAGTAATGTCAGAAAATAAGTTAGATAATAATGAAAATAATATACCATTACTGGCAGAAGAATTAAATAATATTGCAAATAATAATGACAATAATGACAATAATAATAAAAAACCAAAAAAACGCTCTAAACTGCGTATTATCTTATATACACTAGGAGCTATGTTTGCTCTTGGAATAATAGGGCTTGTATCTATTATTATATATATTTATATACTAAGCCAGCAGCTTCCTTCAACTGATGAATTCAGCAAATTTAAATATACTGAGCCAATGGTAGTATATGATGCAAAAGGCAACATTATTGCAGAACTTGGTGCAGAAAGACGATATCCTATATCTATTGACCAAATGCCGCCTTATGTATATCAGGCAGTAGTTGCTGTAGAAGATGCAAGATTTTATGAGCACAGCGGTATAGACCCATGGGGTATTGCTCGTGCTATGGTATCAAATATTAAAGCAGGTAAAATGATAGAGGGCGGCTCTACATTAACTCAGCAGCTTGTTAAAGTAATATATCTTTCGCCTGAAAGAAAATTAAAGCGTAAAATAAAAGAAGCAATTATTGCATACAGGCTTGATAAAGAATTAAGCAAAGAAAAAATATTAGAATTATACTTAAATCAGGTAAACTTTGGACGCGGTGCTTATGGTATTCAGGCAGCAGCAATCAACTATTTTGGCAAAACAGATGTTAAAGATTTAACTATTGCAGAAGCAGCTATGATTGCAGGTATTCCAAAAGGTCCATCAATTTATGCTCCACACTTAAATATGAAAAGAGCAGTTAACAGACGAAACCATGTATTAAAAAGAATGTTAGAAGTTAAATATATTACTCAGGAAGAATATGATGCGGCAGTAAATGAAACTGTAAAGCTGGCAGAAAGTATACCTTTAAGACTGCGCCATGCAGGCTATTTTATGGACTTTGTTCATAAATATATAGAAGAAGACTTAAAAATAGAAGATGCACAAAATAAAGGTATAAAAGTATTTACTACATTAAATTTAGACTATCAGATAGCAGCAGAAGATGCCTTAATTAAAAACTTAATGAGTATTGCAAAACGGGAAGGATATACTGGACCGCTTGGTAAAATCTTAATAGAAGATGATACCGATGTGGAGCAGGCTGAAGATGTGACAGATAATGCAGTAGTAAGTGAAGAAAATGATAACAGCTCAGTAAAATATGTGCGCCTTGATAATGATGTGCCAAGCTACTTAAAAGAGTTAGGATACCAAAAAGCTGTTATTACAGAAGCTGCAAAAAATACTTTAAAAATCAAATTAAGTGATGGCTCAGAAGGCACTGTTAACTTTAAAGGCAATGACTGGATAACAACTGCATCTAATGCAAAAGCAAAATCATTTTTAGATGTTTTTGCAGCAGATGATATGATATATGTTTCCCCTGTATTAAAAGATAATGTATCAACAGGGGTATATATGATTGAGCAAAACCCTGATTTAGAAGGAGCTGTTGTATCTATGAACCCACAGACTGGTGAAATATATGCAATGGCAGGCGGTATGTCATATTTTAAATCATTCTTTAACAGGGCAGTGCAGGCAAGAAGACAGGTGGGCAGTACATTTAAGCCTCTTGTTTATGCTGCAGCTTATGAAAGCGGATACTATCCTATGAGTATTTTCTATGATACTCCAGTTATACAGGAAAGCGAAAAAGAAGGGGAAGAAGACTGGCGTCCAAAAAACTTTGACGGTCAGTTTATGGGTGAAATGACTCTTGAAAGAGCATTACAGGTATCAAATAACTCTGTAACTATTAAACTTGCACAGAAAATAGGTATTAAAAAAATTATTAGATATGCAAAAATGTTTGGCTTTACAGGTGAAATTCCTGTTGATTTATCAGTAAGCCTTGGCAGTTTATCAGCCTCTCCATTAGAGCTTGCAACTGCATACTCTACTTTTGCAAACCAGGGTAAAAGACCTTCAAAACCATTTTTTGTTACACGGGTTGCAGATATAGATAACAAAACTTTATTTGAATTTCAGCAGCCTGAAATGACACAGGTGCTTGATGAAAAATCTGCATCTTTAATTACTGACAGCTTAGTAAGAGTTGTGGAAAAAGGCGGCGCATGGCGAAGCAGAAATGCAGTAAACAGAATGCTTGGCGGAAAAACAGGCACATCAAATGATTCTAAAGACGGCTGGTTTGCTGGTGTTCTTCCAAACCTTGTAACTGTTGCATGGGTTGGTTATGATGATTACAGAAAAATGGGCGGCTATGCTGTTGGCGGCAATACTGCTCAGTTTGTATTTATAGATTACTTTAAAAGCATAAATGAAAAAGTGCCACTTTCTCTTTTTCCTGCACCTGTAAATGCAACTTATTTTAAAGTGAATAATGATACTCACGAAATAACTGACTCTATTACTGGAAACTTTGGATATTCTATTTATCCAGTAGACAGCAGTAATAAACCAATTGTATACGATTTTAAAAAGTAGTGCTTATGGATAATGAAAATATAGAGAACATTAATCAAGAAAATTTGCAGGAGACAGCAGAAGAACAGCAGACTGCTAAATATAAAAGCAGAAGTATTGTAAATAACTCTGCAAAAATGAAAAAAATATATGATTTAGTAGAAGTTGTTGCCCCTATTGATGTAAGTATACATATTACAGGGGAGGACGGTTGCGGTAAAGACAGGCTGGCAGAATATATCCACAGCCAAAGCGGCAGAACTGGCGATTTTGTAATAGTAAACCCTGTAGAATTAAATGATGTTGTGGGCTCTCTTGGTTTCAGCAAAGTATATGATTACTTTAAAAAGGCAGAAAAAGGCACAGTTTATATTTCAGATATTGCCTCAGCTAATGCAAAACTTCAAGAATATCTGCTTAATTCCATTATTAAAGTGGAGCAGGAATTAGGAATGTATTCCCCTCGCTTTATTTCTTCTACTAATAGAAACTTAACAGAGCTTTCCCGCCAGCAAAGGTTTAACCAAAGGCTAAGGGACAGCTTTGCTATTATTATAAATATACCGCCATTAAGAGAAAGAAAGGAAGATATTGAGGATTTAATCAGAATAATAATGCGGGATTTAGGGTATTTTGGCAAAAAAAGTATCCCAATATCTGAAGAAGCGGAAGAAACTCTGCAAAGTTATGACTGGCCTGGAAATGTAAGGCAGTTAGTTAATACTATATATCATGCAGTAAACCATACAAGTAACGGCACTATAGTATTATCATCTTTGCCAAAAGATGTTAGAAGAAAGCAGGGCTTTATTGAAGCAGGCAGAAATACTCTTGATGAACTGTATAAATTTGCCCGTGGTTTATTAGAAAGCGGTATCCATTCTGAAGCTATTAACCCTTATGAAGAATACTGCAAAGCTGTAGAAAGGCCCTTAATTCAAGCAGCTCTTGATATGACAAAAGGTAACAGGTCGCAGGCTGCTCAGCTTATCAGGATAAATAGAAACACGCTGCATAAAAAAATACAAACTTATGATATGGAAGATTAATTAATGAAATATATAAAACTAATACTAATTTTTACACTGCTTTTTCAAAGCATATATGCCTTTGCAGAAGATGACAGAGCAGTAATGGTCCTTGAAGTGAATAATATTGATACATCAACTGGTAATATTATGATACACTTATGCAGAAATCAGCAGGAATTTTTAGGAAGTGTTCCTGTGCCTTATGCTTTTTTCTTCCCTGCAAAGAAAAACTCTGTTACTGCTAAAATCACTATCCCTAAAGGCATGTATGCTGTAAAAGTTTTCCATGATGAAAATGAAAATAAAGTGCTTGATGTAAATGGAGTAAACCACCCTGTAGAAAAGTTTGGGTTTTCTAATAATTTTTTTGGCTCATATTCAGAACTTCCACCTTATGAAAAAGTGCTTATAAGTATTGAAAAGGCAGAAAATTTTGTTAGAATAAATTTAAGATAAAATATTAATTAAATTTTCCTCTTGTTTTATTTTATAAAAAGAGTATATTCAGACAAAAGAAGTCTTTTTTAAAAAGACTATAAGGAAGTGATAAAATGAGTGAAATACAAAAGGAAACAAGTTCTTCTCGTTTACAGTTTTTCCCAGTTATGATGTTTGCTGTTATAATGGGATTTTCAGGTATTACTCTTGCATATAAAAAAGCAAGCGAAGTTTTTTTACTGCCTGAAATAATTTATCAAACACTATCATATATTACTGCAACACTTGCTGTAATTATTGCATTAATATATCTTGCAAAACTTTTTAAATATCCTAGTGAAGTGAAAAAAGAAATAAAACACCCAGTCAGAGTAAACTTTTTTGCAGCAATATCTATTTCTATGCTGCTTCTCTCTACAGTTTTTCATGATTATGAAAGTATTGCATTTCCACTTTTTGTAATAGGCACAGGGCTGCAGACATTTTTTACTTTTTATACTATAACATACTGGCTTAATAAAAATATAGAGCTTGCTCATTCAAACCCTGCATGGTTTATTCCTGTTGTGGGTAATATTATAGTACCTATTGCTGGGGAAGGGTTTGCAGATATTTATCTGCTTGATTTCTTTTTCTCTTTAGGTATTTTCTTTTGGATAATATTAACAGCTATTCTTTTTAACAGAATTATTTTCCATGGTATGCTTGCTCAGAAATTTTTACCAACACTTGCTATTTTTATAGCTCCGCCATCTGTTGGCATGTTAAGTTATCTAAAACTGCAGGGCGCTTATGATATGTTTGCAGTAATCCTTTTTAATGTGGCTTTAACTTTTGGGTTAATTCTTTTAGCATTAATTAAAAATTTCTATAAAATTAAGTTTTTCATATCCTGGTGGGCATTTACATTCCCTATGGCAGCATTAACTATGGCTATTATTACTGTGTATGAAAAAACAAGTTTTGAATATTTAACATTTAAAGTGCTTGGCTATGCATCACTTATTATGACATCTATTTTAATACTTATAGTATTAATTAGAACTATAATAGCTGTTAAAAATGGCGAAATATGTGTAGATGAGTAAAAGAGAGTATTTTTAAAATATATTACCATAATTATACCTGATAAATATTTTTAACTATTTATCAGGTGTAACTATATGGCTTAATTATCTAAAAAATTAATTTTGTCTTTTTTTATATTATCTAAAAACATATCTGCTGCTTTTGACAGGGTATGATTTTTTTTCCATACTAATATCAGCTCTGATTCTAAAACAGGATATAAAGGAATAAATGTAAAAGGACTGTCAACACCTGTATATACAAGCTTATCAAGGGTAAATGCACAACCCATTTCTTCTTTAACTATAATAGAGCCATTATATACAAGATTTACTGTAATTTTGTCTTTCTATCTAAATTCTTGATTATTTATTTATAATAATTTATAATCAATGGTTATATATATATGGAGTAAATCATGAAGAATATAGTGCCTGCAATGCGGGAATATTTTAAAAGTGGGGAGACTTTAAGTATAAAATACAGGCTTGAGCAGTTAAAAGCCTTGAAAAAAACACTGCTTAAATATGACGAAGCACTTATACAGGCTTTATATGATGATTTAAATAAATCTTCCTTTGAAGCTGTTATGACAGAAACAGGAATAATTATGGAAGAATTAAATTATTATATAAAAAATCTTAAAAGACTAAGCTCTCCTAAAAAAGTAAAAGTTCCATTAACTTTGCAGCCGGGAAGAAGCCGTATCCATTATGAGCCTTACGGGGTAGTATTAATAATATCTCCATGGAATTATCCAGTGCAGCTTACTTTATCCCCATTAATTGCAGCAATAGCAGCAGGCAACTGTGCAGTAGTCAAGCTTTCAGAATTTTCTGAAAATACATCATTAATACTTTCTCAGATTATAAATGAAACATTTCAAAGAGAGTATATAAGAGTTGTAAGGGGTGATGCTGTTGCAGGAGCTGCCTTATTATTAGAAAAATTTGACTACATATTTTTTACAGGCAACCAAAATGTAGGTAAAATTGTAATGAAATCAGCAAGCAGCAACTTAACCCCTGTTACATTAGAGTTAGGGGGCAAAAGCCCATGTATTGTTGATTTAAGTGCAGATATAAAAGATACTGCTAAAAAAATAATATGGGGCAAAGTATTAAACGCAGGGCAAACTTGTGTTGCGCCAGATTATATTTTATGTCACTCAAGAGTAAAAAGTGAATTAATAGGGGCAATGATTGCAGAAAGCTCTATGCTTTTTGGTGCTCATTCATCAGAACATGAAGAATTTCCAAAAATCATTTCAAAAAGACATTTTGAAAGGGCAGCCCGCCTTATAGACAGTTCAAAAGTAGTTTTTGGCGGTTTAACTGATATGCAGAAATTAAAAATAGATTTAACTATTATGGATAATGTAACATACAGCGACAGGGTTATGCAGGAAGAAATATTTGCTCCAATCCTGCCTGTAATAGAATATACCAATATTGATGATGTAATATCTAATTTTAAAAGCCTTGAAAAACCGCTGGCATTATATGTTTTTACTCAGGATAAGGCATTTGAAAATAAAGTAATAAATAATATATCCTTTGGGGGCGGCGCAGTAAATGATGTAATAGTGCATATTACAAACAATAATGCACCTTTTGGCGGTGTAGGCACAAGCGGAATAGGCGCATACCATGGGAAATACAGCTTTGAAACATTTTCGCACCAAAAGCATATATATAAAAAATATTCTTTTTTTGATAATAAGTTACGGTTTTTTCCAAAAGGAAATAAAGAAAAATTAATAAGATTTTGGTTTTATAGATAAATTCCTGCTTTTCTTTATGGAAAAACTTGTGTAATATTACAATGCTTAAAAAATATAAAAGGACAGGTTATGGACGCAAAAGAAATTAATCATATTGCTAAACTTGCTCGCTTAAAATTTGATGAAAGCGCAGTAGACAGCATGGCAAAAGACTTAAATGATATTTTAAAATGGATGGATATTTTACAAAGTGCAGATACTTCTTCTGTTACAGGTGTAGAAGAGGCAGCACCATTAAGACAGCGTGAAGATAAAGTTACTGTTGGCAATTTATCAGAAAAACTGATGAAAAACGCTCATGAGCCATATGAGCATTTTTTTACTGTTCCTAAGGTGGTGGAATAATGGCAGATTTAACATCATTATCAATAGCAGAACTTTCAAAAGGGTTTAATAATAAAGAGTTTTCTTCAACAGAAGTAACAAAAGCATATATAGAAAATATGGAAAAAGGCAGAAAATATAATGCCTTTATTACTGAAACTGCAGAGCATGCACTAAAACAGGCTCAAGAAAGTGATAAAAGAATAGTATCTGGCTCAAGACTTTCTGATTTAGACGGCGTGCCACTTGGTATTAAAGACTTATTCTGCACAGAAGATATTAGAACTACTGCTGCAAGCAGAATATTAGAAAATTTTATCCCGCCTTATGAATCAACAGTTACATCAAAACTTTTACAGGCAGGTGGCGTTTTCATTGGTAAAACTAACCTTGATGAATTTGCAATGGGCGGCGCTAACTTAACAAGTTATTTTGGTCAGACAATTAACCCTGTTAAAAGGCAGGACGGAACAGAAGTTGTAACAGGCGGCTCTTCTGGCGGCTCAGCTGCTGCTGTTGCTGCAGATATGTGTGCAGCTGCAACAGGCACAGATACAGGCGGCTCTATTCGTCAGCCTGCAGCATTCTGCGGTATTGTAGGTATTAAGCCAACTTACGGTAGATGCTCCCGCTATGGTATCATTGCTTATGCTTCATCACTTGACCAGGCAGGCCCTATGACTAAAACAGTAGAAGATGCTGCAATTATGCTTGAAAAAATGGCAGGCTTTGATGAATTTGATTCTACAAGTGCAGATATTGCAGTGCCTTATTTTAAAGCATCACTTAAAAATGGTGTTAAAGGCTTAAAAATAGGTATGCCAAAAGAATTTTTAAATAATGACTTAAACTCTGAAATCGCTTCCGCATGGCAGGAAGGTAAAGAAATATTAGAAAAAGCAGGGGCAGAAGTAAAAGAAATATCTCTTCCTAATATGAAATATGCACTTGCTACATACTATATTATTGCACCAGCTGAGGCATCATCTAATCTTGCAAGATATGACGGCGTTCGTTTTGGCTTAAGGGTGGACGGCTCTTCTCTTGATGAAATGTATGAAAATACAAGAAGTGCAGGCTTTGGGGCAGAAGTGCAAAGGCGTATTATGATAGGTACTTATGTGCTTTCTGCAGGATATTATGATGCATACTATTTAAAAGCATTAAATGTGCGTAAACTGATTAGGCAGGATTATATTAATGCTTTTAAAGAAGTAGATGCAATACTTACACCAGTTGCACCTACAACAGCTTTTACAATAGAAGAAAGTAAAACTTTTGACCCAGTTACAAACTATCTGCAGGACGCTTTTACAGTTCCTGTAAACTTAGCAAAACTTCCTGCAATATCAGTTCCTGTAAAAACAGCAGCAAACGGTCTGCCTATTGGTTTACAGCTTATTGGTAAAGATTTTGATGAAGAAACTCTTTTTAAAGGAGCTTATGTACTGGAACAAAATAATAGTTGGAGCAGAAAATAATGAGTTACATAATAAAAGGAAGAACATGCGACTATGAAGTAGTAATAGGGCTTGAAGTTCACTGCCAGGTTATATCAAATGCAAAACTGTTTTCTGGTGCAAGTGCAGCAAGCGGCGGCACACCTAATGACCATGTAGCATTTATTGATGCTGGTTTTCCTGGAATGCTTCCAGTTGTAAATAAATTTTGTGTAGAGCAGGCTGTAAAAACAGGCCTTGGCTTAAATGCAGTTATTAATAAAGAGTCTGTGTTTGCAAGAAAAAACTATTTTTATGCTGATTTGCCGCAGGGGTATCAGATAAGCCAGTTTGATAAACCAATAGTTGGCAATGGCTATCTTGAGATAGAGCTTGAAGACGGCTCAACTAAAAAAATAGGTATTGAAAGGCTTCATTTAGAGCAGGATGCAGGTAAATCAATACATGATATGCTTCCTGGTAAAAGCTGTATAGATTTAAACCGCTCTGGTGTTGCATTAATGGAAATCGTATCAAAGCCAGATATGAGCTCACCTTATGAAGCTGGTGCATACCTTACTAAATTAAGAAGTATTGTCCGCTATCTTGAAACATGTGACGGCAATATGAATGAAGGCTCTATGCGTTGTGATGCCAATGTATCTGTAAGACCTGTTGGCTCAACAGAACTTAGAACAAGATGCGAAATAAAAAATGTTAACTCTATCCGCTATCTTATGCAGGCTATTGAATATGAAGCAAACCGCCATGTAGATGCTTATGATAACGGGGAAGAAATATATCAGGAAACAAGGCTTTTTAACGCTCATAAAAAAGAAACAAGAAGTATGCGCGGCAAAGAAAATGCAAATGATTACAGGTATTTTCCAGACCCAGATTTAGCATTTCCTTTAATAGTTACTGATGAACTTCTTGAAAAAGTAAAAAACAGTATGCCTGAAATGCCAGATGAAAAATCTAAACGCTTTATGGCAGATTATAAGTTAAGTGAAGATGATGCAAAAAGACTTGTATCAGAAAAATCTGTTGCAGAATATTTTGAAGAAGCTGTTAAAGAAAAAGGCAGTGATGCAAAAAAAGCTGCTGCATTAATACTTGTTGAGCTTGCTGCTATCATGGGCGAAAAACAGATAGAAAATATTAGAGATTTAAAAACTACTGCTTCCCGTCTGGGTAGAATTACTGCATTAGTAGAAGATGGCACAATAGGCTTAAGAATAGCTAAAGAGCTTTTACCTATGATTGAAGAAACTGATAAAGACCCTGAAACTATTATTGAAGAAAAAGGCTTAAAACAAGTATCAGATACAAAAGAAATAGAAAAAATTATTGATAAAATTATTGCTGATAACCCTAAAAATGTAGAAGAATATAAAGCCGGCAAAGAAAAACTTTTTGGATTTTTTGTTGGTCAGGCTATGAAAGCTACTCAGGGTAAAGCTAACCCTGGTATAATCAATAATATTTTGAAAGAAAAGTTAAAATAATGCTGTATATTCTGTAAAAATTGTAAGCCCTTAAAATGAAAATTTTAAGGGCTTTTTTATTATATACAATATTATCAATATTTTACATATGTCTATATCATAGAACAATTTTATAAAAATAAAAAATTTAGTGGACAAAATATCATATTGTGTTATAATGTTGTGTAAAGAATTTCTAGGAGGCCGCAGTATGAAACTGTTAAAAAAATTATTTGGCTGGTTCTTTATTATTCGAAATATCAGTATTAAGGTTAAAATTATCTTATTAGTATTTTTTCCAGCACTTGGTATCATTTCTTTCTTTTCTTTCACTTTTTATGACACATACAACTACATGCACGCAAATACAGAATTAACTGGTATGATTCAAATTTCTGTTGAAGTATCAAAAGTTTCTCACCAGCTGCAGATAGAAAGGGGACTTACTGCAGGCTATATGACAGATAAATCTCCAACATCCAAAGAAGCAATAGATGCTCAGAGACTTAACTCTGATGATGCCATAAATAACTTTTTCAGTTTTATCAATGCTACAAATATAAAAAAATATGACCCTGCTTATGTTGCGCAGATAAATAGTGCAGAAGAACTTTTAAAAGGCTTAGTTGCATTTAGACAAAAAGCAGATAATTTTCAGGTAACAAATAAAGATGTTATTGCATACTATACTAAAACTATTTCCACATTAATAGATTCTGTATTAATAGCATCAAATGTAAGCCCTGATAATAACATTACAAAAATATTAGGCGGCTATACTAACTTTATGTATGCTAAAGAAAATACAGGCCTTGAAAGAGCAAATGGTAATGTGCTTTTACGCTCTAAAACATTTAATGAAGAAACTTACAGGTCATTTTTATCTGTTATTGCAAAACAAGAAGTATATTTATCATCATTTTTTGGTCAGCTGCCAAAAGATAATCAAAAAGCAAAAGATATTTTAGAAAACTATAATTTAACAATGGAAGAAACTGTTCCTATAATAGATGGTTACAGGCAGGATATTATTCATAATGCTATCGACTGTAATTTTACTACTACTGGCGACCAGTGGTTTGAAGATATTACATACCATATAGATAACCTGCAGATTATTGAAGAAATTATTGCAGAGCTTGTAAATGATATTTTAATAGCAAATATTCATGCTGCAAAAATAAAACTGATATACATAACTGCATTTTTTGCTTTTGGTATGATTTTTAATATTATACTTGCAGTTGTTATTGCATCAGATTTAATCATAAGAATTAACAGAATTAAACAGTATTTAGCAGATGTATCTGATAACAAAAACTTATCAGAAGAGTTATCTCTTGCATCAAAAGATGAGATTGGTCATATCGCATCATCTATTAATACATTTATAGCATCAATTAAACAGATACTTATTTCTCTGCAAAGCCAGAGTGAAGCTAATATGAATATTGCTGCAAAATTAGTAAGTGCATCAACAGCAGTAACTAATACACTTGCAAACAGTGAAAATTTAGCTCACAGCAATATTGATATAGGTATGGATATTGGTAAAATTTCTGAAGATAATATTGCAGAATCAAAACGAACTATGGATTTAATGGTAGAAACTCAGAATGAACTTACTAATATGCAGCAGTTAATTAATACTTTAAGCCAGGAAGTTGAAAAAGAAAGTAAGGCAGAAAGTGAAATAGCAGGCAATATTAATGAGCTTGTTCGTGAAGCTGAAGATATTAAAACTGTATTAACTGTTATAGATGAAATAGCAGACCAGACAAACTTACTTGCACTTAATGCAGCGATTGAGGCGGCACGTGCTGGTGAGCATGGCAGAGGGTTTGCAGTAGTTGCTGATGAAGTAAGAAAGCTTGCAGAAAAAACTCAGTCATCACTTGGTGAAATTAATAATATTATTAATACAGTTCTGCAGGGTATTGTAAATGCAAGCAAAACTATTACATCAAATTCAGAAGAAATATATAAAATGGTGGAAACTGCAGATATTGTCCGCAGAAGTGCAGTTGAAATGGCTGCCAGCATGCAGGACGTTGCAAAAGTAGCAGAATCATCTATGGAAAGCTCTCATAATATTGATGGCAAATCTAAAGATATGATAGAAGGCCTTGGGGAAATTAATGGTGCTATTTCAGAAATCGGCCAGCAGATGACAAGTATGCACTCTTATGCTGATGAAATAGAAAACCATGTTACTGAATTAAGAAATGCATTATCAGTATTTAAGTTAAATAAATAACATTAAAAAATAATGTATCTATAAGGATATTTATATTATAATACTGCTTAATATATTAAAAAGTTAACCTTATCATTTTTATATAGAAAAAATTATAATAATAATGTATAATAGGGTTAAAATAATATAAAATTATTTAATGTTTTATGGTTAATAAGGTGGTATTATGATGAATAAAGATGTAAGAGAGTTTATTGAGCATAACCCTATACTTATGCTTGCAAATATAGGGTTAGATGGTCTGCCTAAAATTAGACCTATGATAACTCTAGGCATTTTTAAAGAAACATTGTGGTTTGCAGTAACTGAAAGCAAGATGGTATATCAAGAGCTGCAGAAAGATGATAATTTAGAATTATGCTCAGTAACTTTAAGCAGATGGATAAGAATAAAAGGGAAAGCTGTTTTTGAACATGATAAAGCTTTTATTACCCATATTTTAGAAAATTCTGATATTATGGATAAGTTTTATAAAACCAAAAACGAAAAAAAAGAAGATGTAAGAGTTTTTTATATCCAGATAGAGCATGGAACTTTATCTGACTTTGAAAGAGATATAAAAATAGAATTTTAATTTTAAAGATGTTTTTAGCTGTATTAGGAAACAGGTCTTAATATTATATAGGATATTACGTACAAAAAGCGGGGGTGTTTATGCGTAAATTATCTAATCTAAAACTAAAAACGAAGGTAGTAATTAATGCAGCAGCTTTGATTATTGCTACATCTTTTTTAGCTTTTGTATCATTAATTGGTATTTATACTGTGCAGAATGCTGCAAAAGTAAGTGCCACATATTTTTCTGCTATTGTTGAAAGTGCTATTACAATTAATAATGATTTTATTGTAAGCACTAATGACTATCAAACATATTTAAAAGATTCAAATGACAAAAATATTGCAAACTTTCAGGAACAGTTAAATGCAATCCATAGATATTTTAACGTGCTTAAAAGTGCTGTAGATAATGACAGCAGGGCAGAAATGATTGCTTTATCAATTCCAGATTTTGAAACAGAGCTTAATTCTTATGGAGACTCTTCAATAGCGCTGTTACAGCATCAGCAGGTAATATTAAAAAATCAGGAAGAAATCAATGCAAGAATAATGGTATTTTTAAAAGCAGCAACAGATTTTTTAAATTCAATATATAATAATATTTTAACAGCAGAAGACCCGGAAGTTGAAAGACGCATACCACGAGTGCAGGAAATGGTAGCAGTAATTGACGGTATGAAAGATGCTGTGTATGAAGTAAATAAAGGTATCTATAGTGCAGATGCTGCAGCTAGAAAAGATACAGTTGCAAAAATGAGAAGTATTAAAGACACTGTAGAAAGACTTTATAACCAGACAAAAGTAGCAGAAACAAAAAGGCTTGCAAAAATAGCATTAGATGAATCAGAAGAAATTCTTAAACTTACTACAAAAATATTTAGAGCATTAGATACTGGTGCTATGATAACTGAAACTCAGTTAAATGCAGAAACTAATGTGCGCAACTATATAAATGGTGTAAATACAATGGCTTCTGCTTTAATTAAAGACAGCAGTAATGAAATAGTATCTATTGCAGAAAGAACATTTATTTTAATCTTTATATCTATGGCAATCGGCTCACTTGTGTCATTATTTATTGTGTTATTTATGATAGTAGATATTATAAGGCCGCTTAACAGGTTTATTGAGCTTATTAAAAACTTAACTGAGGGCGATGGTGACTTAACTAAAAAAGTTAATGTTACAACAAAAGATGAATTTGGAGTTTTAGCAGGATATATTAACTCATTTATTGCAAGTGTAAGAAATGTAATAAAAGAAGTGCAGCAGGTTTCTCATGAAGTAACATCTGCAAGTAATGAGCTTGCGTCAGTTGCAGAAGAGCTCCAGTCTACATTCCAGTCACAAACTGAGCAGATTACAGATATTTCTCATAATATGATTAATTTATCAAGTTTATCTGAAAGCGTATCAGGTAGTCTTTCTCAAAGCTCTGAAAGGCTGCAGAATACTACAAGTTTAACTCAGGCAGGTGCAGTATCTCTTGTAAGTATTAAAAATGAAATGAAAGTAATCAGTGAAAATACAAGCCAGCTTGCTCAGACTATCAGCACACTTTCTGAAAGCTCTGAAGATATTGGCAGAATATTAACTGTTATTAATGATATTGCAGACCAGACTAACTTACTGGCATTAAATGCAGCAATTGAAGCAGCAAGAGCAGGGGAAGCAGGCAGAGGCTTTGCAGTAGTTGCAGATGAAGTAAGAAAACTAGCAGAAAGAACATCTACTGCTACTCATGAAATATCTACAATTATACAGTCATTCCAGCAGGAAAGCGACAGTGCTGCAAAAAATATGAACACTACTTCCCAGTCTATTGATGAAGGCTCTAATAAAGTAGATAAAACATTAGAAGATTTTAAACATGTTGTAGATGGTATTTCTGAAGCTAACAGTGATATTGTAAATATCACAAATATGGTAGAAGAGCAGAATAATTCTATACAAGATGTTACAAATAATACTGGCAGTATTAGTGCAGGTATTGCAGAGTCAAATGTAGCTATTGGCGAAGTAACAAAAACAATAGACCATTTACAAGTTAAAACGACTAACTTAGAGCATATTTTAAGCCAGTTTAAAGTTGATTAAGATTAAAAATCAATAAGTGATTTGACCCCTTGATATAAAAATCAAGGGGTTTTTATATGTACTAAAAGATTAGTAAAAGATATATTAAAGTTGATATTTATTCTATAATGTTTAATAAAATTCTAAATATTATTCAAATAAATTGTATATTCCTTAAAAATATAAATAAAGTAAGTGTTACCAAATAATACTTACTGTTTAATATTATAAAAATAAAGCCTAATAAACTTATTTATAGTTTATTAGGCTTAGGCTATATTTTATAGTATTAAGATGTAATTGAGCCTGTGAAAAAAAGTCTGTAAATTCAGTTTTCTATGATTATATTTTTACATATCCTGCTCTATGAATACCAG
>CALVEY010000019.1 GCA_944326705.1 uncultured Mucispirillum sp.
TAACTCTAGTAAATATTTTATTTTAATTATTATATAGTTATTAGTATTATTATAAAAAAATGGGGGTGAAGCAGTTAACTTTTTTCTTGATTAATTTATTTGATAATGATAAAAAAATATATGAGCGAATTAAAGTATGATATCAAAAAAGTAGTAGAGTTTCTAGGCGGCGGTATAGATGAAACAATAGTTGCATCTCTTATTGGCATATTTGTTTCATCTGTCAATGATGAATTTCCAGCATTTGCAGAAGCAGTTGCAGCTGATGACAGGCCAGCTATACACAAAATCGGTCATAAATTAAAAGGCTCATCAGCTAACCTTGGTTTTGAATCTTTTAGAAAACTTTGCGAAGATTTAGAACAGCATGCAAGAAATGACTTAGATTTTGATTACAAAGCTACTTTTGAAAAACTTGGTCAAGAAAAGCAGGCTATTGAAGAATGGTTTGCATCAGTAAAAGCTGATTACGGTTTATAAGATAAAGTCTTTTTAATTTATATAGTTAGATGGGCTTTCTTTTACCTTAGTAAACTGATTATTATTTTTAATAGTGGATTTGTATCCATCATTAAACATTTCTAAATAATGCTGCAGTTTACCTCTTTTTACAAGCAAATCAGAAATCTCATTACGGTATATTTCTGCCATATCATCAAGCATAACCACAAGCCGTTTTTTATCTTCATTATTTTCTGCATTCTGTGATTCTGCAATATATTTATCTACTGCATTATTAAGAGCAGATAAAAAATGGCGTATAGATATTATACGCATATCTGTAGCTTCTGCTTCACCTGATAAAAAATCTTTAAGTATTTTGTCTATTAATTTACCTTTGTTTTCCATACATAGAATAATCGGCATTATGTAAAAATACTTAAAAGAAATTTTAAAAATATATTTATTTTATCTTTTTTAATTGAATATTTAAAAATATACTCTTGCTGCCTGGCTTTTAATTTATATTAAACAGGCAGCTAATATTTTTAATCAACTGGATAGTCGAATGTTATTACTGGGATTTTTAACTTCTCTGCTGTTTCTTCTCTTATGTATAACTCAACTGGCGCACCATAAGGGTTATCAAAATATATATAATCATTATCTATTTTATTTATGCTGTAAAAAGTTTCATAAGGTGTGCCGCCAGTTGTTTCACCAGTTACACGAAAAAGGTGTCTGCCATTTTCTTCTTTATAATACATTGGTCTTTCAGTTTCTGGGAAATCTGCCGTAGCTCTTCTGTATTTAAAAAAATTTTCTTTCTTATTTATCCATACATAATCTGGTTCAATATCATTATAAGCTTCTGATATACTCTGGTGTATAGCATAACATTTTGTTTTGCCGTCAATAGTTAATTTCTTGCAGTTTTTACCATCTTTTTTTTCATTTAATTTAATCCATTTACCATATAAATCATCTGGAACAGTATCCGCATAAACACTGCCAAAACTTATAAAAAGTAAAAAGATTACTAATTTAACGATGTTATTTTTCATATTACTCACCCCTTTGTATATAGTTATAATAACATACATATAATTATATTGCAATAAATATAAATTTATATATTATTACTTTTAAGGTGATATATGAGTGAATTAAAATACTTATTTGGTCCTGCTCCATCAAGAAGATTAGGCAGGTCGTTAGGCATAAATATAGTGCCTGCAAAAATATGCTCTCTTGACTGCCTTTACTGTGAAGTAGGCAGAACAAAAAAAGCAGTAATGCAGAGAAAGCCATATTATAAAGCTGGTGATATATTAAAAGAATTTAAAGAAAATTTTAATAAATTTGAAGATTTATGCGATGTTGTAACAGTAACAGGTGCAGGCGAGCCAACACTTAATTCTGAACTTGATAATATTATTACTGGTATTAAAGAGATTACAGATAAACCATGCGCAATTCTTACTAACACGACAACTATACATATAAAAGAAGTATATGAAAGCCTTTTAAAGTTTGATATAGTTGTGCCAAGCCTTGATGCTGTAACTGATAGTATTTTTAAAGCAGTAAATCTTCCAGAAAAATCTATTGATACTGAAAATATTATCTCAGGGCTTGAAAAATTTTCAAAAGAATATAAAGGGAAATTATTTATAGAAATACTTTTCTGCAAAAATATAAATGACAGCAAAGAACACATTGAAAAGCTTATAAAAGTATTAGAAAATATTAAATGCACTAAAGTTCAGCTTGGCACAATTCACAGACCGCCCGCATACAGCACAGCTTATCCTGTAACTGATGAATTTTTACTAGATACTGCAAAAATATTTTTAAAAAATAATATTCCTGCAGAAGTTACAGGCGGCTTTTCAAGTGTATATAAATCATCAGCGTCCCTTAATCTACATGATTTAATCCATGCTCTTCTTAAAATGCGTCCATGTACTTTGCTTGATATGAGCGGCGTTTTTGGAAAAAGTGAAAGTGAAATAAAAGAAAGTATAGATATTTTAATTAAAGAAAATAAAATAAAGGCTGAATATTATAACTCTGATACATACTATACCACAGCATAAGTTCAGCCTGTATTAAATTATTAATTTTGTTTTGTTACAGTGTAGTTATGTTCTGCCATTTCTTTTTCATAGGAGCCGATTTTTGAGATTTTATCCATAATATTTGTTATCTCAATTATTTCAGGCTCTTTTGGCAGCTCTGGGGAAATAAGCGGCGATATTTCTGATACTCTTATAACCCTTTGCCATATATTTACAAACTGCTCTTCTTTCAGTTTATTTTTAGCAACTTTTGCTATAAGCACTTTTTTACCATTATCATTTAAAAGGCTGTTTACTGCATGATATATTACATAGTCGCCGTTTTCCATACCGCCATACATTATTACATGACCTTTAAAAAATATTAATGTTCTAAATGGCTTTGCATTGCGTAAAACTGCATAAAATTCTTCTTCACTTTTTGGCTTATCAATCAATTTTTTACCAACCAATTTCTGCAGACCAGAACTTCTTGGAATATCTGCACCAAAAACACGCCATAAGTCACGAACATAAGCAGAACAGTCTCTATACCCTTCTTTTCCACCCCAGTCGTATGGGTTATTTAACTGGCTTTCTGCCATAGCTTTCATTAATGCTTCATCATATACAGCATTGCCTATTACAAAAGAACCGTCTTTTAATGCTGTTGTATAGCTGCCCTCAGGAGTTAATATTACTACCTTTTCATTATCCTGAGATAAAAGAGGCACTTTATCACCTATGCCGTATTTTACACTGCCTATTGTTATATTATCTTTAATCACTCTTATAAAAGGCATCTGCTGAATACCAGAAAAAGCAACCTGAGAATATATTTTGATTTTACCAGCAGGCACCCAGCCCCGCATAAACTCAGTCATAATATAGTAAAATTCCCTGTCTTTTGACCTGTGCAGAACAAATACAGGTGCAAATGCACTTATTCTTGTATACTGATTAGAATCAAACTTTTCATTACCTCTGTGGATTGTGTGGTTTGTAGGATAAAGACGCATATTAAGGCTTTCTGTAGTAAAGCCCACCTGCGGCACAACAATTGATGGAATACCGCTTACATTTCTATTATCTTTTATATTTTCTAAGTCTTCCTTAGTCATTGGTCTGTCATCTATAAATGAGCCTTTATATGCAAGCCTGTCAAATGTTATTAACTTGCTTAATTCATAGCGGCTGATTTCAAATAAATATTTATTTGTATCTGTATAAAAATAATAAGGTGAAAACTTGCTTTTACCAACTGATGAGCTGGAACAGGAAAGTATCATTGAGGTCAGAATAACTGTTACGACTAATAATATCTTTTTGCTCATATAACCTCCGATTATTTTTTGCTGTCACTATCTATTCTGCTTTCATATTCTGACAGGTATTCTCTTGCTTTGCTGCATAAATGTTCCGGCACAGTTAATTCTACCATACCATCTTTTAAATGCTCTAAAGCTTTTGGAACAACAACATACCCCTTAATCACAGCAGGGATACCTTTTGACATTAAATATGATGATGCTTTATCAGCAGCTTTTCTGCTTTTATATTCTCTAATCTTTATCATATCTAGCCATAATATATTATTTTCGGTAAAATGCAATAAAAAATAAGTAAAAAAATTTTATTCTTTTATATTCATTATTAATTACTTATAAATCAAATCTAATGAACTGCTGTTACATTTAATTAAACTATTTTGTGGATAACCTGTGGATAACTTTTTCCTAATATAATGCTTAAAACTATTGATATTTCAAGAATATATAAAATTACCTTTATATATCAATAGTTTATAAAAAAGTATTGATATATAAGGCAAAACTTTTGTCAAGCATTTTTTTTAAAATTAAATTGTGGTTAAGCTGTGGATAACTTATGTTGATAGAGATTATTTTTTCAGATTTAGCAAGCTCTTTACTATGCTGCTTAAAAAATAAGCAGCATTTTTTACATAATTTTTTTTATTTTACCCATAATACAGGCGCTGAAAATGGTGTATGAGAGCCTGTTATTAAAGTATCTGTTCCTTTATATTTTTTTATAATTTCATTTCTTGATTTAACAGCTGCTTTTTTATCTACATCAAAGCTGACTGCTGTTTCTGGATATTTCATCTGCACATTATATATGTGAAATAAATCTGCCACATAATGAGGCGAACCCCATTTATTTGTCCAATAAATGGGGTTCGCCTCATAAAAGCAGGCTTTACATATTTATTTAACTGTTTTTTTACCTTTCAGCATTTTAATATTATACACAAGTGAGCTTGCAATACCTATTGATGAATAAGTACCAATGATAATACCTGCTATCATAACAATAGCAAAGCCTTTAATAACTTCTCCGCCAAAAACTGCCAAGCTTATTACAGCAAGCAGTGTGGAAGTAGATGTTAATATTGTTCTTGAAAGTGTTTCGTTAATACTAATATTCATACTTTCCATTAAAGTTTTATGCTCATCCATTCTTGCTCTTTCTCTGATTCTGTCAAAAATAACGATTTTATCGTTTAATGAGTAACCAACAACTGTTAAAAGAGCAGCTAAAACTGTTAAATCAAAAGTAACATTTACAGCTATAATAACACCGAGAGTAAGGATAATGTCATGTATTAATGCTATAATAGAGCTTGTTGCAGACATTAATTCAAACCTTATAGCAACATATATTAATATACCGATAACAGCATAAAGCACTGCTAAAAAAGCCTGTCTTTTTAAGTCTTTACCAACCTGTGGACCAACCTGTTCAACACTGTCTATTACAACTTTGCCGCCTTCAGAAAATTTTGTTTCTAAAGAGCTGCTGATAGTATCAGAGATTTTTTTCAAATCTTCGCCACCTGCACCCTGGTCAACTTTGATTCTGAATGAGCTGTCTGTGCCTAATGTTTGTATGCTGACACTTGCGCCAATATCCTGACTTAATGTAGTTCTCATTTTATCAATATCAACTGGTTTTTCAAATGTTACCTGCACACTTGTACCGCCAGAGAAATCTACACCATAGTTAAAGCCTTTGCCAAAAATTAAAGCAAGCCCTATAATGCAGAGTATAATAGAGACTGTAAAATATATTTTAGATTTACCAATAAAATCTATCTTTGTTCCTGTTTTAATTAATTCAAACATACCACGTCTCTCCCTATATACTTAAATGCTTTATAGTGCGTTTATACATAAATGACATAAATATAGTTCTTGTTACAAATATTGCAGTAAACATAGAAGCTATAAGACCAACACTTAATGTAATTGCAAAGCCTTTAACAGGACCTGTTCCAAACTGGAATAATACAACTGCTGCAATTAATGATGTTAAGTTAGAGTCAATAATTGCTGATAATGCTTTTGAATAGCCTATATCTATTGCATTAATAACAGTTCTGCCCTTTCTTAACTCTTCCCTTACACGCTCAAATATAAGAACGTTTGCGTCAACTGCCATACCAAGAGTAAGCATAATACCAGCAATACCAGGAAGTGTTAATGTAGCTTTAAACTGAGCAAGAACAGCTAAGATTAATAAAAGGTTTAATACAAGTGCAATATTGGCAGCCATACCACTTAAACGGTAGTATATGCCGATAAAAAGCACGATTAATACAAAACCTATAATACTTGCTGTTACACCGCTTCTAATAGAGTCATCACCAAGAGATGCACCAACTGTTCTGTTTTCTGCAACAGTAACAGGGGCAGGAAGTGAGCCGGCTTTTAAAACGATAGCTAAGTTATTTGCTTCTTTAAAAGTAAAGTTACCAGAGATACTTGCATCTCCGCCGGAAATAACTGTTTGTATTGTTGGTGCAGAATAAATTGTACCGTCAAGAACGATAGCAAGATTTTTCTGCAGGTTGTTTCTAGTGATTTCTTCAAAAAGTTTAGCACCAGTTGGGTCAAACTTAATAGCAACATAAGGTCTGTTATCCTGAGGCGATACCATAACTTCTGCATCCATTAAGTAACTGCCTGTTAATACTGGGTCTTTTTTAACTGCCATAGTAACAGTTGAAGGCAGAGTTTCGCCAGTAACTGGGTCTGTCATTTTATATGGAAGAAGTTCCACATCAATAGGCTGAGCCTGCTGACCTGCTTTAATTGCTTCTGCAGTAACATTTTCATCTACAAGGTGGAATGAAAGAACTGCTGTTTTACCTATTAAGTTAAGAGCTTCTTCAGGGTCTTCTAAACCAGGAAGCTGAACAACAATTTTATTGCTGCCTTGTTTTTGTATTAAAGGTTCAGCAACGCCAAACTCGTCAATCCTGTTTCTTAATACTTCAATAGACTGGTCTACAGCGTCAACTCTCCAGCGGTTTTCATCTGCATTTTTTATACCAAAAAGTATTGATTTTTCATTATCATCTAAACCAACCTGTGTAAGATAAGGATAGTTTTTTTCTATAGTATCAACAACTTTTTGTCTGTCTTTTTCATCAGATAAACCTACTGCTACATTAAAAACATTCTGCTTTCTAACAAATGTATATTCTAACTGCTCGCTTTCTAAATCTTTGCGGATTTGTGCAGCAGCATTATCAATCTTGCCTTCAATGGCTTTATCAGTATCCACTTGTAAAACAATGTGCATACCGCCCTGCAGGTCAAGACCTAAATTAATTTTTTCAGATATTGGGTATATTGCATAAACTGCCCATGCAAGCACAAGTACAATTAATACCCAGCGAGAAGTAAGCCCCATAATCTATTTATTCTCCTTA
The DNA here is from genome assembly GCA_944326705.1 of uncultured Mucispirillum sp. GTDB lineage: Bacteria > Chrysiogenota > Deferribacteres > Deferribacterales > Mucispirillaceae > Mucispirillum. Next base: position 7,240 of record CALVEY010000019.1, read on the forward strand.
ACTGCTGTATCTGTAACTGTATTATATGTTGCAGGGTCAAGTTTATCAGCAATAGCTGTTCTAAACATACGAACTTTTGTGCTGCCTAAATCAACTACCATAACATTACCATCAATAGAGTAAATTGTGCCAATCATTCCTGCATTAGTTAAAACAGTGTCCCCTGCTTTTAATGCGTCAAGCATAGCAGCATGCTGTTTTTGTCTTTTTTGCTGTGGACGGATAAGTAAGAAATAAAAAATAACAACCATTAATATAATAGGCATAAAGCTCATTAAACCACCCATGGCTGTTTGTGGAGCAGCACCTGCTGCTGTCTGTGCATAAGCTGCAGATTCAAAAAACATGTTAATACCTCCAAGTATTATAAAATATTTAATTAATTATTTTTTAATCTATAAAGCATTTCCTGCTGAAATGATTTAAAGTTACCTTCTTTTATAGCATTTCTGCTGTTTTTTACAATAGAAAGATAAAAAGAAATATTATGTATACTGTTAAGCCTGAGAGCAAGTATCTCACCAGCCTTATATAAATGTCTTAAATAGCCCCGTGAAAAGTTGCGGCATGTATAGCAGCTGCAGTTTTCATCTACTTTATCATCACTGAAAGCTAAATCTGCCCTTTTTATAGAAAACTTGCCGTTGCTTGTAAAAAGTGTGCCGTTTCTAGCATTTCTTGTAGGCATAACACAGTCAAACATATCTACACCTAGACCAATACATGTAAGTATATCTTCTGGTGTGCCTACTCCCATAAGGTAGCGTGGCTTATCCTGCGGCAGAAATGAAGCAGTATATCCGCACACTTCATACATTTGAGATATTTCTTCGCCAACACTTAATCCGCCTATAGAATAGCCGTCAAAACCAATAGATGTAAGCTGCTCTGCTGAGCGTTTACGCATATCTTCATACACTCCGCCCTGCACAATGCCAAATAATGCCTGGTCATCTCTTTTTTTAGCAGCTTTCCCCCGTTCTGCCCATCTGGCTGTCCTGTCTACTGAATTTTTAACATATTCATGAGTAGCAGGATATGGTATACATTCATCAAATGACATTATTATATCACTGCCTATAGCTTCCTGTATCTCTATAGATTTTTCAGGATTTAAATATAGTGATGAGCCATCAAGGTGCGATTTAAAGCTGACGCCGTCTTCTGTTATTTTATTAAGCTCTGCAAGAGAAAATACCTGAAATCCGCCGCTGTCTGTTAATGTAGGCTTATTCCAGGAAGAAAATGATGCAAGAGAGCCAAAATGTTTTAATACTTCTGTTCCAGGACGCAGGTATAAGTGATAAGTATTTCCTAAAATTATCTGAGCCCCTGCATTATTTAAATCTTCAGGGGATAATGCTTTTACTGAGCCAACTGTGCCAACAGGCATAAATATAGGGGTTTCTATTTCCCCATGGGGAGTTTTTATTCTGCCTGCTCTGGCTGAAGTCTCACTGTCTTTATATTCTAAATCAAAAGAAAACATTAATAATATTTCACTCCAAATAGTCCATGAAATTATACTTATAAATAATTTTTATGAAAATATAAAGAGAAAATAATTATTTTTGCATAATTTTTTAAAAAAGAGCTGTTAAACTTGATTAAAGTCCAATATTTTTTCTGTTTATATCAACTATCCATTCTCTACCGCCATTTGCTGGAAAGTTTTCTTCAAATTTATCTATAAAAGCATCAAAACCGTGCTGCATTTTATATTTCACCTCTTCTTTATAAAGGGGCAGCACTAGATATAAAGATATAAAATTATTATCTCTTGTTTTTATAACAGATATTTCCTCACCTAATGAAAGCACAATAGCAGCACTTAATTTTGTATTATTTGCAAATGATTCATATTCCATTGTATAGCCCGGTCCAATCCATGTAAAAAATTCATAGTGATACCTTGCCATCATTCTTAAAAGCTGCATAGGCCAGTATGTTTCATGTTTTGGCATAGGCGATACCATATTATCTATATCCCAGTTTTTAGGAAGCAGCATAAGAAGCTCTGCACGCTTAAATTCAGGGCAGTCTTTTTCAAGCCCATCTGGTAAAAGCATATCTTCACTGCTCATGCCTGATGTATAAAGAACATAATATTCTTCATCATATGCGGGATACATAATATTTATATCTATCTGATATTTTGCTCCACTTGGGTCTATATGCAGCCCAGTTTGACGGTCTGGAAATAGATAGTTTAAATGGTCATCTATATCTTTTGTATATTTAAATGAAAGTGGAGTAAGTGTCCTTGTAGAAATATTTTGAGCTTTATTTTGCTTTTTATTTTCGCCGTTTTGTTTGTTTTTAATATTTACTGGTTTTTTATACCTGCCAAATACCATTGATACACCTAAAAAACTTCTGCCACCCATTATAAATGGTGGCAGAATATAAATTTTATAGAAATGCTGTTGCTATTAAACCTGTAGCAGTCATAATCACTGCATAAGGTGCTGCTAATTTCATCATTTCAAAATATGAAAGCCTTATTAATGGAGCAAGAGAAGAAGTTAATAAGAATAAAAATGCAGCCTGTCCGTTTGGTGTTGCAACTGATGGAATATTTGTTCCCATATTGATTGCAACTGCAATATTATAATACTGCTGGCGGGTTGCCTCATCAAGATTAGCAATAGCTGCAGTTATATCAGCAGCAGTTCTTGCACCAGCACCTAAAAAGTGAGTTTTTACTTCGCTCATATATACCGTTGCTACAAATACATTATCACTAATAGCAGAAAGCACACCGTTTGCTGCAAAAAATGCTACAAGCTGGTTACTGCCCTGCATATTTAACACTGTATCAATAATAGGCTTGAAAAGTTTTAAATCCTGAATAACACCAACAATTGCAAAAAATACAACTAATAATGCAGTAAAAGGAAGGGCTTCTGTAAAAGCATGACCAAAATGATGTTCATCTGTAACGCCGTTAAATGCAGTTAATAGAATAATAACCATTAAACCGATAAAGCCCACTTCTGCAATATGAAATGCAAGTGAGATAATTAAAATAACACCAACAACAGCCTGCACTATATATCGCATTTTAGTATTTTTTGTCATTTTTGCAGTATTTTCTTCCACATCTGCTTCTAATATTTTGCGGACATTTTCAGGCAGTTTATAGCCGTAGCCTAAGAAATGAGTAAGCTCAACAAGCACAACTGTTAAAAGACCTGCAATAAAAACAGGCACAGAAACATGGGCACAGTGAACAAAAAAGTCTACAAAGTTCCAGCCTGCAGCTGCTGCTATAATTAAATTCTGCGGCTCGCCTACCTGAGTCATAGCGCCGCCTAATGCTGTTCCTACTGCACCATGCATCATAAGATTTCTTAAAAAACCACGAAACTGCTCTAAATCCTGCCTGCTTTCTTCTGGTATATTGCTGTCATCTGAAAGACTGCCCTGAGCCCCTGATTTTGAAGAATATCTGTGATATATGCCATAAAAACCATAAGCCACTGCAATAATAACTGCGGTAACTGTTAAAGCATCTAAAAAGGCAGAAAGAAATGCACCTAAAATAGAAAATATTAAAGAAAGTGCCAGTTTTGATTTTACTTTTACTAAAAGTCTTGAAAATACAAATAAAAGAAAATCTTTCATAAAATAGATGCCTGCTACCATAAACATTAATAAAAGGATAACAGATAAGTTTGCTTCAACTTCATGTAAAAGAGTTGAAGGGCTTGTCATACCTAAAATTAATGCTTCAATCGCTAAAAGACCGCCTGATGGAAGCGGATAGCATTTTAATGCAAGAGCAAGAGTGTAGATAAACTCTGCAATTAATACCCAGCCTGCAAGTGTCTCACTTACAAACAGAAAAAGTATTGGGTTGATAATTAAAAATGCCAGTATGGAAAGCTTATACCATGCTGGAGTATTCCCCAAAAAGTTTTTTACAAATGATGCTCCATAGCCCATTTCTTTCATGTGTTCCTCCAAAAATATATTCTAAATATATTTTAAATATTTTCTTCTGCAGCTTTATAAGCATAACAAATAATATAAAATTATTTTACACACTATAAAACTGATTAAAATATGCTTTTTATTCTATTAATTAAAATATAAAGCATATTTTAAAACACTATATATTAAAAACTGCTCTTGTTTTTTGTCTTAATACAGATGCTTCTATATTATGAACATTTAAGCATGCATCTGCATATTTTTCTAAAATATCATAGTTATTGTTATTTTCAGAAACATGCCCTAAAAAGCAGCGTTTTAATCTGCATTTACTTAGTTCGCCTATAAGATAAAAAGCATCCTTATTGGAAAGGTGACCTTCTTTTGACAGTATCCGCCGTTTAAGATATTCTGGATACTTGCGGTTCTTTTTCAGCAAATCATCTTCATAGTTTGATTCTACTGTTAATATGTGGGTATCTTCTATAGCTTTAAATATTTCATCTGTAACTATACCAAAATCTGTAGCAATAGATACAACCTTATCGTCAAATTTAAATTTAAAGCCAAAAGGATCTAATGCATCATGTATAGTTTTAAATGGCATAACAGTAAAATCTGCAAATTCATAAGTAATATTAGCATCTATCGTATAAATCATTTCAGTGTCTACTCCCTTTGCTGCTAACACTGCTGCTGTGCCCTTTGATGTATATATCTTAGGGTTATAGCAGGATATAAGTGGCAGAACACCTGAAATATGGTCGGTATGCTCATGAGTAATAAAAAGGCTTGCTCCCCTTTCCTTATCAGGCTTTCTGTTTTCCAACCCTTTTTTAATAGATGTTAATGTTGCTCCTGCATCTACAAATATAAAATATCCATTATTTTCTATACAATAGCAGTTACCTGAACTGCCTGATGCTATCACATTAAAATTCATTTCCATATATTATTGTAACTTTATGCAAAACACAAGGATTTTCGGCATAAGGTATGCAGATTTTTATAAACTACTTAAAAATAACATATTTTTTGTCCTAATTACATATAACAATTAAGCATTATATATTACTTTTACATATTTTATTAAAATTTATCACTATATATACTCTGCTTTATAGTAAACAATGTAGAATTTTTGGTTTTCTTAAATTAATATGTTGTATATATCACATATTTTAATATGCTGATAATATATAAAAATTTAAAGGTGAATTATGACAGAAGAATTACAGCGTATTAAAGAATACCATTCTACACATAGTGCTTTTGCTAAAGCTATGAATATAAAAATACTTGATTTAGATAAAGGCTACGCAAAAACTATTATGGAGCTGAAATCTCAGCATAAAAACAGTATGGGCATAACCCATGGCGGTGCAATATTTGCAATAGTTGATACTACATTAGGTGTGGCAACAACTGCATACGGCACATTTGCAGTAACAGCAGCAGCAAATATATCTTACATTAAGCCAGGCACAAAAGGTCCATTAATAGCAGAAGCAAGAGAGCTTAGCAAAACAAGGAAACTTGGCACTTATGAAGTAAAAGTGTATGATGGTGACCACAGCCTTATAGCTATTGCTCAGGCTACAATGTATAGAAAAGATAAACCATACCCACCAGTTGAAGAAGAAAAATAATTCTTTTATTATTAATAAGATAAAAATTATTTTTAAAAAAATTAAAAAAAGTTGTTGACAAGAGGAAATATATAGGTTATATAGTTTATCCTTGATGACGCGGGGTAGAGCAGCTTGGTAGCTCGTCGGGCTCATAACCCGGAGGCCGTCGGTTCAAATCCGGCCCCCGCAACTTTTTTATGGCGGTTTAGCTCAGGTGGTTAGAGCATGCGGCTCATATCCGCAGTGTCCGGGGTTCAATTCCCTGAACCGCCACTTTTTTTTCTTATACTTTTTTATAAACATATGCTTTTCTTGTTTTCTTAATTTAGTCATCTTTATATATTTCATTTACTGTATTCCTTTTATTTATTTTGATTTCATAAAATATCTTCCCTTTTAGGCTTCTATTTATACTTTCCTTAAATTACAGCAGCATAATTATAAATTTATCATACATAAAAAAATATCCCCTGATATACATATACCAGGGGATATTAGTAGACGGATACTGTATATTATACAGTATAAAATATATCTTAATTATTCATCATCTTCATCATCAGCAAGCTCTACATCAATAAACTGGATTACAAGCTGGCATATATTTCCATCTTTATCTTCTGCCACATATACAGGATAATAACCTTCCCCATAAGGTGAAGAAAAGATTACTGCATTATTTTTTTCATTTACATTATAGTTTACCCAGTCACCATCTGGATATTGATATTTTGGGTTATCTTTTGCACTTTTTTCAAGTTCTATAGAATAAATATCAGTATAAGCATCAAAATCTTCATCAGCTTCTTCCCTTTTTGTAAGTTCAGCAGCTAACACATCATAACCATCTCTATCTATAAAGCATGCAAGACCAGTATCTACAATTATTCCAAAGAAATCGCCCTGACTTTCTATTTCTGATAAATCTTCATCACCATATAATGCTTCTCTGTATGTAACAGGTGCATTATCTGTAAATTTTATGCGGACAAGTGCAATTTTACTGTCCATTTCTTCTTCCTCATCTACTACTATTGAGGCAGTAACAGGGAACTCACCCTTAGGAAAAGTATCAAAAAACGGACTTACTCCATTATCGAGACATGCTGTTGGGTCACATGCAACAATTTCCCCTGAAGTGATTTTTATATTTCCAAGCTCTAATGTATCTATTTTACAGCCTGCTATCTCTTTATCAGTAAAATACTTTTCAAGAGAATTTTCTGGGCACATAATAGATTTCTTTTTATTATAAGCTTCAAGCCATTCTTTATCAACGTTCATATTTTTCTCCATTATTTCTTTTCTGTATTATCTTATATTTTATATAGTTTGTCAAACATATAATTTAGAACAGCTTATACATAGAGTTTCATAAAAAAGATTTCATTTTTTTAATAAAATTTATTGACATTACTTATTTAAGACTTATAATAAGAGCCTATTTTTTAAAATTATGGAGTTTTTATGAAGAAATTAATAAAACTTGCTATTTTGTTATGTTGCATATTTTTCTCAATTTCCAGCTATGCAGCAGAATACTCCCTGCCTAATGCTTATGATTTTTTCATATCAAGACAGGCTGAAAAACATGATAATCTGCCACAGTATATTAAACCAGATTACATTAGAGATGACTATAAAAGAGTGCTGCCTGATTTAGACAACGACTCTCTTAGTTTTTTCCAAAAATACCCAATAGAAGTGCATTTAACATCTACCTTTTCATACTCTATAAATGCAAACACATTTAATATGCGTGATTTATTTTTCACAGTAGGTCAGACTTACCATAACGACTGGCTGCAGCTTACAGGTTTCGTTACTGCATTTGGTTATTTTGATACTCACGACCCATTATCTGACTATGGATATGTAAAAGGCAATGCAGGACTTTATGATGGCGGTTTCCAAGCAGTGCTTTTTGACAGAATATTAGTTTCTGCAAGAGGCAGAGCTGTATATGATTTAAGTACAAATACTTTTATGCTTATGAACCATTTCTATGATACAACTCTTGATTTATCAGAAAATGCTCCATTTTACACAGATATACAAGACTATCAGCTTCCACAGAATATGAACGGCCCTGGTATTAGAGTTGGCTTCATTGGTAAACATTATGAAATAGCCTATTCTCAAGGCGATTTTATGCACGGTATACCAAAAGCATTAATTGCAAAATTTAATCTGCCAAATATTGATTTAAGATTTTTATACGGCCATGAAAACAGAAATGCTCCAGCCAGCTGGACAAATGAACTTTCAAGCCATTTAGTGCAGGTTTCTTCTACTTTTAGATACCCATTTTTAAATAATAAATTATGGGTTAATGCTATTGCAGAATATACTTATCGTCAAAATGATGTTAGAGAAGTGCCGCAAGGCAGTGTATCAGCTGATGGAAAACATACAGAAACTCCAATATATGATGCAGATGGTAATATCACTGGATATAACTTAGAACCTTTTGCTCCAGATGCTCACTATGTCCGTTTAGAACAGGCGATAGAATACTATATGTTAAATATAGCTTTAAGAGAGATTGTGCAGGTTAGAGGCGGTAAAACTGTATTTAATTTAGAATATGCCATATATGGTAAATTCCAGGCAGGTCCTTCAGAATTTACAATAGGTTTCCAAGGCTCTACTGACGGCAGATATTATATTGCCGGCGGAGTTAAATTCTAATAACAGGTGCATATTATGAGATTTTTATTAGTATTAATAGCAACATTAAGTATATTAAGCTGGGGGGGGGCATGTTTTGCAGTTGATGTTGACTTTCAGGTATATACAAGTTCCTATGCTTACAACAGCGAAAACACACACTGGGAGCAGACAAGGACAACTTTAACTTATTTTGAGAATTTTACAGAAGCACTATTTGATATTAAATTTAATGAAATAATAGATGTTCAGCTTGGTGCAGCTTTATTTATGCCATTTACTTTTGAATTTCCTGATGGAGTTCGTGTATTTCCAATAGTTACTTCCCGCATAGGTAATGAAGATGTACAGTTAAGATTAGGAACTATGAAAAGTGGAAGAAATCTGCCAGCACCAATTCGTGACCCATTAATAGATATGACACCTGTTGTCCGCTCAACTTGGGGCAATACTCTTATTGATAATAATGAACAGTATCTTTATGATGAAAAATTTACACACGGCCATTATGAATACGGCGGCTCACTTGACTGGTTTAAATATGGTAAAGGCGAGCTTTATATGAACTGGCAGGTTTTAGATACAAAAAGACACAGAGAAAGATTTGATGTGGGGTTTGACTGGGCATTAGATTTTGTTTCGCCTATTTTTACTCCATATATTGCAGTGCATTACTGGCATAATGGCGGCCATGAAAATGACAGACTTCCAGGCGTGCCACCTATGACAGAAAACTATACTGGTGCAATAGGTATACACAGCAAACACTTATCTATACTATATCTTGCTTCATACAACTTTGAAGACAGAGAAAAACCTGGCAAATTTGGACATGGATTATATTTAAGGGGAAATATACCTATAACTCCAGATAAAAACTGGTTTGTAATTGAGCCTATTATATTTGTTTCCGGCTGGTACTTAAACCATGACCACCAGTTTATAAGTGTAGAAGGCGACCCGTTTTACAGAGTGCCATTTTATGCAGGGCTTAACATTAAAAAAGAATTTGTATTTGATAACGGCATCAGCTTATCTTTTGCTTTTATAAACGGTGTATTCTTAACAGAACAGGGCGAAGTAGGTACAAGGTTTGACCAGACAATCAGCTTTAATTTTACATACAGAATACCAATCACTAAAAGATAATATATCATTATGCAGCAGCCCCTGTGGTTGGGGCTGCCTGTCTTCTACTTGTGGGTTATGAAATAATATTATTCTATATTATTCCAATAATAACTTTATTGTTTAGCTAATATATTGCCTAAAATTACAGTTTTTATAAGATAGATAATTTTTTTACTATTATCTAATTTAATTTATTCAAATATAGACATATGGATATTATTTGAAGAATGCCTCCATATAAGTTATAAGTTCATCACAATTACTTTTATGCACAATATTCTCTTTTATACTATTGCTTACTGTATCAACGGTTTTACAATAAAGATGGGGTGTATTTTCATCTACAAATAATACATCTATAGTATAATGTCTTGTATATGTAACATCTTTTGTATACCTGATTAAATAATATCCATATGTAAAAGAAAGACCATCTGTGCTATTTATCATATGCATATTAGGAATACCCTCAACTTTAAAGTATGCTTTATGTCTATCTGCACCAAGTTCCAAAGCTATTTTATTTAATAATGAAACTACAGCAGGTTTCTTATCCATAACACTATTTGCAACATTTATTACTTCTTTATATATTTCAAAATCTTCTGCATAACAAATTGATACATTAAATACTAATATTGTAATAATTAATAGTTTTTTCATTTTAATGCTCCATAGAACTATATTGTTAATTATAATTTTTCTAGTTTATGATATTTTTAATTTAAAAATCTATCCACTCCACCATCATAATATAACAATCACAATCAGCACAATGGTAATTTGTGTACTTTGTAATTTAGTTTAATAATAACTAAAAATAATTATTTGTCAATTATATATCCATTTTTAAAAAAAGCACATGCAACATGCATCTGTCCATTATGTCTAATAGTTTTGCATCTTATATTTTCACAAATATATTTCCATATTTTATCTTTATCATTTATTGTATATTTTTTATTCTTAAGAAGTTTGATAATCTCTTGTCCATACACCATATTTTTATTTTTTTTATCATTATTTGTAAGAGTTTGTTTATCTATACGAATATTTTTTACATCATCTGATAATAATATACCCAAAAAAGCACCTTTTGGACATCCCTTTTTTACTATACTCTCAGTTTTTTTTAATTTTCTAGCAGTATTTATCCATACATCTTTGGCAGTTTGTAAAGTTATTAGTCCATTATATTTTTCTAATTCTTTTAGTGCTTCAATAGTAATTTCTTCATAAGTATTAATATTTTTTGACATGTCATTTTACCTAAAATAAGATTATTTCATACATAAACAAAAAAGCCCTTTTAGGACTAACCAAAATGGCTTATATAATTTATTTTGCTGATTCTACATATTCAACAATCTTCTGAGCGATTGTTTTTACATTTCTTTCAAACCTTTCCACATCTTTTTCAAGTAAAGTCATGCGGAAACCAAGCAGGTTTGTAAAGAATGAAGTAAGCGGAACAACACATATTCCTGTTGCTCCAAGCAAGTTATATGCAAAACGCTTATCATGTTCTGAGTTATTATCAAGCAGCTTATTTACATATTCTTTTACTTCTTTATTTTCTATTTCTAAATGCTGTTTATTATTTAATACTGCTTCATTAAATACAACACTTAAATAAAATGCACCATTGCTTCTGTTTACAACAATATATGGCACATCTTTTAATATATTATATGCAATATCTGCAAGTTTTTCATAGTGAGTTACCCTTGTCTGTAAATATTTTGAATATTCTGGGTGCTCCATAAGTTTAGGTATAGCCATCTGCGGCATAGTTGTAGAACATACTTCTGCCTGTTTTTGTTTGAATATTGCCTGAACATATCTGTCAAAATCTGCATCTTTACCATAGTTATAAACTTCAATCCATGCACACCTTGCTCCAGGCCAAGGCACTTCTTTTGAAAGTGAGTTCATACTTATTGCAGGCACATCGCCAATAACTTCTGATAAATATGGAGTGCTTTGACCGTTATATATCATATTATGGTATATTTCATCTGCCACAATAAAAAGATTATGCTCACGGGCTATGCGGACAATCTCTTCAAGTTTTTCTTTAGAATATACATAACCTGTTGGGTTATCTGGGTTAATAACAAGGATACCAACAATAGAATGAGCACTTTTTATTTTTCTTTCAAGCTCCCCTAAATCTGGTGCCCAGTTATTATATGGGTTCATTTTATAAGTGTTTGGTGGAAATGATGCGTGAGCTACTTCTGCCATAAAGTGAGTAGAATATGTTGGCTCAGGCATAATTATACGGGCATCAACTCGTATAACAGAATAGCTTCTTGCAATAGCATCCCCTAAACCGTTAAAAAAGATTATATCATCTTTTGTGATTTGTGCTCCACCAAGAGCATTTCTTTTGGCGGCTAAATATTCGCGGGTAGAATCTACTCCCTTAGTAGGCGAGTATGCAAAAGACATATTATCATCAATAACTTCTTTTAATACATCTTTAATCCATTCTGGTACCTGCTCCCCTTTCATAACAGGGTCGCCAATATTTTCCCATGAAATATCCATTCCTTTGGATTTCATAAAGTTTGCTATCTCTACAATATTTCTAATCTCGTAGGTCAAGCCGCTGCCAATTGTTGCGAAATCTGCTCTCATGTTAACACCTTAATATATATTTAATATAAAAATAACTGCTCTTAAAAACACAGGAAGTGTTTTTCTTTAGTAAGCAAACAAGGGAATTTATTTCCCGTTTGCGTCTAAATAAAAAATTCATGGACGAATTTTTTATTATTGGTGTAATAAGTTTGCGAAATCTGCTCTCATGTTAACACCTTAATATATATAAATATTTCATTCCTGTATATAAAACACAGGATGTGTTTTTCTTTAGTAAGCAAATAAAGGAATTTACTTTCTGTTTGCATTATTTTTCAATAGATTCTTCGCTGACGCTCAGAATAGACAGCACTGTGTCACTCTAAGTGAGTAATACGAAACGAAGAGTCTTTTTACTATCTTCCAAGTTTACTATAACTATTCAAAATATTTGCAGTAGTTATAAATATTATATAAACTATATTCTTCGCTGCGCTCAGAATAGACAGCACTGTGTCACTCTGAGTGAGTAATACGAACGAAGAGTCTTTTTACTATCTTCCAAGTTTACTATAACTATTCAAAATATTTGCAGTAGTTATAAATATTATATAAACTATATTCTTCGCTGCGCTCAGAATAGACAGCACTGTATCGCTCTGAGTGAGTAATACGAACGAAGAGTCTTTTATTATCTTCAAACATTGCTGTAACCAGCCAAAATATTTATGGTAGTTATCTATATTATAAAAATTAGATTCTTCGCTGCGCTCAGAATTGACAGCACTGTGTTACTCTGAGTGAGTAATATGAACGAAGAGTCTTTTTACTATCTTCCAAGTTTACTATAACTATTCAAAATATTTGCAGTAGTTATAAATATTATATAAACTATATTCTTCGCTGCATTCAGAATAGACAGCACTGTGTCGCTCTGAGTGAGTAATATGAACGAAGAGTCTTTTTACTATCTTCCAAGTTTACTATAACTATCCAAAATATTTGCAGTAGTTATAAATATTATATAAACTATATTCTTCGCTGCGCTCAGAATAGACAGCACTGTATCGCTCTGAGTGAGTAATACGAACGAAGAGTCTTTTTACTATCTTCCAAGTTTACTATAACTATCCAAAATATTTGCAGTAGTTATAAATATTATATAAACTATATTCTTCGCTGCGCTCAGAATAGACAGCACTGTGTCGCTCTGAGTGAGTAATATGAACGAAGAGTCTTTTTACTATCTTCCAAGTTTACTATAACTATCCAAAATATTTGCAGTAGTTATAAATATTATATAAACTATATTCTTCGCTGCGCTCAGAATTGACAGACTGTATGCTGTATTTAAAAACATACTCACACTCATATATGTCATACTGAGCCTTTAGGCGAAGTATCTATATATAATTATTATATATAAACTATTATATGCTTTACTTAAACACAACTAATGCACTATTTTTGTGCCTATAACACCTATTATAATCATTGTTATAAAAAACAGTCGCCAAAAGTTTGCACTATCACCAAAGAAAAATATACCTATCAGCAGTGTACCAACAGCACCAACCCCTGTCCATATTACATAAGCTGTACCTATGGGTATAGTTTTTTGAGCAATATATAAAAATACACCGCCTAAAGCCATAGATATTACTGATATACCAATAAAAACAACACTGTATTTTGTATATGTGGAAGCAAGTTTAAATCCTAACGGCCAGCCTACTTCAAAAATCCCTGCAATTATTAAATATACCCAGCTCATATACTATTCTCCTTCGTCACTGTATTTGCTTTTTCGTTTTCTTATACTTAAGCGGACAGGCACGCCGTCAAATCCAAAGGCTTCTCTTAACATATTTACTAAAAACCTTTCATAAGAGAAATGCACCCCTTGCGGATTATTTACAAATGCCACAAAATAAGGGGGACGGGCTGCAACTTGAGTCATATAGTAAAATTTTAAACGCCTTGTGCCAACTACTGGCGGCTGATGTCTTTCTAAAGCTTCTCTTAATACTTCATTAACTGCATGAGTTGGCACCCGTTTATTATATTCAAGATATAGTTTTTTTACTGCATCAAATATTTTTTCGCAGTTTTTGCCAGTTTTTGCAGATATAAATATTAACGGCGGATTTGCTAAAAACTGCAGTTTTTCAGATAATGTTCTTTTAAAATTTTTCACTGCTTTTTCATCTTTTCCTGCAATATCCCACTTATTAACTGCAAGCACAACTGGTCTTCCTGCTTCCCAGGCATCACTGATTACTTTTACATCTCTTTCATTAAGTCCATCAGCCCCGTCAATCACAGCAACTACCACATCAGCGTCTTTTATCGCATCTATTGACCTGTAATATCCGTATTTTTCAATAGTGTCTTTAAACATTACAGATTTTTTTCGTATTCCTGCTGTATCAGTTATAATATATTTATCATTTTTATATGTAAAATATACATCAACACTATCTCTTGTAGTGCCTGCAAGTGGTGTAACTATCACCCTGTCTTCACCAAGCCATGCATTTAAAAGGCTTGATTTACCAACATTTGGTCTGCCTGCAACTGCAATTTTTATTCTTTCATCTTCATCATTTTCTTCTTCAGGCTCTGTTTCTTCCTGCTCAGGTATATAGGCATGGATATAGTCAAGAATATCATCTACATTTCTGCCGTGTAATGCGCTTATTGGAAAAAGCTCCACATCGCCAAGTTTATAAAATTCATTTACTGCCTGCTCTCTTGCGTTGCTGTCTGCCTTATTTACTGCAACAACAAATGGTTTGCCGCATTTTCTAAGCATATCGCACACTATTTCATCAAGTGCATGCAGCCCTTCAGATGCATCTACTACTAATATTAAAAAGTCAGCTTCTTCTAATGCTTTAAAAAACTGCTCCTGCATTTCTTTCTTTAAAATATCAGCCTGCAAATCAAAGCCGGCAGTATCCACAAGTTTAAAATCTTTTGAAAGATAGGAAGTTTCTACTTCTATCCTGTCCCTTGTAACCCCCGGCATATCATCAGTTATGGCAATACGCCTGCCTGCAATCCTGTTAAACAGGGTAGATTTTCCTACATTTGGTCTGCCTATAATACCTAAATTAAACATTCTATAAAAGCCCTGCAAGTTTCATTGTTTCAGTTATTCTTTTTGCAAGTTCATCACATGGAAGAAGTGTTGCTACGCTGTCCATTTCAGGACCTTTTGTGCTTCTTGTAACACCTGAGCGCACTGCCATGTATAATGGTTTGCCTTTTGTGCCTGTTTCTTTTTGTATTTCTTTCATGATTGCTCTATATGTTTCTAAATCAAGATACTCTTTGCCTGCTATTTTTGAAAGGAATAAATCAAGCACACCTTTACTTGTTTCAAGAGCAAGCATTTCACGGGCTTCTTCAGTTATTTCATCAGGCAGTTTAAAATATACCTGTAAATATTCTGGAGCATCGCTTAAAAGTGTAAAATTATCGCGCACAGATAAAAGCATAGCTTCCATTTTTGCTTTATTTTCGCTTATATATTTTTCATCTGCAAGACCTGCTGATATTATATAAGGCTTGCAAAGCTCTAATAATTCAGAAATTTCTTTTGAGCGGATATATATACCGTTCATCCATTTTAATTTATCAAAATCAAATACGGCAGCACTTTTTGACACACGGCTCATAGAAAATTTTTCTTTTAATTCATCTATTGTAAAAAGCTCTCTTTCATCATCTGAGCTCCAGGAAAGAAGAGACATATAGTTAATCATAGCTTCTTTTAAATATCCTGCTTTTCTAAACTCTTCTACACTTGTATTGCCGTGTCTTTTAGAAAGTTTTGCATGGTCTGGACCTAATATCATAGGAATATGAGCAAATACAGGTGCTTTTTCGCCTATTGCTTCATAGATTAAAGCCTGTTTTGGAGTGTTTGATAAGTGGTCATCGCCCCTTATAACATGGGATATTTTCATTAATGCATCATCTATTACAACAACATAGTTGTATATTGGTGCGCCGTCTGGGCGGATAATAATAAAATCACCAAAAGCATTTGTTGGAAATTCAATATCGCCGTGTATCATATCATGCACCATAATAGTTGGTTTAAATGCACGAAATCTAATAGATGCTTTTTCGCCCCTTGCTTCTCTTTCTGCTATCTCTTCTTTAGTAAGATGAGCACATTTACCATTATATATATATGCTCTGCCTTCTTTTTGAGCTTTTTCACGGTCTGCATCAAGCTCTTCTTTTGTGCAGAAACATTTATAAGCATATCCATCTTCAATTAATTTTTCAGCATATTTATTATATATGTCAAACCTTTCTGTCTGGCGGTATGGACCATATTCGCCGCCTTTTTTAGGGCCTTCATCATAATCAAGACCGAGCCACTCCAAATCTTCATATATAAGCTCTTCACTTTCAAGGGTAGACCTTTCTAAATCTGTATCTTCAATACGAAGTATAAATTTACCACCCTGACTTCTGGCAAATAAATAGTTAAAAAGAGCTGTTCTCACATTACCTACATGTATGTGCCCTGTAGGGCTTGGAGCAAAGCGAACACGAATAGACATAATCATTATCTCCTATTGCACTGATTAATTATATATTAAACTATTACTTATATATGTTTTTCCTAGAAATACAAGAAAAATTTTTATATTTACCTATTTTTAAGCAAAATCAGTGGTTTTGTTTACAAGGGAACATCTCTTTTTAACTTAAAATTCAGGGCATTTTTATCTGCTTAAATTTTAAGCAGCAAAATAATCTATTTGATATTGCGATAATATTTTATTATTTTCTGCCTACTTTTCCACAGGTTATCAAAAAGAAACTTCTTAATTTTCCATAGAGTATTATATATTATTGATATTTCGTTATTCTCGCATAAACCATTGATAACACAAACAAACTTTTCTATTGACATAAAAAAGCCTTATTTTTCAAGGCTTTATATATATAAAGTTTTCCACAGGTTATCCACATAATTTATGGAGTAATGCAAAAACCATTGACATTCTTAAAAATATTTTCAGCATGCAGTTTTTTTAATCATATTATATTCTAAAAAAATTTCTTTCAATTTGTTTTTACATAAACTATTTTTAAATTTTAAGTTTAATCAGTCTGTTAAGATAATTTTTTAATTATTTTATATAATAATCTTATGATTTTTCTTTAATATTTTACATATACCATTAATATGCAAGCATTTTTACAGATACACAATAACATTGTTTTATTTTTATTATTATCTACTAATTTAATAGATTATTTTTATAATTTGTAAAACAAAACATATCTTTTTAATCTCATTATTTGCGGACTTGTAAAAAGTATTGATATAACATAATTATATACACTTTTTAATTTTAAACCTTTTTTTTATTATGTATTAAATTTGATTAAAAAATGTTGACAAATTTCAATTTATATATTTAAATAGGAAAGTGCAAACATCATTACACGATTACATATTCTATTTATCATATTAATAAGGAATTTAGCATCTTAAAAAAGAGATGATATAAATTTAATATAATTTATAAAGGAGTGCGTTTATGCCTAGAAAAGATTTAGAAATTTCGGCTATGGGCTACCGTAAACACCCTGGTATGGTTGCATGGATACTGCACAGAGTAACTGGTGTTCTTCTTGTGCTTTACTTTATCCTGCATATGTTAGGCTCTGGCGGTGTATGTTCTTTCCTGCCAACAATCGTTCAAAACATCTATGTTGAAGCAATTGTCATCATTATGTTTGCATGGCATGCTATGAATGGTTTAAGAATCATATTTATGGAATTTTTTAAAGCTGCTGAAAGGGGCTGTTTTAAGAAATTTCTTGTTATCTTTACAGTATTAGCTGTATTACTTGCCCTTGTGGGACTATACTATGTTAAAGATGTTATCGCAGCAAACTCTGCAGCGAATGTAGAATCAGCTGAGGGAGAGTAACTATGAAAGTTTATAAATATACAGGAACAGGCAATAACGGCACTATCGCATGGGCACTGCAAAGGATTTCAGGCATAGTTTTAATTGTTGCATTAGGCTATCACCTGCTTGGCAAAATAATGAGCAAAGCCGGCGGCGGTATCTTTGAAGGCAGCAATTCTTTTTTAATGGCTGCATTATGGCTTTTTGTAACATTCCATGCTTTCAACGGCTTAAAAATGGTTACAGATGATTATGTATCTCGTAAAGGCACTCGTTTTATCCTTTACTTAATATACTGGACACTTGCGCTTATTATGCTTGGACTTTCTAAAAGCCTGTTTTAATAATCCTTTAAGTGTTATGAGGTTAAATTATGATAAATACAACAAAAATAGAATACCACGAATATGATGTCCTTGTTGTAGGTGCAGGCGGTGCGGGACTTAACGCAGCACAGGTTGCATCTCAATATGTTAAAACAGCAGTTATCTCAGAAGTATACCCTACAAGAAGCCACACAATCAGTGCTCAGGGTGGTATTTCTGCATCTCTTGGCAACCATGAAGAAGATAACTGGCACTGGCACATGTATGATACTGTTAAAGGTTCTGACTACCTTTGTGACCAAGATGCTGCTGAATATCTCTGCCGTAAAGCTCCTGAGATGATTATAGAGCTTGAACACATTGGTCTTCCTTTCAACAGAACTCCAGAAGGTAAAATTGCACAGCGTCCGTTTGGCGGCCACACTGCAGAATATGGCAAACGCCCAGTAAAAAGAGCATGCTATGTTGCAGACAGAACAGGCCATGCTATGCTGCAGACATTATTTGAAAAAGCTGTTGCACAAGGCACTCAATTTTACAATGAATTTTTAGCAATAGAATTAATCAGAAACGGCGACAGAGTATGCGGCGTATTATGCCTTGACCTGCAAAATGGCGAAGTGCATATGTTCCATGCTAAAGCAATCATATTTGCTACAGGTGGTAACTGCCGTATATATGCTACTACATCTAATGCACACATCAATACTGGTGACGGTTTAGCATTAGCATTAAGAGCAGGTTTTTCATGGTGCGACCCTGAATTCTTCCAATTCCACCCAACAGGTATCTACGGACACGGCAACCTGATTACTGAAGGTGTTCGTGGTGAAGGTGGTATCCTTTTAAACAGCGAAGGCGAACGCTTTATGGAAAGATATGCTCCAACTATTAAAGACTTAGCACCAAGAGATATTGTATCTCGCTCTATGGTAAAAGAAGTTTTAGCTGGCAAAGGTGTAGGACCACAAAAAGACCATGTTCTTTTAAAAATTGACCATATCGGTAAAGAAGCTATTATGGAAAAACTCCCAGGTATCCATGAGCTTGCGTTAGTATTTGCAGGGGTGGACTGCACAAAAGAACCTATCCCTGTTATGCCTACTGCTCACTACCAAATGGGCGGTATCCCTACTAACTATCTTGGGGAAGTTATCAAAGGCTATGGCTCAGATGCTGAAACTGTTTATCCTGGCTTTTATGCTGCTGGAGAATGTTCTGCAAACTCTGTCCATGGTGCTAACCGCCTTGGAACAAACTCTCTGCTTGACCTTGTTGTTTACGGCAGAACAGTTGGTGAGCTTGCTGCAAAATTTGCAAAAGAAAATCAAGCTGCAGAACTTCCAGAAAATGCAGGTCAGGAAGGCCTTAAATTATTAGAAAGATTTGCAAACGCAAACGGCAAAAATACTTACGGCCCAGTATATTCAAGACTTACAAAACTTATGGAACAAAAAGCAGGCGTTTACAGAACAGAAGAACATATGACTGCTGCTTGTGAAGAACTTGAAGAAATTGCAGAATTATTAAATGATTTCAAAGTAGTTGATAAATCAAGCGTATACAACCTGGATTTAGTAGAAGCATTAGAGCTTAATAATATGATACTTATCGCAAGATGTGCAGCTAAATCTGCATTAATGCGTAAAGAATCTCGTGGCGGCCACGCTCGTGAAGATTATCCAGAAAGAGATGATGTAAACTACATGAAACATACAAATGTTACTATAGCTGACGGCGGTAAAACAATTAATCTGGAATACAGACCAGTTAGAACTAAACCGCTTACTGTTGAACCATTCCCACCTAAACCTCGTGTTTACTAAGAATAAGGAAGGACGATATGAGCAAATTTATAAATGTTAAAATATTAAGATACGACCCAGATAAAGATAAAGCGCCTCACTTCCAATCATACAAAGTAGAGTTACGCAGGCCGGGTATGCTTTTACTTACTGTTCTTAACCAAATCAAATGGGAACTCGACCCTACCCTTTCATTCCGCAGGTCCTGCCGTGAAGGTGTGTGCGGTTCAGACGGTATGAATGTAAACGGCGTAAATATGCTTGCCTGCATGACTAAAGTAGAAGACTTAGGCTCTGATATTACTATCAAACCATTACCAGGTATGCCTGTAATGAGAGATTTAGTTGTGGATATTTCCAGCTTTATCAATAAATTTATTACAGTTAAACCATATATTATCCGCCACTCTCCAATGCCAGATGGTGAATTATATCAATCACCAGAAGACAGGAAAAAACTCGACGGATTATATGAATGTATCCTTTGCGGCTGCTGCTCATCTTCATGCCCTAGCTACTGGGTAGATAAAGATTATCTTGGCCCTAACGCTTTCTTAAGAGCATGGAGATACTTAATAGACAGCCGTGATGAAGGGGCAGATGAACGCCTTGCAATATTAAACGATAAACACGGCGTATGGCGCTGCCACACAATCTATAACTGCGTGGAAGCATGCCCTAAAGAACTGAACCCAACAAAAGCAATAGTTGGTATCAGAAAAATGCTTATGGATAAACAAATATAATATTATAAGCAGCATAAAATATATAAGGGAAATCAGAAAACTGGTTTCCCTTTTTTTGTGTATATGTAAAATAATTATAAATATACATTACGAACACTTCCGCCGCAAATCTCATAAAATAATTTTTTGTTATTTTATTACTTATGCTCCAATTCCTTAAACATTCGCTTTTTTTTCTTCACAGCAACTGCAACTCGCTTCGCTCAAACAATCAGATTGCTAAGCGTTCCAAAAAAACAGCTCATAAGAAATTAAGTCGCAAAGATAATAAAATAACATGGGGATATTCTTAAATAATGTATTTTATCTATTTATATAATCAGCTTATATAATTTAATATATAACAGCAAAACTTAATTGCATTTATTATATAAATTGTATATTATGATTTATTATAATTTTTATGGTGAGCAGATGTCATTTACAAAACTTTTAGATAAATTTAGAGAAGAAGCAAAAAACAAAAGAGAACAAGGCACATTATTTGAAAAATTTACTCAAAAATATTTAACTATTTCTACAGTGTATAAAGAAATGTATGAAAAAGTTTGGTTATGGCAGGATTTTCCATATAGAGATGGTGCAGATACTGGCATAGATTTAGTCGCAAAACATAAATATGAAGATAAATATACTGCTATACAGTGTAAATTTTTTGAAGAAGGCTCTACCATACATAAAAGTGATATAGATTCTTTTATATCCTGCAGTGGCAAAAGTTTTAATATAGATGAAAAAAAATATTATTTTTCTAACCGTATAATAGTAACTACTGCATCACACTGGGGAGCAAATGTTTTATCTACTATAGAAAACCAGCAAATTCCAACAACTCGTATTGATTTTAATGACTTTTTATATGATGAAAATATTGACTGGTCATCATTTACAGAAAATAATATTGATACATTACAATATAAAACAGAAAAGAAATCTATACGACCACATCAGAAAGAAGCTATAGAAAACATATTAAAAGGCTTTGAAACTGCTGATAGAGGCAAGCTGATAATGGCTTGTGGCACTGGTAAAACTTTTACAAGCTTAAAACTGGCAGAAACATTTGGTGCAGGTAAAAATATCCTTTTTCTTGCTCCATCAATTTCTTTAGTATCGCAAAACATAAAAGAATGGTTATCAGAAAGTTCTATTGAAATAGGCTGTATTCCTGTATGTTCTGACAGCAGCGTTGGCAAAAAAGAAGAAGATAGTTTTAGTGATAGTTTAAGTGAATTTCAATATTCAGCATCAACAAATATAGATGATTTTATATCAAGATATAATGGTATGCCTGACAATGTAATGAAAGTAGTATTTTCAACATATCAGTCAATAGATGTAATATATGAAGGGCAAAAGCAGTGCGATTTTGAGTTTGATTTAATAATATGTGATGAAGCTCACAGAACAACGGGAGCAAAAATTTCTGACAAAGATGAATCATATTTTACTAAAATACATAATAATGATTTTATAAAAGGCAAAAAAAGAATTTATATGACTGCCACCCCAAAAGTTTTTAGTGAAAACATAAAGAAAAAAGCAGAGGATAGCGAAGTTATTTTATGGTCTATGGACGATGAAGAAGTATATGGTAAAGAACTTTATAAATTATCTTTTGGTAAAGCAGTAGAAAATAACTTATTAAGTGATTATAAAGTAATAATATTAAGTGTAAGCCAAAGCTATGTTCATAAATACTTTCAAAATAATATGAATATGGGCACATTAGATGATTATGGTAAAATAATCGGTGTATGGAACGCACTGTCAAAACATAATTTAAGAGATGAAACAAACTATACAGAATTAAATGACCCAGAGCCAATGAAAAGAGCAGTAGTTTTTACTGGCACAATTAAGGCATCTAAAGATTTTAAAGATATGGTAAAAGAAGCATCTACTGTATTTGATTATGAAGCAAAAGGACTTGTCAAATTAGACATAGACCATATAGACGGCAAAATGCCAAATATTGAAAGAAATAAAAAACTGCATTATTTAAAAGAAGAACCAGAAGAACATACATGTAAAATACTTTCTAATGCAAGGTGTTTATCTGAAGGAATAGATGTGCCTTCTCTTGATGCAGTTGTATTTCTAAGCCCAAGAAGTTCTATGGTGGATATAGTGCAGTCTGTAGGCAGAGTTATGAGAAAAAGTCCAAATAAAAAATACGGCTATATAATTCTCCCTATTGTAGTGCCTGATGATGTTGCACCAGAAGTAGCTCTTAATGATAATAAAAGATACAGTGTAATATGGGATGTGTTGCAGGCTCTCCGCTCCCATGATGATAGGTTTAATAATATAGTAAACTCATTGAAATTTAATAAAAGAAATGAAAGAAAAATTATAGTAGACCATATAACTGATAAAGATGACGGGGAAATAATAACAACCCATGATTTAAATCTTGAAATTGAATTTCATGACGCTTTAGCAGATGCATTATATAATAAAATAGTGCAAAAATGCGGCGATAAAATCTACTGGGAAAAATGGGCATCAGAAGTAACGGATTTAGCAAAACTGCACATTAAAACTATAAATGAATTATTAGAAGAAAATAAAAATACTAAAACCGCATTTAATTCATTTTTACATATATTAAGGGCAAATTTAAATAACGATATAACCCAAGATGATGCAATAGAAATGATAAGCCAGCATTTAATAACAAGACCTATTTTTGAGGCTTTATTTTCTACATATTCATTTGTAAATAATAACCCAGTATCAAAAGCCATACAAGAAGTATTAGATAATATGGACGATGGCAGGCTTATAAAAGGCTCTGAAAAATTAAATAAATTTTATGATTCTGTTAAAAGAAAGGTTGATTCTATAAAGACATCAGAAGAAAGGCAGATGATTATTAAAGAATTATACAGCAAATTTTTCAAACTTGCCTTTAAAAGTGCATCTGAAAAATTAGGTATAGTTTATACACCAGTAGAAGCAGTTGATTTTATAATAAAAGCAGTAGAATATGCACTAAATAAACATTTTAGTAAGTCTATAAGTGATAAAGATATACATATAATAGACCCATTTACAGGCACAGGCACATTTATTACAAGGCTTTTACAAAGCGGATTAATAAAAGATGAAGATTTAGAATATAAATATAAAAATGAAATACATGCTAATGAACTTGTTTTATTAGCATATTATATTGCAGCTATTAATATAGAAGAAACATACCATACATTAAGTAAAAAAGAAGAATACACCCCATTTGAAGGTATTGTTTTAACTGATACTTTTCAGCTGGCAGAAACAAAAGATACTATAATAGACATAAAAGAAAAAAACTTTTTAGAAGAAAATTCATGCCGTCTTATAAAACAGAAAAATGCACCTATAAAGGTTATCATTGGCAACCCACCATATTCTGCAGGTCAAAAATCTGAAAATGATAATAATAAAAATACAAGGTATGAAAAACTTGAAAAAGCCATATCAGATACTTATGCAAAACATTCAACAGCTACAAATAAAAATAGGGTAAATGATTCTTATGTAAAAGCATTTAGATGGGCAACTGACAGACTTGAAGATAATGGTATAATTTGCTTTATTACTAATAATGGTTATATTGATTCAAGTTCTTTTGATGGTTTTAGAAAATGTATAAGAGAAGATTTTGCATATATTTACTGCTTTGATTTAAAAGGTAACATAAGAAAGTTTAATAAAGACGAAGGAGAAAATATATTTGGTAATGATAATATGACTGGTGTTGCTATTCTTTTACTTATTAAAGATAAAAGTAAAAATGAACATGCCACTATAAATTACAGCACTGTTCCAAATAACCTAAAAACAAAAGAAAAATTAGAATATATTACAAAACATTCAATAGATACATTAAACTGGGAAGTAATAACACCAGATAAAAATAATGATTGGCTTAATAAAAGAAATGATGAATTTGAAAAATTTATTCCCATTGGTGATAAAAAAGCTGATAATAATAAATATATATTCAATATTTATTCAAGAGGCATAGCAACTAGTAGAGATAATTGGTCATATAATTTTTCCAATAATAATCTTAAATCTAATATTTCAAACACTATTAATTATTATAATAGCGAAGTAACTAAATTAGAAAATGGACTAATTACAGAAAAAGAAATAACTACTGATGACACAAAACTAAAATGGTCTGACACCCTAAAACAACAGCTAAAAAATAAAAATATGCTTGAATTTAGTAGTAAATATATTACAGTTTCTGCATATAGACCATTTTCAAAACAATATTTTTATTATTACAAACCTTTGATAGAAAGAACATATCAAATGTTAAATATTTTTCCAACACCTAAACATAATAATATCTTAATTTCTACTAATGGCATTGGTTCTTCAAAATATTTTCTTCCATTTATTGCAGATAAGATATTTGATGTGAATACACTTGATGCTGGCACTCAATGTTTTCCATTATATTATTATACTAAATATGATAATACAAATGCCATTGAAAAACTAAATGAAGAAGTAGATGAATATGGATATACAAAAGAATGTGCCATAACTAATTATGCTTTAGAAGAATACCAAAAAAAATATGGAAAAGAAGTAACAAAAGAAGATATTTTTTATTATGTATATGGTATACTGCATAATAAAGAATACAGGGAAAAATATTCAAATGATTTAAAGAAAACACTTGCCCGCATACCTTTTGTAAAAACTATTGAAGATTTTAATGCTTATAATAAAGCTGGCAGAGATTTAGCAGAAATTCATTTAAATTATGAAACAATAGAGCCATATAATTTAGAAGAAGAATGCAAAGAAAACCCAAGTTATAAAGTAGAAAAAATGAAATGGAATAAAGAAAAAACAGAATTACAGTTTAATAATGATATTCTATTTAAAAATATTCCACCAAGAGCATTAGAATATGTAATAAATGGCAGAAGCCCTATTGAATGGGTTGCAGACCAGTATAAAATATCAATACATACAGCAAGCGGAATAAAAAATGACCCAAACTTATATTCTACTGATGAAAAGTATATCTATAATCTAGTAAAAAGAGTAGTAACTGTCAGTTTAAAAACATTAGATATTATAGACAACTTACCAAAATTTGATGTGGAGTAAAGAAAATGGGAAAAAATAACCAAACAGATAAAACAAAAGTAGTTTTAACCATTCATTCAGATGATAAACAAGAGTTATCATTATTCACACAAACTCTAAATTCATTTGGTGATATTTTTTATGGAACAATAAAAGAGTTTGATGGTAAAGGAAATAATACAACAGTATATATTCAAGAAATTAAAAAAGGTTCTTTTGTAATTGATTTTCTTTGTGCAGTTCAACCTATTATCCCAACTCTTTTAGCAAATTCTGGTGAAATATTATTTAATAAAATTAAAGATTTATGGGAAAAATTGCTTAATGAAAAACAACCAGAAACAACACATGAACTAAAGATGATGAAAGATACAGCAGATATGGTTGAGATAATAGCAAATAACCCAAATGATAATATGACAATAAATATAAATATTAATGGTAATAATAATGCAATTAGTTTTAATAATGTAGATGCAAGTAAGGTAGTAAAATTTGCAAAATCGTTAAAAATGGAACAAGAAACAACTACATATAAAAAACTATTTATGCAATGGGAACAGAAAAATTTTAATGATAAAAAAAGTGGAAATAAAGCAACAATTCCACATATTAGTTCAAAACCACTTAATGTATCATTTGAAAATAAAGATATTGAAAAAGAAATGACAACAACTCATCCGAAGTTTCCAAATGTAGAATGGCAAAATTTATGGTATGTGGTGGATATAGAATATGTTACTTTAGGTGGAAAACCAAAATTTTATAATATACTAAAAAATTATAGTGAACTAACGACTATTGATGAATAATTATAATAAACTAATAACATTTTCATGTATAAAATCTAACAAATCACTTTTAAATTTTATATTTGTGGCTTGGTGTGTTTTATATGCCTGCTTTATATTATCAAGGGTTATATCACAAGGAATAACACCTTTTTGATATTTTTTAAAAAGAGTTATACTATTTTTTAATAAGGCTATATATTCATCAGATATTAGTGGCATATTAAAATGATTTCTTTTTATTAACTTTTGTTCCCACTGTATAATAATATTATCATCTAAATGCATTATAAAAAAATCTTCAAAATTATATGTTGTAAATAAAAAATCTGGAATACTTTGTTTTTTTCTTAAATATTTCATTTGATTATTTTGCTCATTTCTTGTATAAATATCCTTGTCTACCCAAACTTTAAGATTTTTCCTATCCTTATGAGTATATTCTTCTACTTTATTCTTTACTGTTGCAAAATGCCCATTTCTTAATAATACAGGATTAAGCACAATACTAATATTATGTTCATTTAAAATTCTATTAAGTATTTGAATATAAGCATATTCCGAACTACCTTCGCAAAGAATAATATAAGTTTTATGAGTCTTAAATATTTCAGACATATATCACCTATATATAAGGAAAAGGTATAGACGAAAATTCACCATTTAAATACCTTTTACGGAAATTGTCTGTATTTCTCACCCCATCAAATGATGATGCCTTACGAATAACTGTACCTGTTTCTATTTTTTTAGAAGTAAAGGCTATTTCTGAAACTCTTAATATTTCATCATCTAAAATATCTGTATTATGGGCTGTAAAAACAAGCTGTGCATTATTTTTATTATATCTTTTGCTTTTAAACATCTTTATAATTTCCCGTAATACTAACGGATGTATAGAGCGTTCCAGCTCATCAATACACAATACTGAACCAGTATGCAATGCCATTAATATAGGACCTAATATGCTAGCTAATGTATTTGTACCAAGTGATTCTTCGTTTCTAAAATCAAACTTAACTTCATTTTTATCAATATCTTTATGATATGAAAATATCTTATTGCTGTATAGTTTATTGTCTCTTATAAAAAATTCTCCACCTATTTTTTTTATAGAATCTAAGCCATCTTGTGCACTTTCATTAATAAGTTCTTCTTCTAATTTAATATTAGTTATATCAAAATCAAATTTTTTTAATATGTCTACAATTTCTTGAAAAGCTATTTGTCTATCTATCTTACATGACTTTTCAAAAATTTGAACTCCCAAGCCAACTGGAAATTCTGTATGCATTAAGATATATAAGTTATTATGTATATATTGTACAAAATTATTAACATACTTATTTAAACCAGCATAATTTTTATACATAACATTCAAAAAAGTTTTTTGTTGCAATTTATCAGGATTACAACATTCTACTTGGTATATTTCATTTATTTTTTTTGTATTATATGTTTCTGTGGTAATATTCTCTACATCTAAAAGTTCTTTCTTAATTGAATAGACTATATTATTATCAACACTTAATATTTCTTTCAAGATTGCATTGTCATTATATTTTAGTTCATATTTATATATTTTCTTATCTATACATATTTCTACTATAAAAACTGTATAATCATATTTTTTGTTAAGTTTATTTGGTTTGTATGCATTTGTTATACCTTCATCTATTACATTGTTCATTACAGACAATGCCTGTATTATATTTGATTTACCTGCTGCATTTGCTCCATACATTACAAGACATGGAACTGTTCTTATCACTTCTTTTTTAGTGATAGTTTTATATTCATTTTTAATTTGCTTATTTTCTTTAATAGTTCGTTTTATCTCTAAAAATGGTAAAGTTTCCATTTCTTCATATCCATTAGGAGCTTTTCCTTCAGAATATGAAAAATCAAGAGTTAAATCCAATATTGACTTAAAATTTTGAACAGTAAATGATTTTATCATATTTATCCCTGCTTATGTTAAAATAATATCCATTATTTTTCCTATTTATTCTTATTTTATATTATATCGGCAGAAATAAGTCAATATAAACATTTTTTTTGTTTATCTTTACTTTTTATTTTTCTTATTTGATATTATGTATATATTTCCTAAAATAAAACTATAAAACACAATGGGGAGCATCTGCTCCCCATATTATCATATTATCATATCATTATATCAGCTTATCTTTCTTTATTTATCCTTATTCAGCAGGCGTTTTATATCTTTATTTCTGCCGAAGTTTTTGAAGGTCAGCATATTTTTTAATTTACTAAAAAAGCCCTGTTTTTCTGTATGCTGTGTATCTGTATTTTCATCTTTTTTTAAGCCGCCACCAGTAAATGAGTAAAGCACAGGCACTACAATAAGTGTAAGCATAGTTGAAAAACCAAGCCCAAATATTACGGCGTTTGCCATAGGGCTCCACCACTGGCTCATTTCTGCACCTGTTACAACCTGCATATTTTTAAAATCTATGCCAAGCCCTGTTGCCATAGGCACCATACCTAAAACTGTTGTCCAGGCGGTAAGCATTACTGGTCTGAAACGAACTGCCCCTGCTCTGATAATCGCTTCACGCATTTTCATTCCTGCCGCCCTTAACTGGTTAGTGTAGTCTATAAGCACAATACCGTTATTAACAACGATACCAGCAAGGGAAATAGCACCGATACCTGTCATAATAATACCAAAATTTGTGCCTGTAATAGTCAAGCCCCAGAAAATACCACCTATTGATAAAATAATAGTAAAAAGTATTATAAATGTCTGAGAAAATGAGTTAAACTCTATTAAAAGCACCATAAGTATTAAAAATAATGCCACAACTAAAGCCTGCCCTAAAAATGAGCTTGCTTCCTGCTGGTCTTCTGTTTCACCTGTATAGCTTATCATATACCCCGGTGGCAGTGGGAAATCTTTTAATTTTTCTGCAACATCTTTCATTACTTCCACACTGCTTCTGCCTTCTGCATTGGCGGTTACATTTACAACCCTTTTAAAATCTATCCTTGTAATTGTTCCAAAGCCTGCCCTTAATGTAACATCTGCCACAGAAGATATTGGCACATACTGCCCTGTTGGAGTATTAATCATAAGGTTTTTTATATCATCAATACTTTTTCGCTGTTCATCTGGCAGCCTTACTTTTATATCATATTCATCATCGCCTTCCCTGTATTTGCCTACTTCTATGCCATATACAGAGCCGCGGACAGCACTGGCAATAGATGAAGTATTAAGCCCTAAAAGTGCAGCTTTTTCTCTATCTACTTCTATCCTTATTTCTGGTTTTGATTTCACATAGTCATCTTTTAAATCCACAAGTCCTGGGATATTTTCAACTATCTTTTTAACCTTTGCAGCAAGCTCACCAAGCACATCTACATCTTTACCAGATATTTCGATACTTACAGCATCGCCAGTAGGTGGCCCCATTTCTTCCTTTTCCCACACTACTTCTGCACCTGGGAAGAAATTAAGACGCTCCCTAATCCTGTTAATAGTAACAGGTGATGGCTCACTTCTGTCTTCAAAATCTACAAACTCTATTGTAAGCCTGCCCCTGTGGGTAGATGTGCCGCCAGCATCAGAATAATCTGCAGCAGCACCGCCCACTTCACCAAGGGTTAGTTTTATATCTTTCTCGTTAAGGGTTGCTTCTCTGAATTTATTTACAAAGTCGTTAGTAGTGGCTGCGTTTGTGCCTTCTGGTGCGTTTGCTCTAATAAAAACACGGCCTGGGTCACTTTCTGGGAAAAATTCCACACCAAGCCCCCTTGCACTAAACAGATACATAGGCAGTATTACTAAAAACATTGTTATGGCAAGCGCAATAAACCTATGGTTTAAGGCAAGGTCTACCGTTTTCATATAGAACTGTATAAATCTGCCAAACTTTAATTCTTCATCTTCGCTTTTATGTTTTGCTTTTACTTTCATTAATGTAGAGCATATTACAGGGTTAAAAATTAGTGCCACAAATAAAGATGATGAAAGAGTAATAATCAAAGTAAGCGGCAGAAATTTCATAAATTCGCCGATTGTGCCTGGCCAGAAAACCATTGGCAGAAATGCAAAAACTGTTGTTAAGGTAGATGCAACTATAGGCCAGCCTATCTCTTCAGATGCTGCATAGGCTGCCTCCACCCTGCTTTTACCTTCCTGCATGTGCCTGTATATATTTTCAACTATTACAATAGCATTATCCACAAGCATACCAAGAGCCATAATCAGTGAGAAAAGCACCATCATATTAAGTGTAATATCAAGAGCCTGTATCACAATAAAAGATATAAGCATACTAAATGGAATGATTACTGCTGCAAATAATGAATTAAGTTTACCTAAAAAGAGAAACAGCACTAAA
The DNA here is from genome assembly GCA_944326705.1 of uncultured Mucispirillum sp. GTDB lineage: Bacteria > Chrysiogenota > Deferribacteres > Deferribacterales > Mucispirillaceae > Mucispirillum. Next base: position 38,286 of record CALVEY010000019.1, read on the forward strand.
AAGACTAATATAAACCCTGTAATTAAGCTGTTTTCAAGCTCATCAACCATTGATTTAATATCTTTTGACATATCTGTAGTCAGTGTAAACTTAACAGCAGGGGGATATTCTGCCTCAGCCTCTTTAATAACTGCCTTCACATCTTCTGCCATATCTAAGATATTAGCACCAACTCTTTTTTTGATAGATACTGAGATTGCAGGCACACCGTTTAATGATGCATAAGAGTCTTTATCTTCAAATGAATCAAGCACTCGTGCCACATCACGCAGATATACAGGTATGCCGTCCTTTACTGTAACAACTATATTTTCTATTTCCTTAGGGTCTGTATATTCTCCCGGTATACGCACAAGATATTTGCCCTTGCCAATATCAAGTGAGCCGCCAGGTATGTTTATATGCTCGCCCTGCACAGCGTTTGCTAAATCGTTCATTGTAAGGGAATATGACTGCAGCCTTTCATAGTCAAAAACAACTAATATTTCCCTGTCCCTTGTACCTGATAAGTCTACTTCCAAAACACCTTTGACACTTTCAAACCTGTCCTGCATTTCATCAGCTATTTTTTTCAAGTCATGCTCAGGTACATCACCAGAGATAGCCACCACAAATACAGGGAAATCACTCATACTGATTTCTGTAATGATAGGTTCTTCTGTTAAATCCTGCGGCAAATCGCTCATAGACTGGTCGACTTTATCGCGGACACGCTGCAATGCCATATCAATATCTACATCTGGGTTAAACTCTATGCTGATGTTTGATACACTCTCTGCACTGTATGAAATGATTTCCTTTACTCCCTCTATACCACGGAGCTTGTTTTCTATCTTGAAAGTAACAAGTGATTCCATATCGGTAGGGGATACACCAGAATATATTGTTGTAACCATAATGTATGGTATAGGAATATCAGGAGTTGATTCTCTAGGCAGGTTTTTATATGCAAGAGAGCCAAATATAATAAAGACTATCATCATCAGAAAAACTGATGATTTCCATTTTATCGCTACCTTTGTAATAAGCATAGGTTATTCTCCAAGGCGGATAGGTGAACCGTCTGATAAAAACTGCTGACCGCTTGTGATAAGCTCATCACCTGGAGCTATGCCTGAAATAATTATTACTTTTGTGCCTATCATATCGCCAGTAATAACCTTTCTTTCTTCTGCTGTGCCGTTGTTATTTACGAAAACTACTTTCTGACCGTCTTTATCTATAACAGCATACATATCTGCAACCATTACATCATGAAATGTTTTGCGGACTATATCTACACGCACTATTCTTCCAGGCCTTATATCCCTGTCTAGTGCTATATCTACACGGACTTTGTGTGTTAAGTTGCTGGCGCTGTCACTTACCACTGAAATATAGTTAATAACGCCCTGTTTAATATCTTTTTCGCCGCCAATCTCTGCCACATATACATCAACTGTCTGGCCAAGTTTTAAATATTTCACATCGTTTTCCGGCACATATACATATATTTTCAGCTTAGACATATCTATAAGCCTTGCTACCTCTGTGCCTGGTGACACATATTCACCAATATTTGGCATTACATCATCAATAATACCAGTAACAGGGCTTTTAATTGTGCTTTTATTATATTCATCAAGTGCAAGTTTATATGATACTTCTGATAAATCATAAGTTTTTTTAGCTGTATCATACTGCTTTTGAGAAACTGCCTTTTGAGCATACAGATTTTTCTGACGAAGATATTCTTTTTTGTCATCTTCTAACTGAACTTTTGCGGAGTTTAAGTTTGCAAGCAGATTATCAGTATTGATTTTTAATATGGCTTCCCCCTGTTTTACAAATGAGCCTTCTTCTTTACCTATCCATGTAACAGGTCCAGATGTTTCTGACGGAACAGTAATATCATCCCATGCTTCCACAGTGCCTGGCAGTGTATAGTAGTCTGTAATATCCTGAAGCATAACCTTTGTAACTGCCACATCAGTAGGTCTTACCTGATTAACTGCCTGCTCCTGCTCTTTTTTAGGACTGCATGAAATAAGCAGCAAAGCTGATAAAATAACTGCTGTCTTTCTTTTCATATTAAAACTCCCATTGCTTTTTAAATACAGTAAAACACATATTAAAACAAATTTTATAAATCTATAAAAGCCTGATATACTTTCAGCAGTATTATATATCAGGCTTAAACTTTATCTACAATATAAAATTACAAATAATTTAAAAAAATGGTTATTTTTCTTCTTTTTCTTCTTCTAATATTCTCACTTTTTCTTCTAACTGTTTCAATTTAGAGCCTGTTGCATAAAAATAGTATGCTAAAACTACCCATATTAATGCATAAGCACCTACTAAATATCCAAGATTATTCATCATATATCTGCTCCTTCTAATCTGTTTCTAATAACTTGATACGCCTTTCAAGATGAGTAAGCCTCAGCCTGCGTATTAAAAGAGAAATGTATATAATAGTAAATACGCCAAGGCATACAAGCATAGCAGTAAGCATATCAGGGTGAAGTCCGCCGCCGCCTTTCTGCACTACATTTGGATGTATCGTATTATTCCACCACTGTATAGATAAAAACACAACAGGCACATCAATAAAACCAATAATACCTACAGCTGCAGAAAATTTTGCGCGTCTGTCGCTTTCGTCCATAAACTGCCTGAGCATAATATAGCCCACATATATAAACCATAAAAGCAGTGTAGAAGTAAGGCGCGGGTCCCATGTCCAGAACTTGCCCCATGTAGGTTTAGCCCATAACGGACCTGTTAAAATAACAATAGTGCAGAAAGCAAGCCCTATCTCTGCAGAAGCTGATGCAATATCATCAAAAGTATATTTTTTTGTGATAAGGTATAATATACTTGCCACAAATGTTACAAAAAATGCAAAAAAACCAATCCAGGCTGAAGCCACATGAAAGTAAAATATTTTCTGCACTATCCCCATAATCCTTTCAACAGGTGCATAGAAAAAAGCAAAATAAAGCCCAACAGGCACTGCTATAAAAAGAAGTATGGAAAATATTTTATCAAGCTTTTGAAGTCTCTCCATATATACTCCATAAAATTATTCTTCTATAATGGCACCAAATATGCCAAAAATAACAGCAGTAAATATTACATCAAATACTGCCATAAGTTTTATCCAGTTATAACTGTATGTTATATCGTGACCTAATAAAAATATGTTTGTAGAAAGTATTGCCGCAATTATAACAGGTATAAGTATAGGCAGCATTAAAAGAGGAAGCATAATCTCCCTTGTTTTTGTGCGGACACTAATCATTGAAAATAATGTGCCTGTTACAGAATAACCATAAGTTGCAAGCAGAATAATTACAACCATAAGCCAGTGAGAAACAAGATTAATATTATAAAACACTAAAAACAGGGGCACTAATATTATTTCAAGTATAGTTAAAAATAAAAAGTTAGAAAGCACTTTGCCAAAAAATACGGCACTTCTATCTATTGGTGCAAGCATTAACGCTTCAAAATTACCGCCCTGTATTTCACTCATCATAGTTTTATTAAGCCCTAAAATGCCAGAAAAAGTAATCGCCATCCAAAAAATACCGCCTGCTACTTCCTGCTCTGTTTTACTGCCTGGCTCTGAAATAAAGCTGAATACAAGAGTTATAAGCACTCCAAAAACTAAAGTGGCATTAACTGTTTCTTTAGTTCTTAATTCCATTAATATATCTTTTTTTAATATGGCAAAAACTGATTTAAAGTAATTCATCTTTTATTTCCCTGCCGCCTGCCACATTTAAATACATCTGCTCAAATGAAGCAGTATCTATCTCTGACTTTGGCTTATTAAATACTATTCTGCCGCTTTTCATAATAATTACATGACTTGCTAAATCAAGCCCTGTATGGATATCATGAGTAACCATTAATATAGTTTTATTATTACTTAACTGTTCTTTTAAAAGGTTTGAAAGGTTATTGCCTGCAAGACTGTCAAGCCCGGTATACGGCTCATCTAAAAATATAATCTCTGGTGAATGGATTAATGCTCTTGCAATAGATATTCTCTGCAGCATACCACGGGAATAAGTGCGAATAGCATCATGTCTTCTTGAATATAAATCAAGCTGCTTTAAAAGACTTTCTGCTTTCTGCCTTACATTTGCCACATTATAAAGTGAGCCGTAAAACTCTAAATTTTCCATGGCTGAAAGGCTTTCATAAACAAAAGGCTGGTGAGAAATTACACCAAAATTTGCTCTGTAAATATCTGCCAGTTTTTTACTTTCCACCCCGTTATATAAAAGCGTGCCGGAAGTTAGTCTTGTCTGCATAGAAAGAATTTTAAGAAGTGTAGATTTTCCTGCTCCGTTTGAGCCAAAAATCGTAATAGACTGCCCCTTATATATATCTAAGTCTATTTTCTTTAAAGCTGTAACAGTGCCGTAAATTTTGCCTGCCTTTTTTAAAGATATAAGACTTTTTTCATTTTCTTCTGCCATATAAAAAAGTATACCTTTTTCCCTTTTAAATTTTATAAATATGCAGTTTTTAGAAAAATATCTTTACTGCCTGATAAAAAGCATAAATTTTAATTTGTAAATAGTATCATAAACATATTAATTTTGCAATTGCTTAAAAAGCAGTATATATAAATAAGGCTCGGTGGGGAGACCGAGCCTTATAACAGCTAATATCTTTTGAGGAGTTTATATATCTGCGTTTATTTCCGCCATTGCTTTATTATGTTCTTCCACATCCATACCGTCATAACGAGATGGACATTTTGCTAAAAGTGAGCTTGCCACAAACTTTTTATTTGCTTCATCGTAAGTGCCTTCAACAATAACTTCTACTTCTTCCTGAAAAGCATCTGGCACTATGCCTTTATATTCTACCTTGATGAAGCTGTCATCATTTTTATCTTTCATATCAAAAGCTAAATCAAGCTGGGCTTTTGTAACTGAGCCGCTCATAACTGTGCCGCTTACTTTTATGCCCTTGCCTTGAAATTTTGCAGGGTTATTAACTATTTCAGAAACTTCTGCATCATGCAGAGAATGACCTGCAAAACCGCTTACTAATAAATAGGCTAATGCCCCAATTACTACTACACCAACTGCAATAAGTTTTTTTCTGCTGTTCATAAATACCCCTTATTTTCTATGATATTAATCTATACCAAAAAGTTTTATTATTAAATTCAAAAAAAATCTAACTACACAATATCTACAACTTTTCATTGTATTATAATGAAAATCTATATATTACCTACACAATTCATTAATATAACTGTTAATATGTAATATATAAACGGAGGATACATTGTTTACACCAGAAATACCATCAATATTTGCATCATTTATTGCAGGGATTTTAACATTTTTATCTCCCTGCATTTTCCCGCTGCTGCCGGGCTATATATCATTTATGTCTGGAGAAAGTTTAGAAAACTTAAGAAACGGCTCATCAGATAATGGTAAATTTTCACCACGATTTAAAGCATTTTTAGGTGCTCTTTTCTTCGGACTTGGATTTACAATCGTTTTTGTGGCTCTTGGTGCTACTGCCACATCTTTTGGCAAAGTATTAAACAGCTACCAGACACTGCTTTCTCAAATAGCAGGGGTTATAGTTATAATTTTTGGTCTGCATATGATAGGTGTTTTTAAAATTAAATTTTTAATGAAAACATCTAAAGTAAATTATGAAAAAAAATCATTCCCATTTTTCCTAAACGCTTTCTTTTTAGGAATAGCTTTCGTTTTAGGCTGGACACCATGTGTAGGTCCTATTCTAGCAGGAATACTTGCTGTTGCTTCTCAGGAATCATCAGTTACTCATGGTATGGTGCTTTTATTTGTTTATTCCCTTGGGCTCTGGATTCCTTTCCTTGTGGCAGCCTTAGCAGTAAATGAAGTAATCAATGCAATCCGCAAAGCAGGAAAATATCTTATATGGGTGGAAAGAGTTGCAGGGGCTCTTCTTATTTTAATAGGTGTGCTGCTTTTAACAAACCAGATGTCTGCACTTGCTGCCTGGTTTACAAAAGTATTTTCATTCCTGCCTGTTGTTGGATAAGTAAAAAAATCATTATATTTTATGCGGAGCACATGCTCCGCTTTTTTTATGGTAAATTAAAGTAATTCTTTAATTATATTTTATAAAAAACTTATATATAAAACAAATTAAATAATAAGATAAATTATTTATATATATATGTTTTTTATTGATTTTATAGAAATATATATGTATAATTTATAATTAAAATTTATTATTAAATTATTCTTTTTGGAGCTCTTAAAATGCTGCTGGAATATAAAGATACAGTAAACACATTCGATGATAGTAATATATCTTTTAATATGGTATATAATATTGATTGCATACCATTTATGAAAAATCTTACAAATAACTATGTTGATTTTACTTTAACAGATATTCCATACAATGCAGTAAACAGGAGTAGTAATGGATTGAGAAATCTTGATAAAGAGAATGCTGATATTATCACTTTTGATATACAAACTTTTTTAGAAGATTTATATAGAATTACTAATAATAGTATAGTTATATTTTGCGGAAAAGAACAGTTCAGCAATATCTATGAATTCTTTGCAAATAAGAAAGGAACAGTAAGACCAATAATCTGGGAAAAAACAAATCCTAGCCCAATGAACGGACAATATATATATTTAAGTGGCATAGAAATGGCTGTCTGGTTTAAAAAAAGCGGTGCAAAAACATTTAATGCTCACTGCAAAAATACAGTTTTTAGATATCCAAATGGTAGAAGCAAAGACCATCCTACAGAAAAAAACTACAAACTACTTGAAGACTTAATTTTAGATAACACAAATGAAAATGATATAGTTTTTGACCCATGCTGTGGCAGTGGCAGTCACTTATTAGCAGCCAAAAAAAATAATCGTATTTTTTTAGGCTGCGAAATAAATGAAAAATATTACTATATTGCAAGAAATAAACTAATAGATGATTAGTTGATATATCTGATAATATTATCTTTCTGATTAACTAATTCTTTCCATGTACCAAAAAAACATGTGCAATTATTTTGTAAATCTTCAATATTAACAGGCAGAAATGCTGAACCATGCCTATCAGGAAGATTATATCTACGTTTATCATTTATTTTAATTCGTCCAAATAAGTCTTCTGCATTTTGGTTAATATAATTATGCAATTCTGATACCTTTATTATAAGTATGTTTTCTGTTGTATTTTTTTGATACATATTATCATAAAAAAATACTATTAAAAAATCTACATAATTTGGTCTGCTTCACCCCCATTTTTTTAGTTATCAGTCAAAGATACACAAATCTATCGTATTTGCATAAGAAATCTTCAATA
>CALVEY010000020.1 GCA_944326705.1 uncultured Mucispirillum sp.
CATAAATAATAATTACTAAGTTTATTATAAATTAGCATTTTTAATCATAGTTTTTAAAAAATGGGGGTGATGTAGTATAAAATAATTATTTATTTTTTACTTCATTTAGTATATCATATATTATATTACAATAGTATAGGTATAGTATGGTGAGTTAATGAATAAAGTTGCGGTTACTTTTGTAATTGTTGTTATTTCTTTAGCAGTGATTATTCAGTTGGATTTTTCCGCTGAAGATATTATGCCTGATATTAAACCCCAGTCACCTCTATCATCTAATATATATAATAAATATTATCTAGATTATAACCTGCTAAATGATATATCATACCATAAAGATAATTCTCTATCATTAAGAGATAACAGGCTGTTGTCTGTTTTAATAACTCAGGATATGTATGGAATTAAAAAGTTAATCAATAAAATCAGCTCACCAAATATTATATATCATTACAATACAGAAGATTACAGTGCCGCTATTCCTTTAATATTTCTTGCAATAGGAACAGAAAATAATGAAATAGTAGATACTGTATTGTCACTGCCAGATATTAACCTTTCAGTTATTGCAAAACTTCCAATGAATGATAGTGACGGTAGAACTGTTTTAACAAATGTAAGTCCATTAGCTTATGCTATATATATAAATAACCTTTATGCTGCAGAAAAGCTTATTAAACTGGGTGTGGATGTAAACCAGAAAATGCCTACAAAAAGAACGGCAGCATTTTTTGTAAGAACAAAAGCAAGTCTTGATTTACTAATAAAGAATGGGGCAGATATTAATGCAAAATCACAGCCGGGAAATACTCCTTTAATTCAGGCAGTTATTAGAAATAATTTAATTGTAGCTTATGAATTAATAGCTAACAAAGTAAACCCTAACCAGCATAATAAAGCTAATGCTACCCCGCTGACTACTGCAATATATAAGAAAAATATAAATATGGTAAAAATGCTTATAGCAAATGGTGCTGATGTTAATTATTTTGTTTCAGACAGCCAGGCACCATTAATGATTGCAGTTGGCAATGCCGATTTACAAACCTTTAATCTGCTTATAAATATGGGCGCTGATGTTAACTATGTTAATAAATTAGGTAAAACATGTATTTATTATATGCAGGCTTTTCAAGAGCAGTGGACTATATGGAGAGCTATGGTAAAAGAATTAAAAGGAAAAATAAATATTAATCATCAGGATATAAATGGAGATACAGTGCTGCATATAAACCCTGAAAGATACTGGCTTTATAAAGAGTTAAATCCTGATTTAAATATACAAAATAATCATGGAGATACACCACTGCATATACTTATACGCAAATCTAATAATATAGATATTATAAAATCACTAATTGAAGGTGGTGCTAAAATTGATATAAAAAATAATAATAATGAAACAGTATTAGATATAGCAGTTAAAAAACATGATAAAAATATTATAAACTTACTGCATAATATTAACTCTTAGATTTTCTTAGTTTTGAAAAAAATTCTTTCATCATCTGGCTTATTTCTTCGCTCATTATGCCTGAAAAATATTCTACTTTATGGTTTAATTTATTGATATCAAAAATATTTGCAACTGATGATACGCCGCCAAATTTTGGCTCATTTACTCCATAGTATACTTTATCTATTCTAGCATGTAAAATTGCCCCAGCACACATTATACATGGCTCTGCAGTAACATATATACTAGCTCCATTTAAACGCCAGTCACCTGTATTTCTACAGGCTTCATATATTGCTTCTATTTCTGCATGGCTTAAAGGGTTTTTATTAGTTTCTTTTTTATTATACCCTGCTCCAATTATTTTATCATCTTTAACAATAACTGCACCAACAGGCACTTCCATAATCTCTAATGCTTTTTGTGCTTCTGCGTATGCAAGCTGCATATATTTTAAGTGGTTATCCATTACAGAGCAAGCCTAATCATTCCAGCAAAAAGCACTGCTGCAGTTTCTGCTTTTAATATGGTATCAATTGGAGTGTATGCTTTAAATCCTGCATTTAAAAGATAATTATATTCTTTATCTGTAAAACCGCCTTCTGGACCAATTATCATTGATATATTTCTGGAAGTTATTTCAGGCATAGATTTTACGCCTTGCCTTTCATGAAATAATATATTCTCATCTGCTGCTGGTTTTATTCTTTCTAGTTTTTGAACAGGATGAATTTCTGCAACAACTTCTCTTTCACACTGCATTGCAGCTTCTTTTGCTATCTGCACATATCTTTCATAAGCTGATGATTTTAAAGAATCTAAACTTCTAGTTGAAATAACAGGGATAATATCAGTCACACCAAGTTCTGAATATTTTTCTATAATAAAATCCATATATTCCCGTTTTGCAATACACTGGTATACTGTAAATTTATAATCAGGGGCACACACAGGGCGTTTTTCAAGTATTCTTACCTGCACACCTTTTTTGCCTGCAATATATATTTCCCCTTCAGCTAAATATTCTTTTGTTAATACTTCTACAATATCACCCTGCTCTGCCCGCAGAACAGTTTTTAATTTTCTTGACTGGTTTTCATCAAGCTCTATAACTGGCGATATTTCACCATCAAAATAAACTCGTCTTAATCGTCGCATTTAATTATCTCAAAAGTATAGTTTCCATTTTCATCTATAATCATAGCAGTTAATTTACCGCCATAGCAGCAGCCGGTATCTATATTAACACTTATAACTTCCCCTGCTTTATCCTTATAGATTAATGGAGCAACATTATTTAATTCTCCAGTAGTAGAGTTTTTATTAACTATTGCTTCATGACCATGTACAAGAATATAGTCAAAATATTTTGATTTATAAGTTTTAGTCTTTGTATGCCACATATAAGGATAATGTCTTATTTTTTCATCTTCACTGCATTTATCATACTGTTTGTCAGGCGGCATATCAAAAAAAGCAGGACCTGCATGTGATAATAGAAATTTATGTTTTTTAGTATGCTCTATATAATATTCTGTAAACCCATTAAAAAATTCCATATATGGCAGAAAGTATGGAGTTATTTCCCACTGAGTTTTTTTGGCAGCTTCTTCCATAGTTATTCCCATAAAAGAAGCAACAGTGCTTAAACCTACCCTTTCATGCCAGCAGAAATCTGGGTATCTGCCTTCATTTTCTACTGAATTAATAAGCATATCTTCATGGTTACCCCGCAGAAATGTCATAAGACATTCTCCCTGCCTGTCCATTAAAAACTCTACAACTTCTTTAGAATAAAGCCCTCTGTCTACAATATCACCAAGAAAAACTATGCGGTGAATTAAGTATTTATCAAGCATTGTATAATAGAGTTTTTTTAATGTTTTTATGCTGCCATGAACATCACCAATAACAGCTAACATTTTTTAAACCTCACACCAGTCCATTCATTAATAGTTATGCGTTCATCTATTTGATAACCTTTGCATAATTCATCTTTTATATTATCAAATTCACTTTCTAATATACCAGAATATATAACATACTCAGTAGTAAGCCTGTTAACATCATCTTTTATTGCAAGTAAAACACTAGATATGATATTCGCACATACTATATCGTAAGTTTTATCTTTTATATCTGCTATATCTCCAGTCCATGCATCAATATTTGAGCAGTTATTATTTTTAATATTTTCAAGACAGTTATCAAGTGACATTGGGTCAATATCAAAGGCATCAATATGTAATGCACCATCCATAGATGCAGCAATTGCTAATATTCCACTGCCTGTTCCCACATCAAGTATACTTTTACCACTGCATACTTTACTTAAAAGTCTTGCTGCAATTTTTGTTGTAGGGTGAGCACCTGTTCCAAAAGCAAGTGATGGATTAATATATAAAGTGCGTCTGTTATCTTCAAATGTTTTATCTTTTTCAAAGATAAAGTAAATATCATCTGTGAGATAATCTTCCTGAATATACTCTTTCCATTTTTCCTGCCAGCCTGTTTCTTCAGTATCTTTTGATTCAAAAGGAATACCAAGCTCGTTTAAAATATCGGAAATATCATCACTTGAATAAATTAAATAAGTTTTCTGGCCTTTAAATTCTTCTTCTCCGATGAAGGCCTCTGCTTCTTCTAATAAAAGACGAAGAGCATCGGGGAGTATTTGTAATCTGTATTCAATCATACTTAATTATATTGCATATAAAAAAAAGTTGCAATATATTATTGAAATATAATAGAAATCTTGTTATAGATACATTATGAGATTATCAGTATATTGTGCAGAAAAATTTAAAATTTCAAGAAGACAGGTAAAAGAAGCTATAAAAAATGGCTTAATTTCTATTGATAAAAGCATTATTACAAAAGATATAGAGATAACAGGCACAGAAAATATTAAAGCATATTTTAATGTAAAACAGTTAGATTATAATTTATCTGACTATCTTTTATACCAAGATGATAATTATGTATTTTTATATAAACCACCCTTTTTTCATTCTGAAAGACTGCATATTGATGATGATTTAACAGTTAGTGATATATATAAAAACTTTCCAGAATACAGCCCACTTTCAAGGCTTGATTATGAAGCTGATGGCATTATAGGTATGATACATAAAGATACACAGCTTAATAATATTTCAAAATCATACTATGCTTTTGTAAATGGCGAATTTCCAGAATATATAGAACTTTCAAAAAAAATAGATGCAGATAATAAGAAAAAAGTAAAAGTATTAGATGATAATACAGGCTTTTCTGCAGTTATGAAAAGAATAAAATTTAACGGCAAAATAAGCCTTATAGAAGTTACTCTTGAAAAAGCTGCAAGGCATCAGGTGCGGGCATTTTCTGCTTATTTAAATCATTCTATAATAGGCGATAAATTATATAACGGGCTGCCCTTTGAAAGACTCTGCCTGCACTGCTTTAAGTATACTATTAATGATAAAACTTTTTACTGCCAAAAGCAGACAGAAATATTTTTGCAGATATACAACCAATTTTAATATAAATATTTTATAATATCTTTATGGTCATTAATTATAGGTGCATTATGTAAATGGTTTTTATATGACAAGAAAAATGCTCCGCTTTGTTTTGCAGCATGATAATCTGTCATAGAGTCCCCTAAAAATAATACCTCTTTAGGCTCTATTTTATAATAATCACATATTTTATATACACCTTCTGGGCTTGGTTTAGGGTTTTCCACATCTCTTGATGTTATAAGGCATGAAAAATATTCTCTAATATTAAAGTAAGTTAATAAATCAGATAGTGAGCGGCCTCTGTTAGTATCAACAGCCATTAATATACCCTTTTCTTTTAATAATTCAAGAGCAGCAGGCAGAGTATCTTCTAATATAATATCTTCAAAACCTGACTTATACTGCTCAGTTCTAATTATATTATATATTCTTTCTTTTATTTCCTGATTTCCTTTTGATATAACATCTACTATACCGTCTTCTGTATATGAAAGAACTATGCGTTTAAAATTTTCATCAGACCAGTCAGGTATTTCCACCCCGCTTTTTTCTGCAAGCCATGAATAATATGATATTATAGCATTATCGCTGTTTACTATTACTCCGTCGCAGTCATATATTACTGCTTTTATCTGCCCCATACTATTAACCTCAAAAAAATAGAATACTACTATATATAATTCTATAATTTTTTCAATAGTTTTTAGAATTTACCAAAGGCTGTAAGTATAATAATATATACAAGCTGTGCTGAATATTATAATAAAATAAATAGAATACATTATGTATGAAATAACATACTACAGCCTGCAATAAATAATATAAAGTAATACATAAAACTCACCACATTACAAGAACCTGTATCAAATTTTGTGTAAATTGCTTAATTTCCGTAATCCACTTTAAAGCAATGTTTTGAGAATTTGAAAAAGATTTTTTGGCACAAATTATGCTAGTAATTGATTGGAAAAATGTTTCCACAAATATATGGAAAAATTTTCCTACTAATATAATTATGAAAATAATTAAAGTAATTCATACTTTTGACGAATATAATAACAAAGTATGGGTTCCTTTTATATGGAGGATATATGGAAGGCTTACGAGTTAGTGGTTTAATAAGTGGTATGGATACGGATGCTATTGTTGAAGCCTATATGACTTCTGCAAAAGCCCCTATTAACCGATTAAATCAACAAATAGAAGAATTAAATTATGAAAAAACCACCTATAACAGCTTTATCACAATGATAACAGATGTTAAAAATTCCATGTTAAGCTTGAAAATGGAATCCACTTTTAAAAGCAAAACTACAACATCTTCTGTAGAAACAGTTGCATCAGCTACTGCATCTATTACTACACCTCCTGGAACATATACATTAAAAGTAGACCAGGTTGCAGAACCTGCCTATGCTACAAGTTTATACACAAATAAAGTTGTATCTCAAGTTGGTGCAGGAATAAAAAGCTTTTCTCCATCATTTTCTCCTTATGACCAGCTTGAAGGCACACATACAGTAGATATATACACCGGCTCAAACTATGGATATAATGATAAATGGTTTGCAAAAGATACATTTAAAGGCAATTTAAATGAAACATATATGGTAAACCATGCTGATAAAGCAGATAAAACTTTAGTTAATGGTAATGGCGAGCTTACTCAAGATATTAAAGGTGATTTCACTTTTGTATATAACTATAATGGCGAACAGAAAAACTTTACAATCAGCATGGATTATAAAGCCGGTACATCGCTGAATAAACTTGCTTCTGATTTAGATTTAGAAATAAATGCAAAACTTGATGCACTTCATGGCAATAATTCTCAGCAGACTATGAAAGTAACTTTAAATTTAGATGATAATGGTTTTAATTTCTCCTTTTATGATGTAGATACTCAAAATGAGATAGAAGTATTAGGATTTGTAGATGCTGCAGATACTGGTGACCCTAGTGACCCAAGTTATGTGCCAACACCTACTTCTAAATTAATAGATGATTTAGGGCTTAATGCTACATACAAATCACAGTCTACTAAAGAAATAACAAATGTAATGGTATCAACTTCTTCAGAAAAACTTGGTACAAAATTAAATTCTGCTGACCAGGGCGGTTTTTTTGCTCCTGGCAAAATAGAATTTGAAGATGGCAAAGGACCAAAAGAAGGCACTTTTAAAATCTATCAAGATTCTTCTGCAATATGCAGACCTGAAACATATACTACATTCTACGGGGATAAATTTGATAAAATAGCAAATGCAAACCCTGCTATAGAAAAAGAAGAAATTGATAACTGGCTTAATACTAAAATTGGTTCAAAAACTTCTGCTGGTAATACTTTTTTTGATGACGGCACAGTATTTGAAGATTTAAATGGTGAATTTTATATTAACGGTGTTAAAATAGAAATCACAGACTATAAACAGCTTACACCAAATGAACTTATGGCTAAAATAAACGGCTCTGGTGCTGGTGTTACCATGACTTATGATTATGATAATAACAGATTCCAAATAAGTAATAATACTGGTGGTGCTGTTGAATTAACTCTTGGTAATGACAGAGATACATCAAAATTCTTTGATATCTTTAAGGTCGGGTTAAACAGTGGTGCAACTTATGTTCGAGGACAGAATAAAGGAACACTTGATACTGTAAAAGTAATTAATAAACTTGACCCTTCTTTTACATACCCTGTAAAAAGCGGTACATTT
Source organism: uncultured Mucispirillum sp. (assembly GCA_944326705.1). Taxonomy (GTDB): domain Bacteria; phylum Chrysiogenota; class Deferribacteres; order Deferribacterales; family Mucispirillaceae; genus Mucispirillum. The sequence goes on from CALVEY010000020.1 coordinate 7,683, forward strand.
ACTATTAATGGTGTATCTATTTATGTAGATATTAATAATGACAGTATAGATGATGTAATAAGCAAAGTAAATAAATCTGGTGCTGGAGTTACTATGACTTATGACTCTACAACAGATAAATTTTCTTTAACAAGTACAAATGGAGAAAGAATAAAAGTTGGCGGTCCAAATGATACTTCTACATTCCTTTTATCAACAGGTCTTCTTTATATGCAGACAACTGAACAAACAATAGGAACAGAAGGAAAAGATGCTGTATTCTCTATGAATGGTGTTAAATATACAAGAGATAGTAATGAAATAAGTGATGTTGTACCTGGTATGTCTTTCACTATCAATACAACAGGAACTACTGTATTTAATGTAAAAATAGATACAGATAAGGCAGTAACAGCGCTGGCTGAATTTGCTGCAAAATATAATACCTTAATTAATGCATTAAATCCTACTGAAATTGCTTATAATGATGATTTAAGGGACAATTATGGTGAACCGTTAACTGATGATAAAAAAGCATCTATGAGTGAAGATGAGATAAAAAAATATCAAGAAAATTATGAGAAAGTGCAGTATTATGACCTTGTAACTAGAAGTTCTGAATTAAAAGCATTAAAAACAAGCATTCGTTCTCAGTTAACAACTACTATTAATTCAGAAAACAGTAAATATTCATCTATTACTGAAGTAGGCATCACTATTGCAGGAAGTGATACAAGAGATATTACTGTTACAAAATTAGGTCTTTTATTTGATGTATCTACTGACCCAGAAGAACTGGCAGAATATATAAAAGAAAACAGTGAGTTTGTATCAATTTTATCAGAAAACCCTGATGATGTTTATAACTTTTTTGCTGACAGCAAAACAGTATATGAAACTGGAACTGACGGTAAAGAAACAAGTAAAATAGTAAATGTCGGCTGGGCAAAAGTTTACAGTGATTTTCTTGATACAAATATTAACTCTACATCTGCATTGTATAAAAAAACAAGTACTAATGGAACAATTGAGTCTGAAATATCATCATTAAAAGAACAGGTAGAATCTCAGACTACAAGGGTAGAAATGTATCTTGAAAGGTTATATGCTCAGTTTACTGCAATGGAAGAAAAATTATCTACCCTGCAGCAAAGCTCAAGTTATTTAAGTAATTTAAGCACTAATAGTGCTTCAAAATAAATAAAATAGGAGAAGAATAAATGCAAACAGCCTACCAAAATTATAAAAAGCAAGAAGTTGAAGGTGCTACAAAAGGTAAAATTGTAGTATTGCTTTTTGAAGGAACAATTAAGTTTTTACGCAAAGCATCTAAAGCTATTGATGAAAACAATATTCAAGAAGCACATAATAATATTGTAAAGGCAGAAAACATTTTATATGAATTAATGTCTACTTTAAATATGGATGCTGGAGAGATTGCAGATAACCTTATGCGTCTTTATGATTTTATGATTTGGCAGCTTATTGAAGCAAACAGAGATAAAGATAAAAACAAAGTAGAATCTGTTATTGAGCTTTTACTGCCACTTTGCGATGCATGGAAACAAATTGTAGAAAAAGACAATATTTCTGTAGTAAAAACTCCAGTAAACAGAGAACAGGTTAAATCAATTAACTTTGCTGGATAATTTTTTTATAGACATATTTAAAATAAAAATATATGCTTATTTATAAGGAAAAATATGAGTGCATTTGATGTTATACTGCAGCAGTGTGAAAATCAGGCAGAGAAATTATGCTTTATTGAAATAGATGATAAATATACTAATGAAATTGATATTTTTAACAACTATTTTACTCAGTTAAAGCAGATTATAGAACAAGATAAATCATGTGAACCGGAAAAAAAAGTTGGCAGATTATCAGAACTGTTACAAATATTTATAAAGCGTATTCAAGATGAACAAGCAGCAACAAAAGAAAAAATTAATACTCTTAATAAAAACAGAAATATGGTAGGCTATGGTGCTGTAAAATATCAATTTGCTCATAGAATAAATAGGAGATATTAATATTTTAATATGGCAAAAGAATTATACAAGATTACTATAATAGATGAAGATAAAGAGCATACTACTCTTTATGCTACAAGTGTTACTCAGGCAGATTTTTTAGGATTTATTGAAATTTCAGGAATAGAATTTCCAAACCAGTCTGATATTATTCTAACACCAGGAGAAGATAAAGCCCACTCTCTTTTTAAAGATACAAAGCGTATAATTATACCTGGTAATTATATTATCCGCATAGAAGAATTAAAAGAAGATAAAAAAGCACAAATAATAAATATTTTTGATTCGGTTAAAAATTAAAATGAATTTAGTCCAAAAATATATAATTAAAGAGATTATACCATTTTTTTTAATAGGTAATCTTTTCTTTATGTTTTTGCTTTTAATGGAAAGAATGGTTACATTAGCAGACCTTTTCTTTTCTAAAAATGTTCCTTTAATTTTACTTGTAGAAACAATCATATACCTGCTTCCATCAATATTTTTTATGACTATCCCACTGGCAGGGCTTCTTGCTACATTAATAGCTTTCAGCAGATTATCAGCAGATTCAGAATTAATAGCAATGAAAGCAATAGGTGCCAGCAATAAAATATTAATAAAACCACTTATTGCTGTTGGTATTTTTGCTGCTCTTGTTAACCTTACAATGGGTGTATACTTTGTAGAAAAAGGCTCTACATTAGCATATAATAATTTAAATAAAATAGTTGAAAATATATCTATTAAAGACTTAAAAGCAAATGAAATATATGAGCAGATTCCAGGTATTTTACTGTTTGTAAAAAATAAAGTAAGTGATACTGCTTTTGATGATATGATAATGATACAGACAAAAGAAAAACTTATAATCAACGCTGCTCATGCAAAAATCACTCCAACTGATAATAAAAGTATGGAAATGCTTTTTTATAACGGCACATTTACAATGGAGGATACTCAAGGTAAATTATCAACAGTTGGGTTTGAAAATATGTCTATTAATCTGCCACTTAATATTAATATTGCAAAAGCTGTAAACTCTCCAATGACTATGAGTATCAGTCAGCTTATAGAAAATAGTGATAACCCGAAAGCTCAATTTGAACTTCATAAAAGATTTTCCACTCCCCTTTCAGCTATTGTTATGATATTGTTTGGTTTTTCTCTTGGTGTATTTTTATCAAGAAGTGGTAAATCATTTGGTATATTAATTTCCATAGGGCTTGCTTTTTTATATAATGCGTTAATGCTTTATTTTGAAAACAGTGCTGGCTCAATTCCTATAAACCCTGCTCTGTCTGCATGGATACCATTATTTGTTTTCATTCTTTTACTTATATATTCATTAAAACGCTCTTTTAAATAAATGTAAGTAAATTATACCTTGAAAATTATTTATATATAATATAAACTCAATTTGCTTAAATTATTTTTGGAGGCAATAATGAATAAAGTTGCAGTATTATCTGGTGACGGTATCGGACCAGAAGTGATGGCAGAAGCGCTTAAAGTGCTTGATGTTGTTGCAAAAAAATACAATCATACATTTGAATTTAAAGAAGGATATGTTGGCGGCATAGCTTATGATAAAACAGGCACACCTCTTCCTGAAGAAACAATCAAGCTGTGTGAAAGCTCTGATGCAGTGCTTTTTGGCTCTGTAGGCGGTCCAAAATGGGAAAGTCTGCCACCTGAAAAACAACCAGAAAGGGGTGCATTACTTCCTTTAAGAAAACATTTTAATTTATTTGCAAACCTGCGTCCTGTTAAAATATTCCCTAGCCTTTCACATGCAAGCTCTCTTAAACATGAACTTGTAAAAGACGGTATAGATATTATATTTTTTAGAGAATTAACTGGCGGTATTTATTTTGGTCAGCCAAAAAAAATTGCAGAAGATGGTAAATCTGCAGTTGATACTATGGCATATAAAGAAGAAGAGATTAAAAGAATTGCTGTAAAAGCATTTGAAGCAGCAAGACTTCGTAATAAAAAAGTATGCAGCGTAGATAAAGCAAATGTTCTTATGACAAGTATATTATGGAGAAAAGTTGTTACAGAGCTCCATGAAAAAGAATACTCAGATATTGAATTAAGCCATATGTTTGTTGATAATGCAGCGATGCAGCTTGTTCGCTGGCCGGCTCAATTTGATGTTATTTTAACAGAAAATATGTTTGGCGATATTTTAAGTGATGAGGCAGCTATGCTTTCAGGCTCTCTTGGTATGCTTCCATCTGCTTCTATTAACGAAAGCGGCTTCGGTTTATATGAGCCAATTGGTGGTTCTGCTCCAGATATTGCTGGTCAAGGTATTGCTAACCCTATTGCTCAAATTCTTTCTTCTGCATTAATGCTCCGTTATAGTTTTAAACTAGATACTGAAGCAAAAGCAATAGAAAATGCTGTTGCAGATACTTTAGCTGCAAATATACGCACTCGTGATATTGCTGGTGAATCAAAAGATGTAAAAATAGTTTCTACATCTGAAATGGGTAACGAAATTATCAGCAGAATTAAATAATATGATTAAAAATATATTCACTTTATTAAAAGAATATATAATAGAACATAAAGTATTTCTGGCACTTTTTATAGTGCTGGGAATACTTGCTTATAAATTCTCTTATATAGATATTCTAATTACAAACCTGTTTTATAATGAAAATGATTTTTATCTTGCAAATAATACTTTTGGGCTTATCTTATATGAAGGAGCATACTATTTAACTATTGCAGTTATAGTTCTTCTTTTTATTATGCTGTTTTTAAATATATTTAAAAATATAAAACCATTTGGTATGCCTAGAAAAGCCATAATATTTTTTATAGTTATAGTGATTATGGCGCCAGGTATTGTTGTAAACAGTATACTAAAAGACCATGTTGGCAGGCCACGCCCTGCACATATTACAGAGTATGGCGGTACAGCAGTTTTTCAGCCCCCTTTTGTAATATCTGACCAGTGTGATAAAAACTGCTCATTTGTTTCAGGACATGCTTCTTTTGCATTTACATTTATGGCAATAGGTCTGCTTTTTAGGAAAAGATTAAGGCATATTATATGCACTTCAGGGTTTATTTTTGGTGCTGTAGTTGGCTTTGTCAGGATTTTTCAAGGAAGACATTTTTTTACCGATGTAGTATTTGCTTTCTTTTTCACATGGCTTACTATTACATTGATTTATAAATTTTTCTACCCTGATGATGAGCTGCCAGACACAATTCAAAAAAATTAAATAAACATTCCGTCTGATGTATTATCAGACGGAGTATTATTATCTAATATTTTATTATCTTTTAATATGTTTTCATTATCTATTGTTACATTATCTACTGTATGATTATCTGATTGATTATCAGAATTAGATATATTATCAATGGTAGTGATTTCTTTATTTTCACTTATATTATCACTTTGATTATCTGAAATATTATCATTTATATAGTTATTTTTACCATTATTATCTACTTGTGCAGCTGAATTATCTGCCGTGCCGTTATCTATTTCACTTTCAAGGACTTTTTTTATGCCATTATTAAGTGAGCTGTCCACATTATCTATTAAACCAAAACCGTTAAATTTATCAAATACAAATGCTCCTGCAACTATCAGTATAAAAATTGAGCCAAAAACTATTATTGTAGATACTATATTCTTCATAAATTACCTGCCTTATTTTTTTGAAAATAATAATGTTTTTTCATATGCTTTATATAATGCAGAAATAACCGCACCCCTTACACCTTTTGATTCTAATTCTGCCAGTCCTTCTATAGTAGAGCCTGCTGGTGAAGTAACTTTATCTTTTAATACTGCAGGGTGAGTTTTAGTATTATAAACCATACCACCAGAGCCCTGCACAGCCATTGCAGATAATGATATTGCAAGTTCTCTTGGAAGTCCCATTTTAACTCCTGCATCGCTCATTGCTTCTATTATCTGGTATATATATGCTGGTGAACAGCCTGTTAATGATGATACTGCATCTATCTTACTTTCATCTATCTCTATAAACATACCTAATTTAGAAAATATAGATTTAAAAAGAGTTTTATCTTCATCTAAAATATTTGCACCATATACATATGCAAGCACACCCTGGCATATTTGAACAGGTGTATTTGGCATAGTTCTAATTATTTTAAGCCTTGTATTTACACTTTCCATATCATTTATACTTATTCCTGCAGCAACTGAAACAATAAGCTTATCTGCTAGTTCATTTTGATACAGTTCTAAAGTATTAATTAATGCATAAGGTTTAACAGCAAGCAGAATTATGCTGCTGTTTTTAATAACTTCTATATTATCTGCTGAAGCAACACCATATTTTGATGACAAGTGTTCTGCCTTACTTTTATTATAGTTTGATACAATTATATTTTTACTATCTAATGTTTTTGATTTTAAAATACCTGCAATCATGGCTTCTGCCATATTGCCCGCCCCTATTATACCTAACATTATACTAATTTCTCCTTTATCCATTCTGCAATATCACTTATTATTTTTACAGAATGTTTTTCTGTTAAAATATGTTTTACATTATATAATTTATTATTATATTTATATATAGTTTTATCATTTGATATCATTTCATTTACTTTTTTTACTGCTTCTTTTGATGATATTAATACATCTTTTTCAGAAACTGCAAGTAAAACAGGCACATTTATATCTTTGATATAGTTTGATACTTCTTCCTGCAGCAGTTTAAGCTGATAAGTCTGCTCTGTTGGAAAAACAGGATAGTTATATTCCACTTCTTTTAAATGCCTTGGCACATTTTTTATAATTTTTCTAATATATTTTATAAGAAAAAATCCTGGAATATTTACTTTATAAGCAGGAGCTAAAAGTGCAAGACTGTCGCATTTATTAAATTTTGCTGCAGCTGTAGCTAATAAACCACCATTAGACTGCCCTGCAATGCATATTTTTGAACAAAATGAAGCAAGTGCATTATATCCTGCGGAAATACTTTCATACCAGTCTAAATAAGTAGTTTTATAGAAATTATCAAGAGTAGACCCATGACCTGCAACTCTTACAACATATACACTTATATCATATTTTTCAAGCTCATAAGCAAGTGGTAAAAGTTCATTTGGTGCTGCTGCAAACCCATGAATTAAAAGCACACCTTTATCTGAATGTCTGCGAAAATATGGAAGATTACCAATACCAGACGCTCCTGCACTTTCTGCTTTTGATAAATCAAATGTATAAATCTCTTCTGCTGATTTTTCTATTTTATTAAATGGATGCAGCAATTTTTCACCTGTTTAGTTCTAGTTTTATTATTTTATCCATATCTAAATCAGCATATAATTCCTGAAAAAATACATCTCTCATTCTATCATATTTTGGTGCAAAATGACCAAATGATACATAGTTAGAATTTGAGTTTTTATATACTGCCTTTGATACGCCAATAGATAAATGTTTCTTTTCTATTGCATGTATTACATCATTATTCATAAAAACAGACTCTATTAATAATATATGGCTGTCTTTTGCAAGTTTTACTGCCTTTTTATAGTTAGAAAAACTTGGTGCTATATCTGTAATATATGTAATATCCTGACATAATGGATACTCTGCAAGCTTTTCTGACAGTTCATTAAGATAATACTGCTTAATTCCTGCAGCTGTATCTACATTTATTATATCATTGCTGTTATTATTTAATAAAGCTTCTTTTAATAGTTTAACCCATGGACCTTTCTTAAAGCCATATTCTTCCATTTTATCTTTATTAATAGATATACGCTTTGGCTCTTTTACTCTATAACCTACAGATGTTATACCATGGTCAAAAAACTCATATTCTAAAGAAAAATCATCATTTAATATAAGATGACTGTTATTTACTGTAAAACTTTCTTCCTTAAATCCGTTTTTTGCAGCAAATTCTGCTCCTTTCATGCCCTTTTCTGAAAGTTCTATTGCTGCAAAAGTAATATCATAGTCATATATTAAATTCCATGTATAACTTGCCAGTTTGCCTTTTATATTATTAATAAACCCTTCTGGTCCAAAAAAAGTAAAAGTATTACCTGAAAGTAAAGCTGTTCTTAAAAATCTGTCAAACCCGCTGAAATGGTCTATATGAGTATGGCTTATAAATATATGAGAAATATCATTTATTTCTGAATTATCAATATTTCCCAGCCTGCCGCAGTCAAAAAGCAGTGCTTTTTTCATATATACATTTCTAGCAAATATACCGCTGTCATCAAATGGAGAATTTAGCCTTCTTATTGTATAATTTGATTTCATTTGATTAAAAATTTCTTTATTTCCTCTATATTATCGTCTACATTTCCAGTTGTAATAATTTTTAAATCAGCTTTTGGCATGTCTGCTGTTTCCCTTTGTTTTTCAGCAATTTCTATTCTGCCGTCAGTCACAGTATTTGATTTTTCTCTTTTTGCAAGCCTTGCAGTAATAATATCTTTTGGTGCATCAAACTCTATAAAAGTAATTTTACCAATATTATGTTTTAAATATTCATCTAAATATTCTTTTTTAGTAAAAGATGCATCTACAATACTCATTCTGCCTACTTTATGTTTTTCTGCTGTATATTCTCCTAATGTATTATAAAGTTTTAAAGAGTTTTCATGAGAATATATGCCTGTGCCCCAGTCAATATACTGCCTGTCTGCAGCATTTAAACCTTCAAGCTGTTTTCTAATTATATCTGATACAAATAATGCAGCAGGAAACCTTTTTGCAAAAGCGGCTGCATTTTTAGATTTACCTGTGCCCATTAATCCAAAAAATACAAGGTTATTCTGCTCCATAGATTTTGCATAAAATAATGACATATCTATCAATTTTTTTATTTCATTAACTTTCGTGTCATATAATTCCCAGGATTTGTCTTTGCCGTCAACTAAAAAACATGTTACTTTCGCCCTTACATAAGCAAGATAGCACCTGTAATAATTTATTAATTTTAAGCTTAATTCATCATTAAAAACAGATAAAAAGCCAGATAAAAAGCCGTCTGCTAAATCTGTTCTGCCCATACTATCAAGTTCCATAGATAAAAAGGATGCTTCTGAAATCACATCATTAAAACGGAACCTTTTATTAAATTCTATACAGTCTATTAAACCAACAGTTTCATCTTCATTAAAGTAAATATGTTCAAGCCTTAAATCACCATGACCATTTTTAATATACCCTTCTTCTGCTCTTTTAATGAAAACATCTTTATTTTCTTCAAGAAAAGCAAGAGTTTTAGCCATAATATAGTCATAGCTTTCCTTATCAATTAATGATGCAACATATTTTTCTGTCTGATTAAAATTTTCAACTGCATTAAATTTTACAACATCAAAATGAGTATCAAATTCTTCATCTTTTGGAGCAGGCTCTAAATTTTTAAAAAGCAAAGCTACCTGACTTCCAATATGCTGCATATCCTGGATAGAAATAAGCCCTTTTTCTATTCTTGCCTGTAAAAAATCTTCATCTTTAATGCGTTTCATTTTTAATACATATTCTATGGCTGTTAAAGAATTTTCAACAGGAACAAGAGCAAAATCTTTTTCATTTTGTCTTACTATTTTAAGAACTTCTAAATATATATCTTTTGAGAACCTGTCATTTAAATCTTTTTCTAAAATGCTGTACATTTTTCTGCTTTTTGCAAGCCTGTAATCAAGAAATCCAAAATCTACTGGTTTCTTAATTTTATAAACATATTCATCGCCTATTACAGCATAAGAAATATGTGTTTCTTTTACAATTTGTGCTCCTGTAATATTTTTAACAATAACAACTGAAGCTGGAAATTCCTGACTGCTCATAATTTAACCCTTTATATTATTTTATTTTATACACATTCTTAAGTATAAGATACCTGTATCATTATCAAGAAAACTATCGATTTCTACAGCATTGCTTATAATTGTATTAGAACGCTGCCTTGATGATGATGTTATATCTTTTTCAGCATTTACTTGTTTATTATTTCTGCTTTCAACAGTATTTTTTATTTCTAATTCATTAGAAATACTTATTTCAACTGCTTTTGAAAGCTCAGATAATGTATTCATTCTTGCGATTTTTTTCTGCAGTGATAAGTTACTGTTTTTTGGTGCAGAACCTGCAGCACAAAAAGAATATCCCTGCATATCAGGCATTAATACCCATTCTGGTACATTATCTGCAAAAGATACGCCTGGCAGTAATAAGAATATTATATTTATGTAAAAAAAGAAATAAATAATTTTCATAAAAAACCCTCTTTATATTATATAACAGGTTTTAAATTATTCTGCAATCATATAAACATACATTTCTTTACTTACAGGGTGTACCCATATTTCTTTAATATATGCTTTTACATTTTGCTGAGTTTGATAACTTGATACATTTTTTGAAGTAGTATCTGGCAGTTTTGTATTGTTTGATGATTTTGAAGTTACTAGAAGTATTGAGTTAACTAACACACCTTTTTGTCGTGCTATATCTTCTAATGCTCTTTTTGATGCCAGCTCTTTTTGACCAGTATAGCCGTTAATATGAGCAGCACAATAGCCTACCCCACCTATTACACCATTTTTAGAAGGATTAGTTACCCATTCAGGAATCTGTATATTAGATGCAGAACTACTATTACTGTGTTTAGCAGCACAGCCAGAGAAAAACATACAAACAGTAAAAAAAGAAAAAATGAAAAAGGCGGATAAAATCCGCCTGTAAATTTTAATAGCCATCTAATTGGTTATTAGGAGTATTCATTACTTTTTCAATTTGCTCATCCATCTCTTGTAAAGCATTTTTAGCTTGAATTTGCTGCCATAATGCCTGTTCATTACGATAGCTTGATGTGATTTGAGCTTTAATATCTTGTTCCATAGCAGGAGCATCTGCAACTACAAGGATAAATAATTCGTTACATTCAGAAGATATCCATGTTTCTTTTGCTTTTGAACCAGTTAATGTTTGGTTTGATAACTGACGAGAAACATTTGCAGTTACTTTATCAACTGTTTGAGCATCGCCAATACCAGTTGTTTGAGTAAAGTTTTTTACCATGTTGTTTACTTTTAATTGAAGCATACGAGCTATTTCATCTCTACCGTTAGCAAGAGCTTCGGTTCTTGCAAAAGAAAGTCCAGCATTACCGATTTGAGCACTGCCAACTGCAGAAAGGCCGCCTTCAGCTCCACCCATAATCACCCATGATGGCGCATCTTTGTAGCACTTATTATACTGAGCAGCTGAAACTGCTGTATTTTTTGAACCACAACCAGCAACAGCGAATGCTGTTATTACTAAAACAAGTAACAAGAATTTTTTCATATAATTCCTCCATATACTTAAATATAACTACTTTGTTGTTATATTCAATGTTTATTTTCTGATAATAAGTTCATTATCACTTAGTTTTGTTACCTTATATCTATTTTCTCTTTCTAAAAAAACAGCTAAATAATATGCTTTATCAGGATAATCCACAATCAAAGATGAATCGTCCTGCTCTTTTACCTGTAAAACAAAAGGGATATTTTGTAAATCATTTTTTAACTCACTTAAATCATCAATTGATGTATTTGCTCCAGTTAAAACTATTCTTATTGATTTATAATTATCTCCAAGCACTTTTTCAGATACTTGAGAAACAAGTTTTACTGCGGTATTATTTGCCATACTTTTATATATATTCACAGCGGCGTTATTCAGTGTCGCTCCTTGAGACCTTGCTGAAAAAAATCCACTGTTTAATATTTTTATTTTATTATTCTGCTTTTCAATGAGCTTCCAGTTAAGCTCACCAGATACTAGCTTAAAAGAAACAGTGCCGTAACCAACATTATTCCCCATATCTATAATAGATAGTTTTCCAAGCAAAATGTTCCTGCAAACTGCATTTTTTATTAAATTATCTACATTTTTATATGTAGTATTGTTAAATGCTGCATTAAAATTGCCTGTTGTAATCTGGCTGTAATCTATTAAATTAACATTAAATCCTTTTTCTTCCAGCTGGTTTATAACAGCAGAACTAAAGGCCTGGTCAAATAATAAACTATCACTTCCAGGCATACTTCCTGCAATCATTACACAAATTGATGTATCACTTGATAACCCATCAAGCAGATTTTCTACCTTTTCTGGAATAACATCTGCTTTAATTTTTATAATATATTTATTATCTTTTACAGTTTCTTCTATTATACTGTATGATTTTATAGTTGCAGAAAGCTCTGTTTTAACAGCTTCATCTGCAAGCTCTGCATTATTAATGATTGTATCTATCTTAATTTTTGCAGGGCTTACTGTTTCTACAGCAGTCCATTTAGCTCTTGATAAAGCCATAGCTTTAGCTGATGCTTTATCATCTTTTACAATTACTGCTTCGCCAACTGTTTCTATTTCAACAGCAAAAACAGTGCCAGCAGTTAAAACAAAAAGTAATATTAAAAATATTTTAAACTTATTCACTTGACTTTGGCACCTCTAAGCCTAATTCTTTCATAACAACCTGCAAATCCTGCCATGCTTCACGCTTTTTAGAGGGGTTTCGTAAAAGATATGCTGGATGGAAAGTTGGAAGAACTTTATACCCATAAAAATCCTGCCATGTGCCACGCAGCTTGCTGATTCCAAGTTTTACCTTCCCTTCTGGCTGGAGTAAAAAATTAAGAGATATAGAACCAAGACATACAATAATTTCTGGATTAATTATTTGTATCTGGCTTCTTAAATATCCAATACATGCCTGAGCTTCTTCCATTAAAGGGTCACGGTTTGCAGGCGGTCTGCATTTAACAATATTAGCAATATACACCTGCTGCCTTGAAAGTCCCATAGCATTAATCATTTTAGTTAAAAGCTGGCCGCTTCTGCCAACAAATGGAAGCCCTTGAGCATCTTCATCTGCCCCAGGACCTTCCCCTATAAACATTAATCTTGTCTCAGCATTACCAGAACCAAATACAATATTTGTTCTAGTAGAAGCAAGACCGCATTTATTACATTCAGCAAAACTTGCTTTTAATCTATCAAGCCTTTCCTGTTTTGATAAATTATTATCATTTACGGCTGTATTTTCAACTATATTATTCTCTATATTTACACTAGATTCCTTTTTATCCTGTTTCATGATATCATCTATACCAAGTAAGGAAGATGCAGGATTATTAAAAAATGAACTCATTAATACCACCTTTCATTTTTAATATAATACATTATCATTCACTTATTATCAACTAAAAACTATAATAACTTACTACTTTAATATTAACAAAAAATAATATATTTTCTCTTTTATATTATGCTGCATAATATTATACAAACTATAAATAATATGTATATACTTAAATAAACTGCAGGTATTATACATTATTATTTACTATTTACAACTAAAATTTCAAAATAACTTATTATTGACATTGTTATAAAAAACATTATATAGTAGCACATACATAATATATCGTGTTACGAGGTGAAATATGAGTTGTCAATTATGGGAAAAAGCAGCAGAATTTCATGGGCATAAATGTCCTGGGCTTGCTATTGGTTATAAAGTAAGCCTGCTTGCATTAAAACATCTTGATATAAAAGATAATATTGATGATGAAGATATAGTATGTATTGCAGAAACTGATGCATGTGGAGTAGATGCTGTGCAGGTTATTTTAAAAGCAACTGTTGGAACAGGTGCTATGCGTATTTTATATACAGGTAAACAGGCTTTTAATATTTTTAACCGCAAAAACGGGAAAAAAGCCAGGTTTGTATTAAATGATATGCAAAATTTTGATACAAAAGAAGAAAGAATGAAATATATATTATCAACTGATGAAGAAAAACTTTTTACTATTAAAGAAGTAAAAATGGATTTTCCTGAAAAAGCAAAAATATTTAATTCATATATATGCGCAGAATGCGGTGAAAAAACTGCAGAAAATGCCGTATCTTTTATTAATGGCAAATATATATGTAATTCATGTAAAGGTTAGTTATGAAAAAGCTGTTTATTATATTATTTATATTCTCATCTGTGCAGAGTTTTGCATATACTGTAACAGATATGCGTGGCAAACAAGTAAATATACCTGAAAATTTAGAAAGGGTTGCCACAATAGATGACGGATTTATTGAAGGAGTTATGACTCACCTTGGAGTGATAAATAAAGTTACTGCCATAGGCTCATGGAGCATGAAGCGTGATTATAAATATACTTATGAAACAACAGATGGCAAAAAATATACAGCTAAAGGTGTAAATACAATGAAATATCTGCACCCATGGCTTAATGATATACCTTGCTTTAATTCTCCACAGGGTGATATATTAAATTATGAAACACTTGCAAAAGCAGACCCTCAGTTAGTAATATTAAGAGTTGGCGACTGCACAGTATCAGGAGGCTCTTATTTTAGAGGCGGCGACCCTGCTCAGCTTGAAAAAGCAATTAATATGATAGAATCATTAGATATTCCATTAGTTGTATTGTTTTCTCCAACTTATTATGGTAAAGCAGAGCTTTCATCTATGAAAGAAGAAATGCGTGTTTTAGGGGATATATTTAAACAGCGTGATAAAGCATTAAAACTTTATGAATATCTAAATGAAACAGAAATAATGGTAAGAAATAGAACTAAAAATATAAAAGACAAACCAAATGTATTATATTTCGGCTTAAATTCAGCAGCAAGAAAACAAGGCGGCTCTGGTATGGTTTCTGGCATAACTACTCCAGAATCATATATTATAGAAAATATTGTTAATGCAAAAAATGCATATCGTAGCAAAGGAAATAATATTATATTAAGCGGCGAGCAGGTTTATGCAATAGACCCTGATGTTATACTTCTGCCAACACAAAACGGATACCACCCAGCAGATGAATTATTAAAAGCCCCTTATTATCAAAACTTAAACCAGTTAAAAGCTGTGCAGAATAAACGAGTATATGCACTACCATGGACTCCTATGAACTGCTCCCGCAGGGTTGAATATCCACTTGATATATTAATTATTGCAAAAGCATCTTACCCTGAACTATTTAAAGATATTAAAGTGCATCAGTTTGCACTGGATTTTTATAAAAAAGTATATAATGTTGATAATAAAACAGCAAAAGCATTACGCAGTGAACAGCTGCTTGACTGGACAGTAGAAAATGATTTCTAATATATTAGGTGATAAAAGAAAAATTATTATTTTACTGCTTATAGTAATACTATTTTGTGCAATACTTTTTGCTATTATTTCTGGAAATTCTGAGCTTTCTCCAAAAACTGTATTAAATATTATTTTATTTAAACTTACAGGATTTAGCTTTGAAGAAATATCAAAAAGAGATATGGCTATAGTATGGAATATGCGCATGCCGCGAGTTATTATGGCAATACTTGCAGGTGTTGCGCTTTCTACAGCAGGTGCTTTATATCAAGGCTGTTTTAGAAACCCGCTTGTAGAACCTTTTATACTGGGCGCTTCAAGTGGTGCAAGCTTTGGTGCAGCTCTTGCAATCCTATTTCCTGCCCTTTTTCTCCCTGTTCAAATAAGCGCATTTATATTTGCATTATTTGCTGTGCTTTCTTCATATATGCTTGCAAGGCAGAAAGGGGAAATAAATACTGTTGGGCTTGTGCTTTCTGGTGTAATTATTGGCTCTATTTTTTCAGCACTTGTATCCATTATGAAATACTTATCAGAAGATACGCAGCTTAGAGAAATAACTTTCTGGATGATGGGCGGATTATATCATGCTTCATGGAGTGATATATATGTAAACGCTTTTGTTATATTGATATGCTTTATAATATCATGGATTTTTGCATGGAAATTAAACCTGTTATCTATTGGTGATGAAGATGCAAAAACTTTAGGAATAAATCCTGATACTTATAAAACTATATTTATAATAACAGCCACATTAATGACATCAGTATGTGTATCAAGCGTTGGTATTATTGCATGGGTTGGATTAATGATGCCCCATGCTGCAAGGCTTTTAACAGGACCAGATAACAGATATGTTATACCTATTGCAAGTCTTGGCGGTGCAGTATATCTATTAATATGCGATACTATTGCAAGAACATTAACTGCTGGAGAAATACCTATTGGAATTATTACATCGATAATAGGTGCACCATTTTTAATATGGATACTCCGTGCTAAAAGCGGCAGGCTGTTTAATTAGGTGATATATGCTTGAAATTAAGAACTTAAACTTTTATTATGGGGATAATCATATTTTAAAAAATATATCATTTAGTGCAGAAAGTGGCAGCCTGTGGGGTTTGATGGGACCAAACGGCAGCGGAAAAACTACTTTTTTCAAATGTATATTAGGGCTTTTAAAGTATGCAGGGGGCCAGATTAAAATCAATAATATAGATTATAAAAAATTAAATACACCAAAGCTGGCAAAACTAATATCTTATGTACCACAGGAACATAAACCGCCCTTTCCTTTTACTGTAAGAGAAATTGTTTTAATGGGCAGGTCGCCCCATATGGGAGGCATATTTGGATTAAAAAAAGAAGATTATAATGAAGCAGAAAAAGCAATAGAATTAGTAGATATTGCTGATATTGCAGATAAACCTGTTACAGCATTAAGCGGCGGTCAAAGACAGCTTACACTAATTGCACGCTCTATTGCTCAAAATGCTCCTGTTATGATACTTGATGAGCCTACAAGTGCTCTAGATTTTAATAACCAGATAAGTATATGGAAAATACTAAAAAAACTTTCATCAACTGGTAAACTTATAATTGCATGCAGTCATGACCCTAACCATCTTTTATGGTTTGCAGAAAATACCCTTGTTATAAAAAACGGCGAGATACTTGCAAGCGGAAAAACTGATGATATTATTACAAACAGCCTGTTAAAAGAAATATATGGCAGTGAATATAATATACTGCATAATGACACCAACAAAATTATACAACCTGTTCTATAAATTATTAATTTAAATATTGACTAATTATTTGTTTTATAATTAAATAAGCCTACATATTTTGGAGGTTTTATGAATAAAGGCAGGTTATATATAATTTCAGCACCAAGTGGTGCAGGTAAATCTACATTATGCTCTATGCTTATAAATAAATACCCTGCTGTAAAATATTCTATATCATATACTACAAGAGCACCTAGAGGAAATGAAGTAGATGGCAGAGAATATTTTTTCATAGATAAAGATACCTTTAAAAAAATGATAGATAACAATGACTTTTTAGAATGGGCAGAAGTGCATGGTAATTATTACGGCACATCTAAACAGCAGATAAATAACGCTTTAAATGATGGTATTGATATATTTTTAGATATTGACCCACAGGGAGCAATGCAGTTAAAAGAAAAGCTTGATAATATTGCTACTTTTATATTTATTGCTGCCCCCAGCCTTGCAGAACTTAAATCAAGACTTGAAAACAGAGGCACCGATAAAGCAGAAAATATTGCATTAAGATTGGAAAATGCAAAAAAAGAAGTTGAATATTTTAAAAAATATGATTATTTAATAATTAATGATGCAAGTGATGAAGCTTTTAAACAGTTAGAAACAATCTATTTAGCAGAAAAACTTAGAACTAACCAGTATAATAATGTAAACGAATTTATGAATATATAATAAGGAGAATATAATGGCATTTTTAGACATTGAAAGAGTTATTAACCAAAAAAATGTGGATAGTAGATTTAAACTTGTCCATTTAGCAGCACTTCGCGCTAGAGAGTTAAACAACCCTGATGAAACTACTGTTTTATCTGATTTAAAACCAGGGGAAAAAGTTACATCTAAAGCTTTAACTGATATTGTCCGCAATAGAGTAAAATTTGTTGAAATAGAAGATACTCCAGAAGAAGCAGAAGAAAACAAATCTGAAGAAAATAATTAATATTATATTAAAATTAATATAATTAATCCCCTGCCGTATAATGACAGGGGATTTTTTATGCTAAAATATCAAGCAGTTTAATTATGTTATTATTTAATTCATGCTTTTTAGAAAATACTTCTTCATAAGGCACAAATTCTATTTTGTTACCCTGCAGCCCTGTCATAACTGCAGTTTTGCCGCTTTTAAGACCTTCAATAGCTGCTACACCCATACGAGAGCCCAGCACTCTATCAAAATATGATGGAAATCCGCCACGCTGAACATGACCTAAAACTGTTATTCTTGCATCGAATGTACCTGCTTCCTGCAGTTTTTTGCCAAATTCATACGCCGAGCCTGCACCTTCTGCAACTATTAAAATATTTCTTGTTTTACCGTCAAGGGCTCTTTTTTTGAATTTTTCTGCAATTCCGTCTAAATCAGGCTTAACTTCTGGAATAATTACTGCATCAGCACCAGTTGCAATACCTGCCATAACAGCAAGATAACCACAGTGTCTGCCCATTACTTCTATTACAAATGTTCTACCATGGGAGCTTGCTGTATTATTTATCATATCTACAGAATCCATTATAACATTTAATGCAGTATCTACTCCTAATGATACATCTGTGCCATAAATATCGTTATCAATAGAACCAGGTATACCTACAGACTTTATTCCAAATTTTTCATCAAGAACTTTTGCACCGCTTAATGAACCATCGCCGCCAATAACAACTAAGCCTTCAATGCCGAATTTTTCTAAATTTGCAACAGCTTTTTTCTGACCTTCTTCTGTTCTAAATTCCTGACTTCTAGCAGTCTGCAGTATAGTGCCACCTCTGCCTATAATATTTGATACATCAGAATGTTTTAATTCAAAAATGCTGCCTTCTATCATTCCCTTATAGCCTGATAATATACCATAAGGTGTCATACCACAGTTTAAAGCCGCTCTAACTGCTGCTCTAATAGCACCATTCATACCAGGGCTGTCACCACCGCTTGTCATAATACCTATTTTTTTCATATTTGTTACTCCCTGTTTTTTTATTCATATATACAACAAAAAATTATTTTTTTAAATACTAAATATATATTTTTACATATATAATATTTTTATTGACTTTATTATTGATATTAGTTATTATTACTTAATTTAGGAGGTTAATATGAAAAAAATAATTCTTTCAGTAATGCTGCTATCAGCATTTTCAATGACAGCATTTGCAGCAGATGCAAAAGATGGTATTTATGACCCAAGAAAAGAGAAAAATAAGATTATAGTGAAAATGGAACTGCTTGATAAGAAAAAAAATAAATATATAGGTGATATTGTTATTACAGAATCACCTTACGGGCTTGTTTTTACTCCATTTATTAAAGGAAACATTAGCGAAGGACTTCACGGATTCCATATCCATGTAAATCCAGACTGCGGGCCTGATGAAAAAGGTGTATTAGGTATGAAAGCTGGTGGCCACTGGGACCCAGCTAAAACAAATAAACACTCATTCCCTTGGGATAATAATGGTCATAAAGGGGATTTACCAGCATTATATTTTGACAGTAAAGGTATGACATCTAACCCTGTTTTAGCTCCAAAACTTAAATCATTAAAAGAAGTTAAAAATCATTCTCTTATGATACATATTGGCGGAGATAATCACCATGACGTTCCTAATGCATTAGGCGGTGGTGGTGCTAGAGTTGCATGCGGTGTTATAAAATAATATAGTTGATTAATCTAACTTAGATACAAAATCAATAATAAATTACTTACACTAATATATTATTCAGCATAAAAAATATTTACAAATATTAGCAGCTTATAATAATATTATTGTTTAAAATTATGCCCCGCTTATATATTATAAGCGGGACTTTTTATAATTATATGAATTTTTTATCTTATTCTTCTACCCAGCTTTGAGCGCGTTTAACAGCTTTATGCCATTCATAAAGTTGTTTTTCTCTGCGTTCCTGCGACATTTGAGGTTCAAAGCATCTGTCTAATTTCCACATAGAGCGCACTTCTTCTTCACTGCTCCAGAAATTAACTGCTAAACCAGCAAGGTATGCAGCCCCTAATGCTGTTGTTTCTGTGATAACTGGGCGTTCAACTACTACATTAAGCATATCTGCCTGGCACTGCATAAGCATATTGTTACGGCTTGCACCACCATCTACTCTTAATGTGTTCATTTTCATACCAGCATCTTTTTCCATACAGCGAACTATATCTAATGACTGATAAGCAATAGATTCTAAACCAGCACGGGCAATATGAGCTTTAGTTGTTCCTCTTGTAATACCAACTATTGTACCCCTTGCATAAGGGTCCCAGTATGGAGCACCAAGACCTGTAAATGCTGGCACTATATATACGCCCCCATTATCAGGAACAGATTTGCCAAGTGCTTCTGTATCTGATGTATTTTTAATAATCTGCAGTCCATCTCTAAGCCACTGAACAACTGCACCGCCTATATAAACAGAACCTTCAAAAGCATAGTGAAGCCCTTTGCCAGAATCCCATGCTACTGTTGTAAGAAGATTATTTGCACTTAATTTATGCATTTTACCAGTATTCATAAGCAGGAAGCAGCCTGTGCCGTATGTATTTTTTGCCATACCTTCTTTAGTGCAGGCATTACCATAAGTTGCAGCCTGCTGGTCACCAGCATCCCCTGCTATTGGTATTGGTGCACCTAAAAATTCTGGGTGCATTTCACCCATTACACCAGAAGACGGCATAACTTTTGGTAAAAGTGATTCTGGAATATCAAAAAGCTCTAATAAATCTTTATCCCACATACCAGTATTAATATTAAAAAGTAATGTTCTGCTGGCATTTGATGGGTCTGTTGTGTGAACTGAGCCTTTTGTAAAATTCCATATAAGCCATGTATCTATATTGCCAAATAATAAATCGCCTTTTTCAGCTAATTCTCTTGCACCTTTCACATTATCAAGTATCCATTTGATTTTTGTGCCTGAAAAATATGAATCTAAAATAAGACCTGTTTTTTCTCTGATTAAATCAGTTTTGCCTTCTGCTTTTAATTTATCGCAGTATGCTGATGTTCTCCTATCCTGCCACACAATAGCATTATATATTGGAGCGCCAGTTTTTTTATTCCATACAACAGTTGTTTCCCTTTGGTTTGTGATACCTATTGCAACAATTTCTTTAGATGATATGCCTGCATTTTTTACACATTCTCTCACAA
This sequence comes from uncultured Mucispirillum sp., assembly GCA_944326705.1. Lineage (GTDB taxonomy): Bacteria > Chrysiogenota > Deferribacteres > Deferribacterales > Mucispirillaceae > Mucispirillum. Next base: position 28,794 of record CALVEY010000020.1, read on the forward strand.
CTGATGATTGAGTATCAAATATTTCATTTGGGTTATGCTCTACCCAGCCATCCTGTGGAAAAATTTGAGAAAATTCCTGCTGAGCTATCTGCACTATATTACTTTCTCTGTCAAATAATATAGCCCTTGAACTTGTAGTGCCTTGGTCTAATGCTAAAACATATTTTCCCATAAACTTGTGCCTCCTTAATGTTAGATTATGTAGTAAAATAATATATTAATAAACAAAGTATTTACTGCGATAGAAAATGCAGGAGGGTCGATGTGGTTCCCACCATGGTTCCAGAAAACTCTTGCACCAAATTCCTGCACTGCCATACCCATAATACCGCCTAATATACCAAAAAGTATTGCAGTATTTGCTCCAACGTATGGCTCAGTATGTAAAAACATTAATGCACCAACAAGGCTTATAGCATGTGTAACAGGTACTTTTCCTGTTGCTCCCTGACCTAAAGCCATCATTGTAAGCATAATACCAGATATACCCCATGTGAAAAACAGTGGAACTGTCCATGCAAGGCTTGCATGAATTTGACCGCTTTCAACTAGTGGACGAAGAACTGATAATGTACCTGCTGCAATTGCTGCAGAAACACCACCCATAGATATACCAATCATCATAAGAAGTGGTTTTGGTGTCATATATCCGCACCATGATAATTCGTAGTGGTTTGTTCCAAATATACCATGTTTTTGGATAGATTCTTTGTTGCCAAAAATGCTTTCTTTTAAAAATAACACGCGAGAAAGCAGTGATAAAATAACAATAGAAATTGCACCTGTATCACCTAACTGAATAAAAGGTATTTTAGATAATAACATTGCAAAATAGAAAGAAATAACAGCAGTAATACCGCCAATAAATAAAACATCCCAGGAAGTTCCCATAAGTGGAGTAACTATATCCTTAGCGTTGTTAGTTGGGTGATTTTTTTTAACACCATGAGAATAAGTGGCAGCAACTACACCTGATAAGAAACCGCCAGCCGCAGGTCCAAATATTGGCCCTAATGCTACCTGCATTAAAATAAAATCTGAGCCGCCTGCTAATACTACTAATGCACCCATTACTGCAATAATTGTACATAAAATGAATGCCCATAATGCACCTATGCTTGCACCAAATATACCGCCGCAAAAAGCATAGATAATAGTAACCATAACACTACTCATGAGAACCTCCTCAATTTATTTTTATGTATTGATTACATCTTACTCTATAACTGCTCCTTCATATTAAATGATATACAATAAATTACTTTATTTATTTTCTACTAATTTTCTAATAACAGTAACAGGATGATATGCTTTCTGACCTGTTCCATGTTTAATCTGTGCCTGACATGTGCCGCATTCAGTTGTTACTATTTCACAGTTACTGTTTTTAATTGTATCAAAAAGCTCTTTACCTACTTCAAGGCTTATTTGATATTTTTCTTTTTTAAATCCATAACTTCCAGAAATACCACAGCATCCTGCCTGAGCATTTTGGACTTTGCTGCCTGTAAGTTTTTCAATTAAATCTATACTTGGCAGCCCTATACCTTGAGCTCTTAAATGGCATGGGGAATGGTATATAATTGATTTTTCAGAAGTTTTACCAGCAAAACTTAATTCACCGCGTTCAACACAGCCCATAAGAAATTCCTGAGCATCCATCACGCCGCCTTTATAGCTGTCGTAAACAATATCTGGAAACATTTCCGGCACATCTTTTTTAAACATTAATGCACAGCTTGGGCAGCCTGTAACAACAGGAATACCTTTTTCCTGGTATTCTTTAATAACTGCCACATTTTTTGCTGCATTTTTTTCTGCATCTTTCATAAATCCATTAGATACAAGCGGCAGACCGCAGCATGCAAACTGCTCTGGAACAATCACTTCATACCCTGCCTGGTTAAATATCCAAATCATATCTACACCAATAGAGTAATCATAATCATCAACATAGCAGCCTGGAAAATATACTATTTTTTTATCTAATTTTGGCTGTTTTAATTTTTTATAAACGAGCCTGAAATGTTTATCAAATTTTGGTACTGGTGCTTTTTTAGAAATACCTATTGCATCAAGTAAAGTTCTTGTAACAGGGTTATGCATGCCAAAGTTTTTCATCCATGTAGGAATATATTTAAATACATCGGCTAAAAAACCACCATGGCTTAATACCCAGTCACGAAGTTTACCGCCATTTTTCTCTGTATATTCGCACCTTGCAACCATATTAAGTGTAGAAATAGCAACACCTTGTGGGCAGGCTATATCACAGTTTTTACAGTTTGCGCAGTAGTGCAGCGATTCTTCTTCTGCAACATCTAAAAGTCTAAATCTTTCATAAGCCGGGCCTATTAACCTTGGTCCTAAAAAGTTAGGTGTAACTTTCGCTACAGGACAGTGAACCTGGCATATTGTACATGCTATACATTTATCAGGATTTATATGTTCTGATGACATAGTAACTTCTCCTTTTTATTTACTTGCTAATGCTGATAATGCTGCAGTATAACCTGTTGAGCAGGCTACTCCATAACCTGATTTCTCAGTTGGAAAATCATAATCTGCTAAAGTATTTCCTGCAAAAAATACATTATCATATAAAGGACTGCCTTTACTATCTAAGGCCTGCAGTCTGTTGTTTACTTTCACACCAAATTTTGTAAAAAGATGGCTGCCAAAAACATTTTTATCTGACCTTTCTTCAACAGAAGCTGGCGAATCTACTGCTATATTAAAGATTGTTTCATATACTTTATCTGGGGTAGATAAAATACCGCCGCCTATCACACCGCCTGTTGCTATAATAAATTTATCTGCAGTATATTCTGTTTCCAAAGCACCAGCTATATTATTATGTAATGCTATGACACTTTTACACTTACCATTTTCTATAACTGCTCTTTGAACATTACAGTTTTCAATAAATTTTACTTTTAATTTTTTTGCTTCATTAATTAAAGCATTTCTCAACCTGTAACCGCCTACACCTGGTGGAATAGATACTGCTTCCACTAAAATAAAGCCAAGGTTTTGCAGCTCTTTAAAGTTTTTAGTATAGTTTACTGTGCCGCATATTGGTGGAATAATTACTGCATCATAACCAGCAGCAGCTTTTGTAAGCTCACCTTTAAGCCAGTTAAACCCTTCTTCTTTATCTACATAGCGTGCTAAATCAAGGCAGTTAAGCACTCTATGAGTTTTACCAAATGGAGATTTTAGTATAACTGAATTAATTTCTGCATCAGCAAATACTTTATACTGCTTAGCCTGTTTTACAGCTAGTGCAGGCTGAGCATCTTTTAAATATTCAACTCCTGCAAAAAGTATTTTCTTAGCTTTTAATATTCTTGATGCATTATTTGATTCACTGCATATATAAGTAGGCTTTGTTGTTCCTGCAATAGAAACTGCAGTTTGATTAAGCCCTTCTTCGTTCATTTTTATTTCATATCCATTAGCATTAGATATTTCTATAAGACTTGCAAAAGCATTTTTTATATTTTCTGCACCAATAATATTATATGGATGCTCTTTGCTAAGCTCTGATAAATGATTAAATGGGTTATCTGTTATTTTTTTACCATTAACATATCCTAAGAAATCAACAGCACCACTTCCTATTGAAATAACCCCAGCACCTTCAGATAATACGCTGACAGACGCTCCAGATTTAGCAGCTGTAATAGCAGCCATAAGCCCTGCCATTCCTGCTCCAACAACTAATACATCACTATGCCTCATAACCTTCTCCATCAAAATTAAGTGTAGAAAGATAAATCGCTCTTGTAAGTTCAGCCTCTCTTAACTGACCGCCCCATAATGCAGGACGAAGCCCATTCCACCTTTCTTGTAAAAAGTTTTTAATATTATCTGAAGGTTTTAGCTTCATTTCTATATTTTCATTTTCTAATGCAGCTATTGCCCTTAAAGAGCAGAAAGTTCCCTGACAAGTTCCCATACCAAGCCTTGTTCTAAGCCTGATATCATTTAAGTAATATGATGCACTATCTTGAGCAACATATTTGATTTCTGATAAAGTAACCATTTCACATTCGCAGACAAGCTCATTTTTCTCATTGCTTTTTTCTATATTATCAAGCACTTTATCAAAATCTGCCCCAATTCTGTCTGCAACAATATTAACTGCACCTTGTGGGAAATATTTTTTTGCTTTACTAACAGTTTGTTCTGATACATCTGGAATAATTGGTTCATCTGCTGTGCGGCATTTTGCAGTAACACCCGCCATACCAGCAACCACATCACTTACTTTTTCAGCCATAAGTCTGTATGTTGTAAGTTTACCACCAAATATTGAAACAAAACCAGAAAGACCTTCTTCTGTATGGTTTACAATATTAAAGTTACGGCTTGCAGACCTGCCAGACCCTTTTGCACCATAAAGTGGACGAGTTCCTGCAAAAGCACGAAGTATTCTGTAATCATCTACATAAGGGAAAACAACTCTGCCTATATCTAAAAGTTTTTTTACTTCCTGACTTGTAGGTGTTTTATCATCTGGAGTATCGGCTTCGGCAGAAGTAGTTCCTAAAATAGTAACAGAGCCATGTGGCACAAAAATATCGCCATCTGAGCTTTTATGCAGCCTGTTAATTACTCTTGATGTAAACCTGTGGTTAAATACAATTAATGTGCCTCTGTCTGGAGAAATAGGCAGTGGAGCAAGTCCTGAAAGAGCAACCATCTCACCTGCCCATGAGCCTGAAGCATTAACTATATAATCACAGCCAAACTCAACTATTTCATTTGTAACTTTATTTAAGGCTTTAACACCTTTTACTTTGCCGCTTTCTGTAATTATGTCGATAACTTTATGATATGTATATAACTCGCCGCCATATTTTCTTGCACTCATAGCATTTTGCCATACAAGGCGAAAACCATCTATACAAGAATCTGGCACTTTATAAACTTTGGATATATCTCTTGAAAGATTTGGTTCTAACTTAAAAGCTTCTTCTAATGAAATCTCTTCAGTTTTAATACCAGCTGTTTTGCAGCCTTCCAGCCATTTTGGAGCAAAGTCTTTATCATCTTCTGGTGTCTGCACAAAAAAGCCTTCCGTTAATTCAACACAATGCTTACCAATCTTACGAAGAATCATATTTTCTTCAATACATTCCTTTGCTGATTCATTGTCGTTAACAGCATATCTAGCACCACTGTGCAGCAAACCGTGAAAACGCGAGCTTGTGCCATATGCTAAGCCGCCCTGCTCAAGCATTATTGCAGGTATACCACGCATACTTAAATCCCGCAGAACACCGCTGCCTGTTGCACCGCCACCAATAATTATAACTGTGGTAGATATCATAATAGAACCTCACTTACACAATTTTCTAACAGTGTTTATTTTATATTACTTTTTAGAAATAAGCAAGTATTTTTTATTAAATTATAACACAATTATAATAAAACCACATATTACAGAAAGACACAGAATAACTTATTGTATATAAAGATAATTTTTATGAACTAAAGACTATTATTATGCTTTAGATACTTAATTAAAATGATTAATATACACTTTTTATTTATTTTTAAAAAAAGGATAAAATTTGTATAAAATAAAACATAGTTTACATATATAAATAATTATTTTAAAATATTATAACAATTTTTGATAATGTTATATTATAATTAATTATATAATAGTGTAACTTTAAAGTTAACTGTAGATGACCTGCCTAAATTATCTGTTACTGTTAATTTATGGTTTCCAAGAACAGGTTTCCAAAAAAATGGAGTATTAATATCAGATGAACCAACAAATCTATTATCTATAAAATAATAAAGGGTTTCTGCATCACTGTCTGAAGATATTACAAACGCTATATCTTTTTTATTATCATTATATATACTGTATGTGGACATACTTGCAGGGCTTAAAATCTGCGGCGGGTTACCTGTATTTGATGTTATACTTATTTTGCACCCAGGCATAAATTTAGGGGGCTGCAGCTTTTGTATACCAGATTTTTTAAAAAGCATACTGATATCCGTAGGCCAAAATTCATATACTCTCATTTCAGTAGTTTCTTTATCATAATAACAGGCTCTTAAACCTGTTTCTTTATCTATTGGAACAGCTCTAAAAACATCAGTTACTTTAATAGGTGATACACCAGGGATAAAATAACCTTTTTCAAGGTTTTTACAGTATTTATTAGGTAAATCACCTGTTGGAGCACATATATCCACTTCCTTAATATTAAGTATTTCATCTGGCTTTTGTTTAGCATATACCACATTTTCGTTATACTTTAAAGCTGAAGCAATATTAAAAAATAATGTACCTGCAGAAGTTCTACCTAGAAATGCAGGGTTTCCTGTGCCATCAAAATTTCCTACCCAGCAAACTAATACATAATCACCTAAAATACCTGCAGTCCAGGCATCTTTAAAAGCATAAGATGTACCTGTTTTCCATGCTATATAATCATTATCAAAAATTGATGATGGTTTTGGATTATAATAAAGCATATCAACAGTTAAAAAAGCAGCTTCTTTTGAAAACATTCTGTAACTGTCTTCTTCACATTTTAAATCCTGCATATAATTTATACATTTTTCTTCCCCCAGATTTGCAAGTCCTGCATACATTTTTACAACATTTTCCATAGTAACTTCAAAGCCGCCTATGGCAAGAGCTGTGCCGTAATATTCTTCAGGCTGCATATTCTCTACTCCAGAATAATATAAAAAGTCATAAAAAGATGATTTTGGAAGCTTTGTTAAAAGCTCAATAGCTGGAATATTTCTTGAATGGATAAGTGCATCTCTTGCAAATAAAGGCCCCATAAAACCTCTGTCTGCATTTTCTGGAGAATATGCACCATACTGCCTTGGAGCATCTTTCATCATAGATTTTGGGTGAATAAGCCCCTGTTCAATAGCTAATCCAAAAATAAAAGGTTTTAATGCAGAGCCGGGGGAACGCATAGCCTCTACCCCATTTACCTGCCCATATATTTCACTGTTAAAATAGTCTGCAGAGCCTATATAAGATACTACTTCCATAGTTTTATAATTTAAAAGCATAACTGCAGCATTATTTATACCTTTACTTTTATTATTAATAATATATTCAGATACAGTATTTTCTAAAAGCCTTTGCTTACGCATATCTATTGTAGAATATACACTGCCTCTCATACCTCGGCTTAATAAATAATCTGTTAAATGAGGTGCTGCAAAGGGAAGATTTTTTGGATGCCTGACAGATACTTCCATATCTAAAAGAGATGATAATGATATATCTTCTGGATGATATTTCAGCCATATTGGAAAAATTCGCTTTCTGCTTTCTATACCCTGCTGCATTCCAATTTTACTTGTAGGCACTCTTTTAGACGGGTTTTGCGGTATAACTGCTAAAGTAATACTTTCAAATAATGTAATATCTTCAGCATTGACATTAAAGTATATTAAAGATGCAGCTTCTACTCCTTCTATATTATGACCATAAGGAGCAAGGTTTAAATATGCTTCTAAAATTTCATTTTTATTATGCCTTATTTCTAATATAACAGCATAAAAAATCTGCTTTAATTTACCTGGGATTGTTTTAGAGTTTATATTATATTTAAGTCGTGCAAGCTGCATAGTAATAGTTGATGCGCCAAGTGGTCTATTATCCTGCTTAATAAGAGAAGTAAATGCTCTAAATAATGCAACAGGATTTACTCCAAAATGATAATAAAACCACCTGTCTTCATATAAAAGTGTTGCATCAAGTAATTTAGGCGATATTTCACTTAACGGCTTATATACTCTATATATACCGTCATTTGCTAATGTAAGCCTCATTAAGTTATTATCTTTATCATATATTGCTGTTGAAAAGCTTACATTTTCAAGTATTGGTTTAGCAGTTATCTTTAATACCAGCACTGTAAAAATCAGTATGGCTGATATTAAGATAACTGCATTATATAATTTATTATATTTATTCTGCTTCATTTATTATAAAAGTAAATGAATTGCCTGTAGCATTAATATCCCTGTTATATAAGCTTTCTGCATAAGCAGGGGGAACTGTAAATGTTCCTGATGATAACAGTTTTATTTTATAAGTTACTGTATTATCATACCCTTTAGGAATATTTAAATATATAATTGCTCTATCTTCCCTAAATTCATGGCTTTCATAAGCTCTTGGCACATTTACTCCAGATTGAGTTAATATTTCTGTTCCACCTGGCACTAAATCAGTAATTGCAGTTATGGCACTTTTACTTGTCATATTACCTTTCTGCTTAATTCTTAATGCAACAGTAACTTCATCACCCTGTTTACCTGCTGTAATTTTATTACCATTTTTATCATAGAAAGATTTTGTAATCTCTATACCATTTGATGTTTGAGCAGGAATATTTTTATCAAATCCACTTGTTGTAACATAATAGTAGTAGCCTAACTTATTAGCCTCATTAAAAGATACATTAATATTTTTTATATCTTTAGAAAATACAGCTTTATTTTTATTATTTTCATCTACTGTTACACCTTTGCCAGCATCTGCATATAAAGGTGTAATATCTTTGCCTGTGCTTATTCCATAAAGGGCAGCAAGAGCAAAGGCACTTGAGAAGGAATTATAATATCCATCATTTATATCCTGCAGAATTTTATTTACAAATCCTTTTGATTCTTCTGCAAGTTTTGGAGCATGTCTGCCAGTTAAATATATATACCTTGATATATTTGTAAGAGAATCATAAAAATCACCATAGAATAAGTATTTAATATATGATGGTTTAGATGACTGTAAAAGCTCATAACCTTTACTTTCATTTTTATAAAGAATATATGCTGCACCCATATAGGAAGCTACAAGTGAATTTTCCCAGTTTTTATAGCTTTTAGAGCAGTATTCTTCAAGCACATTTAATGCTCTTGAATTTACTGTGCCTGTTCTTGCAAGCAGATATACAGCATAAGCAATATTATCTGCTTCATACTGGCTGTATGGCCTGCTGGAAGCAATATTTTTAAGAAATTCTAACGCATTATTATATAAATTTTCTGGCACATTAAAGCCTAAATCTCTTGCATCGATTAAAAGCTGAGTTGCATATATTGCAGGCAGATTATAAACATAACTGCCGCCACTCCAGTATGTAAAGCCATTTACACCTTTCTGGCGTTTAGTAAGCTCACGAATATATGCATTAAATACATCCTGCACTTCTTTAGTATTAATAGTGTTATTTGTTGCAGCAAATATAACTACTGGATATATTTTACTTGTAATCTGCTCTGTGCAGCCATAAGGATAATTTTGCAGATAGTTACCTATACCAGATACTGCTGTTAATGGATTAGAAGATACTGCAACTTCTCTTTTAACAGCAAAATCATACATATCTCTATTATCAACTTTAATAGATGATTTTTTACCAGTAAAAGAGCCTATTTGAATATTAGTTCTATAAGGCACTGCTGGACGAATAGATGATGTGATTTTTGATGTTATAATTTCTTTTATAGAGTTAGATTTTGCTTCAAGTACAATTTCTGCACTGCCTAACTCATCAAGCACTTCCACATCAAATAAAATCAGAGCTTCACCGCCATTTTTTATAGATACTGTTTTTGTTGTTTCCCCAGTAATTGATAAATGTTTTGAAGGTTTTGCTGTTACTGTAATAGTTGCATTATCTTTACTATCTATTAAGTTTGTTATACCTACTGATAATTTAAATTTATCACCAGATACTGCTGCATAAGGCATATTAGGTGTCATAACAACAGGTGCGCGTGAAATAAAAGATGTTTCTGTGCTTCCAACAGCTTCATCTGATACTGCAACAGCCATAACTTTCATAGAGCCGTTAAAATGTTCTGGTATTTGAATAGTTTCAGTTTTCTTTTCACCTTTCTTTACATCTATAATATGTGACCAGTGAGCAACAGGTTTTTCCACTACTCTTGCAAACGGATTAAGTTTTTTTGCAACCATATCTGCCATAACTGCATTTTCACCACCGCCAATACCTGAAAGCTCACTTAATATTTTATAATCTGGCAGAATTAAGTCTGCTGTCTGCTTAGTAGTTACTAATAAAGCAATTTTCTGCATAAAGAAATCAAGCGGGTTAGGAAGTTTATAACCTGCCACCTGCAATATACCTTCATCTACTCCATAAACTATAATTTTCCCTGACTTATCAGCAGAATATTCCACATCTACACTGCTGCCAGGAAGTACAACCTCTGGAGTTTTAAGGTTAATATTTATTTTATATTTTGATTTATCAATACTAAAAGGTGCTACAGCATAACTTAATGGTTTAGAATAAATATCTTTTGAAGCAATATCCCTTACAAAAGCTACATTTATATAACCATTGCCTTTTAAGTCTTCTGGCACTTTTATTGTTTCTATTATAGTATTTGTATCTGCTTTAAACCATTTATATGAATATACTTTTTCTTTTTCAATAGTGATTAAGCCGTAACCTGAATAAGGGGCAGTAATATTCATTTTTATAGTATCGCCTGCTTTATATTCAGCTTTATCAAGTTTTAAAGCAAGTTCTGCTTCTTTAGCAAGTGATGTATCTATACTTTCACTGCCTGATACAAAATACTCTACTTTTCCTATGATAGTATTATCTTTATCTACTATTTCATATACTAAATCACCATTAACAGATGTAGGCAGTAATATATTTGAGCCTTTATCACTTATAGATAATGGGCCGCTGTTTATAACATTATATCTTTTAATTGTGCTGTATCTATATCTGCCACTGTTATCTTTAATATACTGATTTACATAAGTTATTCGTGATAACCTGTATTTTAAGTTATCAAGTGCAATTTTATTAAGATTGCTGTCTACTGCTATAAAATTTACATTTGCACTTTCATTTAAATCTAAATAATAAAGAGAACTGTCTGTATAGTAACCTACTAAATAATCAGCTGGCGATACTTTTATATATTTATATCCAGTAACACCATCGCCACTGCCTTTTTCAAAAACTTCGCCGCTGAATTCAAGAAGATATGTTCCTTTTACAAAATCTTTAAATAAGTTTGATAAATCATATTCTACATAACCGTTATTATCAGTCTGCTTTTCATTAAGCTCTGGCTTATATGGTTTACGAATATAGCTGCCGTTTTCTACATAAGGGTCTGTAAATCTATAACCTTTAAACTCTGGGAAATAATAACTTGATGGTGTAAATGTTATATCAGCTTTTACACGCCTTTGAGCAGCTGGCGTTCCAAACATATTATCTGCTTTAATTTTTGCAGTAATATTATCATCTTTAACCCAGCCTTTTATATTTTTATCATTAAATGATACATCTACGCGTATAGTATCTGTATCAAATTCTTTTAATTCAAAAGACAGGCTGCCAAGAGAAGTATCTCTATCTCCCTTATTATCTAAAAGATAAATAACTGCTGTATAATAGCCTGTTGTAAAATAGCTTTGAGTTTCAACATCTAAATCTAAAAATCCTGACTTATCAAGAGAATATTTTTCACTTAATACCACTTCATTTTTTGGAGATTTTACAATTATTTCAACAGGAATACCTGATAAATCTTTCTGCCAGCCTGCATCTTTTATAATAGAAGCAATATGCACAGTTTCCCCAGGTCTGTATATACCCCTGTCTGTAAACATCATAGCTTTTAATGAATCTGCACTGCTAAGATATTCGCCACCAATATCAAATTTTGAATATTCGATATTCCTTTGGTATGTAAGTGGAATATATGTAAAATCATCATCTTTTTTAGCTGTTACTGCAATAGGTGTATTTCCAGTATTTCCATCATCTGAAATTTCATATTTAAAATGACCATTGCTGTCTGTCTGACCAGAAAGTATTGGAAGGCCGTTTTTTGCTATTACTTCTATTTTTGCATTTTTAACAGGCTCACCTTTTGATATGGAAGCAACAAAAACATCTACCTGATTATTTTTGTTTTCTTTTGCTATTATATACATATCTGTAACAAGAATAAATCTTGATGTTTCTACATAGCTGCTGGAACTGCTGTAATAATCATCTTCATATTCATCATAATAATAGTCATCATCGTAATATGTATTTTTATAAATTCTATTGCCTGACCTGTCTAATCCTTCAGCTTTTACATAATAAAGCCCAGGTTCTGCACCAAGATATTCTTCTATATTGATAGTTGCATAACTTGGCAATACTCTGTCATTTGAAGCAAGTGGAAGTTTTGCTTTTTTATATTCAGCAAAGTTTGATGTATCCATTGTATATCTATCTTTAAATGTAACATCGCCTAAACCAGAACTATTTGTAAAGTTAATAATATGCTGTACCTGTTCTGGAAGAATTTTACCAACTTCTACATTTAATGCATTTAAGCCTCTTGTTTCAAATGTAACCATTTTCTGACTTTTAAGAGAAAGGAGAGAGCCCTGCTGCATTATATTTACTGCCTGCGGAAGTGTGCGGAAAGTGATTCTTTCTTTATAATAATCACCAAATGATTTGCCAGATACAGAATTAATTTTATCTTTTATTATAAAATATAAGCTCTTTTCTTCATCATATTTTTTATCACCGTAAACATCTACATAAAAGGAAAGGACTGTATCAGCATTGTTTCCTGTATAGATTGGTGTCATTATCACTTTGCTTTTAATATTTTCATCTGAATATAAAAAGGCTTCTACTTCATCATTATTATAAAAAAGTCCGCTGTTTTGTATTAAATCTGTCATATTTACAGGCAGAGAAAATGTAACAGCAAGCACATTTCTTGGGTTTCCTTTTTCATCATTTGTAATAAAAGCCCTTACATCATCTACAAAGAAAGATTTTTTTTCAAGGATTTTATTTATTACATAAGAATGATATATTTCATATTCCAGCTTTCTGCTGCCATCTGCACTTGAAATTTTAGGAAGTGTAAAATTTAAAACAACATCATTATCTGTAAACATTTTAAATTTAGATGATTTTACAACAGCACCATAACCATTTTTATCAAATGTAACTTTAAAGGGTATTTCCTGCCCTGCTAATGTTAATTTCGCTTCTTTTTTAAACTGTTTTTGGTCAAATAAATAGTTAAAAAGAATATGCAGAGAATATTCTCTTTCTTCATTATCAAAGTCATTATTGATATATTCCGAATTTATCTGAAATGTAAAAGGGTCTGTTTTAAAAGAAAATGTATTATTAGCAACTTTATAATACTCATTAAAAATTGTTTTATCAATAGTTACTGTATATTTTGTATCTGCAGTCCACTCCTGCTGTGGGGCAAATAACAAAGATTTATTATTTTTTAACTGCCACTTACCTTTTATCTTTGGCTCTATTTGTATATATTTTTCTATATTTTCTGCTATACCTTCTTTAAAAGCAGGGTTTGCAGAATCTGACGAAAACACAATTTTTACCATAGATGATGGTAATGATATATTACTGTTTGCTGGTTTTTCAACACTGTAAGTTAATAAAGTTTTATTTTTTACAGATATATCATTACTATTTTTAACAACACTGCTTTTTGAAATATCTACCTGCTGGTTAGGGTTTTTAGATATTTCTGGTGATTTTTCATTTTGATTACTATTTTGCTGCTTATTATTAGACTGCTGTGCAGTGCTTACTGCATTTTGAGCTGCAGTATTTTGGTCTTCATTATTTTTACAGCCTGATAATGCAAAAATTACTGCAGCTGCTAAGAATAAACTTAGAAATACTCTCTTCATACATTCCTCATTAATATATATTAAAATTCTTTACTACTTGCATCATTCATTATATCAGTTGATATTTGATTTACTTTATCAGATACTTCTTTTGTAGAAACTGCTACATTTAATGTACTTTCTGTCACTGCCTGCAACTCTAAAATAGATGTATGCATTGCCTGCATTTCATCAGTTTGAGCAGTAATTGCAGAATCCATATCATTTATAGCATCAACTAACGCATTTGTATTAGATGAAATTTCCTGTAAATTTTTCTGAGTTCTTTCTGCTAATTTCCTTACTTCATCTGCTACTACAGCAAAGCCTCTTCCATGTTCTCCAGCACGCGCTGCTTCAATTGCTGCATTTAATGCTAAAAGGTCAGTCTGGTCTGCAACATCATGTATTACATCTATAATATTTCTTATAGCTTCAGAATGTTCTACCACATCTTTTGCTCTAATATTTACAAGCTCCATAGATTTATTTAAATGCTCTAAAGAAGTAATATTTTTATCAAGGTGAGTAGACTGTGTTTCAGCACTAGACTGCAGTGTATCTACATGGTTTTTTAATTCATTTGATGCACCCATTAAGTTTTCACAAGTATTCATAGATGTATGCAGCATTTCCCTTATTCTGCTTCCCATTAAATTAATACCATTGATAACTGCTAATAATTCCCCATTTAAAGTTCCCGCATCTATACTATCTCTAAAATCATTGGCAGAATATTTTTCTACAACAGCTAAAATATTCTGCATAGTTGAGCTTAAATTAGCAAAAGTATCATTAATATTATCTTTTAAACTGTTTAAGGCTGGGTTTTGAGTAGAGGCATTTATTGCTACATTTAAGTATCCCTGCTTAACCTGAGCAGAAACTCTTAATGATTCTTCAATTAAATTATTATCTTCTTTTAACCCCTCATGAAGTTTTCTCATCTGCTCATTAATAGCATCAGATATTTCCATAAGTTCATCTTTACCACTTGGTTTATATACTGTAACTTCATTTTCTGATTTATGACTTATATAATCAAAAAATTTAAATATAGATGTAGTTAATTTATGAAGCGGTATTACAACAGCCATTCTTATTACTATATTTACAGTAATAAAGAGTATTAAAATAAAAATAATAATACCTGTAAACATAATAGTGCGTAAAAATAAAATATCTTTAATATAATCATCTTCTAATGCACTGATTATAATGTTCCAGCCTAAATCTTTATTATATATATCTTTAGCTATAAATTGATGATTATTATAGTTATATAAGAAAATATTATTTTCTTTGATTTTATCAGCAAATGGCAGGCTGCTTGGGGTTCCTGTAAACTGTTTTCCAATAGTAAATACATCATTTGCCTTATCCACAGCCATTACATACCCATTTGTTCCTATTTTAATATTGCCAACACTTTCTTTTAATACTTCATAAGCTGGTTTTAAATTATACCCTATAAATAATATACCAGTCACATTATTATTGGCATCTTTGACAGGGTCATAAAAAGTAAGATAATCATTACCAAATAATGTTGCTTTTCCTATATATATCTTACCCTCTAAAACTAGTTTATATGCAGGGTGATTATGGTCAAGTTTTGTCCAGATAGCTCGTTTTCCAGAAGCATCTTTTAATGATGTTGTAACACGGATAAAATCCTGCCCATCTCTTGCAAAAATAGTAGCAATATCGCCTGTTGTCTGCGAAAATCTATCAAGTACATCAGTTTCACCAGTAATTAAATTATCATATAAATAATATGCAGGATAACCATTTTCAGTTTTACCACGAATATCAAATTCTGTATAACTACCATAATATGATTCTAGAAAATATTTAAATACTCCCATAGAATTTTCACTGTTTTTTTTAAGCTGACCAAGAAGATTATCAAATAAACTTTCTACCAAATATCCTGCCTGTTCAATACTAAGTCTTGCACTGTTTTCTGCACTTTTGGATGCATAGATACTAATAATGATAAATAATGCAATAACAAGTATAAAAATTATTGGAGCATTAATTATTATCATTTTTTTTGATATTGATGCACTTTTTAAATTAAACATACTACTACCTCCAGGATACTGCGTAATCTTTATCACTACATTACAGTATATAATGGATATTAAAATAATACAATCTTTTTATAATCCTGGGGGTACCCCATTTTTTAAAACTGCATAGAAAAGTAATTATTTTACAGTAAAATTTGTGTTTTATATTTTCTA
>CALVEY010000021.1 GCA_944326705.1 uncultured Mucispirillum sp.
GAAGAATCTGGATTTATAAAAAACAGCGAATGTTTAAGGAATTGGAGCATAAGTAATAAAATAACGAAATATTACTTTATGAGTTTTGCGGCGGAATGATAGTGTAAGAAACATTAAAAAGAATTTTGAGTAATATAATTACTATTTTGCATTTACTGCGGTATTGATATTTTAGATACTTCGCCTTGCAGGCTCAGTATGACATAGAGCTGTGGTTTTATAAATATGCATCAATTACCGCACACTGTCAATTCTGAGCAAAGCGAAGAATCTGGATTTATAAAAAAAAGCGAATGTTTAAGGAATTGGAGCATAAGTAATAAAATAACGAAATATTACTTCCTGAGTTTTGCGGCGGTATGATAGTATAAGCAACATTTAAAAGAATTTTGAGTAATATAAATACTATTTTGTATTTACTGTGATTATTTGTATTTCAGATACTTCGCCTAAAGGCTCAGTATGATATAGTAGTAATTAACTGAACTAATACTGTCTATTCTGAGCGTCAGCGAAGAATCTGAATTTATATAATGCAGAAATGAATTTTATTTAATAAAAAATATTTAATTAAATATGTCTATAAATAATATCCTTATTTAACAGATGTCCCCATGTTATTTTATTATCTTTGCGACTTAATTTCTTATGAGCTGTTTTTTTGGAACGCTTAGCAATCTGATTGTTTGAAGCATTGCAAGTTGCAGTTGCTGTGCGAGTGTTTTTTACGAGGACACTACGCCCGACTGAGTAAGGAGGAAATAAAAAAAGTGGCTGATAAAAAACAGCGAATGTTTAAGGAATTGGAGCATAAGTAATAAAATAACGAAATATTACTTCCTGAGTTTTGCGGCGGTATGATAGTATAAGCAACATTTAAAAAACAGGAATAAAAACTATATATTTAAAAATGTAAGGTTAAATAAATATATTAATAAACTTTATCTTTACATCACTTTAAACAATCTTTCCGCCGCACATCACATATACAAAACTTTTCCTTATTTTATTCCTTTGTTCCAATTGCATAAACATTCCTTGTTTTTTACTCCATTGCCACTGCAACTCGCTACCGCTCATAAAAAACATTCGCTTTCGCTCAAACAATCAGCTGTCAAACCATTCCATAAAAAACAAGTCATATCGCAATTAAGTCACAAAGATAATAAAATAAGTCTGGAAATCTTTTTAAATTGTATAAAACATATAACTATATTAATAATTTTTTAACTATATATAGCAGAGAATGAAAACTTGTTTATGAGTTTTGCGGCAGTATGACAGTATAAAAAGATAGAAATAAAATTTATATTTTTAGCTTTTGTATCTTGTCTATTTTGAGCACAGCGAAGAATCTAAAAATATACAAATCACAGTAACCTATAATAGTTTAAATATTTAAACATATATGATATATTAGTAAAAAAGTTCCTTCGTTCGCTTTTGCTCTCTCAGGAAGACAATATCTGCCTGCTGTGTCATCTGCATATAAATTTATCCACTTTATCAGTATAACATTATAGAGATAAATATTGATATATCAGCTTAAATCTATCATTCCATTAAAAATGTGCTTTTGCTTATCTTTTTACTTGACAAATTAAGCTATTCATATACATATATCATAATATTATTTTAGTGGAGGATTACTATGGCTCACGTTGTAAACCAAGATATCTGCACTTTTTGCACTTCTTGCATGGAAGTATGCCCAGTTAGTGCAATCAGTGAAAAAAATGACAAAGCATGGATAGATGCAGATATCTGCATTGACTGCGGTGCTTGTGCTGAAGAATGTCCAGTTGAGGCTATCTCACCAGAAGATTAATTGAAATCTTTTCAGCAGTAATTTTACAAAAATGGGCTTGCCCATTAATTTATATATTGACTTATTACTTTAGTAATGGTTATTATATATCATAACTTAAAACAAGTGCAGTTTTAAGGTTATTTAATTGTGCAAAATAAGGGTATAGTTTTCTGCTATGCCCTATTTTTAGAAAATAATAGTCTAGTTTAGCGGTATATTTTATGGCAGTTTTTAGAACATTATATGAAGATATTAAGACAGTTTTAGATAGAGACCCTGCTGCAAGGAATTCTTTAGAAGTATTCTTATGTTATTCTGGTTTTCATGCTTTAACTATGCACAGAGTTTCCCACTGGCTTTGGTGCCATAAACTAAAATCACTTGCTCGTTTTAATGCTATGCTTGCCCGTTTTTTTACAGGTGTAGAAATACACCCTGCAGCTAAGATTGGCAGGCGTTTTTTTATTGACCACGGCATGGGTGTAGTAATCGGTGAAACTGCTGAAGTAGGCGATGATGTTACTATATACCATGGGGTAACATTAGGCGGTGTTTCCTTAAAAAAAGAAAAACGCCACCCAACCATAGGAAATAATGTTATTATTGGTGCCGGCGCTAAAGTGTTAGGGCCTTTTAAGGTAGGGGATAGAGTTAGAATAGGTGCAAACTCTGTTGTGCTGCATGAAGTGCCAGATGATGCTACTGTTGTAGGTGTGCCAGGCAGAATTACTGGGGACAGCAAAAGGCAGGATATGTTTAACCATACAGAGCTTCCTGACCCAGTGGCTAATGCTTTTAACTGTATTACTAGCAGGATTGTTGAAATGGAAAAAGAAATCCAGACAATCAAAAAAGATAATAAATAGCAGGTGGCTTATGAAAATTACAACTAAAAGCAGATATGCTATTAGAGCTATATATGCCCTTTGTATGCTTGGTGGAGATAAACACCCTGTAAGCATATTAAAGATATTAGAGTTTGAAGACATTTCTAAAAAATATTTAGAGCAGATTTTCACTAAATTAAAACATGTAAATATCATAACAGGTTCCCGCGGTGTTGGCGGCGGTTATATGCTTGCCAGAAATCCAAGTCAGATAAATTTAAAAGAAATAGTTAATACAATGGACGGACCACTTAAAACTGAAGACTGTGGTGCTGAAGGGGACTGCCGTAATTTTTCATCTTGTGCTGTCAACTGGCTTTGGGCAGGGCTTGAAAAAGCATGTGATGATTATTTAGAAAAAATAACAATTGCTGATATGATGAAGCAGTCAGTGGCTCATTTTACAGTATAATGTATATATAATATAAAATAATATATTAGTATGCCTTAAATATATTATTTTTGGCAGATTATGGGAGAATAATATGGCTATTTATTTTGACAACAGTGCAACAACCAGAGTTGACCCTGAAGTTGTAAAGGAAATGCTGCCTTTTTTTAGTGAATACTATGGTAATATATCCAGCATTCATTCAATAGGCAGGCAGGTGCGCCCTTATGAAGAGCAGGCTAGAAAATCAGTGGCAAAATTAATAAATGCAACACCAGATGAGATTGTATTTACTGCCAGCGGCTCAGAATCAGATAACCTTGCTATTATCGCAACAGCAAGAGCATATAAACATAAAGGAAAACATATAATCACTTCTTCTATTGAACATAAAGCAGTGCTTGAAACTTTTAAATTTTTAGAAAATTATGAAGGCTTTGAAGTAACATATCTTCCTGTTGATAAATACGGCTTAATAGATATGGAATATTATAAAAATGCTTTAAGAGATGACACTATACTTGTAAGCTGTATGCTTGCTAATAATGAAATAGGCACAATAGAGCCTATTAAAGAAATGGCTGCACTTGCAAGCAGCAAAGGTATTATATTCCACACAGATGCAGTGCAGGCTGTAGGTAAAATGCATATAGATGTTAATGAGTTAGGTGTAGATTTACTCACCTTTTCAGGACACAAAATATATGCACCTAAAGGAATAGGCGTTCTTTATGTAGATATAGAATTAAGGGAAAAATTAAAACCTATAATACACGGCGGCCAGCAGGAAGGCGGACTTCGTGCAGGTACAGAAAATATTCCATACATCATAGGTCTTGGCAAAGCATGCGAAATGATTATGGAAAGGCAGGATACAGAAATACTGCATATTAAAAAATTAAGAGATACTTTTGAAAAGAAAGTATTAGAAACAATACCAGATACTTATGTAAATGGTCACCATGAATTAAGAGTGCCGTCTATAAGCGATATAGTTTTTAGATATATTGAAGGCGAAGCATTAATGGTATATGCAAGAGAAGTATGCTGCAGTGCAGGAAGTGCATGCACATCTGCATCTACTAACCCATCACATGTATTATCTGCAATCAAAGTTGATGATGTAGATATTCATGGAGCACTTCGTTTCAGCTTCGGCAGATTTAACACTATGGAAGAAGTGGATAGAGCTGTAGAAGTTTTAAAAGACAGTGTAGAAAAATTAAGAAAAATGTCACCATTATATAATAAATAATATGGCAAAAAATACTAAAAAAGACCTGCTTTTAGAGCTTGAAGAACTTGCTCGAAAAGCAGGTATTAAAGTAAGATACGAAAAAACAGAGGCAAGGGGCGGAATGTGCACTTTTCAAGGCAATCCGCTCATTATTATTGATAGAAAAGCCGCTGATGACTATAAAATAGCAGTAATCGCTGAAAATATTAAAAAAATGGACTTAACCGATATATATATAAGCCCTAAAATGCGAGAAGTATTGGATAGTTTTGATTGATTATAATTTGAAAATGGTGTATAATTAGATATTGTCAAAAAAATATATTTTTAGTTTTTTGCAGCATTACATATTTGTATGCAAATGTTTAATGCTGTAAGCAGCTATAAATAAAGGAAATGTATGTATGTCTTATGCATTTGCATTAATAGTTGTAAGCGCAGTATTTCATGCAGTATGGAATTTGTTAGTTAAAACTTCCGATGATAAAGTGGCTTATAATGTCCATATTCAAGTTGCTACAGCAGTTTTTATCACAAGTTATACCGTCTTGTTCTACCCAGATGCATTTTATTTTCATAAGCCAACATTTATATATGCACTGCTTTCATCTTTCTTTTTTGCTCTTTATCAGCATTTTACAGCAGTAAGTTATAAATATGCCGATGTATCTATGGTTTATCCTATTACTACATCATCACCATTTTTTATTATGATTTGGGCATATTTTATATTAGATGAAAGAGTTACATTATTTGGTATTCTTGGC
The DNA here is from genome assembly GCA_944326705.1 of uncultured Mucispirillum sp. Classification (GTDB taxonomy): domain Bacteria; phylum Chrysiogenota; class Deferribacteres; order Deferribacterales; family Mucispirillaceae; genus Mucispirillum. The sequence continues at coordinate 5,093 of CALVEY010000021.1, forward strand.
ATAATTTTAGTGCTTGCAGGCTGTTATATAATGAATATAACAAAAGGCAAGGGTAATAAATCAGGTATGTATGGTATATTAATAGCTTTTCTTGCAGCATTTTTATACTCCTTTGGTGCAATGGCAGATAAAATGGGGGTAGCTTCAGTTAATACCCATTTATATATTATGCTTATGGCTGATTTTATGTCATTTTATTCTGTAATGTTTACAATTATCAGCCATAGAAAATCAGTAACACTTCATAGAAAAATCCATGTTCCTATCCAGTGGAAATTAGTTATCCTTGGCGGCTTTGCAATGGCTGCTTCCACTGTTACATACAGATTAGCTCTTATAGATATGCAGATATCTTATGCTTCAGCCCTAAGACAGTTAAGCTCATTATTTGGTGTTTTAATGGGTATTTTCTTCCTAAAAGAATCATACGGCAAACAAAGAATTATAGGCGGTATTGTTATTGTGGCAGGGATAATGCTTATACGGCTTAATCTTTTTGAGTAACTCGTTGTTGGTATTTTTTTGCCTTGCTCATTTACCATAATGTAAACTCGCGTCGGTCAAAAAAATATCCGCCTAGATTTACTCAAAAATCTTTAAACCTTTTACAGCTTAATCTTTTTTCCTATTTATCTATACTTTGTTGTTAGAAAATTTTACTCAGTCATTTACTAAAATATACAGGATGTATATTCTTTAGTGAGTATTGAGGGGTTTCCCCGAAAATACGATGATAAAAAAATACACGTACGTATTTTTTTATATGTTAAAAAAGATAAACTCCTTTCGTAAAATTTTCTATCCGCCTTGTCTAAATCAAAAATCTTAAAACCTTGCTGTAATTTTCCTTTCGCTGTTTTTTTAATCCGCCTAGTATTAATGAAAAATAATTACTCCTTTTACGGTTTTATCTTTTTGATTTATTCACTAATCCACTGTCTATTCTGAGCGTCAGCGAAGAATCTATCTTTTTAAAATATATATTAAAATTCAATTATAACTTATCTTTCAGATACTTCGCCTAAAGGCTCAGTATGACATAATGGCAGCGGTTTTCTGCTTAGCTGCAGCAGCTGCACATTGTCTATTCTGAGCATCAGCGAAGAATCTAATTCTAACTTATAAAAATGTTTTTAGTCTTAAATATCCTTATTTAACAGATGTCCCCATGTTATTTTATTATCTTTGCGACTTAATTTCTTATGAGCTGTTTTTTTGTAACGCTTAGCAATCTGATTGTTTGAGCGAAGCGAGTTGCAGTTGCTGTGTAGAAAAAACAGCGAATGTTTAAGGAATTGGAGCATAAGTAATAAAATAACGAAATATTACTTCCTGAGTTTTGCGGCGGTGTGATAGTGTAAGCAACATTAAAAAGAATTTTGAGTAATATAAATACTATTTTGCATTTACTGCGGTATTGATATTTTAGATACTTCACCTAAAAGCTTAGTATGAGATAGCAGCAATTAAGCAGAACTAATACTGTCTATTCTGAGCGTCAGCGAAGAATCTATGAAATCTTATCTCTATATTAAACTAATAAAATCTAAATAAAAATATAATCTATATTCTTAAAATATTTATTTTTTGGCATAGGTATTGCTATAAGAAAGGTGGGTAGAGAAACAATCTCGCCTGGGAGATGGAGCTCTCGTGTCAAGCGGACAGGATGTCCGCTCTTTTTTTGCCAGTATATTGTTATCTGCTCTTTTTTTATTGGTATTGTAGAACAATTTATATTTTTTAAATGCAGTTTTTTTAATGATTTTATTTCTTTTATCATTTTAAGTGTAAATATTTTCCTTTTATATGCTGGTAAAAATTTCCTATTATAAATTTAATGTTTTATAATATTCTTTTAAATCATTTAATGTAATATCGTTCCACTTATCAAGTTTATTATTCCTTATTAAATCCTTTGCTGCTAAAAATGCAAGGCTTTTAGCTATTACTGGGTAATAGGGGGTTTCTATCACTTTAATATTATTAGTATAGCTGACAGCTCTTATTAATTTTTTTGCCTTATAAAAAATTGTTTTTATTTTAAGCATTTTATTGTTTTTATCCTGCAGAACTACACCTTCAATATCTACATCCAGACTGTTGTTATAATAATCAGCAGTTTTTAATAAGTCAGCTTCATTATAGATTGTATCAAGCAGTTCTTTTCTAATAAAAAGATTTCCTGCAAGCTCATTTTTATAAACTAAGTCTTCTGTATTTGCTAAAATATCAAGCAGAATTATTTCTGATTTTTCAGCTTTTACAGGGTGGTCATTATCTTTTAAATGGATACATTCAAAAAGAAATGTTACATTATATTTCCTGCTTATTTCTTTTATATATTCTTTCTGCTCTTTACTTAATAATTCTTCTATATATCTGTTGTACTTTTTCCCGTAAGCTATTGATTTTGTAGCATACTCTAAATCTTTTGTAGTTTTATTATAAAAAACAATGCCTAAAAACCCATTATATTTTTTATAAACATAAACAGGATATTCTATATCTTTTGCCCAGTTTTCTATTTTAGTATCTTCTTTTTCATTAATATTAAAAAACTTTATATATCCTCTGCCTGCGATTTCATTACTGTCTATATATTTATATAAGCCGCGGGCTTTAACTGTAACATCATTCCATATCCTTTTATGGAAAACATTTTTAGTAAAGTTTATAGATTTTATATTATGCTCAGTAAATTCTTTTTCCTGTATTATATCTTTTAAATTATTTTCAATTTTTTTGTTTTTCTTTGCAGGGTTATCATAAAGCCTTACATTTTTATCTTTTAAAGAAAAAGTAACAAGGGGGTCGCTATATTCTATATTACATTCAAGGCAGTAAGCATTATTATTAATTTTTATGCCATTTTCTAACCTGTCAGGAAAACAGTTTCTATGCCCAAAAATCTGTATTATATCAGGGTGATTTATCTGCCATTTATCTGCAACCTGTATATAGCTTTCATAAGTATCATCATCTTCTTTATAACCGTAAGTTTTTTTGCCGTTTAAAAAGCATGCAGGAAAATGATTATCCATATATTCAATACCTGCATGGTTTAAAAAATATTTCTGCCCGTTAAATTCAAAATAAATATAGTCTTTAATTTTATTAGATATTTTTCTAAGTGATTTTTTTATATTTTCAATTTCTTTTTCACTTTTCTTTTTTTCTATTTCTTCAATAGTTTTCTTAAAATTATTACCACTGTAAGATTTATCAAAAGCCCAGTTAAAAAGCCTTAAATCGTGATTACCCATTATAAGATATACATTTTCTAACGATGCAAGCCATATTAATGATTCTATTACTGATGTATTATCTTCGCCCCTGTCAATATAATCACCTAAAAATATATATGCTGTCTTTTTATTCTGCAGTATATTATTATCTTCTAAAAACTTAGAAAATACTCCGTAACAGCCATGTAAATCTGGGATTACACATATATCATCATAATTATTAAAAGTATCTCTATCTATAACAAATCTGTCCCATTTCTGCACGGCTTTATATATATCTTTTTCATAACCTTTATGCTGTTTTTTTAATTCCTTAACTAAGATTTTATTTTTTTCAAGTTCTTTATATGGTATTATATTATTGATTTTTCTTTTTCTTATATTTTTATTTTTTTCATCAAATTTATTATATCTTTCATAAATTACATATATAACTTTATATCTATACACTTCTACTAAATCTAATATATCATTTAAATTATCAAAGCTTGTAATATCTAAAATAGTAGTCTGACCGTATGTCATTCTGTTTTCAAGTATCTGCATAAGCTGGCTGTATATTGTTTCATTATTTTTATCATCAATATAGCTTGCAGTATCAAGATAAGGCATAAGGCTGCCATTCATTATACGAAGGGTGTCAATAGATATCGTTAAATGTTCCAGATTATATTTTTTTATATCATCATTTGGTTCAGTGCCACAAATACCTGTAAGAATAAAAAGTATCCGCATATATTACTCCGTTATTTAAAAAGTATTTATTTAAATACTTAAAAATAATATAAAGGATAAATTTAACAAAGAAAAGATTAAAAGAAAATAGCTGGATAATTATACCCAGCTATTTAAAAGATTAGTTACCTGTAACGATTGTAGTTTGTTCGTTAAAAAGACCTAAAACAGAGAAAGTTTTTTTGTCAACTGTTTTAATTTCAGTAATGTTACCATTTTTAGCTGCTGCTTCAATAGAGCAGTCGCCAGTAGCTGCTATACCTAATACGCTTAAGCATTTAGCAGTTCCAGTTTTTGTTCCTCTGTCATTGCTTGTAGCGTTAACTGGTGTTGTAACATTAGTGTATATACCGCCAACTAAACCAGCGCTGCTGCAGCCTGCTAAAAGACCAAGAAGTACAACTAAGATTAAAACTTTTTTCATAAAATAAAACCTCCAAATTTATTTGTGTAACATATTAAAGTACACTAACATTATGTATAGACATAATAAGTGTAGTTGTCAAGAATTTTTTATTTTTTAATGAATATTTGTGATTGACAATAACTTTTATCAGTATTATATAATTTTTTTGTTTAAAAGTATAATGAGGTAGTATGAAAACAGCAGATATTCATGAGCTGAGTAATTTTTTGCTTGATTATGCTGTAATGCTTATGCGTTCAGGAGCAAATACAGAAAGGACTGTCCGTAATGTTACAAGGATATCTAAATCTTTTGGTTATGATGCAGCAATTGCAATTTTTCAAAGAAATATTACAATGACTATTCAAGACCCAGAAGATTCTTCTAAAAGACGCACATCAGTAAAACAGCAGATGCCCCACCATTTAAGTTTAAGTATTGTAAATGATTTAAGTGCATTAAGCTGGCAGTCTTTTGATACAGATATGTCTTTAAATGAAGTAAAAGAGCAGTATAATGAAATAGTGTCTAAGGCTCATTCATCTAACTTTATAGTATTAATTTTTGCATCATGTGCTATTGCTGCTTTCTGTGAACTTTTTGGCGGCGATTATTATGCTATGCTGATAGTTTTTCTTTCTACACTTGTAGCTTTTTCATTAAGGCTTTTTCTGCTAAAATTAAAGCTGGATGTAAGGGCTATGATAATAGCTGTTTCTTTTACTGCTTCCTTTGTATCTTATTTAATAGGCACATTTATTATATCTACAAATACATTAAATGTGGCAGTGTCTACAAGTGTATTATTTTTAATACCTGGTGTTCACATTATAAATTCAGTTACAGATATACTTGACGGCCATGTAATGACAGGGATAGCAAGGGCAGTAAGTGCTATGATACTTGTTATATGTATTGCAATAGGGCTTTATGCAACATTATCTTTAACAAACTGGTTGTTTTTATGATACACACAATATTATTTTCTTTAAATGAAGCACTTTTTGCAGCTATTGCAGCAGTTGGTTTTGCATTAATTAGTGACCCGCCTAAAAGGCTTATAATATTTACAGCAATCTTAGCAGCAGCAGGCAGAGGCTGCAGATATTTTTTAATAGAGCAGTATGGCATAGGTATATCTACTGCCACATTGATTGCTGCTGTAATAATAGGGTTTTTAGGGCTTTATATGGCAAATAAATTAAGATGTTCTATGGAAGTTGTATCTTTTCCTGCTCTTCTGCCAATGATTCCAGGACTTTATGCTTATGAAACTATTTTATCCATAGTGAAATACAGTCAGGCAGTAACTATTGCAGATAAACAGGAAATTATTATAAGTATTTTTGATAACGGTATTGCTACATTATCTATTATTACAGCATTAGCAGTAGGTGTTACTATCCCTTTATTAATTTTCTATGAAAAATCATTTACAATGACCAGGAAAAAGAAGAAAAATTAATCTTTCTATTTTGGCACATCTCTTGCTAGTAAATAAGCAAGTGAATGAAAAGTGAATTTAAAAGTGGCATTTGTATTGCTTATTAAAAAGTAAGAGGTGTGAAATGATAGGGATTTTTGATAAAACTAAAGTAAATGATTTAAACTTTGCTCTTGATACTTTATCCGTAAAAAATAACGGTATATCAAGAAATATTGCAAATCAGGATACTCCAAAATATAAAGCTGTTAAACTTGTTTTCAGCGAAGTTATGGAAGAGTATTACTCTAATTCAAATAATCCTGTATCACTTAAACGCACTAACCCAATGCATATGCCGGTAGGGGATGAAGAATTAGACCCTAGGACATTAGTTCGTTTCCAAAACAACCCATCTATAAGAAATGACGGAAACGATGTTAACCTGGATTATGAAATGAGCCAGCAGGCAGAGGCAGAATTAAGATATAAACTGCTTTCTCAAATTGCAGGCAAAAAAGTGACAGGCCTTGTAGACTTAACTAAAACACAGGCTCAGTAAGAAGTGAAGGGGTAGAAAATGAGTTATTTTGATGTATTAGATGTGGCAGCCACTGGGCTTTCTGCACAAAGAATAAGAATGAGTGTTTTATCTTCAAATATGGCAAATGCTAACACTACACGCACAGAAGACGGCGGACCATACAGGAAGAAAAATGTTATATTTAAACAAGTTTTAACTGGTGAGCATAAAGGTGGTGTTCAAGTTGATAAAATATATGAAGATACTAAACCGCCTCGCCTGCAGTATGACCCAACTCACCCAGACGCAAATGAAGAAGGTTATGTTGCTATGCCTAACATAAGCCCTGTTGAAGAAATGGTTAACCTTTTGGAAGCAGCAAGAGCTTATGAATCAAACTTAACTATTTTGCAGTCAGCTAAACAATTATCTAATGCTGCACTGGAAATTGGACGACAATAAAAGTAGGAAATTTTTTCCTAATGTGTAAATCAGGAAATTTGTGCCTTTTTATATGCGGCAAAATTTTCCTAATATAGATTTATATTGATAAGTAATTAAAAAGATTGTATATTATATATAAAGATAGGAGCAGAAAATGGCTGATATTAATAAACTGGATATTTTACTTCCAAACAGTCTTGAAACAAACTACAGCTCTACACAGCAGCCTTCTGTTGTGGAAGGGGACAGCTTCTCTGATATTTTAAAAACGGCACTTAATAGTGTGGATTCTGCTCAGCATAATGCAACAGCAGCTATTCAGCAGGCACTTAATGGTGAAAATACCGATGTGCATGATACAATGATAGCTATGCAGAAAGCTGATACATCTCTTAAAATGATGATGGAAGTCCGCAACAAATTATTATCTGCTTATCAAGAAGTTATTAAAACTCAAGTGTAGTATAAATATACTTTGCTGCACTTGATTTTCTTATCCCTTTTGTAATGCGCTGTTATTTAATAATATTACTGCGTAGTTACTATCTTTACATAAAATTTAACAATATTTTTGTAAATATGGAGCGAAAATGCTGGATAAACAGTCTAGTTCTAAAGAAGAAAGCGTATCTTCATTAAAATTATTATGGCAGTCACTGCCTTCAAATATGAGAATATTTGCTGTGGTTGTTTTTATTGTTTTAATATGCTCTGCTTTTTTTGTATTCTTTTTTGCAGGTGATGCAGTAAATGAATTAAAATTTATGAGCGAGCAGATTGATAATTATACAAAATAGCTTTTATTTTATATAAAATTCTGTATTTATTTCAGCTATATAAAATAATGCAGAAGTTTTTACAGTTAATACAGCATTATATGGTTAAATTTTAAAAAAAATACTTGTAACTGTTAAATAAATTTTATATATTGCAGTATATGTCACTATATTTGTGCATAGTGTAACTTTATATATAGTATAGGAGCGACCATATATGGCGGTGCGTAATTTATCCACACAATTTTTAGATATCTGGGCAAAGCTTACAACATTGCAAAAAGTAGCAATTGGAGCTGCATCTGTTGCAGTGATTGCTGCTGTTACTGTTCTGCTTATCTGGGCTAATAAGCCAGCTTATAAACCACTTTACACTGAAATGACTCAAGAAGATGTTCAGGCAGTCAGTGACCAGTTACGCCAGCAGTCTGTTCCTTTTAGAGTAAACGGTACATCTATAGAAGTTCCACAGGAAAATGTATATAATGCCAGAATGATGCTTGCAGAGCAGGGGCTTCCTAAAACTCCGCCTGCTGCAGGGTTTGAGCTTTTTGATAAATCAAGTTTTGGTAAAACTGAGTTTATGCAGAATGTAGACTATCAAAGGGCACTGCAGGGTGAATTAAGCAATACTATTGCTACAATGGATAAAGTATTAGAAGCAAAAGTTCACTTAAGCATACCAAAAGAAAGACTTTTTGTTTCAGAAGAGCAGCAGGCAAAAGCATCTGTTGCATTAAAATTAAAACCAGACCAAACATTAAGTGAAGATGAAGTCCGTTCTATCAGCCATTTAGTTGCTGCTGCTGTAAAAGGTCTTGAGCCTAAAAATATTCAGGTAGTTGATACCGCAGGTAATCTGCTTAGTGCTTTTATGACAGAAGCAAACGAGCCATACAGGCTTACTCAAAACCAGATAGCTTATGAAAGAGACCAGGAAAAATATATGGAAGAAAAGCTTAGAAATGCACTTCTTCCAATGCTTGGTGCAGATAATCCCTTTATAGTGAGAGTAAGTGTTGCTATGGATTTTTCTCAAAGAGAAGTTATAAGCGAAAAATTTGGCGATACACCAGTTACTCGTTCACAAAGAACACTAGAAATTAATTCAAAACAGACTGGTAAAGGTCCACAGGGTATTCCTGGTGTTGAATCAAACCTGGCTGAGCCTGATATTTTAGTTGATGGTATTGTCAGCGAATACAGTAAGACAGATGAAACTACTAACTATGAAATAGATAAAACTGTTACAAGAGAAAATAAAGTTGGCGGTGAAATAAAAAGGCTAACGGTTGCAGTAGTTGTGGACGATAGACAAACTATAGAAACAGTAGACGGCACAAGACAGCTTGTGCGTAAACCTTGGACAGAAGATGAAATGACAAAACTCCGTGCCGCAGTTGCAGCTGCAGTTGGCTATGATGCAGGCAGGACAGATGTTATTGAAGTAACAAATATATCTTTTGATACAACAAAAGATGAAATAGATTTAATGGCAGAAGAGAGTGCTAAGCGTATGGAAATGATAAAACAAATTGCATCTTATGTAAGTGCTGTTGTAATTATCTTTATGTTTTGGCTGCTGATTTTACGCCCAATTATGAAAAGGATTGATAAATCTCGCGAAATTGATGAAGAAATGCTTGGTGAATCTGCCCTTGATGCTCAAATGGCAGGCCTTGATATTTCTGTTGGCGATGAAAGCGGTTTCCCTAAATCTGTTGAAGAATTAGAGCGTGAAATAGAGGCAGAATTAGAAGAATCTACCCCTATTGATGTGGAAGCAGTAAAATCTAAAGTTATGTTGAAGAAAATTGAGGAACAGGCCAATGAAGACCCTGAGATGATAGCAAACTTAGTAAAAGCTATGATTAAAAGCGGTAACGGTCAAGGGGGTAGTAACTAATGGCTAGAGAAGATACAGCTGCCATGATGGCTGCCATTTCCGGCATACAGTCATCGCAGGGTATGAAAAAAGCTGCTATTTTAATGGTTGCTTTAGGGGAAGAAATATCTTCTAAAGTTATGGCATTCCTTGATGATGAAGAAGTATCTGATTTATCAAAAGAGATTGCATTAACAAGAGTTGTTCCACCTGAGCAGATAGATGAAGTTGTAGAAGAATTCTACAATATGATGCTTGCGAAAAAATTTATTTCTAAAGGCGGTTTGGAGTATGCTAAATCTATCCTTGTTAAATCCTTAGGACCAGAAAGAGCAAGGAAGATTATTGACAGGCTTACTAAAATGCTTGAGCAGTCATCTGGTTTTGAATTTTTAACTAAGATTGACCCTAAACAGCTTGCAAAATTTATTATGAACGAGCACCCGCAGACTATTGCCTTAATTCTTGCCCACTTAGACCCATCACATGCGGCAGAATCTATGGCACAGCTGCCTGAAGATTTAAAAGCAGAAGTTGCAGTAAGAATAGCAAACCTGCAGGATATTTCTCCAGCCGTTGTTAAAACACTTTCAAAAGTGTTAGAAGAAAGGTTTGAAGCATTATCATCATATAATGTTGAAGTTGGTGGTGTTAAATCTGTTGCAGAAATCTTCAACCGTATGGACAGGGTTGCAAGTAAAACTACTCTTGACAGGTTAGAAAAAGATTCTCCAGAATTAGTTGCAAAAATCAGAGATATGATGTTTGTCTTTGATGATATTAAAGTTCTTGGAACTGCAGCTATACAGGAAATACTTAAAAAAGCTGATAAAAAAGTGCTTACATTTGCTCTTAAAGGGGCTGATGAAGATACTAAGAAAAAATTCTTTGAAAATATGTCTAAGCGTGCTATGGAAACCATGCAGGAAGAAATGGACTATATGGGACCTGTCCGCTTAAAAGATGTTGAAAAAGCTCAGCATGAGATTGTTGCAATCGTCAGGGAGCTTGATGAAGAAGGTGTTATTAGTATCGGCGGTGGTGAAGAAGAGCAGTTTATTTAATTTATATTTAAAATATTTTATAACATTTATTATTGCAGGCAGGCTATTTGTCTGCAATAATTTTATAAAGTGCAGGCTTTTAATTTATCAAAAGTCTGTATAATAAAAAGTATAGTTTAATTTTTATAATTTTAGACTTTTCTTTAGTCTTAATTTATTTTTCTATTATAGTGTGGAGTGTATATGTCATCAAAAGTTATCAAAGAGGACAGGTCAGAGGGCGTATTTAAAATGAGAGAGTTTGCCACAGTTGAGCGTGGTGAAAAAGATTATAATTTACGCTCTTTTGCTGATGATGAAGAATTATCAGTGCAGGATATGTTTAGTGATACTGGTGAAGAAGAGCCTGAAACAATAGAAGAATATGAAGATGAAGTTACTGATAAAGATTACTGGCCGCCTTCCCGTCTTGCAAAGGCAGAAGATGGCATTGTTGGTGAAAAAGTAGATTTACCTGCTGGAAAATTAGGGCAGGGATTTGTTGAAGCACCAATGTTTTCTGACGGTTCAGATGATGAGCCAAAATCTCCAACTGTTATCCGTTCAAGAAATAATGACAGGGTAGAAGATGATTTACCTGCAGAAGATATACCTGTTATGCATACAGTTGCAGATAGTCCTGCAGCACAGGCAGAGCATAATGAAAGCAGTGTAAGTTCAAATGAAGATTTTATCCCAAATCCAGAAATGTCGCCGTTAATTAGCGAAAGTGAATTAGAAGAATTAAAAAATGAGCTTGCATCATATAAAGAGCAGATTGACGGTTATAAAGCACATGCAGAAGAAATGGAAGCATTAAAATTAACTGTTGAAAAAGCGTTAATGGAAAGAGATAAACAGCTTGATACTGCAAATACTGAGCTTGAAACATTAAAATCTACAATGCCTGAACAGCTTGCTGCTTCAAAAGAAGAAGGCAGGCAGGAAGGCTATGAGCAGGCGAAAGTAGAGTTTGAAAAACATTATGAAGCAGAAAAAGCAGACTATATGGCAAAACTTGATGTTTTTTATAAAGATGCACTTGCAAAATTAGAAGAAGTAAAATCATCAATTAATGCAATAGATGACCAGATACCAGCAACAGTTATTGGATTTGTTAAAACATTAATAGGTGAGGAAAGAAAAATTAATGACAGCTTTGCATTAAATATTATAAAACAGAATTTATCAAGACTTCATGAATTTAGAGATATAAAATTTAAAGTAAACCCAGAAGATGTGGAAACAACTCAGGCAGGACTTCCTGATTATGAAGTAACAGGCGATGTTTCTGTACCAAAAGGTGCAGTGATTGTTGATTCTAAGTCTGGTGAAATTGCTTTAAATGTAGATACAATGATTAATGATTTGGAAAAAGAGATAAATGCGCAACTTACAGCTGCTGCAGGCAGTGACACCCAAAACTAAAATAACACTTACAGGCAGAGTTACTAAAATTGCAGGGCTTGTGGTAGAAGCAGACGGGCCATTAATAAGCATTGGCAGCCGCTGCACCATTAGAACTGTTATGGGCACAGATATATATGCTGAAATTATCGGCTTTCGTGATGATAGAGTTGTGCTTATGCCTTATGGAGAAAATGAAGGTATTGCACCAGGAAGTATTGTAAGTGAAGTAAGTGACGGTAACAAAGTATTTGTTGGAGAAAGTCTTTTAGGAAGAGTTTTAGACGGCTTTGGAAACCCAATGGACGGTAAAGGTCCATTAGTAGATGTGCGTCCTGTGCCAATTAGTGCTTCCCCTCCGCCGCCACTTCTTAGGCGTGTTATTAAAACTCCTATTTCTACAGGTGTAAAAGCAATAGACGGACTTCTAACATCCGGCAGCGGTCAGCGTGTTGGTATATTTGCAGGTTCAGGTGTTGGTAAAAGTGTGCTTTTAGGTATGATTGCAAGAAATACAAGTGCACAAGTGAATGTTATTGCATTAATAGGCGAACGGGGCAGAGAAGTAAGAGAGTTTATAGAAAGAGACTTAGGGGAAGAAGGCTTAAAACGAAGCGTAGTAGTTGTTGCAACAAGTGACCAGTCTGCCTTAGTAAGACGACTTGGCGCATTTGTAGCAACAGCAATTGCAGAATATTTTAGAGATGAAGGCAAAGAAGTTATGCTTATGATGGATAGTGTAACCCGCTTTGCTATGGCTCAAAGGGAGATAGGCTTAACTGTCGGCGAGCCGCCTACATCAAAAGGTTATACGCCTTCTGTTTTTGGACTTCTGCCTAAACTTTTAGAAAGGGCAGGCACAACAGAGGGGGAGGGCTCTATTACAGGGCTTTATACAGTTCTCTCTGAAGGTGATGATATGAATGACCCTATTGCAGATACTGTCCGCTCTATTATTGACGGCCACATAGTATTAGACAGAAGTCTTGGGGCAAAAAACCATTTCCCTGCAATTAATGTAATGGTAAGTGCATCTCGTCTTATGACAGAAGTAGCATCACCTGAACATATTGCTATGGCTGGTAAAATCCGCGACTTAATAGCAACATACAGAGAGGCAGAAGATTTAATTAATATTGGTGCATATTCTAAAGGCTCAAACCCTAAAATTGATGAGGCGATTGCAAAAAATAATGCTGTTAACAGCTTTTTAAAACAGGGTAAAAACGAGAAATTTACTATGGAAGAAACTCTTGGTATTATGCAGTCTATAGTAGGTAAAGTATAAAATAAAATATGAATAAAAAATTTAAACTTGAAAAAGTATTAGAGTTAAGAGAAAAAGCTCTTGAAAGAGAAAAAATAAAATTAGCAGATTTACAGTTAAAAGAAAAGCAGGCTTATGAAGAAATGAATACTGTTATGGAAGATATAAAAACCAAAAACAGTGAAATGGAGCAGGACAGGGCAAAAGGACTGTTTGATTTTATTGAAATGTATAATAAATATATAGCTGTCAGACAGAATGATTTATTAGTATGTGAAGCAAAAGTGCAGGCGGCAGCAAAAGAAGTGGCAAAGCAGAAAGAAGTATTAAAAAAATCACTAAACGATGTAAAAGTAATGGAAAAATTAAAAGCAAAACATTTACTTGATTATGCTGAATATATAAAGAAACAAGAAATGATGCAGATAGATGAAATAAATATTACAAGAGGACATAAAGAAGAATAAGGAGCAGAAATATGAAAAAAACAGCCAGCTCATACTTAATTGGATTATGCTTAATATTTTTATTTGCTTTTGGTGCAGCTTATGCACAGGAGCAGAATAAAGTAATAGATACAACAGCAATCTTAAAAGAATTAAGAGAAAAAGAGAAAAACTTAAATATCCGCGAAGCAGATTTAAATGCTAAAGAAGCAAGGCTTAACGCTATGGAGCAGGATTTGCTTGCAAGAGAAAACGATATAAAAAAAATTAGAGATGAAGTATCTGCTCAGCTTAAATCATTAGGGGAACAGCAGAATAAAGAACTAGATAACCTTGTAAAAGTTTATTCCACATCTAAGCCAAAATCAGTGGCAAATATTATTACAACTATGGATATTGATACAGCTGTTGCAATTTTCAGCAGAATGACTCCAAACGTAGCTGGTAAAATATTAAATGAACTTGGCAAATCAAACCCAGAATATGCATCAAAAATGGCAGAAAGGCTTACATATCAGCCAGTTTTTGGTGATGAAAAAGCTAAGAGAGCACAGCAGAAATAGTTTATGAATGTATCATTTTCACCAACAATTTGCGAAGAATTTTTAAATAGATTAGGCTTTAAATCTGATTATGAAACTTTAAGACAGGCAGCAGAAAGAATGGGTGTGCCATCCTTAGAAGAAAATGCCTGCACAGCTGTTACAAATATTGTTTCCATTAAACAGCCTGCAAAAAGCATAGATATTGGCTGCGGTATAGGGGTATCTAGTATGGCTGTATTAAAAGGCTTTCCAAATACTCAACTTACAGCAGTTGACGGTAATCTGGAAAGGGGACTTTTTTTTCAGAACTATTTTAAAGATTATAAAAATGTATCATACTACCAGATGCGTGGAGAACAGTTTTTAAAAACAACTGATGAAAAATATGATTTTGCATTTATTGATACAGTAAAAAGAGAGTATGCAGGTATATGGCAGCTTTTAAAACCAAGACTTAATAAAAATGCCTGTGTTGTTTTTGATGATATATTAATATACGGCTATGTAATGTGTGAAGAAGCAGAAACGCCGTATAAATACCAAAGCAACAGGCGGGAAGTTTTAAACTTTATCTATGAAATATTTGAAGATGATACACTTAATGCCCAAATCATACCAGTAAATGGCGGACTTTTAAGTATATCATTAAAATAGGTTAAATATTTTTAATTATTTTTCACAATCAATAGTAGTTAATACTTGTCTATTTTAAGCAAAGCGAAGAATATAAAAATATACAAATAGCTTTATATTATAATAGCTAATCAAGTTATATACTGCTTATTTGTAATTAAGATACTTCGCCTTAGGCTTATATAATATTGGAAGAAAAGCCTACCTGTTTATATAATAGATTTCCTGATTATCTTTTGTAAGGCTTAATTTTTCAGGCAGGTTATAAAGGACATATGATGATGAATTATCATGCCACTGTGTATTATTATCTTTTACTTTAAGAAGTGCATATATTCTGCCGGGTAGAAACATATCTGCAGATTTATTATCATCAGAAAAAACAATAAAGGCTTTTAAATCGTTTGGATTATTAGAGCCAGTTCTATGAAACTGCAGTGCTTCTTCATATACTTTTATACATTTATTTTTTGCATAGCTGAAAGTGAAACCTGCGCTGTTATTACAGCCATGTTCATCTACTTTACTGAAAACTGATGATTTAGTGAGAAATATAACTGCAGCAAGTGCAAGCGCTGTAAAGATAAGTAACCCAAGCATAACACCATTAAATGTGCTGTATGCTTTTTTTCCATCCATTATTCTGCATCCGTCATAAGCTCATTTACAGCTATCTGCACAGCAAATGGAAGCCTGCTTAATGATGAGTTAAACGCTTCCAGTTCTTTTTTCATATTTTTCTCAAGCAGATATCCTGTAACATAAGCAGGGGATAAGTCGCTTATTATTTTAAATACTGCACCCATAGATTTCCAGTAATGCACAGCATCAGGAAGGGGCTCTGTTTCAAGAGTGCTTGGTGCAATAGTTATTGCTTTATCATAGTTTGCATTAATAAGCAAATCATCAAAGTCTATAATAATATCGCTGTATATTTCTTTTGAGCTGCCTTTAAGTATAATATAATTTTTAGAAGGTGAATATGGAGTTGTTTTTTCAAACCCTTCTATTTCAACAATATAATCAGACTGTTCTGCACTGTATATAAGCAGTTTTATACAGTCATCATAAGTAGAAAATCTATATCCGTTTAAAAAAATGCGGTAATTCATGAAACTGCTCCCTGACTGCATAATACTTTACATGCTAAACATCCGTTGCACATTGAACTATCTATTGATATACCATTAGCTGATGTATATATAGCAGGGCATAAAGTTTTTTCAAATACACTGCATGGAGTGTTGTCTTTCACACATGAGCATTTATTAAGTTTAACTTTAACTCTTGAATATTTTTTAATATTATTACAGCTGTATGGATAGAGAGTATTTTTTGTTTTAGTCAGCTTTTTAGGGTGTCTGATTGTAGAAAAACCATCAATTTTTGAAACACCGCTGTCATTTAAAAGAATAACTCTTCCTCTTTTGCTGATAAAGTTATTATAATGTGATTTATAAGAAGATGCACGACCTATAAAAAGAGTAGATGAGCGGACTTCACTGGATATAATACCCATATAACCATCAATTGTAAGGAAGTTAAGCTCTGGATATGCTTCTAACACACCTTTACATGTAATATCTGTAAATATAATAGTGTCTTTTTCTACTCCGCGGGCAAAAATATTAACAAAAGGACAGCCTGGGCATAAAAGATTATGAATTTGTGGATATATTTTATCTTCCAGCTCTTTAAAGCAGAATTCTGTGTTATAGTTATTAAAGAAAAACTTTTCTAATAACTCTTTTTCACTTTTATATGCAGCAATATTATTGTTAAGTATTTTAAAAACTGCTGGTTTGATTTCTGGAATAAAATAATCTGGAAAATAACCTTTATGCTGCAGAGAGATAAGTGTAACATTTTCAGAATTATCAGCAGGAAGTGCCTGCATAAGATTATTATTTATGGTATTATAAGTTTCTTTTAATTCAACTTTTGAAATATATTGTTTAAATGTAGAAGCACTAATATATGGTGATATTCTGCCTAAGTCATTATTAGCACGCTCAAAATCAGTATAGTTATTTGCTGCATTATGAGTAATAACAACTGTTACAGGCACTTTATGTTCAACAGAAATTTTTAATGCAAGAGTAAGCCTTGCAGAAATATCTTCTGCATTTTTAATAATAATTACAGGTGTGCTTATATATTTTGGCAGAGTTTGAGTAATGAAAAGACATTCTGCTCTTAATGGCCTTGTTACTTCAAAAAACGGAAGCTCTGTAAAAAAGCCTAAAGCTTTACTGCCTATTGTGGCAGAAGAATACAGGAAGTCTATTGCATCATTACCATCAACATAGTTTTTAGATGTTTCAATGCCAAATTTGTTACAACTGTCGCTGTAAATAGCTGTAAAATTGTAACGCTCTAAAATGTTTTGAATTATTTCTTTACTATTTCTAATATCCATACAGAAATACTTATAATATGATATAAAATAATTTTCAATCTATTTTTTGCAAAATTTTAAAAAAAATTAAAATATATATTATGCTGATATTTTCTATTGTAAAAATTATTAAAAAAAGCTTTTTTATATGATATTTCATTGATTTATTTAAAAATATGGTTTATAAAAATAATCTTAAAATGAATTATTAAACTGGAGATATAATATGTCATCTCTTATGAGTAATTACGGCAGATTTAAATTATCATTTGCCTATGGTCAGGGTGCAAAACTTTATACAGCAGATAATGAAGAATATCTTGATTTTGCTTCAGGGATTTCTGTTACTAATTTAGGTCATAATTTTAAACCGTTAGTAGATGCTGTTGCTATGCAGGCATCAAAAGTTATGCATACATCAAATCTTTATGAAATACCAATGCAGGAAGAATTAGCAGATTTAATTTCTAAAAACAGCTTTAATGGTAAAGTGTTTTTCTGTAATTCTGGTGCAGAAGCAAATGAGGCAGCAATAAAGCTTGCCCGCCTTTATGGTAATACTGTGCATCATGGCAAAAAATATAAAATTATATCAATGTATAATTCTTTTCATGGTAGAACTTATGCAACAATGGGTGCTACAGCTCAGGAAAAAATACAAAAAGGTTTTACACCTATGCCTGCATATAACCAGTATATACCTTTTAATGATATAGAAGCGCTTAAAAATGCAGTATCTTTAAATGATACGGCTGCAATAATCTTAGAGCTTTTCCAAGGGGAAGGCGGTGTTATACCTGTTGATATTGATTTTTTAAAAGAAGTTCGTAGAATATGTGATGAAAAAGATATATTAATGATACTTGATGAAGTGCAGACAGGTTACGGCAGAACTGGTGAATTATTTGCATATAAGCTTTTTGGGGTAGTGCCTGATATTATGACACTTTCAAAATCTATTGCAGGTGGTATTCCAATGGGTGCTGTTGTGGCAGTAGAAAAAGCTGCATCTCTTTTTACACCAGGCACTCACGGCTCAACTTTTGGGGGCAATCCACTTGCCTGCGCTGCTGCATTAGTAGTTATTAAAGAAATGACAAAAGATGGATTTTTACAGTCAGTAAAAGATAAAGGTGCATTATTAAAAGATTATTTAAATAAAAACCTTCCAGATACATGTAAAGTGAAAGGGGAAGGGCTTTTAATAGGAGTTAAAACTCCATATCAGCCAAAAGATGTATCAGATGCATGTATAAAAAATCATCTTTTAATCGTTACAGCTGGTAATAATTCTGTGCGTCTTTATCCACCATTAAATATAAGCGATGAAGAGTTATTAAAAGGTGCAGAAGTATTTGTATCAACTATTAAGGAATTAGGTAAATAATTATGATAGAACCACGCCATTTTTTAACATTATTAGATAGAAGCCCTGAGGAGCTGCAGACTTTAATAGATACAGCCATAAGACTTAAAGATGAACGCAGAAAAGGGATAAAGCATAGAGAGCTTGAAGGTAAAACTCTTGCTATGATATTTGAAAAATCATCTACAAGAACACGCATAAGCTTTGAAACAGCTATGAATGAGCTAGGCGGTTATCCTATGTTTTTAAGCAGTAAAGATATACAGCTTGGCAGAGGCGAAACTATAAAAGATACTGCAAGAGTTATGAGCAGATATGTTCACGGCATTATGATTAGAACATTTGGTCATGAAAGAGTTACTGAATTAGCAGAATATTCTTCTGTGCCAGTGATTAATGCTTTAACAGACAGCTTTCACCCATGCCAGATAATGGCAGATATGATGACTATGCAGGAAAAATTTGGCAGAATTAAAGGCTTAAAAGTTGCTTATATTGGTGATGGCAACAATATGGCGCACTCATGGATAAATGGTGCAAGCCAAATGGGTTTTCATATTGCCATAGCTTCCCCAAAAGGTTATCATGTTGATTATGATATAGTAGAAAATGCTAAAAAATATGCAGCTAAAAACGGCGGCACAATCACATTAACTCACAACCCAAGAGAAGCAGCAGAAAATGCTAATGTTATATATACTGATGTTTGGGCAAGTATGGGTCAGGAAGAAGAAAGTGCAAAACGCATAAAAGATTTTCAAGGCTATCAGGTAGATTCATCTATTATGGCTTTAGCTGATAAAGATGCTGTATTTATGCACTGCCTGCCTGCTCACCGTGGAGAAGAAGTTACTGAAGAAGTGCTTGAAAGTAGAGCCTCAGTTATTTTTGATGAGGCAGAAAATAGATTACATGTTCAAAAAGCTATATTAATAGACTGTATTGGAGGAATATAAAATGGCAAAAGAAAAAGTATTACTTGCATATTCAGGTGGTTTAGATACATCTGTAATTTTAAAATGGCTTACATTAAAAGGCTATGAAGTTGTAGCTTATGTAGCAAATGTAGGACAGGATTCTGACTGGGATACTATTAAAGAAAAAGCTCATAAATCAGGTGCATGTGAAGTTATTGTTGATGATTTAAGAGAAGAATTTGTTAAAGATTTCGTTTTTCCTGCTGTTGCATTTAATGCATTATATGAAGGCAGATACTATTTAGGTACATCTCTTGCCCGCCCTGTAATTGCAAAAGGTATGGTAGAGGCTGCAAGAAAAACTGGCTGTTCTTACTTTGCTCATGGTGCAACTGGTAAAGGTAACGACCAGGTTCGTTTTGAATTAACTGCAGCAGCACTTGCTCCAGATTTAAAAGTTATTGCTCCATGGAGAGATGAAGAATTTTTTACAGTAATTAAAGGCAGAAAAGAAGCTATGGAATTTGCTGCAAAATATGATATTCCTGTAAAAGCAACAGTTGCTAAACCATGGTCAAGCGATGATAACGCATTACACATTTCATTTGAAGCAGGTATTTTAGAAGACCCTGCAGTATGTCCGCCAGATGATATGTTTGAATACAGCAAAAGCCCAAAAGCTGCTCCAGATAAAGCAACAGTTATTGAGCTTGAATTTGATAAAGGTGTAGCTGTTAAATTAAACGGCGAAACATTAAGCCCATATAATATGCTTATGGCTTTAAATAAATTAGGCGGCGAAAATGGTATCGGCAGGGTAGATATGGTGGAAAGCCGTTATGTTGGTATGAAATCAAGAGGCGTATATGAAACTCCAGGTGCAGCTATTATTATGGCAGCTCATAGAGATTTAGAAGGCTTAACTCTTGACGGCAGCGTATTAAACTTAAAAGAAACTTTAATGCCAAGGTTTGCAACACTTGTATATAACGGCTACTGGTTCTCTCATGAAATGGACTGCCTGCGTGCTCTGCTTGATAAATCTCAAGAATATGTTACAGGTAAAGTTAAACTTGAATTATATAAAGGTAATGTAACATGTATTGGTAGAAGCTCTGATTACTCTCTTTATAATATGGCTATCGCATCTATGGAAGATGACGGCGGTGCATATAACCAAAGCGATGCAACAGGATTTATCAGACTGCACTCTCTGCCATTAAAAATGCATGCAGCTCGCAAAAAATAAGGAGAATATATGTATTTTCAAGATGTGATAATGAATCTGCATCGCTTTTGGGCAGACCAGGGATGTATAGTTTATCAGCCTTATGATAATGAAGTAGGCGCAGGAACTTTCAACCCTGCTACATTCTTAATGTGCTTAGGTCCAGAGCCATGGAAAGCATGCTATGTAGAGCCAAGCAGACGCCCAACTGACGGCAGATATGGTGAAAATCCAAACAGATTACAGCACTACTACCAGTTTCAAGTGCTTTTAAAACCATCACCTGATAATATTCAAGAGCTATACTTAAAAAGTCTTGAAGCATTAGGTATTAACATATTAGACCATGACATCAGATTTGTAGAAGATGACTGGGAATCTCCAACATTAGGTGCATGGGGCTTAGGCTGGGAAGTATGGCTTGATGGTATGGAAATAACTCAGTTTACATATTTTCAGCAGGCAGGCGGCATTGATTTAAAACCTGTGTCTGGTGAAATTACATACGGCTTAGAGCGTATTACAATGTATTTACAGCAGGTAGAATCTGTATTTGATATTAAATGGAATGATAAACTGACTTATGGTGATGTTTACCACCAAAACGAAGTGCAGTTTTCTAAATTTAATTTTGAAGCTGCTGATGTACCTACACTTTTTAATCTTTTTGAAACTTATGAAAAAGAATGTGTAAGGATTGCAGAAATGGGGCTTCCACTGCCTGCTTATGACTACTGTTTAAAATGCAGCCATACTTTTAATCTGCTTGATGCAAGAAGTGCAATATCTGTTACAGAAAGAACAAGCTATATTGCAAGAGTTAGAGCATTAGCAAAAATATGTGCTGAAAAGTTTGTAGAAACAAGAGAGTCTATGGGCTATCCATTATTAAATAAATAATCTAATTAAATATATTATCCTGCTGAATAGCTTTTCAGCAGGATAGTCATTTTTCTAAAATATTTTATACACACAACAAACAGCTCCATAATGTATCTGAATATATGAACAAAACTATTTATTTTGTTAATAAAATTGATTATATTTAATAGTAGGTTTTTGGAGGTAATAATGACAAAAATTAAATCTATTTTCTTAATATGTTTATCGGTAATGTTATTTGGCTGTAATAATAGTAACAGCAGCAGTGGTTCATCTCAAGGACCTGTTGAACAGCCAGAATATACAACATTATTTAATGTTTCATCATACGATTTAACAGTTGGAGATAATATTCAGCTTGACTATAATACAACAGCTGGAGCTGCAGTATCTTTTGTATCAAGTGATTTAACAGTTGCAGCAGTTACTAATACAGGTATAGTGTCTGCCTTAAAGGAAGGCTCAGCAGTTATTGAAATGACTTTAACTATTAATGGAAAAACTCAGAAAGATAAATGTACGATTAATGTTACTGATAAAGATATAACATTTATAGGCTATCAAAAAGAAAGTGTAACAATCAGTATTAATGAAACAATCACACCAGCATTAACTATACTGCCTGAAAATATGACGGCTGAAAATATAACTTATCAAATCTCAAATACTGGTATTGCAAGTGTTGATAAAAATGGTGCCGTAACAGGTATAAAAGCAGGAGAAACTGTTTTAACAGCATCTTATAAAAGTCTTAAAACATCTATTAAAATAATAGTTGCAGCAACTACTGTAAGTGTGGAAAATATTATTTTAGAATGTGGTAATATATCACTTTATCAAGGGCAAACTCATCAGCTTAATCCGCAGGTTCTGCCGCCAAATGCATCAAATAAAAATGTATTTTATACAACAGATAATAAAGATGTGGCAACAGTATATCCAAATGGTTTAATTACTGCCCAAAACCCTGGCACTGCTTCTATTACAGCAGAAACAGAGGACGGCAGAAAACAGGCATCATGCAGTGTTATTGTTAATGAAACGCATGCTCAGCTTGAAAGTATTAGTATAGATGATGTAATCCTTGAAAATGGAACATCTAAATTTATTCAAGTAAAAATCACACCAGAAAATGCAAAATTTTCTAATTTGAAAGTGCAGCAGCCAAATGATTCTGTTACGATAACAAATGCTGATAGAACATTACTGCTTGTCACTGCAAAAAAACAGGGATATTTTTCACGCATTAATATAGAAGCTGAAAACTGCGAGCCTGCTGAAAATACCAGCTGTTCTAAAACATTTGATATATATGCATATGATAATAATACTGCATCTCTTCCTGAATATTTAGAACTTGCAGAGCCTTATAATATGGTTATGCCAGATGGAGAAAATTTTAAAATATATATGAATTTTGAAAAAGGTGATAAATTTAATCCTTTATCAGCAGTAAACTATATTCCATTTAATTCTGTTATAGATAAAGAGTTAATTGCTGTAAACACTCCAGAAGTTGCAGGTAATGGACAGGTAATATATTATTCCAAAGAAGATGGTTTAATACATGCACAGGGAACTGGTGAAGCAATGGTAGAAATAGAAGTTCTTAGAAATACTGATGATGAATATTATATAGCACCAGTTAAAATACCAGTAATTGTTGCATCAGATGAAAGCCAGATTCCATATTATTATAAAATCTGCCCTGCTAAAAGCATTGTTATTGATAATAAACAAGATTTGAAAAATAATTTAATTTTAGGCAGTAAACCAGTTTTTGTATATGCTACTGTAACACATCAAGCTGACTGCTCATTTGGAAAAGTAGATGCATATAAAATAGAAACAAGTGATAAAAATATTGTAGATATTATTGACGGCTATGCTTATGCAAAAAAAGCAGGTAAAGCAGTAATCACTGTTACATCAAACAGCGTATATACTATTGATAACAAACCTGTTAAAGCAAGTGTAGAAATAGAAGTAAAATAATTTAAAGATATATAAAATAAATACCCTGTCTGTATATCACGCAGGCGGGGTATTTTTATATTAAAAGATATATTTATTTGATATATTAATCTGCCAGATTAGTTTTAATAAAGTATAAAGGAAGTATAAAATATATAAACAGCATACTTTTACATACTGTTTTTCACTGTAACATCATATAATGAATAAAACAGGCTTATTTATTAAATTAATAATTTAATAAGAGATAATCATGCAGCATATTAACTATGTTATCAGGAAAGTAAACCTTATTAATAAAAATAGTATTTATAAGTATATATTAAAAATATTTAATGAATTACAGCTTGGAAAATATATCAGTCTATCTTTCTTAATGCACAGTTTAATAAAAGGCATAAAAAAAGGTTTGAATTTTGTATAATGAAAATTCAAACCTTATATTTATAATTTAATATTTTAATAAATAAAATTATATATGCTTATTAAGGCATTACTATATTCATACTGTTTAGAAAATCCTGATTAAATTTTATATCAGCTTTTTCTGCAGCTTTTTTAGTAAACCCATCAACTGCTGTGTTGCCTTTTATTGTTGAAATATAGTTTGAAATATTTTCTTTTTCATTTTCAAGGCCGCTTTTTTCTGGCAGAGTTATTTTTGCAACTTTAAAAATATAAAAGTTGTTGTCTAAAAGATATGGTTTTTGTAAGAAATGACCACTTTTAGTTTTAATAATCTGCTCTATTAATGCAGCATCATTTTTAAATAATTTTTCAAGGTCTGCATTATCTCTTACAAATGAAACATTTGATATAGAAGCATTATATTTAGATGCAGTTTGTTCAAAGCCTGCACCTGCTAAGTCGCTCTCTATTGCTTTAATACCTTCTTTAGTTATTTTATCAACTCTGTAATCAATAACTAACTGGTTTTTAATTTTATCCATATCTGGAATATAAGAAGGTTTTTTATCAACTATTTCAAATATATAAGCCATACTTCCGTCAAGAATTGTCTGGCTTAATTCACCTTTGCTCATTTTGTATAATGCATTTTTTGTTTCTGGTTTAATTGCAACAGCTGTTACTGGGAATACTGCATTTTCGGCAATAAAATCAAGCTCTGTAACATTAGCATTATATGCAGGGTCTGCTTTTTGTATTGCTGTAATGCTGCCATTATCTGCTATTTTTTGGAACTCATTTAATAAGTATTTATTAAAAAGCTCTGCAGATGAAGAAGTTTTAATAGTTTCTTTTATTTCATTTTTCTTTTCTTCAAAAGTATATTTTTTTGCAGGAATTAATTCATTTACATAAGCAATAACATAGCCGTTGGCAATTTTTACTGGTTTAGAGTATGTTTTTGCTGGTGTAGAAAATACTGCAGTGTCAATCTCTTTTTCAAGTAAGCCTTTTTCAACTATTCCAATACGGCCGCCTTCTGCAGAGATAATATTTTTATCAGTATAGTTATCAGCTACTTCAGCAAAGCTTTTACCAGACTGTAACTGGCTGTATGCTTCATCAATTTTTGCTTTTGCAGCATCCATTGATTTATTATCGCTGTTATTTGCAAGTATGTATATTAAACTTACATCAGCACTTTCTTTTTTATCATAAAGCTGAGCATTATTATCATAATATGCTTTTGCCTGTTCATCAGATATCTGATAGCTGCTTAAAAATTTATTTTTATCAAATGATACATATTTTACTTTAATTTCAGCAGGTACTCTATATACTTCTTTAGTAAGGTCATAATATTCTTTTAATGCTGCATCATCAGGGTTTGCAGGAATATTTTTTTCAAAAGTATTAAGAGGAATAGCTGCATAATCAACTGTAATATTTGATTTCCTGTAATTATATTCATTTTCAATCTCTTTATCAGTAGCTATAGATTGAGTTTGATATATAAGGTTAGTCATTTTTCTCATTTTGATTTCATCTTTAACAGCTTTTTCATACTGCTCAGGGTTTAAGCCGTTATTTCTTAATACCATTTCATACTGGTCAATATTAAATTCGCCGTTTAACTGAAATGATGGAATAGAGCGGATATATGAAACAAGCTCTAAGTCTGTAGCAGGAATATCAAGTTTTTCTGCTTCAATAAGCATTAATTTTTCATTAACTAATGATTCTAATATTCTTTTAGAAAGGTTATCAATTTGAACAGCACCACCGTAACGGCGTATTTCATCATCTGCCATTTTATATCGGTTTTGGTACTCTTCATAAGTAATAATTTTGTCATTGACTTTTGCCACATAGCCAAGAGTATTAGATTTTTCACCAACGCCCCATACTACAAATATTGTAGCTACAAATGCAATGATTACAAGCCATAAAACGATTGATAAAGCTTTACGATTATTTCTGATAGAACTTAACATAATATTTCCCTGTTTAATTATATTATAGAAGACCCGTCAGAGTAACTACGGCACACCACTATAACAGCTACCGTTGCTTTCTTCCGAACCTGGCGGGGTTTACCGCACAGCGATTGCATAGCCCCTGACGAGTCATCATGCGCCCCTTTATAGTAAGGAGCGAGACTTTATAAAAACAGATTATTTTTTATCAATAATATTATATATTGTCAAATAAAAAATAAAGTCTTAGTAAAAAAAATATATAATTTATAGTTTAAAGCAATGTTTTTATATTTAAACAGAGTTATAAAAACAGTAAAAAAATATGTATTAATCAGTAATATCGCATAGCAACAAAATATTCTGCAATGTTTTTTTATCATAAAACAAAGTAATAAATCAATGGTTATATTAATATTTTAAGTAAAAGAATAAAAAATTAATATTTTTATAAAATTTCTGCTTGATTATATCTACAAAATAGTTTATCTTGATGTTAGAACAATATTTTATTTGTTTTATAAAATTATTTTTGGAGGTCCATTATGGCTGAAAATAAGCATAATAAACTTTTAATGGCTATTTTAATTGGTCTTATTTTAGGCTCAATATTTGGTATTATTTTTGCATTTATAGAGCCAGATAATGTTATAAGACAGTATGCTCTTGCAGCAGCTGCTCCACTAGGGACATTATTTATTAATCTTTTAAAGATGATAGTAACACCGGTTATTATTTTTACATTAATAAGTGGAACAGCAAGTATCGCTCCCAGTAAACTTGGAAAAGTTGGTGTGAAAATTATTGTTTTTTACTTATTAACATCATTAATGGCTATTATAGTTGGTTTAATTATAGGTAATATTATGCAGCCGGGAACAGGCATAGTGCTTGCAGAAAGCAGTAAAGAGATAGCTGTAAAAACTCCACCATCTATTATAGAAATTTTTCTTGCTATTGTGCCAACTAATCCTTTTGATTCCATTGCTAAAGGTGATGTGTTGCCGATTATATTCTTTTCAATATTTTTTGGTATTGCTCTAGCTTTTGTAAGAGACAGCAAAGATGCACAAATCAAAGAAGCAGGCGATGTTGTATTTAAATTCTTTGACGGCTGCTCTCAAGTTATATTTAAGGTAGTTGGCTGGGTTATGATGTATGCACCTATTGGTGTCTTCTTCTTAATATTTCAGGTGTTTACTCAACAGGGTGCTGAAGCTTTCGGACCGCTTTTACATGTTACTATTGCAGTATATATTGGATTAGCTCTGCAAATGTTTGTAGTATATATGCTTATTTGTGCGGCATTTAAAATACCACCAGTGCTTTTTCTTAAAAAAATATATGAACCATGGCTTACTGCTTTTGTTACTCGTTCTTCAGGCGGAACACTGCCAGTTTCTATGAATACAGCAGAAACTAAAATGGGTATTCCAAAAGGTGTTTATTCTTTCACTCTGCCACTTGGGGCAACTGTGAATATGGACGGTACAACAATATATCTTGGTGTTTGTGCTATGTTTGTTGCTAATGCTATAGGTGCTTCACTTGATATGGGGCAGCAGATGACAATTATTATCACAGCAGTATTAGCTTCTATTGGAACAGCGGGTGTTCCGGGAGCTGGTGCAATTATGCTTATTATGGTTCTTAATTCTGTTGGGCTTGATTTATCTGAGCCTAATGTTCAAATGGCTTATGCTATGATATTAGGTATTGACGCACTGCTTGATATGGGTAGAACTTCTATGAATATTGTTGGTGACCTTTGCGGAACATGTGTTGTTGCAAAAATGGAAAACGAAATGGATATGTCATACTGGGATAAAAATGCATAATTTATAACATTTATAAAAAATATACTTTTTTTATCATTTTACATTTATCCGCAGGGTAAACTGCGGATAAATTTTTTATTATACAATAAAACAGGTAAAACTATGAAAATAATAGGAATAATAGGCGGAATGGGGCCTGCTGCAACTATTGATTTATATAAAAAAATAGTAGACAATACTCCAGCAGAAAAAGACCAGGAACATATACATGTTATAATAGACAGCTATCCACAGATAGAAGATAGAACAGGCTATATTCTCCATGGTGGTAAAAATCCTGCTCCAAAATTAATTGAAAGTGCAAAGCGTCTTGAAACTGCAGGGGCTGATGCTCTTATTATGCCGTGCAACACTGCCCATTATTTTGCAAAAGATATTGAGAAAGAAGTAAATATTCCTTTAATACATATAGTCAAATGCAGTGCAGAAGCTATTAAAAATAAATATCCAGCAACTAAAAAAATAGGGCTGATTGCTACAACTGGCACTATTAAAGCAGGTGTTTATGGAAATATTTTAAAAGAATATGGCTTTGAAACAATTACTCTGCCAGAAAAAATTGAAAATAATATAATGGACTGTATTTATAAAGGTGTAAAAGCAGGCAAAACAGAAGAATACAGTAAATTATTTCAGCAGTGTGTTGATGAAATAACTGATTTAGGGGCAGATTTATTAATAGAAGGCTGCACTGAAATACCATTGATTATGCCTTATGTAAAAACAAAACTTCCTGCAATAGATGCAACTTATGAGCTTGCCTGTGCTGCAGTAAAATTTGCTTTAGATAAATGATTATAAATTGACTAAACTAAGATAATATATTATATTCTATAAAAATTCAGGAGTTTATTAAGCATGAGCAATCAAGTAAAATACTGCACAGAATGTGGCAAAGAAATATCTGCTCAGGCGGTAGTATGTCCTAACTGTGGTGTTCAACTGAAACCATTAAATTTCAGCTCTGGAAAAAATAAATATGTAGCAGCTGTACTTGCATTTTTATTAGGCAGTATAGGTATACAGTGGTTTTATCTTGGCAGAACATTGTATGGAGTTCTTTCCATTTTATTCTGCTGGACAGGTGTGCCTGCTGTTATTTCTCTTATCCATTTTGTTATTCTGCTTATATCAAGTGAAGCATCCTTTAATGAAAAATATAATAAATTCTGATTTATATCTGAAAATATAAAATACTTCTCCCACTGTGGAGCACAAATTTCTGCAAAGGCTGTTATCTGCCATAAGTATGGTGCTGCTGTTTTTCAATTTATATTTTATATGCTTTAAATGCACAGGTTTTACACAGGTATAAATAAATATAGTATAATACCAGTTATTTTTTATATCTGATGAAGTAAAGCTTTTATAAATAAGTGATAAATAGGTTTATCTGCTTAACTTTTAGAAATAATACTCTTTATTTAGTATGGTAAGATAGAAATGCTGCTATCCTGCCAACTCTTTTATAACCAATAATTCTGCATACTAAATCAGTGAATTTTCCATATTTTCTATAAAAAATATTAAAAAGATAATAAGGTATCCACTGGCTTTTTGCTTTTGGTGTTCTTTTAATAATGTTTTTAAAAGAGTAAATATCTTTATATATTTTAAGATAACCCTGCTGCAGTTCATCTACTGTCATCTTTTTTGGCTGAAATACCACATTGGCAGTATTATATTTAGAATAATCAAAATCAATAATTCTTCCAGTTTCAAGAAATTCTTTATAAAGATGAGTACCTGGATATGGTGTTAAAATATGGGAAGTAACTGTCTCTATTTTATTATCAACTATCCATTTTAATGTGCTTTCAAATACACTTTTATCATCGCCGTCAAGTCCAAATACAAAGCTGGCATTAATCATAATCCCACGCTTATGTATTTCATTAACTGCATAATTATATTTTTCTAAGTTATTCTGCACTTTATTAACATTAGATATAGAGCTTTCGTTTATACTTTCAAAACCTATAAAAAGGCTCTGGCAGCCGCTTGCTTTCATTTCATCAAGCAGTTCTGGCATATCTGCAATATTTAAAGATACAGCAGCATTCCATTTAACATTTAATGGTTTTAATGCTTTAACAAACTTCATAGTCCATTTTGGGTTACCTATTAAGTTATCATCTATAAACATAATATGCTTTTTATTAATAAGTTTAATATCATTAATAACATCATCTATATTTCTATTAATATACAGGTTTTTATAGGCGTCACAGCTGTTGTAGCAGAAATCACATTTAAAAGGACAGCCTCTGCTTGTAGATATAATGTTACTATAAAGATAGTTTTTCTCCTTTATTAAATTATAAGCAGGGGATTTAATTTGTGATGGTGTAATATCAGAAGTATTATGCTTATATACTTTTTTTAAGCAGCCTTTTTCAAAATCATTAATAATGTCATACCATGTAGTTTCTGCAATACCAATAGATATAGCGTCAAAATATTCGGCAGTTTCTTCTGGGTTTGCTGTAATATGAATACCGCCTGCAATTACAGGAATATTTTTTGACTGGAATTTTTTTGCAATTTCTACAGCTCGCGGAAAAATATCTACTGTAATACTTATTCCTACAATATCAACTTTTTCGTTATAGTTAATAGGTGCAACATTTTCATTTTCATATATTATTGTATGTTTATCCTGCAGCATATTTGCAATGGTTAAAAGACCAAGAGAAGGGGACATTTGAGTTTTAAGCCCAGTATCCATTGGTCTTTTACGCATTTTAGGCTGTATAAGTTTAATAATCATTTAAGTTTCCTTTTTGCAGAAGATAGAAAGTTTTTTAAATTAATACTACATAAAAAAGCACTGCAAAAAACTGCAACACAGTGCCTGCAAGCACAAAAAGATGCCATATAGCATGGTTAAAAGGCAGTGATTTCCATTTATAAAATATAACACCGATAGTGTATGAAAGCCCGCCAAGCACTACAAGAATAATTCCGCCAGTTTCTACATTTTTAACAAATGGATATATAGCAATAATAATTATCCAGCCCATAGCAAGATAAATAAATGTAGATACTTTTCTAAGTTTATTGCCGTATATTATTTTTAAAACAGTGCCTGCAATTGCACATGCCCACACAACACCAAAAATAGACCAGCCCCAGCCGCCCCTTAAATTTACAAGCATAAATGGAGTATAAGAGCCTGCAATAAGGTAGTATATAGAGATATGGTCAAACATATTTAATTTTGCTGCTGCTTTTGTTTTTGATAAGCTGTGGTATAATGTTGAAGCAGTATATAATACTATCATAGAAGCTCCATAGATAGCAGAAGCAACTATTTTCCATGCATCGCCGTACATTGATGCAAATACAACTAATATAACAAGCCCGGCAATACTAAGCCCTGCACCTATGCCGTGGGTTACTGCATTCATTATTTCTTCGTTTTTAGTATACTTTGGTAAAATACTTGAAGTCATTTACTCTCCTTACATATTGATATAAAATAAGAAATTATATTCAGCTGAGAAATTCATCAATAGAATGTTCCTTTATTTTAAGCGGTCCTTGAAAAAGACTGCATCTTGTTTTTACTTCATCTTTCGTAATGTATTTTTTCTGGGCTGCACATCTGAAAAGGTAAAGCTCTTTCATCTGCTCTACTTTTATCTCTTTTTTATGAATACAGCCGTGATTGCACCCTGTATGGCTCATAGGGCAGATTATATCATTAAAAAAATTAATATCAATGATAAAATAATATATCTAAAATATTTTTATGAATTTCTATTGATATTTTATTCTATAAGTATTATATGAATTTTCTAATATAAATACACAGGGAAAGAGGCACATTATGGCATCTAAGGAAAGGTTTATTCCAGTATTTTTTGAAGTGATAAAAAATTACTCATCAGCTTCATTTAAAAAAGACTTATTTGCAGGCATAACAGTTGGTATTGTTGCAATCCCTTTAGCACTGGCTTTTGCAATTGCCAGTGGAGCAACACCATCTCAGGGGATATTTACTGCAGTAATCGCTGGTTTTTTTATTTCATTTTTAGGCGGCAGCCGCTATCAGATAGGCGGACCTACTGGTGCATTTGTTATTATTATATATGGCATAATAGCTCAGCATGGCTATGACGGACTGCTTATTGCCACTATTATGGCAGGTATTATATTAATATTTTTGGGTATAGCACGAGTTGGTTCATTTATTAAATTTATTCCATATCCTGTTACAACAGGCTTTACAGCAGGTATAGGGGTAGTTATTTTTTCATCTCAGATAAAGGACTTTTTAGGGCTTACATATAAAGAAGCTTCGCCAGAATTTATTGATAAATGGATAAGTATATTTTCAAACCTTTCTACAATTAATATATCATCTGCTGCAATAGGTATATGTACAGTAGCTATTATATTAGTTATAAGAAAAATGTCTACAAATATACCGTCACATGTTGTTGCCATAGTAATATCAACAGCTTTATGTTTTTTCTTAGGGCTGAATGCAGAAACAATCGGGGACAGGTTTGGTACAATTAATGCAGTATTTCCATCATTTACAGTGCCGGAAGTAACTATTGAAAAAATAAGAGTTTTATTTCCTGCTGCAATAACTATTGCTTTGCTTGCAGGTATAGAATCTCTGCTTTCAGCAGTTGTGGCAGACGGTATGACAGGCTCACATCACAAATCAAATACTGAGCTTGTGGGGCAGGGTGTTGCAAATATTTTAAGCGGCTTTTTTGGCTGTATTCCAGCAACTGGTGCAATAGCAAGGACAGCAACAAATGTAAGAGCCGGCGGCGTAACTCCACTTTCTGGTATGATACACGCAGTATTTTTATGCTTATTTATACTTTTCTTTTCATTTTTAATAGAAATAATACCAATGGCAGCTCTTGCTGGTGTGCTTTTAGTAGTGTCTGTTGATATGATGGGTATAAAAAATATGGCAAACCTTTTAAGCTCCCCAAAAAGCGATGTGGTTGTGCTGCTTACTACATTTATATTAACTATTATAATAGACTTAACTGCTGCTGTGCAGGTTGGTGTTGTGCTTGCTGCACTTCTTTTTATGAAGCGCATGAGCGATGTTACAAGTATGGGTAAAATCAATTTTGATGCTTCAGAAAAAACTGCCCATGATATTGCAGACCCAGATGCAACATCTAATAAAGATATACCAGAAGGTGTAGAAGTTTATGAAATCAATGGGCCATTCTTTTTTGGTGTGGCAGATATGCTTATTAATACATTAGAGCATATAGGCAAAACTCCAAAAGTATTTATTCTTCGTATGAGAAATGTTCCTGCAATAGATGCAACAGGTGAGCACGCATTAGAAAACTTCTATAATACATGTAAAAAAGCAGGCACTCAGCTTGTTTTATCTGGAGTAAACCCAGTGCCTTATGAAACACTTAAAAAAATGCACTTTATAGAAATGATAGGGGAAGAAAATGTTACAAACCACATTGATAAAGCCCTTATTAGAACAAGAGAAATCTTAAAAGAATTAGAAATAAAGGAAAATAATCAGTAATAAATAAGCTGTTCCTACAAACCTATAAAATCTTATAAATGGATATAAAAATCTATAAATAAGATTTCTGTTGTATTCCTGTCTCAACCTTGCTGGTTACTAGATGATTT
>CALVEY010000022.1 GCA_944326705.1 uncultured Mucispirillum sp.
AGAAAATATAAAACACAAATTTTACTGTAAAATAATTACTTTTCTATGCAGTTTTAAAAAATGGGGTACCCCCAGTTATAAAACTTCTTGAAATATAAAGTAAAAAATAATATTCTTAATAGACTAAATAATTGGAGTAGTTAATAATGAAAGCAATCACAAAAACAAAGCTGATATGCACAATAGGGCCTGCATCTAATGACCCTGCAATAATTAGAAAAATGATAGAAA
This sequence comes from uncultured Mucispirillum sp., assembly GCA_944326705.1. Taxonomy (GTDB): domain Bacteria; phylum Chrysiogenota; class Deferribacteres; order Deferribacterales; family Mucispirillaceae; genus Mucispirillum. Next base: position 232 of record CALVEY010000022.1, read on the forward strand.
ACGGTATGAATGTGGCGCGTCTTAATTTTTCTCACGGCACACATGAAAGCCATAGAGCAACAATTAAACTTGTTAGAAGCATTGCTCAGGAAATGGGTGTGCGTGTTGGCTTTTTACAGGATTTATGCGGACCAAAAATACGCCTTGGCAAGCTTCCTGAAGAAGGTGTCAGGTTAATTGTTGGTGACTATATTGCACTTGCTTCTACTAAAGAAAAATGCGAAAACGCTCTTCCTGTAGAGTATGATGATTTACATAAGGAAGTAAATGTTGGGGAAAGGATTCTTTTAGCTGACGGTATGATGGAGCTTCGTGTTACAGGTATCGATGGGGTTAAGGTAATATGTGAAGTAATCACTGGGGGAGTAGTTTATACAAAAAAAGGTGTAAATATGCCTCAGTCTGATTTACATGTTCCAGCGTTCAGTGAAAAAGACAGGGTGGATTTACAAATGGCGTTAGAAGAAAAACTTGATTTTGTAGCCCTTTCTTTTGTCCGCTCTGCAAAGGATTTAGAAGAAATAAAAAACATTATAGATAAAAGCGAACATAAACCGCTGCTTATTGCAAAAATAGAAAAACCACAGGCAGTGGATAATCTAGAAGAAATACTTGATGTGGTAAACGGAGTAATGGTAGCCCGCGGAGATTTAGGTGTTGAAATGCCTTTAGAAGAGATACCACATGTGCAGAAATATATTATTAAGCAGGCAAAAAAAGCGGGCAGAATAACTATTACTGCAACACAGATGCTTGCAAGTATGGTAAAAGCACAGCGTCCAACAAGGGGCGAGACAACAGATGTAGCAAATGCAGTAATTGACGGCACGGACGCATTAATGCTTTCAGATGAAACAGCTAATGGTGATTATCCAGATACAGCAGTTGCAACATTAGCTAAAATTGCCAGTGCTGCAGAAAGGTATACTAAATATACTCCTGATTTTGATTACTCATTATTTAGAGATAACCATTCCTTTACTCTTGCAATAGGAAGAGCTGCATGCTGGCTTGCAAAAGATGTTGGTGCAAAATGTATAGTATGTTATTCTGCAACAGGACTTGCTCCATACTGTATTTCCAGATTTCGTCCAGAGTGTGAGCTTTTAGTGCTTACTTTTGATGAAAAAGTATGTAATATGACAAGTCTTATATGGGGTGCTCAGGGTGTAATATCTGAAGTAATGACAGACTTAGACTCTGTAATGGAAACAGCAAAAATTAAAGCTATTGAAGCAGGTCTTGCAGAGCAGGGAGATACAATTATTGTTACTGCTGGTATGCCTTTTGGCAAAACAGGCACAACAAGTCTTTTACGATTAATTCAGTTATAATCTAAACTGTATATAAAATATAAGTTGGGGCGGAAATATTTTTCCGCCTTTTTTACAATATTAACATAGTCAATTTATAGTCAATAATCAAGGGTTTTTCCATATTACCTAAAAAAATAAGGCAGAAAATAAGATTTTAAACTTATTTAATAGTCTAGTAAATATTAGGATATTTAGAAGTAAAAAAGACAATTACTATCCATTTTAAATGAATTTATACTGTTTTGGAAAAATAATATAAGCAAAAAAACATAAAAAAGAAAATAAAAAAAGATAAAAAATAAAAAATATAACTAGAAAATAAATTTATAGTATTTTTATATGAATGTATAGTTTTTATTTATCAATAATTTACTAAAGAAAGCAACTTTTTTAATAAATTTGATTTTTTTAAGGTTAAATAATTATATCTATTGTTTTATTTTTAAAAGTATGCTATAAGAATAATATATTAGTGTGTGCCTATACTAATATTAAGTATAATTCACAGTAACCTGGTAAGTATCTTTAGATGTAAAAACGGTATTTTACATGGTTTATCCATGATAAGAATATATCATATTTCAAATTAAATAAGTGCAAACGCACCATTGACGATGTGGAATGCACCAGGGGGTTTGTATGATCGAACGTAGTTTATTATCCGCCGGGATATCTAGGCGGGATTTCATGAAGACAGTTTCAACAGCAACTGCAATCATGGGATTACCACTTGCAATGGCTGAAGAAGTTGTTGCTCAAGCAGGCAATGAAGATAAACGTCCGCCTGTAATATGGCTTCATTTTCAGGAATGTACTGGATGTTCTGAAGCATTATTAAGAGCTAACCATCCTAGCATTGCAGAAGTTGTTCTTGATATTATTAATCTTGAGTATCAAGAAACATTAATGGCAGGTTCTGGTGACCAGGCTGAAAAATCACTTCATGATGCTATTGAAAAACATGCAGGTAAATATATACTTGTAGTTGAAGGCTCTATTCCAACAGAAGATATGGTAGTATGCTGTCAGGTTGGCGGTAAAACTGCATTAGATTCTTTTAAAGAAGCTGCTGCAAAAGCTGCTGTTGTTGTATCTCTTGGTGCATGTGCATGTTCTGGTGGTATTGTTGCTATTGAGCCAAACCCAACAAAAGCTAAAGGTGTTATAGATATTCTTGCTGGCGAAATGCAATGGTCTGATGATGATTTAGATGCAAAATATATTTCACTCCCAGGCTGCCCACCTAACCCATATAATATATTAAGTGTTATTTTATATGTAGCTACTTTTGGAAAACTTCCAGAAAAAGGCTTAAAAATACCAACAATTTCAAATCTTTCTAAAAAAGATGAAAGAGCTCACCGTCCAACATTTGCTTACGGCAGATTAATTCACGAACACTGCGAACGCAGACCACACTTTGATGCTGGCCGTTTTGCAAAAGAATTTGGTGATGATGGCCATAGAAACGGATGGTGCTTATATCACTTAGGATGTAAAGGTCCTGAAACTTATGCTAACTGTTCAATAATCCATTTTAATGATGGTGCTGCATGGCCTATCGGAAATGGCTGCCCATGTATCGGCTGTACAGAAGGCACAGTATTATTTAAAGACAGTTTATTCTCATTAGCTAAAGTGGCTCAACCAAAACCACATTCAAATATACTTGAAACACAAGGTAGAGGTAAAGAATCCTCCGTTGCACAGGCAGCTGTAGTTGGCGGTCTTGTTGGCGCAGCAATTGGTGCAGGAGCAGTATTCGCAACTAAACTTCCAAAGGAGCCAGAGGATGAAAACAAATAGACGCGATTTTTTAAAGGCAGCAGCAGGCTCTGTGGCAACAGCAGGTGCGCTTACTTTAACTCCGTCTTATGCATTGGCATCAGATGAAGGAGAGCCTTTTGCAAAAGACACTATGGTTAAATTTTATGATTCAACTGTATGTGTTGGCTGCCAGGCCTGCGTTGTAGCATGCTATGAAACAAACTTTGTAAATAGAGCTGATAATCTTAATAAACCTAAAGAGGAACGTAACTTTATTGAAAATAATGATGTTATTCCTGTTTTAGCAGATGAAGATAAGTTTGATGCACAAGCTCCATGGATACGCATCGACGGTCTTGATTACAGACTCAGAACTATTATTAGAAAATATGTTGATGAAAATGAAAAATCTCATTTCATTAAACAAAACTGTATGCACTGTAAAAAACCAGGCTGCGTATCTGCATGCCCAGTAAGTGCATTACAAAAAGATAAAGATGATGGTGTTGTTACTTATGACCCTAACCGCTGCATAGGCTGCCGTTACTGTCAAATGGCATGTCCATTTAACATACCAGCATTTGAATGGCACAGAGCTAACCCAAAAATTACTAAATGCGATATGTGCCGCTCAACAATTAACCCTAAAACTAATGATTTTGATATTGATGCAGAGGGTAATGCTACTTATAAAGATAACCCTGATAAAGGCACTGCATGTACAAAAGTATGTCCTACTGGTGCTGTTTTATACGGCAGAAGAGAAGATTTACTTAAACTTGCTCATGACCGCATTAATCAATCAAAAGAAAAAGGCGAAAACAAATACTATGAAGATACAGCTAGAGGCGAATCTGTTCTTGGTGAAAAAGTTTACGGTGGAACTGGCGAGCTTGTAATTGCAGCTGTTGATTTCAGAAAACTTGACTTCCCTGTTGATAAAATAGGTGATAGAGCAACTGCTTATAAATCAGAAGGTATCCAGCATACAATCTATAAATATGGTATTGCTCCAATAGCCCTTTTTACAGCATTATCTTTAGTTGTTCGTAGAAATGTTAAAAAACATCACGAACATGAGGAGGACTAATAATGAGTAAGCAAAGAGAATATGCAATTCATAAAGCCCCTATTCTTACTCCTGCATTTTTCATTGTGTTAGCAGTAATATGCATAGGTATGGCTATTGTTGTTTACAGATATTTTGTAGGTATTGGTCCTGTATCTAACCTTTCAAACGGCTATCCTTGGGGTATCTGGCTTTCTTATGATGTTGCAACTGGTTCTGCAATTGCCTGCGGTGGTTATGTATTAGCAGTTACAGTATATGTAATGAATAATTTCAAATATCACACAATGGTTAGGTCTGCAGTGCTTGCAAGTATGTTTGGATACTGCTTAGCTGGTCTTTCAGTTATGGTGGATATAGGCCGTTACTGGAACTCTTACGGCTTTTTTATGCCTAGCAGAATGAACCCTAATTCAGCACTTTTTGAAGTTGCTCTTTGTATTATGGCATACTGTGTGGTATTAATACTTGAATATATCCCTGCAGTATTTGAAAAATTTGCAGACAGTGATAAAGCTAAATCTCCAAAACTTGTAGAATTTGGCAAAACATGGGAAAAAAGATTTTCTAAAGCACTTTTTGTTATTGTTGCAATAGGCGCTACTCTGCCAACAATGCACCAGTCATCATTAGGGACATTATATGTATTAATGGGCTATAAACTTGACCCTATGTGGCAGACTGGCTTTTTACCACTGTTATTTTTAAGCAATGCTTATTTAATGGGTTTTGCTATAACAGCTTTTGAAACAGTGCTTTCTACAAGGTTATTAAAAAGACCGTTTGAAAAAGAGATAGTAGATTTATCAAAAGTAATTCCTTTTGTTGTAGCTTTCTGGCTTATAGTAAGGGTTATATCAGTTACTTTAAATGGTGGCTGGGCAAATGCTTTTGCATTTTCTACTCAATCAATATGGTTCTGGCTTGAACTTATATTAGTTATTGTTCCATCACTTATGATTTTAACATGCAAATATGCTAAAAGCGAAAGCGGTATATTCTTAGTTGGTATGCTTCTTTTAATCGGTGGTAGTATGTACAGGATTGGTGTATATAACGTAGGCTTTAATCCTGGACCAGAATGGAATACATATTTTCCAAGTGTAGCAGAATTTTTAATTACTTTAAGCTTTATTGCTATAGAAGTATTTGGATATATGGTACTTGTTAAATTAACCCCTGTGCTTCCAAATCTGGAAAACCATGGGCATCATCACTAGGCTTTAAGCCTATAAATTGCATATAAATAATATGCTAAAAAGGCTTGTTAGCCTAAAAGATTATAAAAAAAGGAGATTTATATGCCAGTTAATGGAAATAGAATTACAGTAGACCCAATTACAAGGATTGAAGGTCACCTGCGTATAGATGTAGAAGTAGAAGGCGGTAAAGTATCTAACTCTTGGTCATCTGCCCAAGCATTTAGAGGAATTGAAACTATTATGAGAGGTAAAGACCCACGCAGTGCATGGGCTATGACTCAGCGTTTCTGTGGTGTTTGTACAACTACTCATGCATTATGCTCTATTAGAACTGTTGAAGATGCATTAAATGTGCCTGTGCCAGTTAATGCTCATATGCTTAGAAACTTAGTAAGCACTATGCAGTCTTTACAAGACCATATAGTTCATTTTTATCATTTAACAGCATTAGACTGGGTTGATATTGTAAGTGCATTATCTGCAGACCCTGCTAAAGCTGGTAAAATAGCAGAAAGCCTTGCAGCTTATTCACCAATAGGCAAAGCATGGCCAGCAAACTCATTTAACACTATGAAAAATGCTAAAGACCGTTTAGCTGCATTTGTTGGCACTAAAAATTTAGGTATCTATGGCTCTGGTTACTGGGGTCACAAAGATATGAGACTTACTCCAGAAATTAACTTACTTGCTTTTGCTCACTATTTAGAAGCATTAGAATACCAACGCAAAATTGCAGAAGCAGTTGCAATCATCGGTAGTAAAAACCCACATATTCAAAACTTAACGGTTGGTGGTGTATCTACTGCAATTAACTTTGACAGTATGGCTGCACTTAACATGGAAAGAGTTCAATGGATTAAAAAACTTCTTGATGAAACAGCTGATTTCGTAAGATGTGTATATATTCCAGATGTTATTGCAATTGCAGGTGCATATAAAGACTGGTTTGACCTTGGTAAATGCTCACCAAACTATATTGCAGTGCCAGATGTTCCAATGAACAGCGAATTAACTGAATTTGGTTTAAAAGGCGGTATTATTATAGGCGATAAATTCAGAGAAATCAAAACATGGAAAGACGAAGCATTAAGAAAAGGTATTACAGAAAATACTACTCATGCATGGTATAAAAATGCAAAAGATACATTACATCCTTATGAAGGAGACCAAATTCCAGCATATACTGACTGGCAGGAAAATGGTAAATATTCTTGGGCAAAAGCACCACGCTTTGAAGATAATGTAACTCAAACTGGTCCTATCGCTCAAGTATTAGCAGGCTATATGGCTGGCGACCCACTTGTTAAAAAATATGTAGATTTCGTTGCTTCAAAAGTTGGTGTAACTATTCCACAGCTTAACTCTGTAATGGGCCGTAATGCAGCAAGAGCTATCAGAGCATTATTAATGGTTGACCATGCATATCTCTGTTTAGAAAAATTACTTGATAACTGCAAAACAGACCAAAGCTATGTAAACTACTTAAAAGAAGTTCCAACTGATAAAGAATATATCGGTGTTGGCTTTAACGAAGCTCCACGCGGTATGCTTTCTCACTGGATTAAAATTAAAAATGGTGTAATAGAAAACTACAGCGCAGTTGTTCCTTCTACATGGACAGCAGGTCCAAGAGATGATAAAGGCAGAAAAGGTCCTTATGAAGAATCATTAATGAACCTTCCTGTTGCAGAAATGGATAAACCACTTGAAGTTATCCGTTCTATTCACTCTTTTGACCCTTGCATAGCTTGTGCCGTTCACACTATTGACCCAGAAGGCAAAGAAGTAGTGAATGTTAAAATCAGATAATTAAAAACCTGATAAATTCTAATGGGGTATGCTTTTAAAGCATACCCTTTTTTTATAATCAAAATACACTTTACATTAAGGAAAAAATATATTTATTAATATTTATTATAATATTTTATAAAGTTCAATATATCAGTGATAAAGTTTTTTTAAAATTAATGCCTGTAAAGTATATATTATGGTGAAAATATACTTCCTAAAGAATACAGTAAAAAATAGAAATCATATTTGGCAGTATTAGAAGAGCTGTAGATATTAAGTTTAATTTTAATAACAAATATAGTATAGTCTGCAACAGTTGTGGAACAGCATGTTCTTATATAACATTAAGAGCCGTATCAAATGGCAGCAAATAGAATCTTATATTTTAATATTATAGTTTATCAGAAGCAGGCAGTATAATAATTAATAATGCAAAATATATATTTATACCTGTAACAAAAGAAAATAGTAATGGAATAATTATTAAATATAATCCATTATTTAAAAGTAATGAAATATGCTATGAGTAGAAAATAGGAAATGGCAGTTTAAAAATATTATAAATAAAGTAAAAGCAAAGTATCCTAAATTTTAATATTTAAAATATATAATCAGATAAAATAAATTATACCAATATATAATACAAAACCCGTGTAACAAAAATCACACGGGTTTCTTTATAAAAAAGGATTACTTAATGTAATTAATCATCTAAATCCTGTTCAATACCCTGCAGCATTTTTCCGCGGAGAGTATGTCTTTCTTGAGCAGAAAGGATTGTTTTTCTAATGCGGATAGATTGTGGAGTTACTTCCACCATTTCATCATCTGCAATAAAATGTATTGCTTTTTCAAGTGTCATAGGAAGAATAGGGCGCAGAGTAAGTGCCTCATCTTTTCCTGATGCTCTCATATTTGTAAGTTTTTTCTCTTTACATGGGTTTACATTTAAGTCGTTATCTTTGTTATATTCCCCAATAACCATACCTTCATATACAGGGTCACCAGGAACAACAAAAAGCTGTCCTCTTGGCTCTAAATGGAATAAACCATAACCAACAGCAACACCTGCCCTGTCAGATACTAATGAGCCGGTATGACGCACAGGGAAATCGCCTCTGTATTCTTCATATCCTGCAAAAAGAGTGTTCATAATACCAGTTCCTTTTGTATCAGTCAGGAAATCATCTCTGTAACCAATAAGGCCACGAGATGGAACAGAAAATTCTGCTCTAACCCTGCCTGTGCCTTTATTAACAAGGTTAGTCATTCTGCCTTTTCTCATAGAAAGTTTTTCAGTAATAACACCAAGAAATGGTTCTTCGCAGTCAATATATACATTTTCTACAGGTTCTAAACGAACACCATTCTGTTTTTTAAATATAACCTGTGGTCTGCCTACATTTAATTCAAAGCCTTCTCTTCTCATTTCTTCAATTAAAATAGCAAGCTGAAGTTCGCCTCTGCCTTTAACAATAAAGCTGTCTTTTTCTGCTGCATCTTCTACTTTAATTGATACATTTCTAAGCACTTCTTTTGCAAGCCTTTCTTTAATTTTAGCAGCCTGAACAATCTTACCCTCTTTACCAGCAAGTGGAGATTTATTGATAGTAAATTTCATAGCAACTGTTGGCTCATCAACTGATATTCTAGGAAGCGGCTCTGTATTATCTTTTGAGCATATAGTATCGCCAATAGTAACTTCTGCCATACCAGCTACAACTAATATATCACCTGGCTGCGGGTTAGGGTTGTCTACCAATTCCATACCAGAATATGACTGAATTTTAGAAACTCTTGCAGGTTTTGCTTCGCCTTTTTCGTTAAAGATAATAAGTCCGTCATTAATATTAGTAACATTACTTCTTATTTTACCGATAGCAAGCCTGCCAAGATAATCAGAATATCCTAAGTCTGAAACAAGCATTTTGAAGGTAGATTCTTCATCATAGCTAGGAGCTGGTATTTCTTTTAAAATCATATCAAAAAGTGGTTTTAAATCTTTTCCAGGCTCTTCAAGAGTAAGAGAAGCAACACCATCTCTTCCCACTGCATAAAGAATAGGAAAATCAAGCTGGTCTTCTGTTGCATCTAAATCTATAAATAAGTCTAATACTTCATCTATAACTTCATGAGGTCTTGCATCTTTTCTATCTATTTTATTAATACATACAATAACTCTTAAACCTCTTTCCAGTGCTTTTTTAAGAACAAATCTTGTTTGTGGAAGTGGTCCTTCAGAAGCATCTACTAAAAGGATAGCACCATCAACCATAGATAAGGCTCTCTCTACCTCACCACCAAAGTCGGCGTGTCCTGGAGTATCTAAAATATTGATTTTAGTGCCGTGCCAGTTAACAGAGCAGTTTTTAGCAGTAATAGTGATACCTCTTTCTCTTTCAATATCCATACTATCCATTGCTCTTTCTTCAGTAACCTGATTATCTCTGTATACACCACTTTGTTTGAACATAGCATCTACGAGAGTTGTTTTACCATGGTCAACATGGGCAATAATAGCAATATTTCTTAATGAATCATTTTGTGATAAATTTTTCATATAACCTCAAATATATTTAAAGTAACAATCTACTCTTTTGCCTTTTTTTTACCAAATAGTCAAGCAATTTTATTTAAAAAACAGACATATTAGCTGATAATGCACTGATAAATAATAAAATAAGCCTGCAGTATTTAAACTGCAGGCTTAATATAATATTAATGATAGAAATTATCTGCCCACATTAAATTTGCTGATAATATTTTTAAGCTGTTCAGTTCTCATTTGCAGATGTTCCACAGTAGATGCTATCTCATTAACTGCTGAGCTGCTTTCTTCAACTCCTGCAACGATAGCCTGTGCATCATCATTTGTTTTTACTATTGTAGTAAACTGATTTGAAACCTGTTCTGCCACATGAACCATATCAGATTGAAGTTCTTTAATACCGCTTACCACTTGAATAAAGCCGCTGTTTGTTTCGCCTATATTATCAACACCCTGCTGAACACTGTCAATAGATTTACTCATTTCATTAGAAACCGTATCTGTATCTTTTTGCAGAGATGTTATAATCTGTTCAATTTCACCAGTTGCATGCTGTGTTCTTTCTGCAAGTTTTCTTACTTCATCAGCAACTACAGCAAAACCGCGTCCAGCTTCTCCTGCTCTTGCAGCCTCAATTGCAGCATTAAGTGCTAAAAGGTTTGTTTGGTTTGCTATATCATTAATAACACCAAGTATTTCGCCTATCTGGTTAGAGCTTGAAGCAAGCCTGTCTATAGCTTCAGATAATGATATAGTTTCATTTTTAATATTTACCATATTTTCTTGAACGCCATTAAGAGCATTTGCACCGCGGTCTGTCTCATTAGCAGTATTTTCTAAAATACTCATGTTAGTTTCAAGTGCATTTGATGTATTTTGGGAAATTTCTTTAATAGTATCCATACTTTCAGCCATTGTAGAAAGCTGCTGAGCTTGAGCAGAAAATGTTGTAGATAATTCTTCCATAGTAGCAGAAAGCTGAACGCTGCCGCTTGCAACTTCTTCACTTGATGATTTTACTTCAATAATTATTTCCTGAACATTTGAAATAAACATATTAATATAGCCTGCAAGTTCTCCAAGTTCATCTTTAGAGTGAATATTAACTCGTTTTGTTAAATCTCCATCGCCCTGAGTTAAGCTGCTGATTAATCTTGTAGTATATTTCAGTGGTGCAATAACGCTTCTATTAAGTACATACATAATGATTAATGCAAAAACAATAGACATAATAACAAATACAACAGAAATAGTAAATGATGTATACTGAGAAACTATTGTTGCTTTTGCATCTGAACGCATAATGTCATTAAGAGCAGATGACATTGTTAATAAATCAGCAGAAATCACATCACCAGCTTCTCTTGCATCAATAAAGGCTTTAACATATACTTTAAATGTTGGTGAAACTTGTCTTGCCATCTTAATCATTTCATTAACATTTTCTAAGATAGTATTTAAAAGTTTTCTATTGCTTTCAACTCTGGATACATTATAGAGTTCTTGAGCAGATTTTCTTAATGTAAGCAGGTCTTTTCCAATATTTTCAAAAAGCATCTCGTTAGTGTTGGTACCTGATAAGATAGCATTAGCATCATTTTGTACTTTATTTATGTCTTCTTTCATAGTAGAAAGAGAGTTTAGGAAGTTTGCATAATATATTCTTGTATCAATATCCTGTTCTAAGAAATTTCTAGCATTATCATTTGCTGTCTTATTTATTTCATAAACAAGATTTCTTGTTTTATCTAATCTTTTTAAAAAATCAACCCCTTTTGAAGCAAAACCAGAAAATATATTATAACTTTGCTGAACATGCATTTTATAAGAATTAAAATATTCACTTGATGTGTTATATGTATCATTTAATAGTTTAAACTCATTTTTATGCTGAGTAATAAATTTAATATAGTTAGTCAAAGCTGGACTTTCTGAAATCTGTTTTAATTTGCTTAAATCTTCATCTTTTTTTTGAGTAACATACTGCAGTAAAAGTGAAGAGGTTTCATTTACATTAACACTTACATCAGATAAAAGCTGATTTGCTGTTAAATAAAGTGAATCAAGATTTTTTGATGAATTTAAAGAAGAAAAACTTGAAAAAACAGAAAAAATATTACTAATAATGCAAAGCAAAGCAAGCGAAATAGTAAATATATTAATTTTTTTAGCTATGGACATATAATTCCCCCGTTAATAAAAAAAAGTGCTTATATAAATAGATTGAAATTAATTAATATGCAACATTCAGCATATTTATATAATATGATATAGTACTTTAATATGTCAGTTAATATAAATAAGTATGTTTATTTATTGATTTAACCAAATATTTTAATGTAAAAAATAATCATATTATAAAAAAGTTAAAAAAAGAATTTAACTAATCTACATATTTTCTATACATTTGTAAAAGAATTGTTACTAGGGGAGGGGTGGGGGATAAAAAAGATATTTTTAGTTTATATAACTTGTTACAATATAAAAGAAAATTAAACAAATACAATTGAAATATAAATAATTTAAAAATAAAACAATGGCTGTATTGACATATAAAAATAATCATATTAGAATACAGGAAAAATATAACCATGGAGCATTACTTTGGCAGCTAAAAAAGTGTTACTTTTTGGGCTTGGTTTTTTTCAGCGCAGATTATTAAAAATGCTTGCAGATGAAAGACCATGCGTTGTTGTAGATATAAATGGTGACCTTGTGGAGCGGGTAACTAATGAATATAGTAATGTAACAGGTATAGAGGGTGAAGCTTCCAGTATTGTTATATGGAAGAAAATAAATTTAGAAGATATTTCTCACATTGTTTCATCTCTGCAGGATTTTGATGTTGTATTAGAAATATGCAGGATAGCCCGCCAGGTATATAATCTTCAAATACCAATTATACTAATGCTTTATAAAAATGACAGGCGTGAAGAATTAGAGCAGTTTGATGTAAAAGTTATAAACCCTATACTTATTGCATCAGAATCAGTTTTAAATATTATACAAAAAAACTATGCAAGGCCAAATAATATAGGACTTGGCAATGGTGAGATTGTAGAAGTTATTATTCGCAGGCGTTCCCATATAGTAGATAGGAAAATGCGCTTTTTAGCACCAAGCAGGTGGAAAGTTGCTGCAGCATATAGAAACGGCTCATTTATGGTGCCGGATGGTGATTTTAAACTGCAGATTGGGGACAGGGTTGTGCTTGTAGGCGAGCCAAAAGTAGTAGAAAATATTGTAAATATTTTAATGATAGGCAAGCCGGAATTCCCACTGCAGTATGGCCAGAGTTTTGCTGTGCTGACAGGTGGTCTTATAGATAAAGATTCTGTTGAAATCAATTACTTTTTTAATAATACAAAAGCAAAAAAATACCTGTGGTATGATACAGAAAGTTATAAAGTAACAGATACAAAAGAAATAGAAATCATACAAAAAGCAGGCTGTGAATTTGGCGGCACTCTTAAAAATTTCCGCAGTGCAGCATATCTTCATGATGTGGGCACATTAGCAGTTTCAGGAAGTGCAGGCTTTGGTTTATTTAACAGAAAACTAAAATATTATTTTAAGAAAACTCATCATCCTATACTTATATGCAGGGGCAGAACTCCTTATGATGAAGTAGTTGTATCCTTAAACGGCAGCATACCAGAAAGGCTTATTGAAACAGGTGCGGAAATAGCTGCCCATTTTGGTGTGCCTTGCAGATGTATATATGTTGTGCCTCCTGGTGCATTAAAAACTAATCAGGATGCTCACGATATGGAGTCCCGCAAAAACTTTGTTAGAGATTATGAAAATTTAACAAGAACAAAAATACCTCTTTTAATATTAGAAGGTAATCCTGTTCATAAAGTTTTAGCTGAAGTGGACGATAAGTTGAACAGCCTTTTAATAGTGGCAGCAAACTCTAAAGACAGTATATCATTTTTAAATCCTCATGCATCATTTTTAATAGCATCGCGTGCAAATAACAGCGTGCTTGTGCTGCCAGATGAGGATTCTAATGACTGAGCATGAAGCACTGTTTTTATTTTTTATGGCAATAGGTGCTTTTTTTATGCCATTTATAAGCAAACGGCTTCTTCTGCCTGCTGCTGTTGGAGAAATAATATACGGCATAATTATCGCATCTCTTTTACCCCATGGGGAAAACCAGCTTGAAATGGTTGAATATTTTTCTGCCCTTGGCTTTTTAATATTAATGTATTTAGCAGGGCTTGAAATAGATTTTGATAAATTTAGAGACTTATCAAGAAAAGAATTCTGGCTTTATGTATTAGCATTTGTTCCTGTAGCAGTTGTTGCATGGTATTTATCATTTTACTTAGACCTGCACTGGTCATTTGCTATTATATTTTTTACTTCAGGCATAGGTCTTTTATTTCCTGTGCTTAGAGATACAGAGCTTATTAAAACAGATTTTGGTCAGAAGCTGTTAATTATAACAATGATAGGTGAAATATTAACTCTTGCAGGGCTTACAGTATTTACTATTATCTCTAAATACGGCTATACTGTAAACAGTGCCAGGCAGATTTTATATTTAGCTGTGTTTTTCATTGTAATTTATTTATTTATGAAAATATTAAAGGTTGCACTTTGGTGGAAGCCTAATTTACAGTCTATATTTTTAGAAGTGGGTAACCCTACAGAAACAGGTATGCGGGCAAATTTTGTAATACTTTTTGCATTTGTTGCTTTTGCTGCTGTTTTAGAAATAGAGTTTGTTGTGGGAGCATTCGTTGGGGGCATGATGTTTGCTCTTGTTTTTGCAGGCAGAGATGGGGTGCTTGATAAACTTGGTGGTGTAGGTTATGGCTTTTTCATACCAATATTTTTTATATCAGTAGGTATGCGTGTAACATTTAATGATTTTCTGCAAAAAGATGTTATTTTGCTTGCACTTGTGATTATAACTTCCCTGTTTTTATCAAAAGTAGCAGGCACAATTCTGCTTTTATTTTCATCTATTCCTAAGCAGAAACTTTTACTTGTTGCAACAGGCCTTTCTTTTCCACTTACTATGCTTGTTGTTGTATCAAGTATCTGTTATGATTTAGAGTTAATAGATAAAATGCAGACATCAGCAGTGCTTTTAGCATCAATGATTTCTGCTATTGTATTTCCATGGATTTTTAAAGCTATTGCAGCGGTAATTATGCCAGACGAAGATATAAGGTAGTGATAATGCGCATAACAGGTGCAGGAAGCACCTGCTTTAGTGAGCGCTGGAGCATTTATTGCGACTAAGCGATTAAATAAAAAATACAGGGATGTATTTTTTATTATTGATTAACAGGTGCAGGAAGCACCTGCTTTAGTGAGCGCTGGAGCATTTACTGCGACTAAGCGATTAAATAAAAAATACAGGGGGAGCTTGCGACGCAAGGACTTTCCTAGCGAGTAGCGACGGAATCAAAAGTCCGTAGCTGGACTGTATTTTTTGTTATAAATAATAAGATAATAAAAACTTTACATTTAACGATATGGTGTATATAATACTATAAGGAATAGGTTGAATGAATAATATTAAGTTATTGGTTATTGCTTTTGTTGTTATAGAGATATTTGTATCTATCTTTATTCTTCGTGACTTAAACAGAAGAATAGATACAGAAATATCATCAAAAGTAAATACCATTACTACCCAGAAAGAAATAATATATAACAATGTAGTAAATGATGCCCTGTCCAAATTCCAAATATTATATACTAACCAGGCTTTTTTCAAAGATATTGAAGAAATCAATAAACTTACAGGTAAAGAAAGAGAAAATGCAATCAGGCGTATGCATCATCATTTTCTTGATATGTATGTTAATTTTATTCCCGGCTCTGTTAACTTAATAAGAATATATGACAAATCTGGTAAATTGATAGGCAGATATGTAGATGGGGAGCTTGACCCATCATCTTTTAACAGCAGCTTTCATATAATCTATCCTACAAAAGAAAGCAGACTTTTTACAATAGACTCTAAAGATATTGCTGTTATTATTCCCCACAGGCTGCAGTATAATAATGAAATATATGGATATATTGAGTTTGGTATGACAGCAGATTCATTTTTAAACCATATAGAAACACTCTATTCCAGCTCATACATATTTTTAATTAAAAATACATATATAGATAAAGGCGGATTAGAAGATATACAGGGTCAGGATATAAGCAAATATAAAGTAATGACAGGCAGCCATTACTATATACCAGATATTATATTAAAAGCTATTATTAATAATATAGACTATGTAGTATCTTCTAGAAAAGATGTAAAAAACTTTATAAAAGACATATATATAGACGGCACAAGATACTGGGGCGTATTTATCAGTATTTATGATATTGATAATAACGAGCTTGGATATGTAGCAGAGATTATGCCAAATAACTATATATATCAGCTTAAAAATGTTGCATTTTTCTTATGGCTTTTAATCACTGTAGCATTATGGCTTTTTGCTTTTATTGTTATAGTTATGGAAAGAAATAAATATTCTATTATGCAGCTTAACAGGGTATTAGAAGGTTATAAGCTGGCGGTAGATAATTCTTCTCAGATTATAGAATTCAGCAGTGATTTAGTTATAACTAATGTGAACCAGAAATTTTTAGACTTAATGGGTGGTCAGATTGATGAATATATTGGTGAAACACTTACCCATTTTGCAAAAAGATGCAGTGAACCTAAAAAGTTTATAAATTCTTTTAACAGTGAAAATACTAATACTGTTTTTAATGGCATATATGAATTTACTACAAAACACAGCAAAAAGGCAGTTTTATCAATATCCAGCACGCCTATTATGACAAGTCAGGGAGATGTAGTAAATATTTTATGTGTTATGAGTGATTTAACTCCAGAATATTCTGCGATTAATGAATTAAAGGCAGCAGAAGATAGAAGTGAAGAGTTTATTACAATTTTAACAGACTATATTAATGCAACAGGCAATACGTTAGTAGTTTATAAAAAGGATTTTACACTGGAATACTCTAACTCAAGCCATGCATCAGACCCTTATGATAATATAGTAAACTGCTATAAGCATTATGTGGGCAGGTGCACAAGGGCGTGTCAGGAATGTTATGTAAAACAGGTATTTGAAGAAAAAATCAAAATATCTTATGAAGTAATAGAAGAAGAGAATAATATATATGAAATGATAAGTTTTTTTCCTATCCTTGATAAGCGTGGCAATGTAAGGCTTGTAGTATGTGAGCACAGAAATATTTTTGATAAAGTTGAATCTCAGAAAACACTGCTTGAATCAAACGAGAAAGAGCGAGCAATGGTTGCTCAGCTGCAGGAAATGGTGCAGGCACGCGATATTGCAAAAGCAGAAGCAGAGCATGCAAGTAAAGCAAAAAGCTCATTTTTAGCAAATATGAGCCATGAAATAAGAACTCCAATTAATGGTATTTTAGGGTTTTTAGCTCTTTTAAAAGACTGCAAAATGGACGATACAGCAAAAGAATATCTTAAGATTATAAGCGCCAGTTCAGAAAGTCTGCTAGGTGTTATTAATGATATATTAGACTTTTCTAAAATTGAAAGTGGTAAAATGGAGCTTGAAAAAGTGCCATTCAGCATTGTAACAGACATTGAAGCAATAGCAGATATGTATATGGCACGAGCAGAAGAGAAAAAAATAGAGCTTACAAGCTATACAGACCCGCGTTTACCACGGAAAGTTTTAGGGGATTCATTAAAAATCAAGCAGATTATGACAAACCTTTTATCTAATGCAGTAAAATTTACACCTGCAGAAGGCTTTATTTCAGTAGATGTTCGCTGTATCTATAAAGAAAATGGCACAGTAAGAGTTAAATTTTCTGTAACAGATACTGGTATCGGTATAAATAACGACACTAAGGAAAAAATATTCTCTCCATTTGCTCAAGGAGACACATCTATTACAAGAAGATTTGGCGGCACAGGGCTTGGGCTTTCCATATCTCACAGTATGCTTGAAATGATGAACTCTAAACTAGAGCTTGAAACAGAAGAAAATAAAGGCTCAACATTCTCCTTTGAGCTTTCTCTTAAAATAATTGAAGAAGCAGACTATATTGAAAAATTTGACACAAGTTTTAAAATGCTGCTTTTTGAAAGCCATGGGGAGTGCGGCAGAGTGTTAGAAGAATATATGTCATCATTAAATATAAAAGTTACTGACTGCCATGGGGATTACAGTAAAATTACAGAAGATACAGACTATGTTCTTATAGATTCAGGCAGGGATATAGAGCATTTTAAAGAAATATTTGCTAAAATGCCATATAAGGATAAAGTTAAATATATTGTAGGCTCATACAGTATATATAAAAATGAACTTAGTAAAATAGATGGAATAAGCCATATTTTTCTAAAACCTGCCACATTAACAAGAATACATGATATGTTTGCAAGGCTTATGCAAAAAAATTATAAAGAAGATGAAAAATTATCCGATACAGATAAGAAAGTGACGCTGAAAGGCGATATTTTAGTGGTGGAAGATAACCCTGTTAACCAAAAACTTATAGTTATCTTTCTCCAAAAAGCAGGCTTTAATGTTACTGTTGCAGGTAATGGTAAGGAAGCTGTAGATATAGTATCAAGCGGCAAAGTATTTGATATTATATTTATGGATATACACATGCCGGTTATGGATGGTGTTACTGCCACAAAAGAAATCAGAGCTATGGGTATAACTACTCCTATTATAGCATTAACTGCAAATGTTATTAAAGAAGATATGGATAATTTTATTGCAAGCGGTATGAACAGCCATATTGCAAAACCAATCAACTTTGATAAACTTCAGGAGGTGTTACTCCAGTATCTAAAAGCCTGAAAATAGGAGGCTTTTAATGAAAGTTGATATGGAAACACTTGCAAAATCTACAGGAATAGCTAACACAGAGCTTTTAAAAGGCTTTGTTCGTGATTTTTTTGCTATCTGCTCAAAAGATTTGGAGCGTATACCACAAAGTATTGAAAAAGGCGATAATGAAGCAGTAATACGCCACTCTCATAATATTTACGGTGCAGCTTACAGGCTCAGACTTGAAGATATTAAACAGGCTGCTGCATCTCTTGTTCGTGCTGCAAACAATATGGAAACAGAAAAATATGACAAACTTTATGATGAACTGGCAGAAGTATTTACTGCAGGTCAAACAGATTATAAGGAAACAGCGTAAAAAGATTATATGAAAATCAGAGAAGAATTTACATGCCCTTTAGAATTAGTGCAGGATATGATAAAAGGCAAATGGAAGCCTATTATTATATGGCTTTTAAGGAAGGGCAGCTATTCTCTTGCAGCTCTTGAAAAAGAAATTGACGGTATAAACCAGAAAATGCTTTTAGAGCAGTTAAAAGAGCTGCAGGAATATGGTTTTGTTGATAAAAAAACATACAGCGGCTATCCGTTAAAGGTGGAATACTTTTTAACAGAAAACCATGGCAGAAGGCTTTTACAGGCACTTGAAGTTATGCAGAAAATAGGTATAGAATATATGATAGAGCATGGCAGAAAATGTGTGCTTGTAGAAAAGGGCATAATCAGTGAAGATTATGAAATAGAAAGTTAAAATATGATTAAAATAACAGCAAAACATACAGTAAAGAAAGACTGTATAGAAAAATTATTGAAAGTATTAAAAGAGCTTGTGGAAAAAAAGCAGGCTTGAAGAAGGCTGTATAAGTTACAGCTTATATAAAGATATAGAAAGTGATAATGTATATACCATTATAGAAGAATGGCAGGATGCTGAAAGCCTTAATAATCATTTTAAAACTTTTTAAACTTTTATTAAAAAATACATCCTTGTATTTTTTAAAGAACGCATTTGCGGAATAAATCCGTCAAATGCTTACGCAAGCGGCGGCTCATCCCTGAGCCTGAAATACACACAGCTCACTTTTATCCATTCTGGGCGTAAGTTCAGCTTTTAAAATTAAAAATATTTAATCAATTTTATATTTCTAAAAATAAAATCAATACCTACTAAAAAGTGGGTAATAGACAAACACTTTTTCTTCCTGTATAAAAAAATATAACTTAATACGGAGGAATTAGATGAAAAAATTAACACTTTTATTTGCAGCAGTTATGGCTTTTATGTTTTCTTTAGCTGCTGCAAGTTACAGTGCAGAAATGACTGTAATAAGCCCTGCAATTGATAAAAATGGAGTTCTTGCTGATAAATACGGCTATAATGATAAAACTCAGCTTGACAGCAAAGGTATGCCAATCACTTCATTTCCATTTGAAATAAAAAACGCACCAAAAGGCACAAAATCTTATGCAGTATTTTTAGAAGATAAAGATGCTTTTCCTGTAAGCAAAGGTTTTTCATGGATACACTGGGTAGCTGCAAATATTACTGATACAAAAGTATTAGAAAATGCAAGCCAAAATAAACCAAAATTTGTTCAAGGTATGAACAGCTGGTGGAGCAGCCTTGGTGGTTCAAGAGATGCAAAAGAAGTAAGCTGTTACGGCGGTCCTGCACCTTATGACGGCAAAGAACATATTTATGAAATGCATGTTTATGCACTTGATACTAAATTAGACTTAAAAAATGGCTTTTTAATGAATGAAATGTTCCGTAAAATGGAAGGCCATGTTTTAGGCAAATATACATTAAAATTTAAATATCAGCTTAAAAAATAATTATTCTTCATACCATATCATACCAATAAAAGCCCTTAAATCATTTTGGTTTAAGGGCTTGTTTATATTCTTTTATATTTTACAAAAATTTTACATTATTCTAACCAGTTTTATATTTATTTTTCATATACTTCATAAAAATAACTAAATGGAAGGTATATGAAAAAATCAAGCATTTTTCAATATAAAGATAAGCTTATATTTTCAGCATCATTAATATCTGCCTTATCAATTTTAGTAATAATTTTAGGAATACTTATTACACTTTTTATTGAATCTTATGATGCAATCAGCGCTTTTGGGTTTTTCAATTTTATTTTTTCTACTTCTTGGGATTATAACGAAGAAATTTTTGGAGCAGGCAGGGCGTTATTAGGCTCAATATTAACATCATTTATAGCAATAATTATTGCAGCACCAATGGGTATAGGTATGGCTGTATTTATTGTGGAAATATGCCCGTCATTTTTAAAAGGCTTTATAAGCACAGCTATTGAGCTTTTAGCAGCAATACCAAGTATTATATATGGTATGTGGGGGCTTTTTATTTTTGCACCATTTTTAGAAAACACTTTACAAAAATGGGTATCAGGTACTTTAGGTAATGTGCCAGTAATCGGCTCATTTTTCCAGATAAATTATGCAGGTGGTATCGGACTTTTAACTTCCGGCATAGTGCTAAGTATAATGATAGTGCCATTTATTGCAAGTATAGCAAGGGAAGCATTATCAAGAGTGCCTAGAGAATTAAAAGAATCAGGCTACGGGCTTGGAGCTGAAAAATGGGAAACTATAAGAGATGTTTCTCTTCCTTATACAAAAACAGCTGTATGGGGTGGTATTATTATAGCATTAGGCAGAGCATTAGGTGAAACAATGGCTATTGCATATATTATAGGCAATATGAATATATCATTAACTTCTATATTTGACCCATATATTACAGTAACAAGTGCACTTGTTAATGAATTTAATGAAGCATCAGGCTTGCAGATGTCATCACTGTTTTTCTTAGCACTTTTACTTTTTATATTAAACTTTTTAACATTAATTGCTGCAAAAGTGTATATTTCAAGGAGCAGATAAATGAATTACAGGTTTTTAAGAAAAATTAAAGGCTATATAATGCTTACTCTTTCAGCACTGGCTGCAGTTATTGGGGTTATGCTGCTTTTTGCTATCCTTTATAAAGTAATACAAACAGGTATGGCAGGATTAAATTTGGCTTTATTTACAGAAGATGAGGCGCCTGCATTTATGGTTGGCGAAGGTGGTATGCGTCATGCTTTTGTTGGTCAGATAGTTTTAACTCTTGCAGCTTCTATCATAGGTATCCCTGTTGGCATATTTGGCGGCATATATTTATCAGAATACGGCAGCGGCTCAAAACTTGGCAGGTTTATAAGCAGTTTAGCAGATGTAAGTGTAAGTATACCAACAATCATTATAGGTACATTTATATATTCATTACTTGTAAAACCACTTGGCGGTTTTAACGGCTGGGCAGGCTCTGCAGCATTAGCTGTAATATTAATACCTGTCATTATGCGGACAACTGAAGAATCATTAAAACTTATACCATGGCAGTTAAGGGAAGCTGCCCTTGCTCTTGGCACTCCTTATTATAAAGTAATAAAAGATATTATTTTAAAAAGTGCATTAACTGGTATTTTTACAGGTGTTTCTCTTGCAATAGCTCGTGTTGCAGGTGAAACAGCACCTCTTTTATTTACATCATTTAATAATAAATATTTATCACTAAATATGAATGAGCCTATGCCATCTTTAACAGTTACAATATTTCAGTATGCAGGCTCACCGTATGATAACTGGATAATTTCAGCATGGGCATCTGCCTTAGTTATTACTGTTTTTATACTTTTAACAAATATTATATTAAAATACATTATGAAAAGAAGGAGCTTTTAATGGAAAATCAAGTAATTGAAAAGGAAATAGAAGTAAATAATCTTTCATTTTACTATGGCGATAAACTGGCTGTAAAAAATGTAACATTAGATATAGAAAAAAATAAAATAACAGCATTAATAGGTCCGTCAGGCTGCGGTAAAACTACACTTCTTCGCTGCTTTAACAGAATGCACGATTTATATAAAGGCAACAGGTATGAAGGCAGCATAATGTTTAAAAATATAAATATACTTGATAAAAGTGTAGATATGACAAACTTAAGAGCAGAAATAGGTATGGTATTCCAAAAACCTACACCTTTTCCAATGAGTATTTTTGATAATATTGCTTACGGCTTAAGGTTAAGGGGCATAAAAAATAAAACAGAGCTGCAGGACAGAGTAGAAAACGCCTTAAAAAAAGCAGCAATCTGGAATGAAGTATCAGACAGACTTTCAACTTCTGCAATGGGACTTTCAGGTGGTCAGCAGCAGCGTTTATCAATAGCAAGAACATTAGCACCAGAGCCTGATGTAATACTTTTTGATGAGCCAACAAGTGCATTAGACCCAATATCTACAAAAAAAATAGAAGAGCTTATGCAGGAGCTTCGCGGAAATATTACTATGCTTATAGTAACACACAATATGCAGCAGGCTGCAAGGATTTCTGACAGGACAGCTTTTATGTATATGGGCGAATTAATAGAAGACGGCCCAACTGATATAATGTTTACTAACCCAGAAAAGCAGATGACTGAAGAATATATTACAGGTAAATTTGGTTAAGGAGAATAACATGTATTTAAACAGTGCAGAATATAAAGAATTAAAATCAATGGTTGCCTATATTTGCAGCATTACTCAGGAAATGGCACAAAACAGCTTTGATGCTTATACAAATAAAGATATTAAAAAAGCGCAGTATATAAGGGAGCGTGATAAAGAGCTTGACAGCTACAGTTTAAAAATGGATGAGCTTTCTGGTAAAATTATTGCTTTATACTGGCCCCGCGGCAGTGATATGCGCTATATTTTATCTACTATTAAAACATCATCAGACTTTGAAAGGATAGGCGACCACTGCAAAAAAATAGGCAAACAGATAGTAAAACTGCAAAACAGCAGCTTTATTTTTGAAATGTCATCTATAAAAGACCTTTTTGAAAATGTTATTATGGCAGTAACATCTGCATGCGATGCTTATTACAGGCTTGATGTTGAAAAAGCAGAGGATATTATAAAAAATGATACAAAAATTGATATCTTGAAAAGTGCAGCAATAAAAGATATAATACAATTTATGAGCAGCTGCAAAAGTGAAACTGGAGAAGCAGCCGTACCAGATTTAAAAACGGGTATCAATTTAATCAATGTTGCAAGAAGATTAGAGCGTATGGCAGACCATGCAACTAATATTGCAGAGGCAGTATGCTATATTGTAAAAGGCACCCATGAATTAAAGGATAGTTTAAATGAGGAATGTGCTTCTAATTGAAGATGACTTAGATATAACAGAGCTTATCGCATATAATCTGCAAAAGGCAGGCTTTAAAGTCCACACAGCAGATAATGCAAACGACGGGCTTATTATTTTAGATGAAGTTGCCTGCGATATTATACTTTTAGACTTAATGCTTCCAGGCCTTAAAGGTATGGATTTTTTAAAGATTATACGCAGCAAGGAAAATACAGCAAATATTCCAGTTATTATAATCTCTGCAAAAAATGCAGAGCATGATATTATTTCTGGGCTTAATACTGGTGCTGATGATTATCTGCCAAAGCCTTTTAGTATGGAAATGCTTACTGCAAAAGTAAATACTATTTTACGCAGAGGCTCATCTATTACAGGCAGGTCATCAAATATTATAGAGCATAAGGGTATAAAAATAGATGATGCAAACCATAAGGTATATATTGACGGGCAGGAAATAAAGCTTACCCATAAAGAATATGAGCTTTTAAGGCTTTTTCTGCTTAATCCTGATACAATATTTTCTCGTGACAGGCTTCTAAATTCTATATGGGGTTACGACAGTCAGTCATATACAAGAACAGTAGATGCCCATATAGCATCTTTAAGAAAAAAACTGCTCCATTATGGTGATTTAATCAAGTCTGTTTCAAAAACAGGATACGGTCTTCAATGATAAAATATTTTATTAAGATATTTTTAAAAATATTTCTGCCTTTTATGGCAGTTTTTGCTGTTTATATTTTTGCAAGCTATAATACTGCTGTAAAAAATGCAGAGCTTAGTTATAAAGATATTCTTAAAACATACTGGTTTTTAACATCAGAATATAAAAGTGATAACTTTGAAGAAACACTTGCATTTTTTAAAAAAATAGGCTCAAGCAGCGATATACGTATTACATTAATAAATATGCAGGGCAGGATTGTTTTTGATTCATCAGTTGATGATAATAAACTTTCATCTCTTGAAAACCACTTAACAAGGAAGGAAGTAGAGCAGGCAGGAAAAGGTCAGGAATATTATGATATTAGAAAAAGTGCTACAACAGGCAGATATTCCATATATTATGCAGCACCTTATAACGATAAATATATCTTAAGGCTTGTATCAGACGGAAACATTTTCCACAATATTTATAATAAAGCTAAATCAGATGTAATATTATTTTTTATAATATTTCCTTGTTTTTTAGTTATAGTATCTCTTTATCTTACATACAGGCTTTTACTGCCAGTAATAGCATTATCTCGTGTTGCAAAAGCAATAAGTGAAAATAAGACTGATTTTATTATGCCTAAAATATCTGATAATGTTTTAGAAGAAGCTGCATCATTAATATACAATATAAACAGGCAGCTTTTAAATGAGAAAGAAACTCTTGATGTAGAAAGGCATATTTTATCAAGCATTATTAACCATATTGATGAGGCAGTAATATTATTTAACAGTGATAATGTAATAGTTAAATCCAACTTTCAAGCATATCATTTTTTCAGCAGCTCAGTAAAAGAGGGGATAAACCCTGTAACAGAAAGTGTTGATTATGAAAAGGCAGTATTTTTTGATAATATACTTCATCAGGAAAAAGGCACAATAAAAAGCATACTAGGTGATAATGTTTTTGAAATATATGTGCGTAATATGCATAAATACCGACTTGTAGTAATAAGGGATATTACAGCCAGTGCAGATTATGATGATTTTAAGGCAGAATTAACTGCAAATATTGCTCATGAAATAAAAACACCTATTGCTATAATTATGGGGGCAGCTGAAACTCTGCTTGCTGATAATAATATGTCGGAAGATTTAGCTAAAAAATTTCTTACAAAAATATATACAGGTTCATCAAGGTTAAATAATATTATCAACCAGACATTAGAGTTATACAGGGTGGAAAATACAGGTGTATATATAGAAGAAAAGGCAGATATTTCTCTGATTATTTCAAATATTATTCTCCATGATACAAATAAGGCTGTCAGATATAATAATAAAACAGATAGAATATATAATATAGACAGTTTTCATGTGGAAATGATACTTACAAACTTAATAAATAATGCAGTTAAATACTCAAATGGTGATATTATAGATGTATCAATATATGAAGAAAATTCTGCTTTGATTATAGAGGTGGCAGATATGGGGCCGCAGATAGCAGAAAAAGAAAGAAGCAGAATATTTGAAAGATTTTATACAGTATCAAAATCGCGTAAAAATTCAGGCTTTGGGCTTGGGCTTTCTATTGTAAAGCATATTGCATTTATGTATGGCGGCAGTGCAAAAGTCTATCCAAATAATAATAACGGCAACACTTTTAAAATAAAACTTTATGAAAGAAAATAGTTTTACAAATATTTTACAAATATTTAGACTATTTTAAATCTTCCTGTGGCATATATTTCTCATAAGGGTTTTATCCCTTAACAAGTTAGGAGAATTATATGAAGAAAATACTAATCACATTATTATCACTTTTAGTAGCTGCGCCTTTAATGGCAGCAGAAGCATTAAATGGTGCTGGTGCATCATTTCCATTTCCAGTATATTCAAGCTGGGCATATTCTTATGAAAAAGAAACAGGTGTAAAAGTAAACTATCAGTCTATCGGTTCTGGTGGCGGTATAAAACAAATTACAGCAGGCACAGTTGATTTTGGTGCAAGTGATGACCCATTAACTCAAGCTGATTTAGATAAAAGCGGACTTATGCAGTTCCCTGCAATTACTGGCGGTATTGTAGTTATAGTAAATGTTAAAGGCTTAAACAAACAAAAAATAACTCTTGATGGCAGCACTTTGGCAGATATTTTTATGGGCAAAATTACAATGTGGAATGATGCAAAAATTACAGCATTAAATAAAGGCTTAAAATTACCAGCAGCTAAAATCACAGTTGTTCGCAGGTCAGACAGCTCTGGCACAACAGCAGTATTTACTAAATATTTATCAGAAAGTTCTGATGTGTGGGCAAAAGAAATTGGCAGCGGCAAAGCAGTAAACTGGAAAACAGGTCTTGGAGCAAAAGGTAATGACGGAGTATCAAATATGGTGCGCCAGACAAATAACTCTATAGGCTATACAGAATATACTTATGCAGAGCAGGCAAAACTTGACTATACTAACTTAGTAAATAAAGCAGGCAAAGTAGTAAGTGCAAATTTAGAAAGCTTTGCAAAAGCAGTAGCAACAGTTGACTGGCATAAAAACCCATCTTATGCAGTATCTTTAACTAACAGTGCAGATGATAAAGCATGGCCAATAGCTGCAGCATCATTTATCTTAGTTCGTAAAGATAAACCAGAAGCAACAGCAAAAGTTATGAAATTTTTTAAATACAGTTTTGAAAAAGGCGACCAGGCAGCACAGTATTTAAAATATGTGCCACTTTCTAAAGAAATAAAAGACGAGATACTTGCAAAAGTTAAATAACATAATATCTCACAGTGAAAATCCCACAATCTATCATACTTATACTAAAAACCAGGGCTTAGGCTCTGGTTTTTTTATTAGACATATTCCAAGTTTAAAAAACAAGTATTATGATTTATAACTATGTTATAAATAAAATTTTGCACATAAATACTGCTGTAAAATAATATTTATTTGATAAAAAATACTTAATTTATAAAACTGTTCTATTCTATTTGAATGTTTATTTAACATAGTAAATAAGACATGTTTTGTCTTAAAATATTAATAAATAAGAGATAAATAAATTTGACAAATTATACAGATATGTTAATCTTGTATAAATTATGGATTTTTACCTATTGACTAAGTTAAAAAATTGATATAGTTATAAAAATAAATATTTATTGGAGGCGAAAAATATGGGAAAAGAAACTAATGTTTTAAAATCATTAGAAGAAAGCTCAGTTTCAAGACGTTCCTTTTTAAAGGGCACAGCAGCTCTTGGTGCTATGGCTGCTATGTATGGCTGCTCTAAAGATGGCGGCTCAGAAATTATATACGGGGGGGGGATTGACGGCTCAACCGATGTAGAAATACCAGAAACTGGCGAAGTAAAATATTTTTACGGAGCAAGTGGTCACAACTGCGGCGGTCGCTGCATAAGTAAAGCCGAAGTAATCAACGGCACAATTAAAAGAATCCTTACAGACGAAAGTCTTTACACTCCAGATGGCACTTATATTGACCCAGAAAGCAGAAACTTTCCTCAAACAAGGTCATGCTCAAGATGTCGTTCATATAAATATCGTTTATATCATCCAGGAAGATTATTATATCCATTAAAACAAACTAAAAAACGTGGTGATTTATCAGGCTTTAAACGTATTACATGGGAACAGGCTTATAATGAGATTGCTGCAAAACATCAAAAAGTTTTAGCTAAATATGGTGTAGATGGTATATACCAAATATATGCCTGTGGTTCTGTTTCAAGCCAGTTTAATGGTTCTCAATCAGGTGCGATTGGTAAAACTAATGGTTATGTAATGAAGGCAATGGGTGGTGTAACCACTACAATGTTTGGTTCATATTCTACTCACCAAAATACATATTTTGGTTTAAATTATACAGGTATGGATGCAGACATAGATGCAAACTTAGTTGCCAAATATACTCATAATTTAGTATTATGGGGCGACAACTCAATGACTACAGGAAATAACTCAGCATGGGCTTCTTCAAAGGCTGTTGAAGATATGAAAAACCGTGGTACTGGAGCATCTGTTACTTTTATTGGACCAGAATTTGTTGAAACTGGTATGGTATTAGCAGATAAATGGATAAAATCAAAACCTTATACAGACCCTGCTTTAGTTGCAGTAATCGTTTATAAATTACTTGAACAAACATTTAATCTTGAGACAGGTGAGTTACTTGATAATCCTGCATTAGATATAGATTATCTTGATACAATGGTGTATGGTTTCTTTGATTCTCCAGAATACTGGGTGCATAATACTACTGGTGAAATAGTGACAGAAAATCCATCAGATGATGTAAACTATCGCCATGTTCGAGCAGTTCCAGCTGGTGAGTCTTATTGCTCATGGGTGCTTGGTAATAATGCTAATGCAAAAACTTATGCAGAACTTGGAGCAGCTAGAAACTATACAGCATCTAAATTTGGTAATACTAAACGCTGGGCACCTTGCTCATATACAGTAACAAGTGGAAATGCTACAAAATATAAAACTAAACAAGATTTTCAAAAACCTAAAAATGCAGCATGGGCATCTCCAATTACAGGCGTTTCTGAAAGTTCTATTGATTATTTAGTAAATATATTTAAAGATTCAAGACCTGTAAATTCAAGATGGTCTGGTGGTCAGCAGAAACAGCATGATGGTATAGCTAACCTTTATGCAGTGCAGGCTTTACATATTATTACAAAACATGTTGGTCAAAAAGGTTCTGCTTTTTCATGGCATCCATTTACAGCATCTGTATTAAAACAAGAAAGTGTTTATGATACAAACTTTAATCCTGCTACTACTCAAGTTATAGGAAAACGTCCTATTATATCATGTACAGCATGGCATACTACAATCAAAAAATGTTTTGCAGGTGAAATGGCTGAAGGCGGCTATACTCACAATTCTATCCCTAACTATGAAGCAGGCAGTATAGATGATTTCTACTGGGACGATGGCGGTACAAAAGCAATGGTTCAGTGGAGAAGAAATGCTGATGGCTCATTAAAAGAGTATACTGATAATAATGGTAATACTTTCTATGACTGGGAAGGAAGAACAAGCACAGCAGCAAGTGATACTGATACTGCAGAAGGTCATGCAGCAGGTACACCAATATATGCAGGTATAAGATTATTATATAATGCTGGTGGTAATATATTTATGAATCAGCATGAAAACTCAAATGACTCAAGAGATATGCTTGAATCATTACCACAAAATGATGGTTCTGCTGATACTTTTTGCCTTGTATCAATAGATAACTTTATGTCTGCAACTCCAAGATACAGCGACTATGTACTTCCTGCTTCAACATTTTGGGAACAGCAGGATATAGTAGCACCTTATGCATCACCAGCATTTTACACAGAACAAGTAATTCTTCCTCCTGGTGAAGCAAAACCAGTATGGGATATTGGTCAGCAGTTACTTAAAACTTATGAAAATGCTTATGGTGGTTCTCACTATCAAGAAGTTTATCAAGAAGGAGAAACTATTGAAGCAGTTATTAAAGGAAGATTTGAAGCATGGAAATCTTCTTCACCATTTGCAGATAAAACTTGGGAAGAATATAAAGAAAATCCATTAATGCCTGCTAAACCAGATGATTTTACAGAATCTACACCAGCAAGAAAAACTGTAATGGATAATTATAATAGTGCAAATAAAATGCTTGCTTTTATTAAACCAAATGATGCTGCATACAGTGTAAGCACAAATGAATATAATCAAGGTGGTTATGGTAATGAATATGCAAATACAACAACTGCACCACAGTCACCAAAAAGATTTCAAGTATATTCTCCAGTGCTTGTATGGCAGTATGAAAATAAATTCAGCAAATGGCATGGTTATCTTCCAGCAGAAAAACGTGGTCAACAACATAAAGACCATGAAGGTGATGATATAGTTTTACCACTTCCAATCTACTATGCATATGAAGATTACTTTATGGAAGCTTATGGCTGTTATAATTCTGTAAACTCTGCAGAAGATATGAATACAAAATATCCATATTTATTAACAACTACACATGACAGATTCCGTTCTCACTCATCATTGGCAGAAAATCCAATATTAAGAGAACTTTCTCACAGAGTGCCAGGTGTTAAACAAAATACTAAAAATCCTAATGCTCCATACACTCGTAAAGAAGATACTTTTAAACCTGCTAATGACTATGGTTATTATGCAACTGGTCCAAGTGCTGCATTTAATATTAATGAAGGTGGCGAATATCCAAAATTAAGCAAAACTATTAATGATGATGGCACAGTAAACAGTGAATATAAAGATATCGCATCTTACACTGAAGTATGGCTTAATGAAAACACAAAAGATGCATCTGGTCAGCAAATTAATGATGGTGATTTAGTGCAGATTGAAAATCCAATCGGCGCTGTTCGCTGTGTAGCAAGGCTTTCTAAAAGATGTAGACCTGGGTTTATTGGTTTACACCAAGGCTGCTGGTATGACCCAAGAGAAGGAATATCTCCAATGGATAGTGCTCATACATATAAATCAGTAGATGTTGGTGGTAACTGTAATACATTAATGGCATCACAGCCATCTCGTATTGACCATGGTAACGGTCAGCAGTCTGCAATGGTACAGATTTATAAAATAAATAATTAGGAGCTATGGATATGGAAATAAATAAAAAAACAGTTCAAGTAAAAAGATGGGCATTTTATTTTGACCAATCAAGGTGTCTTGCATGTAATGCATGTACAGTAGCCTGCAAAGACTGGTATGGTGTAAACCCTGGAGAAGTAAGCTATAGACATCAAATGACTTATGAAATGGAAACAGATGGTATTCCATCATTTTATTCACTTGTAATGAGCTGTAATCACTGTGAAAATCCTGCATGTGTTTCAGCCTGTGCAGCAGGTGCAATCACAAAACGTTCTGATGGTATAGTTATAGTTGATAGAAGCAAATGTCAGGAATTAAAGTCATGTTTATCAGCATGTCCATTTGGTGCACCAGGAATTGCAGATGACAGGCAGGAACCAGTAAAAGGTAACGAAAAATGGTCATACAATCACCCAATGCAGAAATGTAATATGTGCTATGACTTACTTGATAAAGGCGAAAAAACAATATGCGAGCGTTCATGTGTTGGTCATGCAATAGAAGTTGGTGATTATGATGAATTAATGGCAAAACATGCTGGAGCTGTTCAAGTTAATATTTCTCAGTTCCCATATGCTTATAAAAATGGAACAGATACATCAACAGGTCCAAGTTTCTTAATTAAACCAAGAAAAGCTTTATCTGTAGATAAAGCATATGGTGAAGAATAATTAATAAAATATACATCATCTGCTGAATAATCAGCAGATGATTTTTATGGAGATATAATGCATCAAGAAGAAATAATCAGCAGTATGCAGGGCAGAGAAGTAATCTATGCTTTTTTTTCAGATATTTTTTTATTTTTAGCAGATGATAAACATGTAATGCTGTTAAAAGAGATTCTGCCAGCATTAAAAGAAATATGTCAAGGCAGTAGTGAAGTAAAAGAAAGTATAGAGCTGCTTGAAAACTATACTGATAAATATATAAAAGCAGAAAATAAGCAGGAATTACTGGATAACTTGAATATATCCTATACTCGCTTATACTGTTTAGGTAATGGAGTTCCATTATCAGAATCTGTATATGTATCTCCAATCCATTTAACAAGGCAGGAATCAGAAATAGAGGCAGGTAGAATATATAAGCTGTGCAGTTTTGATATGAAACATAATGCAAATGAGCCTAAAGACCATTTATCTTATGAGCTAATGTTTATGTCATATTTAAGCAAAGGAATATCAAAACATCTTGCAGTAAATAATATACAAGAAGCTTCTAAACTTACTGCTTTGCAAAAAGAGTTTTTAAATAACCATATACTAAACTGGATAGATGAAATGAGTATGCTGACTAAAAAAATATCAGAATCTTATGAATTTTATTATCCACTTACAGTAGTATTACAAAGTTATTTAAAGGCGGATAATGAATATTTAGAAACCTTGGAATTTTAAAAATTAAGGAGCAAATGCCTATGAAAAGGCTGATGTTATATACATTAACATGTTTGTTAGCTTTAGCAGTCCCAGCTTTTGCCTATGTTGGCGATGCCTATGTTACACCAGACTCATGGAGTAAGCATGTAAACGCTAACGGAATCAAAGCAAGTTTAAACGGCTTAGATTTTGGTGATTCAGGGATATTAAAAATAGGGTTAACAACAAGAGCCACAATGAAATTTGGCGAAGATGAAGACTGGTCAATATATCAATATGCTAGGCTTAGATTAAGTGATGCAAAACTTGGCCAGGGGACAGTGAATGTAAACTTAAATATGCGAGGCGCTTATGACAGCCTTCCAAGTATTGGCGGCAGCACAATGGACGGCATATCAGCAAGCCAGCAGGGAAGCAGTTATAATCAGTTTTATGACGGTTTATATACATCAAGAAAATATGATGAATATACCCGCTTAAACGGACACTATGACGGCAACTTTAGAATATATCAAGCCAATGTAGAGTTTAAAAAAGTAGTGCCATACACAGATATAGCAGCAGGCAGAATCTACTTAAACAACTTAGATATGTATAAAATAGACGGGGGCAGCCTTCATTTTGATACATGCGACTACTTTAAACTTGATGTATACGGCGGTCTTCCAGTGAGCTATTACAGCAACTTAAAAACATCTGTAGTAGGTGCAGCATTAGAAGTGCCAATAGCAGTAAGCGGTACAAAAATCAGAGCAGAATACAACTACTTTATGCATGAAGATGGCGGCGATTTTAATACACATGTTGCCAAAGGCAGAATAGACCAGAACTTAAACTTTCCAGATATAATATCATCAAATATATATCTTGAAGGCGCAATAGTAGGTAAAGCCATGCTTTATGAAGCAGGTTTAGATGCCAATATAGATGCAAGCCGCACAGGTGTATCAGCATACATTGCAGGCCAGTATGATAAAAATACAGGTGATATCAACCCATATGTATCCATGTATGAAGATATGTTAGGCGGCTCAAGTGAATATGTAATGGGTGGCGTAATGCTGACACAAGGCATCACTGATTATGTAATAGTAGGAGTAGGCTGGGAAACAAGATTTAACTTCAGCGAAGCTTACGGAGACAGAGACTACCAAAGAGTATTTGGTAATGTAGACTTAGTAGGCTTAATCCATAAAAACAACTACTTAAGCTTAATAGTAGACTGGTATGATGTGGCAGAATACAAAAGACAGGACAGCAACTCTAAAGTAATGGGTGGTTTTAGAATGACTCAGGTATTTACAGACAGAATAGAAGGCTGGGTAGGTGTGAATGTTCAGAATTACCAGTATAGAAACAGCCCAATAAAATCATACCCACAGTATGGAGAAGAAGTGCTGAATTTAAGCGAAAGAAACGAAAACACAACAATGGCATACATTGGCGCAATGTATCGTCCAGTAGACTGGTGTGTATTACAGCTTGATTATACTTATGAATATGCAGACCTTTTTAAAAGTGCAGACTTACAGCCAGATATTCATACAGTAAGTATCTGGGCAAACTTTATCTGGTAGGGGGAAGAAGTAATGAAAATGAAATTATTAATAATCGGCTTATTCTCTTTACTTATAGCAAGTGTAACACTAGCAGTAGACAGCACAAAGCCGTCTACTCATAATAGCACCTGGGAAAAACAGCACGGTCAGGCAGCAAAAACTAATATGAGTGAATGCTTAATGTGCCACGAAGAAAGAAGTGAATGTATAGCATGTCACGAAGATACAGCACCAAGAAGCCATACAGTAACATTTGTAAATAAAACACATGGCTTAGAAGCAAGGTGGAACAGGACAACATGCCAGACATGTCATAAACAGGATTTCTGTGATGCATGTCATGAAACAGCATATCCAATGAGCCATGCAAGAGCAAACTTTGCATCAGGCGTGCAGACAGACCCAGGCTCACACTGCGGCACAAGCTGTGTAATCCCTGTAGGCAACTGGAGCAATACGCCAGCAAAAAACTGTATAGTATGTCATAAAACAAGACCAATGACAAAAGCAGGTGCACTGCATACTATGAAGTAACATATAAGATATTTTATTATCTTATTATAAAAATATAGTCCGCCTTTAATATAAGGGCGGACTACTATAAAAATTTACATATTATAATATTTGTGACTAGATATCTTTTCCCATAAGGTATCTACCATTAACATTTGTAGGTCTGCTCTGTTTTTTTACAGGGTAGACTTTTTTATTTATATAAGATTATTGAAACTTTTATCTTTGAAACTTTTAGACATAAAAAATCGGGGTATATACCCCGATAAATTTATTTTTTAGAGCTTACTCTTTCTATATATGAAGCATCGCGTGTATCAATTTTTAATACATCGCCTTCATTAATAAATAATGGCACTTGAATTTTACCGCCAGTGATAACTGTAGCACCTTTTGAACCGCCTGTTACAGTATCGCCTTTAACACCTGGCTCACATTCAGTAACTTCTAACTCAACAAAGTTAGGAAGTGTAACACCTATTGGTTTACCATTGAAAAACTGCACTGCTACATCTAATGATTCTGGCATAAATAAGTATGCATCGCCAACACATTCATCATCAAGATGAACCTGCTCATAGCTTTCCTGGTCCATAAAAATATATTCAGTGCCGTCATGATAAAGATACTGCATTCTTTTTTCTTCAAAATCAGGCTCTTTTAATTTTTCCCCTGAATCGTAAGTCCTTTCAAGCACTCTGCCTGATATTAAGTTTTTAATTTTAGTGCGAACTGTGGCTCCACCCCTGCCGCATTTAATGTGCTGCCATTCTATTACAGCGTATGGCTCACCATCAACTTCAATTTTAGAGCCTCTTTTAAATTGGTTTGGAGTAATTGGCATATTTTCCTCTATTATCATAAATTTTTCAGAGTATACCATTATTTTTTATAAATTGCAAGCAAAAGCAGTATTTTATATTTTTTGGAAAAATTTCCTAAAACTATATAAACATATTATTTTTTTGGAAAAATATCCAAAAAATACTTGAAATGATAATGCAAATGGAATAAATTAAGTTTACAGGAGTTTTAAAATGATTATTAGAAAAGAATATATTGATTATATTATAAAATTTAAAGATATGGCTTTAATAAAAGTTATTACTGGAATTAGAAGGTGTGGTAAATCAACTTTATTTATGCAGTATATAGACTATCTTAAAAATAATGGAGTAAGCGATAACCATATTATTTTTATTAATTTTGAAGATTTGAAATATGAAGAGTTAAATAATTATAAAGCATTATATGATTATATTGCTGAAAAAATAACGGATAATAATACATATTATATTTTACTAGATGAAATACAAAATGTAGAAAATTATGAAAAAGCTGTAGACAGCTTATTAGTAAAAGGAAACTGCGATATATATATAACAGGCTCTAATGCTTATATGCTTTCAGGTGAATTAGCTACTTTATTAAGCGGAAGATATATAGAAATAAAAATGCTGCCCCTTTCCTTTAAAGAGTATGCTTCTCACTATAAAAATGATAATAACAGCTGTGAAGATTTATTTAATAAATACATAAATACTTCATCTCTTCCATACAGCACTTATTTTAATGAAGATACTATGCTTACTAACTATTTAGAAGATATTTATAATTCCATTATAGTAAAAGATATATCAAGGCGGATAGAAAAAATAGATATACCACTTTTAAACAGAATTGTTAAATTTATGTTTGATAGTATTGGAAGTATTCTCTCTATAAATAATATTGCAAATAAGCTCACATCAAGTGGTTATAAAGTAGATAACAAAACAGTAGGAAAATATATTAATGCATTAACAGACAGTATGCTTTTTTATAAAGTTGAAAGATATAATGTTAAAGGAAAACATATATTATCATCACTGGAAAAATACTATGCAGCAGATATCGGTATAAGAAATATTAAAATTGGAAGGAAATTTGAAGACTTAGGACATATTATAGAAAATATAGTATTTTTAGAGCTGCTGCGAAGAAAATATGAAGTGTATGTTGGTATGCTTAATGATGGTGAAGTTGATTTTACAGTATTTAAAAATGGAAATATAGAGTATTATCAGGTAACTCTATCTCTTATGGATAAGAATGTAATGGAAAGAGAAACCAAAAGTCTCAAAAATATACATGATAATTATCCAAAATATATATTAAGCCTTGATAAAATAGGTACAAATATTAATGATGATGGTATTATACATCTTAACCTTATAGACTGGCTGTTGAAATAATATTGATTTATTGTTTTTTTTACTTCATTAAAATAATACATTAATAAAATATGTCTAATAATGGTAAATTCTAAAAACGATTGCGAAAAATTATATAAATAAAAAGTGGTTGTGAAATCTCTTTAAATAAAATAAT
>CALVEY010000023.1 GCA_944326705.1 uncultured Mucispirillum sp.
AAATCTGTCTATAATAAAGTATCTAAACGAACTACAATATACTATGCTCACCCTTATTGTTCTTGGGAAAGGGGCAGTAATGAAAATAATAACAAGTTGATTAGAAAATTTATTAAAAAGAAAACTGATATTAAAAATTTTTCAGTTGCTTATATTAAAAAAATACAAGACTGGATTAATAATTATCCTAGAAAATTATTTAATTATAAATCGGCTAAGGATATTTTTTATGAGAATTTGAACGACTGCTTAAAATGTTGCAATCGTTTTTAGAATTTACTGGGGTACCACCAGATACTATATTTTCTTGATTTTTATATGTGAAAAATATATACTATAAATAAAGTTTAATGGGGAAGTGTATGAAAAAAACTCATCTTTTAATAATAGACCCGCAGAATGATTTTTGCTCTACAGATGGAGCATTATATGTTCAAGGTGCGGAGCATGATATGCAAAGGCTTGCCGATTTTATAGATAAATACAGGTCAAAAATAAACGGCATAACAGTAACTTTTGATTCTCATAAAAGTTTCCATATTGCAAGCCCTTCATTTTGGATAGATTCTCAAACTGGCACTCATCCAGAATTTTTTACAGTTATTAAAAAACAGGAAGTGCTGTCTGGCAGATATTATGCAGCTGTTCCAGCTTATCAGAAATTAGCAGAATATTATGTATGGGAGCTTGAAAGTAATGGCAGATATGAGCTTTGTATATGGCCCCCGCACTGTATTATTGGTTCAAGTGGTGCAAATATATATAAACCCCTTTTTGATGCAATAGAAAGATATAATGCAGAAATATATAATGCAACAGAGTATATATATAAAAGTGCTAATTCGTTTACAGAACAGTATTCTGTATTAAGGGCAGATGTAAGCATGGGGGAAAAGGATAATATATATGCAAGTTCTCGTATAGCTCATACTGTTGCTACAAATGATGTAATATTAGTTGCTGGTGAAGCATTAAGTCATTGTGTAGCAAACTCTCTTTTAGATATTGCTAAGTATATATCAAAAGATTTGCGTAAATTTGTATTATTAGAAGATGCCTCATCATCAGTAGGTGAGTTTGAGTATTTAGCTGAAATATTTTTAGACAGAGCATCAGATTTAGGTTTGAGAGTTATGAACACAACTGATGCTGGAGTATTTTTTAATGAATGATTTTGAAAACAGGCTTTTAAACACACCTCTTAAAGATATATTTTTAAAAACTAAACTGTTTGATGAGCTGCTGCCTTTTGATGAATACCATTTAGTTATGGCTCAGACTGATGTGCTTTTAAATATCCATAATAAAAAGGCTGTAAAGTCATATTTTTACAGGACTGCTCCGTTTGGCAGTTCGTATATTATTACAGCAGGACTTACTGCATTTTTATCAAAAGTAGAAAATTTTTCATACAGGCAGATAATTTCATATCTTGAAAATAAGGGCTATAAAAAAGAATATATAGATTATCTTAAAACAAGAGACAAAATAGCAGTTAAAATATATTCTCTTCCGGAAAACACTGTTGCATTTCCTAATGAGCCTATTATTATATTAGAAACTAATCTGCATGATGCTAGAATATTAGAAGGTATTTTGCTTTCTGAAATGAATTTTGCAAGTTTAGTTGCCACAAAATGGCACAGGATAAGAAATGCAGCATGTGTTTGTCCTATTATGGAGTTTGGCAGACGCAGGGCGCAAAACAGTTTAAAAGCTTCACTTTATTCTTATATAGCAGGTATTAACGGCACAAGTAACTGTGAAGTAAATAATATTTTTGGTATACCATCTTCCGGCACTATGGGACATGAGTTTATTCAGTCATTTAGTTCTGAATATGATGCATTTGACAAGTGGCTTGAAATTAATCCAGATAAGCCTGTATTATTAATAGATACTATAAACACCCTTGAAAGCGGGCTGAAAAACGCAGTAAAAGCATTTTTGAAGCATAAAAACCAAATGGTATTATCTAATAACTGGGGCAGAATTGGTGTTCGTATTGACAGCGGCGATTTAGCATACCTTGCAGTGCAGGCTTATGAGCAGTTATCAGAGCAGCTTGAAACTGAAAATGTAACCATAGTATTAAGCAACGATTTAGAAGAAAACAGTATACAGGATATTTTTACTCAGTTTAATCAGGCAGGTAAAAGCCACATTATAAAACATATATCATTTGGTATAGGCACAAAAGGAGCAACTGCCTGGGGAGACCCTGCATTGGGCGGAGTATGTAAAATATCTGAGCTTGAAAATAACTATATATTAAAAATATCTAACCATAACGAAAAAACAACAATTCCTGGCAACTTAAGAAGTGCATTTGTTAAAGATAAAAATGGTGAGTATATAACATCGCTTATATATTTTCATGATGAAGATTATAAAAATACTGGCAGATTTCTGCATATTTTTGATGACAGTAAATATATTGTAAACAGCTCATTATATGTAATAGGCGA
The DNA here is from genome assembly GCA_944326705.1 of uncultured Mucispirillum sp. GTDB lineage: Bacteria > Chrysiogenota > Deferribacteres > Deferribacterales > Mucispirillaceae > Mucispirillum. The sequence goes on from CALVEY010000023.1 coordinate 2,469, forward strand.
GCCTAGACAGTCCCTTGTTTATGTAAGTGATGGAAATGTAAGCTCATTTGAAGGTAAATACAGCAGCCAGTCCCTGCTTGAAATAAGGCAGAATTCTAAGCAGGATTTAGACTGCCTTGACTGGTCATATAAAAGGATAGTGAAACCTCACAGAGCAAAGGTCAGTTTATCAGAAAAAGTATTTAATGTTAAAAAATATATGACACTAAATATGCTTCTGCAAATGGATAAGGATAGGGAAGTTTAATTTAAATAAGGCACGGTTTTTGCAAGATACTTTATAATAATATATTTTCAGGGTAATAGTATGGAAAAATTTAAAACATTTATTAAAGAAATGCGTTTTGAGTATAAGGTGCTTAGTATTTTTATTATAATACTTCTTCTTTCTGTGCCTTATAATATTATTAAAAAGAAATTTTTTCCTGCAAATAATACTGTGGCAGTATCAAGCAGTAATTATGGGACAGGCACAGGTGGTGCAGGTGTTACAGGTAACTCTTTATCAGATATGCAGCCTTCACAGCCTGATAATAATCAGCCTTCATCTATAAGCGATGCTGTTAGTGCAGACAGGCCTTTAATATTAAATGATACAGCACTTCATAATGAGAATTTTCAGCAGATAATGATAGAAATTCCAGAAATAAAACATATAGAGCTTGCAACTCAGGTAGAAAACCCGACAGTATGGATATACAGCTTAAATGACGGATTAAGAAAAGATGATGTTGCTGCATCATACTGCACTGTTTTACACAGCCGAGGTATTATGGCATCAAATGTTACAATATATGATGAAAAGGAAAGGCGTAATGGCAGACTGGTAGAACTTGGTGCTGCAAAATGTATGTAATACTTTTATGATTAAGTTTTTAAAAAAAATATTTAAACGCAAACCTAAATATACTCTTTACGAGCTTGGCTCTATGGCAGCAGATAGAAATGACTTTGCTGCTGCCTTTAAATGTTTTGTGGCTGATGCTAAAAAGAATAATAACCCACAGTCACAGTTTTTAACAGGCTTTTTTCTATATTATGGCACAGGTGTTAAGAAAAATTATGAATATGCTTTACAGTGGTTTGAGCTTGCTGCAGAGCAGGGTAATGCTGATGCTATGTTTTATATTGGCGAAATATATAAAAATGGCAAAGGTGTTATGAAAGATATGAATAAGGCTGCTGCATGGTATTTAAAGGCAGCAGAGCTTGACCATACAGAAGCTCAGTTTAATATAGGGTTTTGCTATAAAAACGGCAAAGGTGTGCCAAAAAATGATATAGAAGCATTAAGGTGGCTTGAGCCAGCAGCTGAAAAAGGCAATATGAAAGCTCAGTATAATATGGGCATTATGTGTGCAGGGGGCAGAGGTATGCCTAGAGATGATGAGGCAGCCGTTGAATGGTATAGAAAAGCTGCAATGCAGGGATATACTATAGCTATGTATAACTTAGGCTTTATGTATCAAAGCGGCAGGGGCGTCAAAAGAGATTATAAAGAAGCCGTTAAATGGTTTAAAAAATCGGGAGAGTAGCATATGGATTTTCTGCATCTGCATACTTATGGATATTTATTTGTATGGTTTATAATATACAGTTTTTTGGGCTGGGTATATGAAAGCCTTTGGGCAAGTTTTAATGAAAGGCAGTGGGTAAACAGGGGCTTTTTATCTGGTCCAGTAATACCAATATACGGCTTTGGGGCAGTGTTTTTTGTACTGCTGCTTAGTAATATTTCTAACCTTGTATATATTTTTATTCTTGGTATGGTGATTGCATCAATATTAGAATATTTTACATCCTGGGCTATGGAAAAACTTTTTCATGCACGCTGGTGGGATTACAACCATTATCCATTTAACTTAAATGGCAGAATATGTTTATATGGAGCACTGCTTTTTGGTTTTTTTGCTGTTGTTATAATAAAAGTAGTGCAGCCTTATGTAGCAGAGTTTACATCAAGCTTTTCTGATTATTCATTATACATATTATCTGTTATATTAATGATATTATTCTTAACAGATACAGTTTTAACTGTCCGCAAAGTTCTGCATTTAAAAGAGCGTATGCAGGAGCTGCAAAAAGCTATTACAATATATAGAAATCAGGCAGAAGAGCGTATTGCTGAATATAAAAAATACCGCCATGAACAAAGGCAGCAGCTGCTTTTAAATATGAAAGCAGAATTTGAAGACAGCAAAATTTATGCAGTATTAAAAGAAAAATTTGGTGATTTAGACAGTCATGAAAAAAGGCTGTTAAAAGCATTCCCTAATCTTCGCTCTAAAGAATTTGATGATGCTGTAATTAGAATTAAAAATAAATTATCAGAATATAAAAACAGGAGAGAGAAAAAAGATGAAGTCTTATAGAAAAGAATTAACTATCAGATACCCTAAACGCAGAGGATATGTAAATATTACCCCGCAGGTAGAAGATGCATTAAGGGAAAGTGGTATAAAAGAAGGGCTTGTGCTTGTTAATTCTATGCATATAACATCAAGTGTTTTTATAAATGATGATGAAAGCGGACTGCTTTCTGATTTTGAGGTATGGCTTGAAAAATTAGCACCAGAAAAACCACACAGCCAGTATAAGCATAACGGCTATGAAGATAATGCAGATGCTCACTTAAAAAGGCAGGTAATGGGCAGAGAAGTAGTTGTGGCAGTAACTTGCGGCAAACTTGACTTTGGCACATGGGAGCAGATTTTTTATGGCGAATATGATGGTATGCGGGATAAAAGGCTTTTAATTAAAATTATTGGTGAATAATATTTTATGAAAAAGTATGTAATCTTTATGCTGTTTTTTTTAATATGTCATAAGTCTTATGGTTATGAGCAGATATATTATCCAGAAGAAGAATATTCTCCACGGTATATGATTAAAGATTACAGTTATATAAAAAATTATAACCAGCTTTGGCAGCAGGTTTCTGCTCAGATAGATATATCATCTTATGATGAATTTATATATAAAGATTACGGCACTTATACATCACGCAAATCAAGAGATGAAGTAATAAACTATATTAAAAACTACAAAATACAGACAGGTGAGCTTTTAAGTGAAGATACGGTATACCCTGCCTTAAACTGTCTTATAATCCAGAATAAAGCACTTTTAAAAGCAAGGCAGGTTTTAGACAATGTGCCGGCACATGATAAAACAAGCCTTGTATATCTTGCCGCAGGACTTTCATATATATACAGTGATGGACTTTATGAGCTTGATAAATTACGGAAAATTTTTAAAGAATGGCTGCGCCTTGGCGGAGAAGATTTTCCAGAAATAAAAGGGGAGGAACGGCAGAAAAGATACAACCTTTTTTCATATATTGCAAATATGCCTGATAACCCGTCAATTACTGATGAATTTATTAAAATATTAAAAAACGGCTATTATGACAAGCTTGTTTTTAAAAATGGTCTTTTTGATATATTTAATGCTGATTTTTATACAATTATAAGCAGCAGAGAGCTTTATGCAGGCAATAATATTACAAAATATTTTGTAGACTACATTAATGCAGAGTATATGGATATTATTACGGGTAAACATTTCAGGCTTGATATGAATGGCACAAAAGTAAACCATTACTGGACAGTATGGGATTATGAAAAGGGCAGGAAAACAAGGAAAGATAATTTTTATATACTTCCTTTTGATAAACAGACTTATACATTAAGTATGCAGGATTATGAAGATAAAATATTTTTTCAGATAAATTATTACAACCCAGAATATATTGATACACCTTATTATGCTGAGATAACTCTAAATAAGGCAGATAAATCCTTAAATGGAAAAACTGTCTGGCCCTATACTCTTATGAGAAATAAAATTATTAACAGCCTTGTATCTTCCCCATCTTTTGTGTGTCGTGATAATCTTTCGCCGCAGCATCAAATAATATGTGAAAGTTTTCTTTTAAGAATGCTTGATAAAATAAGCAGCAGAAAATATTATCTTGTATATAAGAATGTAAAAGATAATACTAAAAAAAGCAGAGAGTTAGCACTTAAAAAAGAAAAGTTTATAGAAAGCTTAAGCCAGTGCTATATAGACAGGCAGTGTATGCAGCATGAATATAAAGCATATATTGATATGCTTATCAGCTTTAAATAGTGTTTTATAGTTTATTGGTTTTTAAAATTAGAAATATAAAAAACGGCGCTCCTATAAGTGAAGTAACAACAGAAACAGGTAGTTCTGCTGGAGCGATAATCACTCTTGATACTGTATCGCAGAGAACAAGGAAAGCTCCGCCAAAAATAAATGATACAGGTATTAATATTTTATTTTTAAATGAAACATACATTCTAATAATATGTGGAATTATCATACCAACAAACCCTATTGGTCCTGTGGCAGAAACTACTGCAGCAATTGATAAAGATACTGTAAAATAAAGTATAGTTATAGATGAAGTAATATTTACGCCTCTACTTTTTGCAATATACTCACCCATAGAAATAATATCAAGCTCTTTATGGTATGAATAAATTATAATAAAGGCAGCAAGGCTTAAAGGAGTAAGGAATAAAATATTATTAAGCGATACAGCAGCCAGCGAGCCTGTAATATACCTTGTTATATTATAAGATTTTTGAATATCAGCAAAATACTGTATAAACATAATTAATGAAGAAGTGAAAAAATTAACTGCCACCCCTGCTAAAAGAAGCGTAACATTATTTAGCCTGCCTTTTATAAAAGCAAAGCTGTAAACTATAAGTATTGTGATTACTGCGCCTATTAATGCAGCAATAGTCTGCCCAAAAACTGCCATAAGGCTTATAGACTGAGCAAATAATATATATATGGCAGCACCAAGTGAAGCACCACCTGCAACACCTAATGTGAAAGGGGTTGCAATAGGGTTTTTAAATATAGATTGAAAAACAAGACCGCTTACAGCTAATATACCCCCTGTTATAAAGCCAGTTATTACTCTTTGAAGGCGGGTATTAAAAAATATATAGTTATCAATAGATTCACTGTTAAATATATTATATATATTTATACTGTGTGAGCCAATAAATAAAGATATGACAGTAATTAATATGCTTAAAAAAGTGATTATAAATATTTTTATATTTGTATTCATTTTGGCACAATAACCGTCCTTTGATTTTCTTTTAAATATATAAATTCCATATCAAATAAAGAAGAAAATATATTATTTTCAACCATTTCATTACTTTCTGCACAGGAAAAGAGTTTACCATTTTTTATGCATATAAACGATGAATTTACTGCTAATGCATAGTTTAAGTGGTGGGTAATAAGTATTATGCTGTATTTATTTTTCTGATTTAATTTTACAAGCAGATTATTTATTTCATATTTTGCTTTTGGGTCTAAAAATGAAGATATTTCATCAAGCAGTATAAATTCTGCTTCCTGAGCAAGAGCAGCAGCAATATTTACTTTCTGCCTTTCCCCGCCGCTTAATGTGGATATATGCCTTTCTTTTAAGTTATATATATTTGTAAGGCTCATATAGTAGTGTATTTTATCTAAATGTTCTTTTGTAATTGTTCCAAAATAATCAAGATATGGGTATCTGCCTGCTGCAACAAAATCTTCCACAGTAAAATCAGCAACAGAATAGTTTACCTGCTGTGGCACATAACTTATTAACTTTGCTTTTTCTTTTTTATTAATCTTTAAAATATTTTTATCATATATTGTAACATTTCCATTATCAGGCTTTATAATTCCAGTGATAATATTTGCAAGGGTTGATTTTCCTGCTCCGTTTGGACCAATAATGGAAACCATCTGCCCCTGTTTAATATTCAGGCTTATATTACTTATTATATCATTATTTTTTATTCTGTATGAAATATTATTAACTTTAATCATTTAACTTACTTATATATTCCTGTGCAAATTTTTCTATTATTAAATCAATTCTAGGACCTGGCAGACTGAGATAATTTTCATAAAGAATAATTACATCATTATTTTTAACAGCTTTTAATGGCATATCTGCCCAGTCTTTTTGTGCATCTTTATAATCATTACCGTGATACATATCAAATATAAAAGCAGGATTGATTTTTAAAATACTTTCCTTAGAAATTTCTGTATATGGTGGAAAGTTTTTTAATGGGTTATCTATATTTAATATTTCTAAAATATCATTATAAAGGTTATTTCCACCTGCTGCTGTAAAAGTTGATATTTCAGAGCCGTAATTTCTAAAAATAGAGATGACAGCAGAATATTTTTCTTTATTTTTAGGAAGTGATTTTTTAATATTTTCTATTTTTTCCTGTATCTGATTTTTTCTTTTATCTGTAATATTTTTTATATTAAATTCATTTCCTAAAATATCATAAGCATTTAATATATCATTAATAGTATTATTATTAATTTCAATAACTTTTATGCCCATACTTTCAAGCTTTTCTTTTTGAGCCTGCATATTCTGCTGAATAATTGCTGTATTGATTTTTAATTTTGCAATCTGCTCATAATTTACATCATTAAAAGAGCCTATTTTTTCTTTATGTTTTGCATCTTCTGGATAATTGCAGTAGGTAGTATCTGCAATTAAATACTTATCAAGCCCTGTATCGTAAATATATTCTGTAATACTTGGTGAAAGGCTTGCAAGTCGTATAATGCTTTTATCTATGTTATTATTTTTTTGCAGTAAAAAATAAGCAAATAAAATAAATATAATAATAAATAAAAGTATGGTTATAAAAAATAAGTAGTTTTCTTTAAATTTATTCATATATTTAACTTCCCTGCAGAGTAAAAGTAATTTTTAAGTCAAAGTTTGAGCTTACAGGCTCTCCGTTTTTTAAAGCAGGCTGAAATTTAGCAGTTTTAATTGATTTTTCAGCTTCCTTATCAAGCCTTTTAAACCCGCTTGACTGAACCATTTTATAAGCTGTCATATTTCCTTTATTATCAATTTCAATATTAAAAATAATACTGCCTTCTTCCTTATTTCTTCTGGATATTAAAGGGTATTTTGGTTCAGGCACATAGCTTGCATATCCATTAATAAAAGATGATGTTTTTTCATATCCTTCATTTCCTTTTTTAGCAGTTTTAAGCTCTGATTTTTTTTCTTGTTTTTTAATATTTTTGCTTTTTCCATTCAGGCTTTTATCTATTTCTTTTTTAATATTATTATCTGCCTTTTTTTGTGAAACATTATTTACACCGCTTATATCTTCTGCCTGTTTTACCCCTTGAGATAAATGCATTATTTCTACACTTACATAAGATTTTGCAGATGATATACTGTTACTGTTATTATTTTTATTATTATAATTAAATAACAGGGCAGCATGAATAAAAAGTGATAAAATAAGACTGAATATTAATGTTTTCATATTATATTTTTGCCTTTAACCCTAGAAATATTTCTATACCTTTTGTGCCATAGCCATATATTTCTTCATACTGTGTATTTGTAAGGTTTGTTCCCTTTATATAAACTTGTATGTTATCATTTATTTGGTATGAAATATTTGCATTTAATAAAAAATAATCATCATTTAAGCTGCTGTTTTCATAAATTGTTGCAACACTTTCACCATTATAAATAAAACCTATATTAATTTTTAGAGCTTTTATTGGAATAATATTAATATATGCAGTTACCTGATGTTCTGGTCTTCTTGCTAATGGATTGCCGTCAATATTAAATGTTTGCAGCCAAGTATAAGCAGCTCCAAAATTAATATATTTAACAGGGTTTATTTTAAATTCTGCTTCTATACCGCGGGTATGAGTTTTTGTTTCATTATAAAATCCTGTTTTTATGGAATTATTTTCATCAATATAAGAGCCGTATGCAATCATATTATTATAGTAATTATCAAACCATGAAAGCCCGTATACTATCATTTTATCTAAAAGACCATGGGTAAATCCAGCTTCATATGCAAAACTTTCCTGTAATTTTAAGCTACTGTTGCCAAAAACTGGGTCGTAAAGCTGATAAAGTGATGGCGACATAGCACCATTTCCGGCAGCTGCTTTTATTTGTAAGTCAACAGGGGTAATATCGTATACAGATGAGATTCTGTATAGTGGTATAAAATCAGTATTATCTACTTTTAAACCTCTGAAAGCTATTACAGTATTCCAGCTGTCAAAAAGATTAATCATTGCCTGTAAGTAACCTGCATAGCTGTTTTTATTTTTATTGTTTTCAAGTATACCAGTTCTTGAATATATTTGGTTAAACTCATAATTTATGCCGGCTGTTAAAGTAAATTCATCAATGATGTAAATATTATTTTGAAAATCTGCATTCAATGAATGACCGTCAAAAATATCATTTTCATCATTTTTGATTTGAGAAGATGAGCCGTATATTCTGTCCTGATAAGTGTAGTTTATATTAAGTGAAGGCTCCCATATATCATTATAAAGATAGCTTGTTTTAAATGCAGTAGAAACTCGTTTTGTCTGCTGCATATAATCAGGGTTATCATTATTTGCACCGCCACCGTTATCTAAATCGCTTGTTCTGTCTGTATAATCTATATAAAATGATGTTTTTGATTCATCAACTGGGGCAGCACCAATATATGCGGAAAAATGCCCCATAGCATCTGGGTCGTTTTCAGTGTTGCCATATTTATAAGCTGCAGCTGATATGTTTTCATCATATAAATAAGAGCCATTTATTCTATAATCTATCATATCTTTTGAGCCGTAAAGTGATGCATTACCTGTATAATACTGGCTTAAAAGTGAGCTTTGTATCTGGGCAGCTGCCTGCACAGGTTTATCTCCGCCTTTTTTAGTAATAATATTTATAGCACCATTCATAGCAGCAGCCCCAAGAGATGCACTAAGCGGACCTTTGACTACCTCTATTTTTTCAATATTATCAACTGGTATGCTTGATAAATCTATATCATTATTTATTCCAGCAGCATCAGTTAACGGTATGCCATCAACCATAATCATAGTAGAGCCGCTGTTGCCACCGCGGATACTTAAAGAGGTCAGCTTTCCTGCTGCATTCTGCCTTATAACAAGCCCCGGAACATAGCGAAGTATTTCATCAAAAGTTGATGGGTTAACTGCCTGAATCTGCTCTTGTGTAATTGTTGTTATTCCTATGCCGGCTTTTGAAACAGCAGTAGGCACAGTAAGACCTGTTACAAATATTTCCTGCGAAAAACTGCTTTGCTGAGCATATAAAGAATTAGAAAAAAAGAAAATAGAAAATAATAAAAAAATAGATTTATATTGCTTCATACCTTCCTCCATAACTCAAGTGGATACTTGGCTTAATATGTTTGCAGGTCTCCTGACTTACTTTCAACTTAAAACACGCCTTCTCAAGATAATTCTCAATGGCATAATGTGTTTTAATCCAGATTACAGTCGCTTGAGCGGTTAGAGCATTTCACTCTATTCCCTTTTCAAACATGGAAAGAAATATAAAATATAATCAAATATAAATCAAGTAAAAATATTTTGCTTGACAAAAATTAAAAAAATAATACCATTTAAAGCAGGTATACAAACGGAAGTGTGGTGTGATTCCACCGCTGCCCCCCGCAACTGTAATATCTGACGAGTTCATATTTATCCACCTGAGAGTTAAGCTTAATGGGAAGGAATGAATTAGGTTGAAGATTAAGCCAGGAGACGCTGTATACTTAAAAAAATATTCTTCGGGAGGAAGGCTATGAAATCTTTTACTTATCATTTTTCAAATGTAAGATTTTGCTTCAATTTCTTTATTTAATCACTTTTAATTTTTACAATTTATTTTAAGGAGTTTTTTATGAAATCAATTCGTAATATTATACTGCCTTTATGTGCAGCATTAGTATTATTATCTTCTTGTGCAGAAGAAACAAATAATAACAAAGCAAACATTATCCCGCCTGTAATAAGTGAAGGGCTTGCAGATAATGCTATTTTACATGACAGCCCAAAAATAGGAAAAGTATCATTTAAGCCAGCAGGTCATATTACTGGAAATGTTTTTAACTGGTCTATTGATGGGATACAGATAGCAAACAACACTATGAGAGAAATAACAGCAGATTTTACAAGTTCAGGCACTTATCTTGTTACTTTAAATGTAGACGGTATAGAATATAAAGGAAATATTATTATTCCAGAAACCCAGTCTTATGAAATAGATATGGGAGATAATCATACTATTATTTCTGATAAATCTCAAAGAAGGTTATATGTTTATGGCAGTAATGATAAAGGTCAGCTTTGTATAGAAAAAGCTGTTACATCATTAAATGAACCAAGAATATTAAAATCATATGTATCAGAAATATCATCTGTTGCAGCAGGTAAAAATCATACACTTTTCACAGATAACAGCAATATATATGCCTGTGGAGATAACAGTTATGGTCAGCTTGGAACAGGTTCTAATGAAGAAATTGAAAATGTGGCAGCAGTTACTACAATAAAGGCACCAGAAGGCTTATCATACCGCAGAATATTTGTTTCAGCAGGCGGGGATATGTCTGTTGCTGGAACAGAATTTTTAGACGGCAGTGCATCAAAAATTTCAATTTATCACTGGGGATATAATGATAATATGACAGATAAAATACAAAGTTCTGCAAATTTATTAACAACATCAAATTCTCGTAATGATATATTATTTGCAACAGGAAATAATTTTTCTATTGTGAGAGCCACATCAAGTTATAATGTATTTTCTTTTGGGGTAAATGATAAATGGCAGCTTGGAAGAATTGCTGGTGCTGGCACAGGCTATCCAAACCTTGGGGAAGAAAATAAAAATAACCCAGAAGAAAATCAAAATTTAAATATTACAGATATGGCACCAGGTTATGTATATACTCCTTATGGGGAAGAAGGGGACTATATAAATTATTATCAAAATAATTATTTTGCAAAACTTGCAGCAGGTGATGATTTTGTAATATCTATTAAAAAAGAAACAAAAGCAGATTCAGAATGGACTATGGTAGAAAAATATTCTTTATATGTATGGGGAAATAACGATAAAAATCAGCTAGGGTTTAATTCTAACGGCAGCCCAGTAAGCAGAGCAACTCCATTATTTGACGGCCTGCAAAATCAGCCAATGGCAACAGACCCAAATCAAGTAATACCTATACAAAAAGAAATGATTGAAGTAGCAGCAGGTAAAGCAGCAGGTTATGCTGTGTCAAGTGATGGCATACTTTACGGGTGGGGCGATAACAGCAAAAATCAGCTGTCGTCAAATAAACAGGCAAACAGCGTTAATAATATAGTATATGAAATATCAAATCCTGAAAATGTATCATCAGGCTATAAAAAAGTATGGGCAGGAGGCGACAGGGTTATTGCACTTGCGGGGGACAATAACTTATACACTTGGGGTGATAATAAAAACGGTATCTTAGGCACAGGTAACACATCAGAAACAGTTGACACACCTGAAAAATTATATTTCAGCTTATTGCCAGTGCAGTAAAAAAAATAACCTGCTGCAAATGGCAGCAGGTTTTTAATCATTTTCTAAATATTTTTTTAATTCTTTTAAATCCATATTATTACCAAGCCCAAGCATTACTTTTGCAAGAGTTTTTTCAAGTGTCATATTTTTGCTGGATACTGCACCATATTTTTCTGATATTATGCCCATTGGGTATTTATCAAGATGCACACCGTCATAAAGGCACTGGGTAGCACATACTACTGCCACATTATTTTCTATTGCTTTTTGTAAGGCAGGTATAAAGTTATTTTCACAATCTGCTGTTGGCACTCCACCTGCACCATAACCTTCAATAATTATGCCCTTATACCCCATATTAATAAGCACATCAATAATATCTGGTTTAAGTGATGGCACCATTTTTAAAACAAATACTTTTTCAGATATGTTTTTATTAAAAACAGGTTTTATATTGTGATTTTTATAAAGCTTATTCCATATTATTTTATTATTATCTGATTTTCCTGCTGTCTTATTATTTATAGATAAAAAACCAGTAAAATTTTCACTGTAAACTTTTTTAACGCTGTCCCCGTAATGAATATCTCCGTTAAATGCAAGGAAAACGCCATACACATTATCACTTGCAGCTAAAAATGCATCATACAGGTTTCTATAAGCATCAGTGGCTTTTGCCTTTAATGGAAGCTGTGAGCCTGTAAAAACTACTGGTTTATTAAGGCTGCTTATTGCACATGCCAGCATAGATGAAGAATAAGCCATCGTATCTGTGCCGTGAGTTATAACAAAGCCGTCATATAAATCATAATTTTTTTCAAGAGTATCAAGCATTAAAACATAATGTTTTTTGGAAATATTTGAGCTGTCAATATTTAAAAGTTCAAATGTATCAATAGTGCAGATATTTTTTAATTCAGACATAAGCGATATTATATCGTTACCAGATATACCAGGAACAAGTCCATTTTCAGAAGGCATACATGCTATTGTGCCGCCTGTTGTAATCATTAATATTTTTTTCATTTTATTTATATGTACTTTGTCATTCTGAGCGAAGCGAAGAATCTTATAATCCTAGCTGGTAAAATTATAGACTCTTCGGCTATGTCTCAGAGTGACATATGTATTAATAGTCAATAACAGCTAAATTAAATATTTGCAGCTGCAATAACTGCTAAATTAAATATATCATCAGCAGAAGCTTCAGGTTCTACAACCTGTATTGGTGCAGAAAAGCCTTGAATAACTTTTGCACATATTTTAAAGCCGCCGAATAATGTTAATGATTTAATTGCAGCATCCGCAGCCTGAGCATTGCTGAATACTAATACATTTGCATTACCGTCAGCATTAGAAAAAGGGTATGCTTTTGCAAGAGATGGTGTTAATGCTGTTTCTAAGTCTAAGTCACCTTCTACTTTAAGTTTAGGGTTTGTTTGTTTTGCAAGTTCTATTGCTTCCATAATTTCTTCGCTGTCTATAGATTTGCCAAAGCTGCCGTTAGAAATTACTGCAATATTTGGCTCAATATCTAACACTTTGCAGATATCTGCAGTCTGCAGAATTATTTCAGATAAAGATTCTTCGTCCTGCTCTGTATAAAGAGACGGGTCTGCAATAATAAATGATTTATGTTTATTAGCAAGCAGCACAGCAGATGAAGCAGTATAGTAATCTTCACTTAAATCAATAGTATCTGCAACAGCTGATAAAGTTGTTTCTAAATCTTTTAAAGCATAGCCAACAAAAGCGTCTATATCGCCGTTATTTAATACAGCACCTGCAAATCTGTTATAATGACCGTGTTTGATTTCCTGAGCAGCCTGCTGCTGAGTAAGTCCTGACCTCCAGTATTTTTCATAGTGTTTACGGATAATTTTATCAGTATCTTTATATGTTTCTGGGTCAATAATCACCATATTTGAAAGATTTATGTTTAATGTTTCAGCTGTTTTTTTAATTTTCTGAGTGTTACCTATAAGGCAGGCTGTGCCTAATTTAAGCTCCTGAAATTTTGCAGCAGCAGATAAAACTGCTTCTTTATCAGCAAAAGCAAAACCAACTTTGCCTTTATTTTTTTTAGCCTGTTTATAAGCAGAGAAAAGCATTTTTTTAGCAGGGTTCATTCTAGCTTCCAGGCTTAATCTATATTCATCAAAATCTTTTATAGGTTTTTCTGCAACACCAGTATCCATTGCTGCACGGGCAACTGCAATACTTACGGCTGTTAAAAGTCTTGGGTCAAAAGGTGTTGGAAGAATATATTCTCTGCCAAAAGTAAAGTTTTTGCCATTATATGCTTTACTTACCACATCAGGTACAGCAGTGTGAGCAAGCTCAGCAATTGCATAAGCTGCAGCCATTTTCATTTCTTCATTAATAATAGTTGTGCGAACATCTAATGCACCTCTAAAAAGGAAAGGGAAACACATAACATTATTAATTTGGTTAGGGTAGTCGCTTCTGCCTGTTGCCATAATAGCATCATTTCTTATTTTACTTACTTCTTCAGGAGTGATTTCTGGGTCAGGGTTTGCCATAGCAAATATAATAGGATTTTTTGCCATGCTTTTTATCATATCATCAGAAAAAGCGCCTTTTTTTGAAAGTCCGTATAATACATCAGCATCTTTAACTGCTTCGGCAAGAGTTCTGCATGAGCTGTCAGTTGCAAACTTTTCTTTATATTTATTCATGCCTTTTTCTCTGCCTTTATATATTACGCCGTTTGTATCACATAATATAAGGTTTTCTTTTTTAACACCAAGGTTTACTATTAATGAAGCAATTGCAAGCCCTGATGCACCAGCACCGTTCATAACAACTTTTATTTCATCTATTTTTTTACCAGCTACTTTTAACGCATTTAATAATGCAGCACCGCCAACAATAGCTGTTCCGTGCTGGTCATCATGAAAAACAGGTATTTTCATTGTGCGTTTAAGTTCTTCTTCTATAATAAAACATTCTGGAGCTTTAATATCTTCTAAGTTAATACCCCCAAAAGTAGGCTCAAGCATTTGGCATGCTTTTATTATTTCATCAGTATTTTCAGAATTTAACTCTATATCAAAAACATCAATATCAGCAAACTTTTTGAAAAGTATACCTTTACCTTCCATAACAGGCTTGCCAGCTACTGCACCGATATTGCCAAGTCCTAAAACAGCTGTGCCGTTAGAAATAACAGCTACAAGGTTGCCTTTTGCCGTATATTTATATGCATTTTCAGGTGAAGCTTGTATTTCAAGGCATGGAACAGCAACACCGGGTGTGTAAGCAAGTGATAACTCATCTTGAGTGTCACATGGTTTTGTTGAAATAACTTCTATTTTTCCAGCAACTGGACTGCTGTGGTAATTTAAAGCGTTTTCTGCTAAGTCAGTTTTTTTATTCACAATGTCCTCCGATTTTGTGATGATTAACCCTAGATATTACCCTAAATAAATAAAAAATCAATACAAAAAAATAAAATAATAAGTAAATTTTATATAATTCCTATATTTTAATTGATTAGCACAACATAAACTGTTAAAGATAAAAAAATATAGGACGATATAGTAAATTAATATAGACAAAAGATATTTTTAATTGTAAAAATAATAAATTATCATTGATAATTATAATAATATTTGTTATTGTAGTGCAGTATAATTTATTATTTTATTGGGTTGAGTGAAGATGGATATAGGAAGTATTGTAGGTTTACTTATTGCATGGGGGTTAGTGCTTTGGTCATTAGTTATTGGTGTTGGTATAGGGCCATATATTGACTTTCCATCATTTCTTATTACTGTTGGTGGTTCTATTGGGGTTGTAATGTCAGCTTTTCCAATTAATAAGCTGATAATAGGTTTAAAATCTGTATCAAAGGCTTTCATATATATACCACAGTCTGAACAAAATCTGATTTCTCAGCTTGTTGATTTTGCTGTTAAAGCCCGCCGTGATGGTATATTATCTCTTGAATCTGAAGAAGAAAATATGAAAGATGAGTTTTTAAAAAAGGGTATTCGTTTGGCAGTTGACGGCACAGAGCCAGAAGTTATCCGAACAGTATTAGAAATGGATTTTGAAAATATGGTGCAGCGACATGAGGCTAATATTAGTGTAATGACTTATTTTGCAGATATTGGTCCTGCAATGGGTATGATTGGAACATTGATTGGGCTTGTTGCCATGCTTTTAAATATGAGCGACCCGTCAGCTATTGGTCCTGCAATGGCAGTTGCCTTAATCACTACATTTTATGGTTCATTAATTGCAAATATGATTGCAAACCCTATTGCTACTAAAATGAAAATTCGTTCTATTGAAGAGCAGCATTTAAGAGAAATTATGCTGGCAGGTATTATGGCTATTCAGTCTGGAGATAACCCTCGTATTGTAGAGCAGAAATTAAATGCATATTTACCGCCGTCTCTGCGTAAATCTCAATTTGATTAGTAAGAGGTAAGTTGTGGCTAAGAAAAAATGCCCAGAATGTCCAAAAGGGGCACCAATGTGGATGACAACATTTTCTGATATGACAACTCTGCTTTTAACCTTTTTCGTTTTGCTTATGTCTATGGCGAATTTTGATAAAGTAAAAATGGAGCAATCATTTGGTATATTAGCAGGTTCATCAGGTATAATGACAAACCCTAGTGTTACACCGCTAAGCCAAATGAATATTGTAGCTAAACGTTCTATAAAAGATACTGTTTCTAAAACAGAGGAACAGATAGAAAGCCAGATTAAATCTATGATGCAGGCTCAGAATATGGATAATATGGTATCAGTTGTGAAAACTGATAAAGGTTTAAGTGTTCGTATATTAGATTCTGCACTTTTCAGGTCTGGAAGTGCTGAGCTTCTGCCACAGGCAGGTCCTATACTTGACAGAATAATAAATATAGTAAAAGATTCTTCTTATTACATAAATATAGAAGGTCATACAGATGATACAGGCAACCCTGATTTTAACTGGAAACTATCAACAGAGCGGGCATTATCTGTTATAGATTATTTTGTAAAAGCTGATTTTAATCCTGTTCGTCTTTCTGCTTCAGGTTATGGGCAGTATCACCCAATACTTCCTAATATTACAGAGCAGAATAGAAGTATGAACAGGCGTGTTGAAATAAATATGGTTACACCTGAATTTGCAGAATCAGGTAAAAGTTCTTTTTAATATAGTATTTATTTTTGGAGGATATTATGCCGGAAGATAATGAAAATACAGAACAACGAGTAGTTAAAAAATCATCTAAATTAAAGTTTATTATAATAGGTTTAATTGTTATTCTGCTGCTTGTTGTTATATTATTTGTTGTATATATGCTTGTTTTAGCACCAAAACCTGCTGCTGACCAAACTGCTCAGCAAAATCCAGTGGCACAGGCACCAGCCCCTGCTCCAGCTCCTGCAGTTCAGGCACCATCACCTGCTATGGTTGGTGGAATGGATATGGGAGTATCTAATGCAGAAATGGGGCAGATTTATCCTATTCCAACATTAAATGTTAACCTTGCAGACCCTACAGGTATTACTTATCTTGCTATTACATTAGCATTAGAGTTTGACCCTAAAAATGCAGACCTTTATGCAGAAGTAGAGTCTAAAATGCCAAGAATTAATGATATGATAATTACTGTACTTTCTTCAAAAGCTTATGAAGAAATATCTACTTCTCAAGGTAAAATAAACCTTAAAAATGAGTTTTTAAGAAGAATAAATTCTATGCTTGCAAAGGGCAGATTATATAATGTATATATTACAGGTTTTACTGTCCAAAGGTAAGTATACAGGGTAAGTTTATGACTAGGGAAGAAATAAAAGAAATTTTTGGCGAAGTTCTTTTTAATGTAAGTGTTGAGCTTGGCAGGAAAAAAGTTACTATTGGCGAAATGCTTAGATGGGAAAGCGGCACTATTATCCGCATGAATAAAACTTCTGGTGAGCCTGTTGATTTTCTTGTTAATGAAAAGCCCCTTGCTTATGGGGAGGTAATGGTACTTGATGAAAAATTTGGTATTCGTATAAGTGAAATATTAACAAAAGAACAGCTTGTTGAAAAATTTAAAGATGGGCTGTATGGCTAAGAAATTTTTATTTATTTTACTTTTTACAGTAGTTGCATTTCAAGGTTATTCAGCAGAATTAAAAGCTAATGTTGATGAAAAAAGGGCAGAATATGTGTTTACATTCCAAAAAGGATATTCTGCCTTTGAACAGCTTTTAGATGAAACAAGCAATACTCTTATATTCACATTTGATACTTCTGAAAATATAGCATTTGAAAGGCAGAATTATTTTGATATGCCAATAAAAAGTGCTTATCTTACTTCAAAAGATAAAAAGCGTTTTTTTATAGAATTTAAAAATACACCAATAGAACCTATAGTTAATAAAACTAACAGGCAGATTTCTATTGTATTTCCACTGCCTGAAAAAACGCCTGAAATAAGCAGGGCTGCTGCTGCGGCGGCTGTGCCTGCTGCAAACCCTTCCATGCCTACTACATCAAGCTATATTAAGATGATTTCAGGGCTTATATTTGTACTTATATTAATATTTTTACTATTCTTTGTATTAAAAATATTTTTTAAAAAGCAGCTTTTCTCTGATATTCCAGGCAGCGGCAGGCTTTTAGGCAAGGTTGATTTAGATTTAAGAAAATCACTTTATTTCTATGAAATAGGTGATATAATATATATTATTGGTATAACTGATAACGGTATGAATGTAATTGATAAAATAAGCGATGAGGCAGAAGCTGCTAAAATCCGTGCTGGTTTTATTAAAAAACATGACTTTAAAGGCTATATGTCATTTTTTAAAAGAAAAGCTCATCTTGATGATGACTTAACATCAAGTAATGCAATAGTAGAAGAAAAGCTAAACTCTATCAGAAGCAGGAAAAAGCAGTCTTAGAGGATATTGTGGCAAAGTTTATACAAAAGAAAACAATTAAAAAATCTTTACTTTTTGGCTTATTTTTAGGTATTGCCTTTTTAGGCTTTGCAGGGGTAAGTTATGCTCAAAACCAGACTATACCTATACCAACATTCCGTTTTGGTGTAGAAGGTGCAGAAACACCGCAGGATGTAGCTTTTTCTCTGCAGGTAGTATTTATATTTACTATTCTTGCACTTGCTCCATCTATTATTATGGTTATGACAAGCTTTACCCGCATTATTATTGTTTTTTCTTTCCTGCGGACAGCTATGGGAACAGCAACTATGCCGCCAAACCAAATATTAACAGGTATGGCATTACTTCTTACTTTTTATATAATGACTCCAGTTTTATCTGAGATAAATAAAAACTCTTTTGCACCTTATGTAAATGAAGAAATTACTTTTAAACAGGCAGTAGAAGAAGCAAGAAAACCAATGAGGCAGTTTCTGCTTTCTAACACAAGGGAAAAAGATTTAATATTATTTATAGACCTTTCCCGCACAGAAAGACCTAAAACTGTAGATGAAATACCTGATTTAGTGCTTGTTGCTGCATTTGTTATGAGTGAAGTGCAGGTTGCTTTCCAGATAGGATTTTTACTGTTTTTACCATTTTTAATAATAGATTTTGTAATATCTAGTGTGCTTTTGGCAATGGGTATGATGATGCTGCCGCCTGTAATGATTTCTGTGCCGTTTAAGATACTGCTTTTTGTATTAGTTGACGGCTGGTCGCTTTTAATTACAGGGCTTGTAAAAAGCTATGTAGTATAAAGGGAGGTTTAGTATGAACCCTGATATTGCTGTATCACTTGTTTCAAAAGGTTTAGAGCTTGCATTGATTATCTCTGCCCCTACATTAATAGCAGGGCTTGCAGTAGGTCTTTTAGTAAGTATTTTTCAGGCAGTAACTCAAATTCAGGAAATGACTCTTTCTTTTATTCCTAAAATTATTGTGATGGTTGTGTTGATAGGCGTTACTTTCCCATGGATGCTTTCTACATTAATGGAATATACTGTTGCATTAATTCAAAATATGAATACATATGTAGGAAAATAAAGAGATAATTTATATATAATAGTTTAATTACTTTGATATACCAGTAATTTATCAGATTCTGTGATTGAAAATTTTAGCTTATTACTTTTAATTCAATAAAATTCCATACATTATAACTATTCTGCCAGAAATTTTTAGGAATAACTTTAACAATAATTTTAATAGTGTTGATTATTTTGAACTTATGACTATTCTATAATGTCTTTTATTACAAATAAATTATAGCGATTATAATGAACATTGTCATAAAATGTGTCCACATTAATGATAATTTCTATTGTCCAAATAAAAAAAATATGTTTTAAATATACATTTGTATTTATAAGCATAAAGATTAATTGTATTGGAGAATATTATGCAGAAAAATCGTATTGCAAAAGTAATACCATTAATTATTTTTTCACTTATTCTTTTTGCAGGCTGTAAAAAAGAAGTACAGCAGGCTCAAAGAACAGAAACACCAGCAATTGTTGAGTTAATGACAGTTGAACAAAAAGACACTCCTTTTGTTGTAGAATATGTGGGTATAACAGAAGGCTCCAAATCTGTTGAAGTTAAAGCTCAAGTTGGTGGTATCTTAAGAGAGCGTTTATATCAAGAAGGTCAATATGTAAATGCAGGTGATGTTCTTTTTACTATTGAGCCAGATACTTATGAAGCAGCATTAAAAGCAGCTAAAGGTAATCTTGATATGGCAAAAGCTCAGCTTATTCAAGCAAAACTTGATTATGACAGGTTTTCAAATCTTTATAAAACAAACTCTATTAGTAAAAAAGATTATGATGCAGCAGTTGCTACTTATGAATCAGCGAAAGCTCAGGTGGAAACAGCTCAAGGTAATTTAAGCGATTCTAAAATCCGCTTAGGTTATACAAATGTTATTGCACCAGTTTCTGGTTATACAAGTAAAGCAAACTTTACTGAAGGTAACTTGATTTCTGCAAGTGCAACTACACCACTTACATATATTAATCAGGTTAACCCAATATATGTAAACTTTTCTATCCCTGCTACAACTATGACTCAGTTAAGAATTTTAGCAAATGAAGGAAAAGTTACTGCAGCAGAAGAATTATCATCTACTGTATATACTGGCGATGATACAAAATACCCAGAATCTGGTAAAGTTATCTTTTTTGATAAAATAATTACATCAGCAACTGGTGATATTAAAATCAAAGCAGAATTTCCAAACCCATATATGGCACTTCTTCCTGGTCAGTATGTAAGGGCAACATTAGATGGCTATACTCTTACTAATGCTATAGTTATTCCACAGAAAGCTGTTATGCAGCGTCAAGGAAAACAAGTTGTTCTTGTAGTAGATGAGCAAAACAGGGCTCATTTTACACCAGTAACATTAGGTATGAATATGGGCAACTATTTTATGGTGCTTGACGGCTTAAAAGCAGGAGATAAAATTGTTGTTGAGGGTGCTAATAAAATTATGCGTGATAATGCATTAGTTATGGATGTAAAAGCTATGCAGTCTCAGGCTGGGAAGGCTCCACAGCAGCAGGCTAAATAATACAGGTATTTAATATGGAAAATAAAGAAATACAACCAGGTTTTTTTATTCAAAGACCTATTTTTGCAACAGTTATATCTATTATTATAACATTAGTAGGCTTAATATGTATACAAATACTGCCTGTTGAACGTTATCCAAACTTAACTCCGCCACAGGTTTCTGTAACTGCCACATATAATGGTGCAGATGCAGAAACAATTGCTCAGAATGTTGCCTCAATATTAGAAAGTGCAATTTTTGGCGTTGATGATATGATATATATGAACTCTGTTTCTTCAAGTGCAGGTTATGTGAATGTTACTGTAACTTTTGCCATAGGAACAGACCCAGATTTGGCAACTATCAATGTAAATAACAAGGTGCAGACAGCTCTTGCACAGCTTCCAACAGAAGTGCAGCAGCTTGGTATTACAGTTACTAAAAGAAACCCATCTATGCTTATGATTGTTGCTTTATCATCACCTGATAACAGCTATAGTAAAGCATATCTTGCAAACTATGCTTCTCTTAATGTGGAAGATGAATTAAAACAGGTAGATGGCGTTGGTGAAGTAAGCTTATTCGGTAAAGATGAGTATTCTATCCGTGTATGGCTTGACCCTAATAAATTAGCATATTATGGTTTAATACCAGATGATGTATCAAATGTTATACGCTCACAGAATGCTCAGTTTGCAGCAGGTTCTTTAGGTGCAGCTCCAATGGATGGCAAAGCAGATGTATACTGGCAGGTGCTACCTCCACTTAGATACAGCACACCAGAAGAGTTTGGTGAAATAATTATCAGAGCAAATTCTGACGGCAGCACTCTCAGGTTAAAAGATGTAGCACGCTTAGAGCTTGGTGCAGAAACTTATGGAGTTGAAAGCCGTTATAATGGTGCTATGGCTACAGCTATGGCAATATATCTTTCACCTGATGCAAATGCACTTGCAACAGCTACAGCAGTTAAAGCAAAAGTTCAGCAGCTTTCAGAAAACTTTCCTGAAGGTATAGAATATCACTTTATTTTTGATAATACAAAATTTATTGTAATATCTATTGAAGAAGTTGTTAAAACATTAGTAGAAGCATTAATTCTTGTTATTATCATTGTTTATGTATTCCTGCAAAGCTGGAGAGCCACATTAATTCCATCACTTGCAGTGCCTGTATCTATTATTGGTACATTTGCAGGTATGTATGCATTAGGCTTCTCTATTAACATCTTAACAATGTTTGCAATGGTTTTAGCTATTGGTATGGTTGTTGATGATGCTATTATCGTTGTTGAAAATGTTGAGCGTCTTATGGCAACAGGTTTAAGTGTTAAAAAAGCAACAGCTCAGGCAATGCATGAAGTTACACGCCCAGTTATTGCAGTTGTGCTTGTTTTATCTGCGGTATTTATCCCAGTTGCATTTATGGGCGGTATGGCAGGTGTAATGTATAAACAGTTTGCCATAACTATTGTTATATCAGTTATTATCTCTGGTATTGTAGCATTAACATTTACACCAGCACTTTGTATGCTTTTATTAAAACACGGCAAGGAAGAAAAACATCTTATCCACCGCGGATTTAACAAAAGCTTTGATTTTATGACAAAGGGCTATCTCCACGGTGTAAAATTTATTTTAAGAAATAATATTATTGCATTAATAATATATGGAGCAACTATTGCAGGTATTGTTTATCTGTTTACACATATACCAACAGGGCTTGTTCCTGAAGAAGACCAGGGTGTTGTTTTATCTGTTGCACAACTTCCAGATGGAACATCTACTGACAGAACAGCTAAGTATATGGAAGCGTATGCAGCAAAACTTAAAAATGACCCATCAGTAGAAGGCTTTATGAGCTTAGCAGGGTTTGATATGCTTGCAGGCTCTGTTCGTCCAAATATGGGTGCAGCCTTTATTGACCTTAAACACTGGGATAACAGGACTACTGACAACCTTTCATCATTTGCATTAGTGCGTAAAATATATGGTATGGGTGCAGTTACTCCAGAAGGTGTTACTTTTGCATTTAACCCTTCATCAATTCCTGGAATGAGTGCTACTGGCGGTTTTGAAATGTGGATACAAAACAGGGCAGGCGACTCAACAGAAAAACTTTACCAATATGCTATGCAGATTGTGGCTGCTGCTAACCAAAGACCTGAAATCAGTGGTGCAAGAACAACTATGAGTATTACAGCACCACAAATGCAGTTAGCAGTTGACAGAGAAAAAGCTCTTGCAATGGGCGTGGCTATTTCTGATATTTTCTCTGTATTATCATCAACATTTGGTCAGTCTTATGTTAATGACTTTAACTTATTTGGCAGGTCATACAAAGTATATGCTCAGGCAGATTCTGAATATCGCTCAACACCTAGCGATTTAGATAAACTATATGTTCGCAGCTCAAGTGGTAATATGGTGCCGTTATCTACTATGGTAACATATTCTCAAAAAGGTGGTGCCTATGTTATAGAAAGGTTTAATAACTTCCCTGCTACAAAAATATTAGGAAATACAGGTTCTGGTTACAGCTCTGGTGAAGCTATGGCAGCTATTGAAGAAGTAGCAAAAAGTATTCTTCCGCAGGATTATACTATAGGCTGGTCTGGCCAGTCATATCAAGAAAGAGCATCATCAGGCAGTACCGTTACAGTATTTGCTCTTGCAATGATTATGGTATTCTTAATCTTAGCTGCTCAGTATGAAAGCTGGTCATTACCATTTGCCGTTGTTATATCTATCCCGTTTGCTGCTCTTGGTGCAGGGCTTGCTACATACTTAAGTAATTACAGCAACGATATTTATTTCCAAGTTGCTCTTGTAACTCTTGTAGGTCTTGCAGCTAAAAACGCAATCTTAATTGTAGAGTTTGCGGTAGAAAAATACAGGGCAGGTGGCTGTACATTAGAAGAAGCAGCATTTACAGGTGCTCAGCTTAGGTTCAGACCTATTATTATGACATCTCTTGCCTTTATTTTTGGAACAATTCCATTAGCATTAAGTACAGGTGCAGGTGCTGCCAGCCGTAATGTATTAGGATATGCGGTTGTTGGCGGTATGGTGTTTGCAACTATCCTGCTGCCGCTTTTTGTACCATTCTTCTTTAAATGGATTATGTGGATATCTATAAAACTCTTCCCACCAAAGAAAGATGAATTTGAATAAAATATAAAATCAAACCCCTGTAAAAAGCAGGGGTTTTTTGGTATGAAAAATAATTGAAATACTGCTGACTATTAATTCTAAGCAAAGCGAAGAATTTATATTTTTTTATTCATTAATATGTTTTTAGTTTTAAATATCCATATATTACTTACTGAGCTTTGCGGCGGTGT
This sequence comes from uncultured Mucispirillum sp., assembly GCA_944326705.1. Classification (GTDB taxonomy): domain Bacteria; phylum Chrysiogenota; class Deferribacteres; order Deferribacterales; family Mucispirillaceae; genus Mucispirillum. The sequence goes on from CALVEY010000023.1 coordinate 26,766, forward strand.
GATAGTGTAAGAAATATTAAAAATAATTAGTTAAAAAAATATATACCAATAAAATTTATCTTTACATCACTTTAAACTATTTTTCCGCCGCACAGTTCATAAATCAAGCATTCGTTATTTTCCCCTATAAAACTCCAAAGTATAATCGCTCATTATTTTTATTCCATTGCCACTGCAACTCGCTTCGCTCAAACAATCAGCTGGCAAACCATTCCATAAAAAACAACTCATATCGCAATTAAGTCACAAAGATAATAAAATAAGTCTGGAAATCTTTTTAAATTGTATGAAACATATATCTATATTAATAGTTTTTTAACTATATATAGCAGAGAATGAAAACTTGTTTATGAGTTTTGCGGCGGTGTGATAGTATAAGAAATATTTAAAATGAATTTTGAATAATATAAATACTATTTTGTATTTACTGTGATTATTAATATTTCAGATACTTCGCCTTGCAGGCTCAGTATGACATAGAGCTGTGGTTTTATAAATATGCATCAATTACCGCACACTGTCAATTCTGAGCACAGCGAAGAATCTGAATTTTATAAAATGCAGAAATGAATTTTATTTAATAAAAATGTGTAATTAAATATATATATAGATATATCCTTATTTAGCAGATGTTCCTAGGTTATTTTATTATCTTTGCGACTTAATTGTATATGAGCAATTTTTTGGTAAAAATACAGGATGTATTTTCTTTAGTGAGCATAGACGAATTTACTTCGGCTGTGCGTGGTTATAAAAATTCACTGGACGAGCGTTTTTTGCGAGAGCTGTCTGTTCCTGACCGAATAGGGAAGAATCAGAAAAGCAGCTTTAGAATTTTTATAAAAAAATTTAACAGGATTTGCTGTCAGATTGTTTGAGCGTTAGCGAGTTGCTGCAGCAATGCGAGTGTTTTTTACGAGGACACTTTTTTCCGACTGAGTAAGGAGGAAATAAAAAAAGTGGCTGATAGAAAAAATTGAGAATCCTTATACAATTGGAGCATAAGTAATAAAATAACGAAATATTACTTACTGAGCTTTGCGGCGGTATAATAGTTTAATAAATATTAAAAATGAATTTTGAATAATATAAATACTATTTTATATTTACTGTGATTATTTGTATTTCAGATACTTCGCCTTGCAGGCTCAGTATGACAAAATGGCTGTGGTTTTAAACTTTGCAGCTGCTGACTTATGGCATTATAACAGTGTATAAAATGTAATAAAAAATGAATAAATACTTAATCCCCTATTTTTGCAGGGGACTAATATAACTTTTTATTAATATTTATTATAGTGGACTTTTGAGCCGTCATACCTATCAACAAACTTATGTTTGTCTTCAGAATATCCTATTGCAATTACTGCAACTGGAGTAATATGCTCAGGCATATTAAAATGTTTTTTTAATCCGTTAATACGCACTTCATCAGGATAAGTTCCTATCCACACAGAGCCAAGCCCAAGTTCTGCAGCTTGTAATAATATATTTTGGATAGATGCAGATAAATCCTGTGGATACCATGCAAGGCCGTTTTCGCCTCTGTATGATGTTTTTTCATTTCCTAAAACAATTATTACAAGCGGAGCTTTTGCTGCAAGCACATAATGTTTATCAATTGGTGCAATACTGTCTATTACTTTTTCATCATTCAGCACTAAAAACTCCCAAGGCTGTTTATTACATGCAGATGGTGCCTGCATAGCAGCACGAAGAAGTATATCTATTTTTTCCTGCTCAACTTTTTTTTCTTTTATAAATGAACGGATAGAGCGTCTTGTAAAAATAGTGCTTTCATTAATATTTTCCATAAGTAACCTCTTTGTGTTTTTAATAGACTATTATCTATATCTTTTGAAGAAATTTCAAGATAAAATTATTTTGCCATATTACTTTGATTTTTTGTAATTTATATGATATAAAATACCAAGGAGTATTAAAGAATGAAATTTTTAGGATTTTCACTGCTTTTATTTTTTGGCGTAGTTGCATTTGGTGCTGTATTAATTGCAGGTATTATTAAACTTGTAAGCCAGGCGATAAAAGACGCTGTATCTGTTTTTAATGGTGGTAAAAAATCACAAAGTAAAACTTACTATTATGGCGATAATTTTAGAAGAGAGCAGGAAGATGAAAATATTACTGTAATAGATGCAGAAATTGTTAAAGACAGCCTTCTTAAACCATATATTGCAGATGTGAAATCAGCTGGTAAAAATAATAGTGATGAAGAGATAAAAAAGTTACTTAATGAACTTACAGATATTCTTCAAAGTATGGATAGTTATATTGCAAACCATAGAGATAAAGAAGATGATATTAAAATGATGGCAGAATATTATATACCAGAAATGCTGAGCCATTTAAAGACATATCAGGAAATGTGCAGCAGTAAATTTAAAAGCAAACATGAAGAAGCTATAAAACATGAGCTTATGGATACTATAAAAATGATAACAGATGCTTTTTCTACTGTTTTATCAGAATTTTATGATAATATGGCATTAAATACATCATCAAGTTTAGAAGCCTTAAAAGCAAGCATTAAAATGAAAGGCTATGTAAAATAAACTGCCAGATAATTTTTTAAATTATTTTATAACTGGGAGTTTGCATAGTAAAATATAGTATTATTTTATTTATCTTGATTATTGCTGCATTATTTTTTAACATGCAGTTTTAATAGTATTATCATATCTAAAAACTTTAAAATAAGGCATTAAAGTGAAAGGGACTGTCTATTCATACACAGTATATTCTAATTATTCTAATATTTGATTTTTTAAAAAATATGTGATAAAATCATATCCAATAAAATAAGTTAATAAGGTGCACTGGTGTATAATATAAATGATGAAAGTTCTGCTTTTGGCAGGCTTTCAAGTATGGCAGCAGTTATACTGATTTTTGCTGGGTTTGCTTTTATTATATTTTCTATAATTTCTTTTAATAACATTATTTTCCTTATTTCAGGCATTATCCCAGGTATAGCTCTGCTTATTGCAGGCTTTTTAATATTTTCTCGATTTATCAGAGCTTTAAAGTATTATAATATATATATGTCTGGTGCTCAATCTTTGCAGGCTATTTCTGATATTTTAATGGATTCTAAAAGAAATATTAAAAAAGATATTGAGAAAATGGCAGCTCTTGGTATTATGCCTAATGCTCGGTTTGATTCTTATGATAATTTAGTTTTTTCTAATGATATAAAGGAAGAAGATGTTATAGAAGTGCCTGTTGAAGAAAACAGCAGCGAAGAAGCAGTGCAGGAAATATCATCATTAAGTCAGTGGAAAAAATATTTAGCAGAAATAAGCAGTGCAGAAAATGAATTTAAATCTCAAGATATATCTTTCAGCTTATACAGGTTAGGAAAAATTGTAGGTAAAGTTTTAGAATATTTAGAAAAACACATTGAAAAAGAAAAAGATGTAAAAAAACTGATGGATTTTCATCTGCCTTCTACACTAAAATTAATAGAATCATACAGAGAACTGCAAAAATCAGGCTTAAATACTTTTAATATACAAAAAACAAAGGATGATATTGTTTCTGCCTGTGATAAAATACATGAAGCATTCAGCGGTGTATTAGAAGATTTATATAACGATAATGCTATTGATGTTTCGACAGATATTCAAGTATTAAAAATGATGCTTGCTCGCGAAGGTTTTTTAGATAGAGATACATTTAAAATAAAAAAATAAATTAAAGGATAGAGTTATGGATGAAAAAAAAGAAAATATACTTACAGAAGTAGAACAGACTGTTGCAAATATTAATAAAGATATTGCTGAACAAACTTCTCAGCTTGCTCCAAAAATGGATATGGAGCCATTAAGTGAAGAAGAATTAAAACAGATAGAAGATTACGCAGCTTCTATAGATATTCATAATACAAGCACAGTTATATCTTATGGCGCATCTGCTCAAAGAAAAGTTGCAGAGTTTTCCGAATCAGCTCTTGGAAATGTTACATCTAAAGATTTAGGTGCAGTAGGTGAAGCCTTAACAAGTGTTATTACAGAATTAAAAGGCTTTGAAATAGATAAAGAAGAAGATAAAGGCTTTTTCAGCTTTTTTAGACGCAGTGCAAAAAAAGGTGCAAATAAAGTAATGGCTCTTAAAACAAGCTATGAAAAAGCAGAAGCAAATATTGAAAAAGTAGTGCAGGTTTTAGAAAAACATCAGGTTACTTTATTAAAAGATGTGGCAATGCTTGATAAACTTTATGAGCTTAATAAAAGTTATTTTAGAGAGCTTACAATGTATATTGAAGCAGGTAAGAAAAAACTTGCATCTATTCAAGATACAGAACTGCAGGAATTAAGAGAAAAAGCACAAAAATCAGGGCTGCCAGAAGATGCGCAGGCTGTTAAAGATTTACTTGATTTATACAGCAGGTTTGAAAAGAAAATACACGATTTAGAGCTTACTAGAACTATATCTTTACAAATGGGACCGCAAATCAGGCTTATTCAAAGTAATGATATTCAAATGAGCGAAAAAATACAATCTACAATGGTTAATACTATACCATTATGGAAAAGCCAGATGGTTTTAGCTCTTGGTATAACTCACTCTCAAGAAGCTGCAAAAGCTCATAGAGAAGTTACAGATATGACTAATAAGCTGCTTACTCAAAATGCTGAAACTTTAAAAATGGCTACAATTGAAACAGCAAAAGAAGTGGAAAGAGGCATTGTAGATATTGAAACATTAAAAGCTACTAATGCAAACCTTATATCTACTTTAGATGAAGTATTAAAAATTCAGGAAGAAGGCAGGCAGGGCAGAAAACATGCTGAACTTGAATTAAATAAAATAGAAGAAGATTTAAAAAACAAACTTATGGGGCTTGCAAATAAAAGCGAATAGCAGGCTTAAGTAATAATTATTTAATTGCTGCATAAATATATTAAGTCAAATATGTAAATAAATACTTCTTTGTATTTATGCGGTATTAAGCTGTTAGTTACTGTCGCACACTGTCAATTCTGAGCACAGCGAAGAATCTGGATTTATATAATGCAAAAATGAATTTGATTTAATAAAAATGTTTAATTAAATATGTTTATAGATTACCTCCTTATTTAGCAGATGTTCCTATGTTATTTTATTATCTTTGCGACTTAATTTTATATGAGCAATTTTTTTGGGTAAAAATACAGGATGTATTTTCTTTAGTAAGCATAGACGAATTTACTTCGGCTGTGCGTGGTTATAAAAATTCACGGATGAATTTTTATAAAAAAATTTAATAGGATTTGCTGTCAGATTGTCTAAAGCATTGCGAGTTGCTGCAGCAATGCGAGTGTTTTTTACGAGGACACTTTTTTCCGACTGAGTAAGGAGGAAATAAAAAAAGTGGCTGATAGAAAAAATTGAGAATGATTATACAATTGGAGCATAAGTAATAAAATAACGAAATATTACTTACTGAGCTTTGCGGCGGTATGATAGATTAAGAAATATTAAAAATGAATTTTGAGTAATATAAATACTATTTTGTATTTACTGTGATTATTAATATTTCAGATACTTTGAACTTACCCAAAAAAGTTAGACAAAGCCATATAAGGAGATTATATGGTAAGAAAATACAGTTATGAGTTTAAAA
>CALVEY010000024.1 GCA_944326705.1 uncultured Mucispirillum sp.
ATAAATCGGCTAATGATATTTTTTATGAGAATTTAAACGACTGCTTAAAATGTTGCAATCGTTTTTAGAATTTATAGGTACTACCAGTTTGATTTTTCTTATTGACATTGTTATTTTATTGTTCTATAGTTTATGGAAAAATTTTTAGTTGTAAACTATTTTTCCTGATACTTTGTGATATAGAATCTTTTAAAAGGAGAATGTATGGGTAAAATGAATTTGTCATTGCGGGCAAAACTTTTAATTGTATCTGCTGCCGCATTAATAATGACAGTGTTAGTTTTAATTTCTTTTAATTATTTTAGTATGTATAACAGCTCTATGACGCTATACAAAAACATTCAAAACAGGGTTACTGATAATATTGCAACTATATTAGGAAAGGATTTTGATAGATATACAAGCGGTATTACTATGCTTGCAAAATCAGTAACAGGAAATAGTCCTGCAGAATTAATTGAAAGGTATAAAGCAGCATTTGAAGAAACAAAAAGCACTCTTGATGTTTCAAATATTATGGCTGCCTTTGATGATGGCACATTTTATTCTGTAAATAATTTAAACCTTGGTGCAGACTATGACCATACAACAAGAGACTGGTATAGAGATGGTCTTGCTCATAATGGAGTATATGTTTCTAAAGCATATATTGACCAGGTTCGTCCAGATGTTCCATGTATCACTATAAGCCACCCATTAACAACAGGAAATGGAGTAAAAGGTATTGTTACTTTTGATGTATATCTTGATTTTGCTGCTCTTTATAAAAAAATGGCAAATGAAACTGTTGATGGTAAATTTTACTTAATGGAAAATGATACAACAATAGTTTCTGCACTTGAAAGTGGTATTCTTCTTAAAACAGCAGACAGCATATTCTCTCCAGAACTAGGTAACTTTATTAAAGGAGTAATAAACGGCTCTATTTCTTCAAAAGGCTATATTGACTATGTAAGCCGTGCTGGTGAAGAGCGTATGGGCACAGTTTATAAACTTCCTGGATATGATTTATACATATTATATGGCATAAGCGGCAACCTTGTTGTTAAGCAAATTAGAATGGTTGCTCTGCAAAGCACTGTTTTTGGACTTGTACTTTTAGTTGTATCTCTTGTGGTAGTTCTTTTTGTATTAAGAATGTCATTAAATACATTAACAGTATTTCAGCAGCAGATTACTAATGCAGCAGAAAATAAAGACTTAACTGTCCGTATAGAATCAAAAACTGATGATGAATTAGGTCAGATAGCAAAAGGCGTAAATGTATTTATTTCATCTATGGAAAGCGTAATAAAAGAAGTAAGAGATTCTGTTGAAGAAGTTGCCTCAGCTAACAACCAGCTTGCAGCAACTATGGAAGAATTATCTACTACATTTGATTCTCAAGCTCATCAAGTATCAGAAATGGTTGACGGTATGGGGCAGGTAAGTAATATTTCTAAAAATACAAGTGATGCCCTTGAAACAAATATGCAGTTCTTAGAAACAACTGCTGATAATACAAGAAAAGAAGCTGAGAATTTAGACCAGGTAAGTAATGATATGGGTGATATTGAAAGAGATACAATATCATTATCAGAAACTATCCGCCACTTATCAGAAAGCTCTGCTCAGATAGGCAACATATTAAATGTTATTAATGATATAGCAAACCAGACTAACCTGCTTGCGTTAAATGCAGCAATAGAAGCAGCAAGAGCAGGGGAAGCAGGCAGAGGGTTTGCAGTAGTTGCTGATGAAGTAAGGAAACTTGCAGAAAGAACACAGCACGCAATTGGCGAAGTTGAAACTATTATTAATGAATTAGCAAGAGATTCTGAAAACGCTTCTAATGCTATGAATAAATCAGTAGCAAGTGTTCATGAAGGTGCTGGCAATATTCAAAGTGTTACAGGTGAAATCAAACGAGCAGTTGAAGATGTTACTAACCTTTATACTGATATGAAACCTATTTCTCAATCAGTATCAGACCAGTATGTTACTATTCAGTCAGTTGTAGATAATGCACAGGTAGTTGCAGCAGGTATTGAAGAAAGTAATGCAGCAGTAAATGAAGTAAATAATACTGTAAGCCACCTGCAGCAAAGAACTGAAAGGCTGAAAAGATTAATTGAGCAGTTCAGAGTTTAATATTTTATTATAGTATAAAACCTTTTAAATCCCTGTATATTACACCAGTATACAGGGATTATTTTTATCTACTATCTTCCATAAAAAATTTTATATAAATTTTTGCTTTTATTGAACTTTAATTTAAAAAAGTAATCATATAGAAGTCTAATCTACAATTAGCAAGGGAGAATACAAATGAAAATGTCTTTAAAAAGGAATATTTGAGCAGAAGTTGTATATTGCAGATGCTTTTGTAGATAAAGGCACTAATACTCCATATATAGAGATGCATTTTCCATTAAGGGCAGAAAATGGCGAAAAAGGAACAGCAGTATTTATATGCAGCTTTGAATTTGATGATATATTTAACCTTTTTACAAATAAAAATTTAACAGGTAGATTTCATATTATAAATAATGATAATATAATCAGCCACTCTTGAAAAAAAACTGCTTATGTCTAATGTAGATAAAGCATTTTCAAATAATATGGTTGAGTTTATTAATAATGTAAAAAAAGGCGGCATACCAGATACTGAAACAATATCTTTTAAAAGTCCTAATAAGTCAAATAGAATTGGTGTTGTTAAAAAAATAAATGGATATGATTTTTATGCAGTTTATGCAGAAAGCGAAGATAAAGCTATTGCTTATGTTAAATCAATGGCAGCAAAAAGCATAGTGTTTGGTATAGTTTTATTAATAATATCTAATATTATTACAATGTTTGCAGTAAGCATACCATTGAAAAACTTAAAATATTTTCTGTATCAGAGCAGTATTCAGAAATCCAGTTAGTTGCAGATAATGCTCAGGTTGTAGCATCTGGTATAGAAGAAAGCAACTCTGCTGTTAATGAAGTAAATAATACAGTAAATCATATACAGCAAAGAACAGAACAATTAAAAATATTAATTGAACAGTTTAAAATTTAATACTATAAATAAGATAAAATAATTATGCATTTTATTTTTATCCAAATGCATAATTATTTTAATAAAATATATTGACATTTATAAATTTTATATATATTGTTATCCCTAAAGTATCAATTTATCATCATAATTAATCACAAAAGTATTCTTTAAAAAAATGAAATGTATAAAATATATTATATATTTTGGAGGAAAAGTAATGGGTAAAAATTTAACCATTAAAAGCAGGGTAATAATTGTGGTATCAGTAATTATAGCAATTATTACAGTTGCAGCAATTATATCAAGTTATAATATTTTTTATAATAATATATTTGCTACAACAAAACAAACGCAGTATAGAATTGCAACATTTTTATCAGATATTGTTTATGAAGAAATGAAAGCAAAAGGGTTTGCAATCCAATCAATTTCCAGCCTTATATCTTATGACCAGCCTGCAGAAATTATAAGCAGCAAACTTGAAAAATTCAAAAATATTAATGACGCATTAAATGTTTATGCAGGGTTTGAAGATAATGAATTTATTATGAATACATCATCAATAAACTCTATACCTAAAAATTTTAATTTTAAGGATAGAAACTGGTATAAAGATGGCATAAAAAGCAGTGGCGTTGTTTTTTCTGCACCATATAAAGATGAACTTAGTGGTAAAATATGTATAACAGCCACAGTGCCTGTAACAAAAGAAAATGGCACACGAGGTGTTTTAGGGGTAGATTTCTTACTAGATGTTACAACATATTTAGAAAACCTGCCGAATAAACATTTAGACGGAAGGCTTTACGTTATACATGACAGTGGAGTTATTGCCTCAGTATTAAATGAAAAGCAGTTAATGGAAAATGTCAATAAGCTTTTTTCTCAGGAATTAGCAGATTATATAAATACTCAGATTAAAAATGACGGCAGAACATATAATGAACCTTGTGCCTATGACAGTATTGACGGCTCAGTAAGGCTTGGCCAGGCTGTTGCAGTTAAAGATTACAATTACATAATTCTTTACGGTATGGATAAAAACAGGCTTGGTAACGATATTGCATTACTTGCCCTAAAAATTGCTGTTATTATATTCATTATTTCAGTAGTAGGTATTGTAGTTCTTTATTTCTTATTACGCAGCATATTAAATCCGCTTGGTGTTTTTGCAAAAATAATATACCAAATGGCAGAAAATAAAGATTTATCAGTTCAGTTAAAAATTGAAAAAAACGATGAATTAGGCTCTATTTTAAAAGCTATTAATACGCTTAATAAATCAACTGAAAATGTGGTAAATGAAGTGCGTTCATCAGTAATAGAAGTAGCCTCAGCTAACAACCAGCTGGCAGCGACTATGGAAGAATTATCTGCCACATTTAATTCTCAGTCATCTCAGGTATCTTCTATGGTGGAAGGTATGGAAAATGTAAGCAGTATTTCAAAAAGTACAAGTGATGCTCTTTCTGAAAATATGACATCTTTGGAATCTACTGCAAATGCTACAAGAGATGAAACTGAAAAACTTGATAATGTAAGTGGTGAAATGACTATAATAGAGCAGGATACAGTTAATCTTTCAGAAACTATCCGCCACTTATCAGAAAGCTCTGCTCAGATAGGCAACATATTAAATGTTATTAATGATATAGCAAATCAGACTAACCTGCTTGCACTTAATGCAGCAATAGAAGCAGCAAGAGCAGGGGAGGCAGGAAGAGGCTTTGCAGTAGTTGCTGATGAAGTAAGGAAACTTGCAGAAAGAACACAAGGAGCTACAAAAGAAATTGAAAATATTATCAGCGAACTTTTAAGAGATGCAGATAATGCTTCTAATGCTATGGATAAATCAGTTACAAGCGTACATGAAGGCACGACAAACATTACAAATGTTACAACTGAGATTAAAAAAGCAGTAGAAAATGTTACAATTCTTTATCAGGCAATGAGCCCGGTAGCAGATGCAGTATCAGAGCAGTATGCAACAATTCAGACTGTTGTAGATAATGCACAGGTAATTGCAGCAGGTATTGAAGAAAGTAATGCAGCAGTAAATGAAGTAAATAATACTGTAAGCCATATTCAGCAGAGAACAGAAAGGCTTAAAAACTTAATTGAGCAGTTTAAAACTAATAGATAATCATACCAATTTTTAAGCGGGATATTTTATATCCCGCTTTTTTTTATTTTCTTATGGAAAAAATGATATAATTTTTATATAATAATAAAAATATATAGCTATAATAAGATGTATGGTATATATATTATATCAGTAAGTAAATGTTTTAAGGATAAATATGGCAGAACAAAAACCAAAATTAACATTGTCATCTATTATGAAAAAGCTTTCAAAGCAGACTGAGATTTTATTGCCTCTTAGTTTTATGGCAATACTGGCAGTGCTTTTTGTGCCTGTTCCGCCTATAATTCTTGACTTTTTTCTTGCTATAAGTATGTCTTTAAGTCTTATTATACTTTTTGTATCTATTGCAGCAGAAAGGCCGCTGGATTTTTCATCGTTTCCATTTATTCTGCTTTTTACAACACTTTTCAGGCTTTCGTTAAATGTATCTACCACAAGGACTATCCTGCTCCATGGTCATGAGGGTCCAGATGCAGCAGGGGAGATTATCCGTGCATTTGGTGAGTTTGTTGTTGGTGGTAATTACGCTGTTGGTATTATTGTATTTATCATACTTGTTTTAATTAACTTTATGGTTATTACAAAAGGTTCCGGCAGGGTTGCAGAGGTTGCTGCTCGCTTTACATTAGATGCTATGCCTGGTAAGCAGATGGCTATTGATGCAGACTTAAATGCTGGTATTATTAATGAAGATGAGGCAAGAAAACGCAGGGAAGATGTTAGAAGAGAGGCAGACTTCTACGGAAGTATGGATGGTGCTTCTAAGTTTGTTCGTGGCGATGCTGTTGCAGGCTTAATTATTACAGCTATTAATATTATCGGCGGTTTAGCTCTTGGTATGCTGCAGCATGGGCTGCCTGTTGCTGAAGCCGCTTCTACATATACAATTTTAACTATTGGTGATGGTCTTGTTGGTCAGATACCTGCACTTATTATTTCTACATCTGCAGGTATTATTGTAACAAGGGCAGGTAATGATTCTAGTGCTGGTACATTTTCAAAACAGCTTAGTAAACAGCTTTTTCCAGACCCAAGAATCTTATTTTTAGCAGGCGGTATTCTGATTTTCTTTGCGATTATTCCTGGTATGCCAAAACTTTCTTTTTTCACTATTGGTATTATATTAATAGCCGTTGGTTATTTAATGCATAAAAAAATTAAGATTGGCGGCGGTGTAGAAGAAGAGGAAGAAGAAAATGAAGAGGAAAAACCACCTGCACCAGAGGAAGAAGAAGTTAAAGAGCTGCTTGAAATGGATACTATGGAGTTAGAAATAGGCTTTGGTATTATTCCTCTTGTAGATACTGCTCAGGGCGGCACACTTTTAAATAGAATAAAATCAATCAGGCGTCAAATAGCTCTTGAAATGGGCTTTATTGTTCCACCTGTTAGAATAAGGGATAACCTGCAGCTTGATGCAGATGAATATGTAGTGCTGCTTCGTGGTGTGCGCACTGCAAAAGGTAATGTTATGCCTGACAGATATATGGCAATGAATCCAGCAGGTCCAATGGATGATATTAATGGTATTCCAACAAAAGAACCTGCTTTTGGTCTGCCTGCAAAATGGGTAGATGAAGTAGAGAAAGAAAAGGCAGAAATTGCAGGATATACTATTGTTGACCCTGCAACTATTATTGCTACCCACTTAACAGAAGTTATTAAGAAAAACTCAGCAGAGCTTCTTGGCAGGCAGGAAACTCAAGACCTGCTTGATAAACTGAAAGAAAAACATCCAAAAATTGTAGAAGATGTTGTGCCTGGTATATTAGACTTAAGTACATTAAACAGAGTGCTGCAAAACCTTTTAAAAGAGCGTGTGTCAATTAGAAACTTACAGACTATTTTAGAAGCACTTGCAACTTACGGCACTATGAATAAAGATATAGAATACTTAACTGAAAAAGTACGCTTTGCACTGCGTAAGCAGATTACAGAAAGCCTTTTAGCACAAGACGGCAAACTGTATGTATTTGCGCTTCCTCAGCCTATTGAGCAGTTAATTATTAAAAATATGCACCCATCAGATGAAGGCAAGGAAATTGTTATAGACCCTGCAACAGCAAGGAAAATTTTAACAGGGCTTATGGATAAAACAGAAGAAGTTACAGCAAAAGGAATACCGCCTGTTTTATTTGTATCTCAGCCTATCCGCTTTGCTATGAGGCGTTTTGTGGAAAAATATTCCCCTAGCTTAAATATTATAGCACATACAGAAGTGGCAGATAATGTTCAGATAGATTCTCTTGGCACTGTGCTGATTAAAAATGATGATAATAAAGGGCAGTAATGAGCTGCTCTAAATTATCAGGCATATTTTTACTGTGTTTTTTCCTTTTTAGTTTCCCTAGTATTTCCCTGTGTGCTGCAAAGTGTGATTTTATTATCACTAAAAAAGAGTTAGCACAAATGCGTAAAGGTAAAGTATATAATTCTGTAAATACTAATGGCACAGCATGTCTTAAAAACTATGATGACAGAGATATTTTATTTCCAATAAAAAATGGAAAAATAGAAGGCACTGCTGTTATGTATTATTATGATGATTTTATAGAAGAAACAACACCATATAAAAACAGCAAAAGAGAAGGAATGGAAAAAAGATATTTTCCAAGTGGTGCCTTATTAAGAGCAACGCCGTATAAAAATGATAAAATAGAAGGTATTGAAAAAATATATTATGAAATAGGCGGGGTAGAATCTGAAATACCATATAAAAACGGCAGAGTAGATGGCATAAGCAAAGACTATTATATAGACGGCACATTAGCTGCAAGGTTTACATATAAAAATGACTATAAAGAAGGCTCTGCAAAAAAATATTATCATGATGGAAAAATTAAATTAGAAAGAATGTATAAAATGGGCAGGAAACACGGCTATGAAAGGTCATATACAGAAAAGGGCATAATGACTGAAGAAGTACCTTTTTATGACGGCAGTGTAAATGGTACATTAAAAGTATTTGATAAAGAAACTGGTAAACCATTCTTATTTATGGATTTTGTAAATGGCATAAAGCACGGGAAAGCGGTGAAGTATTCTGCTGATGGGAAAGTGTATGCTGTTATTAATTTTGAAAATGATTATGCAGTAAGCGGCAAATGTATGAATGGTTATAAACTTACTCCAAAAGATTTAGAAACTATCCAGTTTAGTATATATAGAATCCAGTGCGGTAAATAACACACCTAATGACAGTATTAGGCAAATAATTTACATTATCAGATATTGTATAAATCACATAATATTATATAATCTGCTTTTAAAAAAAGGAGAAATAATATGACAGAATATGAAAAACTTCTTGCAGGTAAATACTATGACGGCAGAGATAAAGACTGCTGGGCAAAACAGTCAAAAGCTAAAAATCTTACAGTAAAATTTAATAACCTTGATTTTAATGATGCAGAAAATCACCGTAAAATATTAGAAGAACTTCTTGGCAGTATAAGTGAAGATGCTGATATTTTAGCACCTTTTAACTGTGATTATGGTAAGCATATATTTTTAGGTAAAGGCTCTTTTATTAACTATAACTGCTCTTTTTTAGATACAGGCTTTATAGAAATAGGGGAATATGTAATGATTGGTCCAGATGTAAAAATATATACAGCTAACCACCCAGTAAGAAGTGAAGACAGATACTATATTGATGAAAACGGAAAAAAATTCTGGCATACTTTTACTGAAAAAGTAACAATAGGAAATAATGTATGGATAGGCGGCGGAGCAATAATATGCCCAAATGTAACAATAGGTGATAATACAGTTATTGGGGCAGGAAGTGTTGTAACAAAATCTATACCTGCTGGTGTTATAGCAGCAGGTAACCCATGCAGAGTAATTAAAGAAAATAAATAAAGTAGCAGCTGCTTATATAAGATAATATTTCTATCTTTAATATTTATAATCTAAATATATTTTAGATACTTTGTATAACATATCTTATTTTTATAATATTATTTTCAAATTTATCTGAATGTAAAATAACTTGACCTGCTTAATTATTTTAAGCAGGTCGTGAAAGTGAGAAATGAGTATGTATGAAAGTAAATGAAAATTGTTTCTTAATTAGAATGGCCAGATAACATCTATAACTTTACCAAGCCAGCCTTTTTTAGTTGCCTGAGATAATGCACCAGCACCAGTATATGTAATCTGAGCATCAGCTATAGCACTTGATGATACTGTATTTGTAGCGTCTATATCTTTTTGTCTGACTATACCTTTTAATGTAATAGTCTGCTTTTCCTGGTCAATAATTATTTCCCTGTTTCCTTCAATCACTAAGTTGCCAGAAGGCATAATATCTACAATTCTTGCTGCAATAGTTGCTGTAAAAGTATCTGCTTTATTGCTTGAGCCCTGTCCTTGATGACTGTTGCCTGTTGTAGCTGCAAGAGTTGGCTGGAATGCTACACCTGAGCCTAAAAAGTTATTAACACCTAAGTTTGTAGGAAGTCCAAGCATTGCTGTAACATTGGCATTATAAGTTGTAGTTTTAGATGCAGAGTTATTTGTAGAGTTTGAAGCAGAAGAATCTTCTTCAATCCTGACAATTACTACATCACCAATTCTTCTTGCTTTATAGTCTAAAAATATTGTACCGCTTGAGCCTACATCTGACCATAAAGAAGGGTTTGGTTTATTCATTTCAGCTTCCTGTAGTTTATATGCTTCTATTTCTGATTTATACCCAGATGATGGGATAGAAGTAATTACATCATCATAACCTTTTGAAGCACATCCTGAAAGAGCTGCAAGCATAACTGCAAGTAATAAAATATTTTTTTTCATATATTCACCGCCTAAATATAATGTAATATCTTCCTGCAAATATATAAGCAAAAGATATGCCAACAATGATTGATAAGATAAGAGAAACCTGCCTGAAATTACAGTTATTTAAAATTGGGAAGCGAAATAACCATAAATCAGGCAAAAGTAAGGAGGTAAAAATGTTATATTCACTTAAATACTTTATAAGTATTGAATATAGTCTTATTAAAAATCAGCTTTAACTATACCATTTCCTATATAGCTGCCGCTTATTACTTTTTGTGATGTTAAGTTTCTAACAAGCACTTGTTTTCCAGGCATTGCATTTTCTTCTACTACACCTTGAGTTTCAATATGGAGTATACCATTTGATACTATAATTTTAACTGCTTCGCCTTTTTTAAGTGCTGGTTTTTCCTGAACTATATCAGCTGTAATAACTTTACCAGCAGGTACAGCTCTTGAAGCTGCTAAACTTTCAGCATTATCAATAAGTTCATTTTTTAAGTTAGTAACTTCTACATTAACTTTTTTAACTTTTCCTGCCAGGCTGTCCCCAGCTTTTATTCTTTCAGTAGTAACATAAGCATCTTTAAAGCCTTTTACATAGTAGTAGATTTGATATTTATTATTACCAAGTCTAATCTGAGCATATCCGCCGCCAAGTTTAGAAGTATCGCATGATATATTCATTTTAATATCAGGATTATCATAAATATCATCTGATATTCTAAGCTGGTCTACAACTATTTTCATATCAGGATATGCTGTTTTATATTCATTTTCTATATATTCAGAAACTTTTTCATAGGAAAGTTTTTCCCACTCTCTGCTGACAAGCACATCGTTTAAAACTGTTCCATTAATACCTGCACTGTATAAATGTGACTGAATAACATCTTTTGTAATTAATTTTTCGCTGCCAGGCTGTATACCGCATTCTACTTTATTATGTGGAATATGGCTTGCTGTCAGTTCATCAAGATATACACAGTCTTCTGTAATAGTCACATATTTTTGAGCAAAAGCAAAGCCTGCACTTAAAAGCAGCATTAATATTATAAGCAGAAATTTTTTCATGTTACACCGCCTTAGCGTTTTAAGCCTGCAACTGTTTGAAGCATTTCATCACTTGTCTGAATTGCTTTTGAGTTCATTTCATAAGCACGCTGACCAGTAATCATATTAACCATTTCATTTACCATTTGAACATTACTTGTCTCTAAAAATCCCTGTCTTACTTTACCATAGCCGTCTTCTGAAGGTATACCAACCTGCGCTGCACCTGATGCACCTGTTGCAAGGTATACATTTTCACCAATTGAGCTTAAACCTGTAGGGTTAATAAAACGGGCAATCTCAATTTGTCCTAATTCTGTTTCTTCATCTTCACCAGGTAATTTTACGGAAAAGATACCGTCACTTGAAACAGAAATACTTAATGCATTATCTGGAATATTGATGCCCGGCTCTAAAAGATAACCTTCTGGAGATACTACATCACCGTTAGCATCAATAGAAAATGCACCGCTTCTAATATATCCAATATTTCCATCTGGTAATGTTAATTGAAAATATCCATCGCCTTCAATAGTTAAGTCAAGCTGGTTGTAAGTATTTTCATAGTTACCTTGAGAGTGTATTTTTTGAATTGCAACTGTTGCAACCCCCATACCCATTTGAATACCAGATGGGTGGTTAATACCTGCTGCAGTAACTGCACCTGCTGCTTTAATGTCTTGATATAAAAGGTCTTGAAATAATATTCTGCCTTTTTTAAATCCGTGAGTGTTTACATTTGACAGGTTATTTGACATATTATCAATATTCATTTGCTGTGCCTGCATTCCTGTCGCTGCTGTCCAAAGTGAACGTACCATAGTATTGCCTCCTTACAATAATACTATTGTGTTAAAATTTGTGATGCTGCTTTTTGACTGATTTCATCATGAGTTTGAACTACTTTCGCATACATTTCATAACCTCTTGATGCTTCAATCATACGAACCATTTCAGCTATTGGGTCTACATTGGCTCCCTCAACATATCCCTGCCTGATGCCTGCGTTTTCTGCATCTACTGGTTCAATATCAACCGCAGCAAACTGGTTTCTCCCAACTTTTTGAAGCTGACGAACATCATCAAACTCCACAATCATAAGCTGGTCTCCTGCTATACCATTAGCATAAATCGTGCCAGTTTTGTCTACTTCAAATCTTGCGTTCTGGTCAACAACAATATTTGCAGTGCCCTGAGCGTTTCTGCTCATTACTTTAAAGCCTTCTGCTGTAACAAGTTCGCCGTTATCATTTATAGTAAATGCACCATCTCTTGTATAACGGATACCCCATGGAGTATCTATTGCAAAGAAAGCATTATCCTGCTGAATAGCAAAATCAAATTTATTACCTGTTTCTTTTAATGGTCCCATTTCAAAGTTAGCAGAGTTTTCATGAAGAAGAACTGCTGTGTTTATAGTTTTGTTATAATGAGATTCTCTTATATAGTTTTGCGGATATCTGTTATCTTCTGGTCTGTATACGGAAAAAACTGCCCTGTCTCTTTTATAACCATTAGTATTCATATTTGCTAAGTTGTTTGAAATAGAGTCTACTCTATTTTGCTGCATTAAAAGTCCGCTTGTTGCTGTATATAATCCGTTTTGCATGATACTACCTCACTACACCGAAAGCTTGTGGAAGCCCTGATTTAAATAATTCTTCAAAACCTAATAAAGTAAGCTCTTGAACAGGTCTTGCTGCTTTTGAAGGATAGTAGTAAAAGTTTTTGTCAGATTTGCTGTTTACTACTACATTAGAGTAAAATACTGCTCTTTCGTCCTGCTCCATAATGCTTATAGAGATAACTGATGAATTTGTACCAGTTCTTCTTTCAGGAGATTCTGCAATAGTTGTCATTAATATAAAATCAGCTTTTGATATATCATTAGTAATAACTGCAAAGTTATTTAACTGTAAATATCTGCTGATAAGTGAGCTGTAATAATTATCATAAGTTTTTTGATAGCTTTTTGTAATAATAGCAGGCATAACATATATTAATGATTTTTCAGGTAAAACTTCAAATGGGTTTACATTAAAATCTGCAACTGTTGCCCTTGTTTTATCAATAACTAATGATGACAGGTTAGTTTCCAGTTCGCCAATGATAAGTAAAGGATAAAAACCTGTTGTAGTAAAGTTTAATGGGTTAATAACTGCAACTGCGCCGCCTACTGAGTTACAGCCACTAACAAGTGCCAGTAAAGAAATAATTGTAATTAATCGTTTCATAATATCGCCTCCGCTTTTCTTATAGCAAGCAGCGTGCCAAAACTTCCAAACATAAAGTTATGTTTTGTCTTATTAATTTTAATAAAAATAGAAAATAGTAGTTGAATATTATATTTTTCAAGGTATAATAAATGGATAAAAAAGATTAATTTAGTATTTATATTATAGGAAGGTAGTCGCTGCTTATGTAATGATGTTTATAAAATAGTTGGGGAGGGAGAAAACATGAAACTAACTATTGCACATAAAATTATTATATCTATATGCGGTGTTCTGGCATTTTCATTTTTAAACAGTGCTTTTGCCATATATTCAGAATACACTGCAGCCAAAACTTCTGAGATAATAGGCAAAAATTATATTAACGCCTATCAGCAGATGGAAAAGCTTTCTTTTAATACTCTTACTTTACAGGTAAATGTATTATCTTATGCAGTCAGCCTAAATGAAAACTTTTTCACTAATTCCCAAGCACTTATCCAAACATTGCAAAAAAATGCAGCCGATTATAAAGCATTTGTTACAGCAGAAGAAAATAAAAAATATTATGTAGAAACTAATAAGATGATTAATGAACATTATCAGCTTGTGCAGGATTTTACAAATACCATATCTGATAATCTGGCATTACTTAAATCAAATACTGCCATTATGGAAAAAATGAATAAATCTCTTGATAGTGCAGCCGCATTAGCTCAGAAAATAATGAAACAGGCAAAAGATGAAGGTGTTGACCAGGAATATATTTCCCGTATGCAGAATATATATTCTCTTTCTACTCTCATAAAAACTACATCATATATGGCATTAAAAACAAAACATATGGAGATGCTTGAAAATATACCAAATACATTTGTGCGTGTAAATGGAATGGCTTCAAGGCTTGCTTATAATATAGAAAGTGATGATATATCAAACTCTTTACAGGAAATAAGAAAATATATTACAGATGCAGAAAAATCTTATCAGGAAATATTGAAAATTGCAGCAGAAATTACAGAAAAAGAAAAATTACGCTTTCAGTATGCTGCTAAAATCAGAGAAATGAATGATAAATTAGCTGCTGTTGTATATAACCTTGTAGAAACTTCTTCTCATGATTCTACTGCTGCTTTGCAAAAAGCAATGGCTGTATCTGTTATTCTTTTTATAATAACTATAATAACAGGTGCTTTAGGCATTATGTATTTATATTTTAGTGTTATAAAACAGTTAAAAGGCTTTATTGCTAATGTAGAAAACTTAACTAAGGGTGATGGAGATTTAACTGCCAGACTTTCAGCAAAAAATAAAGATGAATTAAATGAGCTTGCAGTAAGCTTTAATGCCTTTATAAAAAATGTGCAGGAAATAGTAAGCGAAGTAAAAGAGGCAGCAGGGGAAGTAGCAAGCGGAAATAACCAGCTCTCTGCTACAATGGAAGAATTATCTGCCACTTTTGCATCTCAATCTGAACAGATTTCTGAAATGGCAGATAATATTCATGAAATAAGAGAGCTTTCTCAGCAGTCAGCAGAAGAGCTTAAAGGATGTTTAGTTGTAATGAATAACTCTCAGGATATGACAAAGGCAGGAGCATCTCAGCTGGATTTTGTAAAAACAAATGTACTTGATATTCAGGATAAAACATCATCACTTTCATCAACTATTGATGAGCTTGCTGAAAGTTCTTCAAAAATAGGCAATATTTTAACAGTTATTAATGACATAGCTGCACAAACCAACCTGCTTGCATTAAATGCAGCAATAGAGGCAGCAAGAGCAGGTGAAGCAGGCAGAGGGTTTGCAGTTGTTGCAGATGAAGTAAGAAAGCTTGCAGAACGCACTCAGCATGCAACTGGAGAAATAGAAGCAATTATCACATCTTTTCAACAGGAAAGCAGCAGAGCATCAAAAGAAATGGCATCTTCTGGTGAAGCAGTAACAGCAGGGGTTGATATGATTGGGGAAACAGCAGCATCATTTAATAATGTAGTGCATGGTGTAAATGAAGCTGTAAACGATACTGAAAGTGCTGCTGATAAAGTAAACAGACAGTATGAATATATGCAGAAAGTATCTGATAAGGCTCAGAGTATATCAGCAGGTATTGAAGAAAGTGATGCAGCTGTTGAACAGGTGGTATTAACTATTAATCATTTACAGGAAAGGGCAGAAAGGCTTAAATCACTTGTAAGCAGATTTAAAATATAAATTACACTTTATCCCCCTGAAAAAAGGGGGATAATGCATAATTTAATCGGTTGAGGAAAAGAATATTGAATGAGTTTATGCTAAAATATTTATTTTTTATTTAAAAGAATATTTATTATTTAATATTAAGCATTTTAGATTTTTGTCTTTCCAGCTCCATAACTTTCTGGTTAGAAGCTCCATCACTTTGACTTCGGTAGTAGTTTAAATCATTATTTATTTTATTCATCTGCGCATCATGGTCTGTTCTTGCTTTTATTTCAGAAAAACTTGAGCTTGAACCGCTGCTGTTTGATATAATATCTCTGCTTTTTAAGCCTGTTTGAGCAAAGCATATATTTACTGAACAAATGATGACTACTAATGCTGTAATAAAATATTTCATATACTCTCCATATATATGTATAACATTTGATATATTAAAAAGTTCAAAAAAATATTATAAGATAAATTAAGTAACTACTTGAGAAAATTATGCCATTCTTTTAAGTGATTAAACACTAAAAAATAAAAATTTATCTTGTTGCATAAAATTTGATTTATTGGTATGATATAAAACTGTAAAATAAAACAAACCAGGAGAATATAATGGGTAAAATACAGGCTATATCTGTAAGCGATAGAAAAGGGGTCATTAAAGAAAATGTACCTTCTGCTTTTTTTGAAAATGATTTTGGTATCAAAGGAGATGCTCACGCTGGTAAATGGCACAGGCAGGTAAGTTTACTTGCTCTTGAAAGCGTTAAAAAAATGCAGGATAAAGGCTTGAAAGTTAAAAGCGGTGATTTTGCGGAAAATATTACTACTGTTGATATTGATTTACTTTCTCTGCCAGTTGGTACAAAACTCCAAATAGGCAGTATTGAATTAATTATTTCTCAAATAGGCAAAGTATGCCACCATAAATGTGCAGTATATTATCATGCAGGCGAATGTGTTATGCCAAAAGAAGGTATTTTTGGTGTAGTTCGCGGTAATGGTGAATTAAAAGTTGGCGATGAAATAAAAAACCTTGGTAAAGATGGTTATTCTGTTGGTATTATTACTCTTTCTGACAGAGCAAGCAAAGGGGAGTATGAAGATTTAACAGGCCCTGCTATTGAAAAATATATCAGTGAAAATTTAAAAACATCTTTTATTCGTAAAGAAATTATTGCAGATGATAAAGATAAATTAGATATTACTTTAAAAGATTTTGCAGATATTCAAAATCTTGATTTAATAATAACTAACGGCTCAACAGGTATATCTCCAAGAGATATAGCACCAGATGTTACAATAGAAGTAATAGAAAAAAGACTGCCAGGCTTTGAAGAAGTTATGCGTGCAGAAAGCTTTAAAATTACAGTTAACTCTATAGTTTCAAGAGCTGTATGCGGCACTAGAAAAAACTCTCTTATTATAAACCTTCCTGGAAGTCCAAAAGGTGCTGTTGAAAACTTATCATTTATTATGCCTGCAATAGAGCATACTATAAAAAAATTACAGGGAGATAAATCCGATTGTGCAGTAAGATAGCAGGTCATCTTAAACAGCAGGATTTTTTTAAAAGAGTAATAACAAGCGGCAGGCTGAGCCACAGCTATATACTTTCTGGTATTTCTGGTATTGGAAAGCGTATGTTTGCCTGCGAGCTTGCCAGAAGCCTTTTTTGTAAAAACGGCAGCTATTTTACAGAATGTACCTGCAGTAGCTGTATGCAGGTGAAAGCAGGTACATACCCTGATTTATATATATATGGCGGAAATGAGCTGAAAGTAGAAAATATCCGCCAGATATCAGAAAGTGCTGGTATGACAGGGCTTGCTTCTAAATGGAAAGTTTTTATTCTTGATGAGGCAGAAAAACTTTCCAACTCTGCTCAGATAGTGGCAGGCAATGCCTTTTTAAAAACACTTGAAGAGCCTGGTGAAGACTGCCTGTTTTTGCTTATTACATCAAAATATGAAGCTATTATGCCTACTATCCGCTCCAGATGTTCTGTGGTGGATTTTGCCCCTTTAAGTGAAAGTGATATGCATAATATATTATCAGATATCAGACCAGATATGTATAATATGGCAGATATTATTAAGGCTTCAGGCGGCTCAGTAGAGCGGGCATTAATGATTGATGATTTAAAAATAGGCTCACTTATTAATGAAATAGAAAGCAGAAATTTTAAAAAATTTACAGATTTTGTGATTAACTGTAATGATATTCAGATAATAAAGGCTGTTATGGAATTTATTTATCCAGCAGCACTTGCAAAATATAAAACAACAGGTATATACTCATACTGTGCTTATGGAGAGTATATATTAGAAATATTAAAAAGGTTAAATTATAATATTAATATAGAGTTAGCAAAACATGATTTTGTCAGTAAAACAATAGAGGTATTTAGTGAAAGAATATAATGCAGTAGGGGTCGTATTTAAACGGGCAGGCAAGGTATATGATTTTTTATGCGAAGGTTTTGATATAAAACATGGCGATTTTGTAGTTGTAGAATCAGACAAAGGGGAAGATATGGCAAGAGTATGTACTGCCCCTAGAATGATTAGTGTGCCAGATGAACAGGTAATGAAAAGTATACTGCGTATTGCTAATGCTGATGATTTAAAAGCAAGGGAGCAAAACCTTAAAGATGAGCCAAAAGCTTTTGAAGTATGTAAAAAATTAGCTGCTGATGCAGGCCTTGATATGAAACTTTTATCAGCAGAATACTGTCTTGACAGAAGCAAAATAACTTTCTATTTCACATCAGAAGGCAGAGTAGATTTCAGGCAGCTGGTAAGAGATTTAGCAAGAGTTTTTAGAACTAGAATAGAAATGCGTCAGATAGGCGTGCGAGATGCAACTAAAATGGTTGGGGGCTTTGGGCTTTGCGGCAGAGAGCTTTGCTGCACTAACTTTTTACGCCGTTTTGATAATATATCTATTAAAATGGCTAAAAACCAAAACCTTATTATGAACCCTAATAAAATATCTGGTGTATGCGGCAGGTTAATGTGCTGCCTTATGTTTGAAAAAGAGCAGTATGATTGTGAAGGCTGCGAATGTGATGATGTAGAATATATTGAATTAAATGATACTCTTGACGGTCTTATAGAAGAAGATACTGAAAATGTTATAAAAATATCAGATAATAAAGAAAATAATAAACACAGTAAAAATAATAAGCATAATAAAAATAATAACAACAATAATAAACAGCAGTAATTTAAAGATTTGAGGTAATTATGAGCCAGAAGAAAACATTCTATGTAACAACACCTATATACTATGTAAATGATAAACCCCATATTGGTCATGCATATACAACTGTTGCAGCTGATATTATCAGCCGTTACAAACGGATGTGTGGTTATGATGTATTTTTCTTAACTGGCACAGATGAACACGGACAGAAAATGGAACAGTCTGCCCAAAAGCAGGGTATGAAACCAATAGAACTTGCTGATAAAAATAATGCAAGGTTTAGCGAGCTTTGGAAAATATTAAATATATCTAATGATGATTTTATACGCACTACACAAGACAGGCATAAAAAATCAGTGCTTGCAATAATCAAAAAAATGCAGGAAAAAGGCGATATATATCTTGGTGAATATGAAGGCTGGTATTGCACTCCATGCGAAGCATACTGGACTGAAACTCAGCTTATGGAAGGCAGCCTTTGCCCAGACTGCGGCAGAGAAACTGCTAAATTAAAAGAATCTTCATATTTCTTTAAAATGAGCAGATACCAGGATGCTATATTAGAACATATTAATAACCACCCAGAATTTATCCGCCCAGAATCAAGGCGTAACGAGATTATATCTTTTATTAAAGAAGGTCTTAGAGATTTATCTATCAGCCGTATTAATTTTTCATGGGGTATACCTATGGAAGAAAACCCAAAACATGTTATATATGTATGGGTAGATGCACTTACTAACTATTTATCAGCATTAGGATATTTTGATGAAGAAAGTGACAGGAGAAAATACTGGCCTGCAGATTTCCACTTAGTTGGTAAAGATATTTTAAGATTTCATACAGTATACTGGCCTGCAATGTTAATGAGTGCAGGAATAGAGCTTCCAAAATCAGTTTTTGCTCACGGCTGGTGGACTGTAGACGGGCAGAAAATGTCTAAATCTATGGGCAATGCAATAGACCCCGTATGGCTTGTGGATACTTTTGGTATAGATGCTTTCAGATATTTCTTAATGAGAGAAGTGCCTTTTGGTCTTGATGGTGATTTTTCATTTAAAGCATTAATTCATAGAATCAATGGTGATTTAGCAAACGATTTAGGCAACCTTGTATCAAGAACAACAGGTATGGTTAAAAAATATTTTGACGGCGTAATTCCTGCATATACTGATAAAGATGCGCTTGATGAAAATGTGCATAATGCAGTATCAAAATCAGCTCAGGAAGCAGATATGCACTTAAATAAAATGGCTTATAATAAAGCGCTGCTTTCTATATGGGAAAGTATCGGTGCAATGAATAGATATATTGATGATGCAAAACCTTGGGTTTTAGCAAAAGATGAAGCAAATAAAGGCAGATTAGGTTCTGTTTTATATACAGTGCTTGATGGTTTAAGAGCCGTTTCTCACTTAGTGTATCCATTTATGCCAGATACTGCTTTTGAAATACGCAGGCAGATTGGTGCTGATGATAATATTAATTTATCAGATGAAAAAGCACTCAGCAGTGTATGTATTTTAAAAAGCGGCATAAAACTGCCAGAAACTAAAAATATTTTCCCAAGGATAGATGAAAAAGAAATGCTTGAAAAAATAGCAGCTTCAACAGCACCAGCAAAGGAAGAAAAGAAAGAAGAGCAGACATTAATAGATTTCAGCCTTTTTGAACAGGTGGAATTAAAAGCTGGTAAAGTATTAGAAGCTGAAAATGTTAAAAAAAGCGAAAAACTGCTTAAATTAAAAGTAGATGTTGGCGAGGGCGGCAGAACTATTGTTGCAGGGATTGCAAAAAGTTACAATCCTGAAGATTTAAAAGGCAAAACTATTGCAGTAGTGGCTAACTTAAAGCCTGCAAAATTAATGGGTATAGAATCGCAGGGTATGGTATTAGCAGCCTTTGACGGAGAGCGTCATAATGTTATGATACTGCCTGATACTGTGCCAGCAGGAACAAGAATAAAATAATATGGAAGCAAATTTTTGGACAGATACCCATGCTCATATTCATGATGATGAGCATGGCAGAAGTGTAGATGAATTTATAAATCTTGCACAGGAAAAAAATGTAAAACGCATAATTACTATCGGCATAAATTATAATGACAGTATAAAGGCTGTAGAAACAGCAGAACAGTATGATAATATATATGCTGCAGTTGGAATGCACCCGGAATATGCAGATAAATACATAAGAGAAAGAGATTATGAGCCTTTTTTAAAGCTTGCATCTAATAAAAAAGCTGTGGCAGTAGGTGAAACTGGGCTTGATTTTTATTATGAAGAAAACCCAGATGAGAATAGGCAGAATATTTTATTTGAAGGTATGGCAGATATTGCAGGTATACTTAATAAGCCCCTTGTAATACACAGCAGAAATGCAGCAGAAAAAACTATAAAAATATTAGATAAAGTATTATCAAAACATAGTAACTTAAAAGGTATTTTCCACTGTTTTGACGGAAATATAAGCGTTCTTGACTGGATAAAAGATAAAAATTTTTATATAAGCTATGCTGGAAATGTTACTTTTAAAAGTGCAGAAAATTTAAGGCAGGCGTTAATAAATACACCAGTAGACAGGCTTTTAATAGAGACAGACAGCCCATATCTTGCACCTGTACCTGTCCGCGGAAAGAAAAATATGCCTGCAAATGTATCTTATACTGGCGAATATGTTGCAGAATTTTTAAATTTGCCCTATAATATACTTATGGAGCAGTTAGAAAATAATCTCCAGAAACTAATGAAGGGGGTATGGCAGTAATGGAAGTTAAAAAAATACTTGTTATTACTAATGATGATGATGTATTTGCAAAGCTCCACTTTGAATTTGATATAAATAAATATGTGCTGCAGAGAGTAAACAACCCGCTTTTATCTATTGAAGTTTTAAATAATAACGATTATTATGCAGTAGTTGCAGATTTAAGCATGAAAGAAATATTTATGGTGGATATGCTTAATAATATTGGTTTTATCCATACAAATATGCCTGTTGTGCTTTTATCATCACATATTACTGCTGATGATATATTACTTACTTACGAATTTGGTTTTTTAGAGATTTTACCTAAAGATTATCAAAAAGGTGAAGTTAAAAAACTAATAGAATG
Source organism: uncultured Mucispirillum sp. (assembly GCA_944326705.1). Lineage (GTDB taxonomy): Bacteria > Chrysiogenota > Deferribacteres > Deferribacterales > Mucispirillaceae > Mucispirillum. The sequence continues at coordinate 21,744 of CALVEY010000024.1, forward strand.
TGCAGTAATAGGTTAGCAAATAATTAGGAGGTTTATATGAATCCTGTAAAAAAAATACTTTTTCCTACAGACTTTTCAGAGGCATCACACTATGCTTTAGCTTATGCTGTAGAGATGAAAAAAATCTTAAATGCAGAGCTTGAAATAGTGCATATACTTTTTGATGAGGGTAATATTGTTGCATTTTACATACCTCAAATGGGTATGCCTATGCAGAATTTATCACCAGATTTTGAAGACGGTGCAAGAAAACAGTTTGATGAATTTGTTGCTAATGCGCCAGAATTAAAAGATGTTGAGTTTACAACAAAAATTTTAAGAGGTAATCCATACAGTGAAATTATCAAAGAGGCAGAAAACGGCAACTTTGATATGATTATTATTGGAACTCATGGCAGAACTGGTTTAGAGCATGTATTATTTGGCTCTACTGCTGAGCTTGTTGTTCGTAAAGCTCCATGCCCAGTTTTAACTGTACGCCCAAAAGGTACTCAGGAATCATAATATAAATATATATGCCTGCTTTAATCAGCAGGCATTTTTTATGGTTATAAAATGAAAAAATTAATATTTTCTTCAGTATTATTATCTCTTTTTTTATTAGGATGTAAGGCAGGAAATATGGAAGAAATGCTTAATAAAAAAGAATACAAACTTGCATCTAATCCAAAAATCACTATAGGTTTTGATAACGGCTCTGTGTTTGGCTCAAGCGGTGTAAACAGATATATTGGCTCATATACCATAAAAGATGGCAGCATTACTTTTTCTAACCTTGGCTCAACTATGATGATGGGACCACAGGAAGATATGGATAATGAAACAAAATATCTTGCAGGTTTAAAGGAAAGTCTGGCAGTAAAATTTGATAAAGAAAATAATCTTATAATTGGCAGGTATTTATTTATTCCACTTAATAAGTAGTATTATAATATTTTTAGAGTATTTAAAAGCCTGCATATATATTTAATCCAGTGTTATTTATAAAAGCCTGTAATTTATAAAATACTTAGATTTAGTAAAGCAGGGGTTTAATATATCCTTTTAAGTTCTAATAATATCATGTTTTTCAATATAATAATTTACTGTAAGAATTTTCAGTATTTTTTTAAGGATACCTGTTTAATATTTATTACATACCAGAAGATATTGGCAGCATTTTCTCTATCTGCATAGTTTTGCATGCTTCACTATTATCTATGCAGTATTTTCCCACCATATCTTTATAAAGCTTTAATGATATATTAAGTGGAGTTATTATATATTTATTTTCAGAAGTATCCCTGAAAATATACTCAGTGTTGTTATCATGTTTTATTGCAAAGTTTAAAAGATATGTACCTTTCCTGTAAAGCATATAATTATATACAAGTGCTGTATGGTCATTAAGGGCATCGCTTACTGTAAGCCTTGTATTGTGATAGCTTATTGAAAGATTATTTTTATCATAGCCCTGATTAAAAGATGAATAAAAGTTTGAAAATACAGGCAGTCGTTCATAAAGAGTGTATACATCATTATTTTTAAGATAAAGCATAATATATTTAAAATAACTGTTAGTGTTTTGGTTTAAGCATGCAGTAATATAAAAATCTCTGCCATTAATATTAAATTCTGATACAGGCTTTTTTGTATTTTCATCTATAACATCAATTTTTGTATGGTTATTTTCGCATTTTATATCTTCAAGTTTAATATCGGTCTGGCTGTTATAAAAAGGCTTGCCGTTAAAAGAGAGCAGGTTATAAACTGCCATTTTATTAATAAAATCATCTATATTAAATTCTTTCATATTTAAAAATTCTTTTGTATGGTTTTTAAATATGTTTTCAAGAAGAATATAGTATGAACCTCTGCTGACTTTTGCTGTTTCTTTTATTATATAAGCTAAATTTTTAGCATAAAGTGTTTCTCTGCATGTATTAAGTATATCATCAGCTAAATCAAGGCTCATTTCGTTCTCTATATTTGTATTATACTCATCATCACATATTTGAATATCTGCAGGCATATTTATGCTTAATATTTTTGCTGTGTCAGGGTCTGTATTATCAAGAATATAGTTAATAATATTTCTTGATACTATATCAATAACAGTATTTCTTGCATTTTTCTGCAGCAGGGTATCAGCATATCCGCTTTCAACAAATGTGCCTGAAATATGCTGCTGGCTGTATATGTCTGTATAAGATACAGCAAAAGAATAAAAAGGAAATAAAACTAAAGTTATGCAGACCAGTAATAATTTATTCATATAAAGCCTTAGTATTCTATTTTGCAATTTTATATCCAATACCTGAAACTGTCTGTATAATGGAAGGATTTTTAGGATTTTTTTCTATTTTCTGTCGTAAATTCTGTATATGAACATCTAAGCTTCTGCTCCACCTGTAAAGAGTGTTTTTGCCCCATAAATCTTCTATTATAGTATCTCTGTTTAATGTTTCACCAGCATGGCGGGCAAAATAAACAAGCAGTTCAAATTCTTTAGGTGTAAGGTTTACAGGTATATTCTCATTTGTAGTAACATGGCGTTTAGAGTAATCAATTTTAAGTCCCTGAAAACAAATTATACCATCTCCACTGCCAATATTTACTTCCATATGTTTATCAGACCTTCTTAAAACAGCTTTTATTCTAGCAATAAGCTCCATATTTTCAAAAGGTTTTGAAATATAGTCATCTGCTCCATATTCTAAGCAAATCACTTTGTCTGATACGCTGTCATTAGCTGATACCATTATAATAGGTATATCACTTTCCTGTCTGATAAGCTTGCAGAGCTGCTGGCCGTTTATATCTGGCAGAGATATATCTAACAAAATAACATCAAATTTATCACTGCGGAATTTTTCAAGCCCTTCCATACCAGTATTTGCAGAAACTACATTATATTTTTCAAGGGTTAAAAACATATTAAGCAGTTCGCAAATTTCCTTATCATCATCTACTATTAAAACAGTTTTGTTGTTCATTTTATATAGCACCTTTATTTGAACAGCTGTCTAAAAATCTGCTTAAATCATCACTATTTAATGGATTAAGCCCAGCTTGAATAAATGCTGCATTCAGCTTTTCATTTTCAGGCAGTGCAATGTGATAGTTTAATGTATAATACTTTAATATAAAAGCATAAAAAGATTCCATATAGTTATTTTCATTAACATTATCTGCTATTTCAGATAATGTATTAAGATAAAATATTTCTTGAAATATTTTATTTCCAAAGGAATGCATATCTTTTATATCTATAAGAAGTCTGCCGCCTTTTTTGATTTTTTTACAGGCATCTTCAAGTAATGTAATAAAATATACTATATTATTATAGCACTGGGCAGATAATTCAAGACCATCAAGAACGGTAGGCATAGTTTCTGCTTTATACTGGTTTAGTATAATATTTTGTGCTTCTATCTGGCTTAAAAATATATCGCCTGCAAAAACATCTTTATGAATATTATCTACATATTTATAATCTGCAGCAATATTTACTGCAAATGAATGGATTGCTTTGCCTGCAGTAATAAGCCCTTCTCGTATGCTTTCATAAACCGGGTTGCGTATAGTTAATCCGCTTGAAAGCTTCTGCACATTGTAAAGGCTGTCCTGTAAAGCATATTTAATAACAGCTGCTGCAGTTTTTGGAGCAGTCACAGCATTAAAAAGTGTTGTTACGCTGCCTAAAAATCCAGCGTAAGCGTTCATTATCACGCTGCTTGCAGTAATCACTAAATCATAGTCATATATATTTTTATTAACAAGCATAGGCGCTCTGCCTGCACATGCACCAAAAAATACATAATCTTCCACATCGCCCTGATTAAAAATAGTTTGATACTGCATATATTTTACTGGAATATTATCTGAAATAACTGCTAAATTTTTACCACTGCATATATTAATTATATAATCATATACTTCAATACTAATGTCTGGGCTTGCAATAAATAAAATACTGCTGCTTTCTTTTACAAGTTTAGAAAGGCTTTCGCTCATTAAAGGGTTTTCTACTGCATTGATAAAACAATCAATATCAGTATTTATTGTTTTAATAGGCTCATCCGCCAATCTTAGACATTGTCCGTTTAAAATCATGATTTTGTTCCCCAATAGTAATATTATGCTCATCATGTTTAATGTTTAATGACTGCATAATCTGCTTTACAAGCATTTCTTTATCTCTAGCCTGTAAGGCTTCTTTAATATCAATCTCATTATCAGATAAAAGGCATGGTCTGATTTTGCCGTCAGCAGTAATACGCAGTTTATCACATTTTGAACAAAAATGTTTAGATATAGGGGTAATAATACCAACAATACCGCCGTTATTAAGTTTATAGTTTACAGCAGGGCCAGAGTTTTTATCTCTAGGCATCTCTTTTGGCTCAAAATCTTTAAGGCGTTTTATAATTTCATCGCCATATACAATATTTTTTTCGCTCCAGTTTTCAGAGTTGCCGATAGGCATAAATTCAATAAACCTGCATATTATATTATATTTTGCAGAAAGCTCTGCAAAACTAACGATTTCATCATCATTGAAATCTCTAATAATAACAGAATTGACTTTTATAGGAGCAAATCCTGTTTCTGCAGCTTTTTTTATACCAGCAAGTATTTCATCTGTTTTATCAACACCAGTAATATACTTATTTTTTTCTGGTATAAGAGAATCAAGACTAATATTAAGCCTTTTTACGCCTGCATTATATAAGTCATCTGCATATTTTTCTAAAAGTGCACCATTTGTAGTAAGCATTACTTCTTGAATATTATCTATTTTAGTAAGCTTATCTAAAAACTGGCATAATCCTTTACGCACAAGTGGTTCTCCACCTGTAATCCTTATCCTGTTTACACCAAGAGATGCAAATACTTCACTGGCAAAAAGAATGTCTTCATATCTTAATATATCAGCACATTCCATCATTTCAAAATTATTATTAGGCATACAGTATTTGCAGCGGAAATTACATCTGTCTGTAACTGATATGCGTAAATATTTAAGTCGTCTTCCAAATTTATCAATTGTTTCTTTATTCATAAATTGCTACTTCTTTTATATTTTCACTCTCTCTGCCAAATACTCTGGCAATATATATACTAAGCTGGTAAAGTATTAGTAGTGGCAGTGCCATTGCAAGCTGTGATATTACATCAGGCGGTGTTAAAACTGCTGCTAAAATAAATATTACAACTATTGCATATCTTCTATATTTTATAAGCATTTCATCATTGATTATGCCTATTTTTGCAAGCAGAAATATTATTGCTGGCAGTTCAAAAACTATACCAAATGCAAGCACTAAATGCACAACAAATGAAACATAGCTTGCCATAGAAAGTGTTGCGTCCACATTATATGCAGGGTTTGCAGCAAAGCCTAAAAAGAATTTAAAACCAAAAGGAAAAACTACAAAATAAGCAAATGAAGCACCAAGAGCAAAAAGGATAGATGCAAAAAGCACAAAGCCGTATATATATTTTCTTTCATGCATATAAAGCCCTGGGGCAATAAAAAGCCACAGCTGGTAAAGGATAAATGGGGTAGATACCATAAGTGCTGCAATGAAAGAAACCTTTACTTCCACAAAAAACATTTCAGTAACATCTATCATAGTCATAGTAGCATTATCAGGCAGTGCTGCAAGTATTGGTGCCTGTATAATCTGCACAAGCCTTTCACCCTGAGAATAGCCTGCAATAAAAAGCACCACTACAACTAAAATAATGTATTTTAAGCGTTTTTTTATTTCTTCCAAATGCTCAACAAGTGGATATTCAGTCTGCACCTGTTTAGATTTTTTATTAATGTTTACATTGTTTGACACTATCTTAACCTTTATTTTCTTCTGTTTTATTAGTATTAGTATTTGTATTACTGCTTATATTAGAGTTATTTTCTAATGCTGTCATTTCCAGTTTTGTAGGCTTTGGGCTGTCATCAGGGTTTGATACAAATTTATCTTCCCACTGGCTTTTATACTGTTCAGCATAAGACTGTATTTTATCTTCACTTGTTTCTTTTGTTCTGTTTGATGTTCTAATATTATTATCATTTACATTAACTGTCTGTTTCATCTCATTAAATGTCCGCTTAAATTCTCCATAGCCTTTGCCTATAGATTTAGCCACATCAGGCAGTCTTTTAGGACCAACAACAAATAGTATAACAAGTGCAATAATTGCAATTTCCCACATACTTAAACCAAACATAAGAACGCCTCATTTCATATAAATATGGTATTATTATGCAATATTTATAAATAAATTTCAAGTAAAAATAAACTGGTGGTACCCCATTTTTTATACCCATATCAAATCGTCCTTATCTTTTGGTAAAAAGTCCTCAATCGAAAGTCT
>CALVEY010000025.1 GCA_944326705.1 uncultured Mucispirillum sp.
ATATTATTTTATTTAAAGAGATTTCACAACCACTTTTTATTTATATAATTTTTCGCAATCGTTTTTAGAATTTACCAACAGCTCAAATAAGCAACTTTAATGGAATAAAAAATATTGCTGCTATTGCTTTATTCGCTTGGTATATACTTAAATGCATAGAACATGACGAAGAATTAGAATATATTGCTATGAAAGAAGCTAAACATAATAAAAAGAAAAAGTTAAATTCAAATATTATAGGTTAGCAGAAGGTATGAAAAAAATATTAAACTATATTGTTGTTAATTATTCTATTAAAAAGAAGAACACCAAAAAAAGCCTTACTATTGAGGACTTTTTACCAAAAGATAAGGAGAATTTGATATGGGTGTAAAAAATGGGGTACCACCAGTTAATATTACAACTGCTTGACTAGAATACTCTTATATGGTAATCTACCAAAGTTTATACATATATACTTTTTGTTTGACTTAAAATTTATATGTTAGTAAAATAGAACATAAAAATAAATTGTGCTAAAATTGCATATATTTAAGTGGAGGAAGCATGGCACGCAAAAAAACTATTATGGATGGTAATATGGCAGCAGCCCATGTGGCTCATGCTGTAAACGAGGTAATAGCTATTTATCCTATTACACCATCATCAGTTATGGGAGAAATATCTGATGAAAAAAGTGCAAAAGGTCAGGTAAATATATGGGGCTCTGTTCCGCATGTGGTTGAGCTGCAGTCTGAAGGTGGTGCTGCAGGAACTGTACACGGCTCATTAACTGCAGGTGCTTTAACTACTACATTTACAGCTTCTCAAGGTCTTTTATTAATGATACCTAATATGTATAAAATTGCAGGGGAGCTTACACCTACTGTTTTTCATGTTAGTGCAAGAGCATTAGCTGCGCAGGGTCTTTCTATTTTTGGCGACCATTCCGATGTTATGGCATGCCGTGCCTGTGGATGGGCTATGCTTGCTTCTAATAACCCACAGGAAGTTATGGATATGGCATTAATTGCTCAGGCTGCAACTCTTAAAAGCCGTATTCCATTTTTACACTTTTTTGATGGTTTTAGAACATCGCATGAACTTTCTGTTGTGGAAGAATTAACTTTTGATGATATGCGTCATATGGTTGATGATGAACTTGTTAGAGAGCATAGAAACAGAAGTCTTACTCCAGATAAACCAACTATTAAAGGCACATCTCAAAACCCTGATGTTTATTTTCAAGGCAGAGAAACAGTAAATAAATATATGGATAATGTTGGTGCTGTTATGCAGAGCGAAATGGATAAATTCGCAGCTTTAACAGGCAGACAGTATCATTTAGTAGATTATTATGGTGCGCAAGATGCAAAAAGTGTTATTGTTGCTATGGGCTCAGCATGTGATGTTATAGAAGAAACTATCGACCATCTTAATGCAAGCGGAGAAAAACTTGGCGTTGTTAAAATTCACTTATTCCAGCCATTTCCTGTAAAAGCATTTGTTGATGCACTGCCAAAAACTGTGGAAAATATTGCAGTGCTTGATAGAACAAAAGAGCCTGGTGCTGTTGGTGAGCCGCTATATTTAACAGTCCGCACAGCAATAGGGGAAGCAATGGCTGCAAAAATAACTCATTTAGAAAAATATCCAAGAGTGCTTGGCGGCAGATTTGGTTTAGGCTCTAAAGATTTTACACCAGCTATGGTAAAGTCAGTTTATGAAAATGCAGCATCAGATAACCCAGTTTTTGGTTTTACTGTTGGTATTGAAGATGATGTTACTCATAAATCATTAAAATTTGATGCTTCATGGCTTATTCCTTCAAAAAGCTATAATGCTATGTTTTATGGACTAGGCTCTGACGGCACAGTTGGTGCAAATAAAAATACTGCAAAAATTATCTTTGCAGAAACTGGTAAAAACTCACAGGCTTATTTTGTATATGACTCTAAAAAAGCAGGCTCTATGACTACAAGCCATGTTCGTTTTGGTGCAGAGCAGATAAAAAGCTCATATCTTATTCAGCAGGCAGATTTTATCGGCTGTCATAACTTCAGCTTTTTAGAAAGATATGACTTACTTTCACCACTTAAAAAAGGCGGCGTATTTTTACTTAACAGCCAATACAGCAAAGATGAAGTATGGAATAAACTGCCATCACTTGTTCAAAAAGAAATTAGAGAAAAAAAAGCTGAATTTTATGTTGTTGATGCTGTAAAAATTGCTCAGGAATTAGGACTTGGCTCGCGTATAAATGTAATATTACAGTCTGCATTTTTTGCTATTTCTAATATTATACCAAAAGATAAAGCACTTAATGCTATTAAAGGTGCAATTCAAAAAACTTATGGTAAATACGGCGAAGAAACTGTTGCAAAAAATAATGCTGCAGCAGATGCAGGCTTTGAAAAACTTTATAAAGTAGACTATTCTTCATTAAAAGATGAAAGTGCACTTCATACATTAATTAATGGTTGCTTAACTGATAAAAAAGCAAGCAGTTTTGTTAAAGAAGTAACAAGCGTATTAGTTGCAGGGGAAGGGGATAAAATCAAAGTATCTCAAATGCCTGTTGACGGCACATGGCCAACTGGCACTGCAAGATTTGAAAAAAGAAATATTGCAGTTAAAATACCTGTTTGGGACCCTGCTGTATGTATTCAGTGCGGAATATGCTCTTTTGTATGCCCGCATTCAGCAATCCGTATGAAATATTATGATAAAGAACACCTTAAAAATGCCCCTGCATCATTTAAATATGCTGATGCAAAAGGTAAAGAGTTTGCAGGATATGCAGCAACTATTCAAGTTGCACCAGAAGACTGCACAGGCTGTAATGCCTGCGTTATAGACTGCCCTGCAGTTAATAAAGCAAACCCAGAAAGAAAAGCTATTAATATGGAGCCGCAAATACCATTAAGAGCTCAGGAAGTAGAAAATTTTGAATTTTTTGAATCTATTCCAGAACTTGCAGTTGAAAAATATAATAAATCAACAATTAAAGGTAGTCAGCTTGCTCCTCATTTCTTTGAATTTTCTGGTGCATGTGCAGGATGCGGTGAAACACCTTATGTAAAACTTTTAACTCAGCTTTTTGGTGACAGGCTTTTAATGGCAAATGCAACAGGCTGTTCATCAATATACGGCGGTAACCTGCCTACAACTCCATACTGCACTCGTAATGACGGTAAAGGCCCTGCGTGGAGTAACTCATTATTTGAAGATAATGCTGAGTTTGGTTTTGGTATGCGCTTAGCTGTTGACTACTTTAAAGGTAAAGCAGTTGACTTTTTAAATGCTAATAAAAATATAGCTGATGCTTCTCTTATTGATGATATTCTTGCAAATACAGATACTCATGACCAGGAAGAAATAGAAAAACAGCGTGCAAGAGTTGAAAAATTAAAAGAAGCAGTTAAATCATCAAATACTGCAGGTAAAGAAGACTTTTTAAGTATTGCTGATTACTTAACACCAAAATCTGTATGGATATTAGGCGGTGACGGCTGGGCTTACGATATAGGCTACGGCGGTTTAGACCATGTGCTTGCAAGTGGTGAAAATATTAATGTGCTTGTACTTGATACAGAAGTATACTCTAATACAGGCGGTCAGGCTTCTAAATCTACTCCACTTGGTGCTTCTGCAAAATTTGCTACAAGTGGTAAAGTTAGAGAGAAAAAAGATTTAGCAATGATTTCTATGACTTATGGCAGCATATATGTTGCAAAAGTTTCTCTTTCTAACCCTGCTCAGTGTATTAAAGCATTTATTGAAGCAGAGCGTTATAATGGACCATCTATTATTATAGCTTATGCACACTGTATTGCTCAAGGTATTGATATGACTAAAGGTTCATCAGAGCAGAAAAAAGCAATTAATGCAGGATACTGGACACTGCTTAGATTTAACCCTGACTTAATGGAAGAAGGCAAAAGCCCTCTTATTATTGACAGTAAAGAGCCAGGCAGTGATTTAGCTGGATTTATGGAAGGGGAAAACAGGTTCCGCTTAACTAAAAAAGCTAATCCTGAAAAATATGAAAAACTGGTAGATATTGCTACAACAAAACTTAACCGCAGAAATAGAATTATGCGTATTATGTCTGAACATTTAGCAGATAATAAAGAATAAAGTAAAAGGGGATGTGTTAAAACATCCCCTTTTTTTATAATTTCTGTATTTCTTATAATATCTAAAATTTTATTTGTAGCTTATATTCTTATATTTTTTGCATATTTTGCTGTAACTTTAATATTGAGAAAAAGATGTATAATAATGAATACATTATTTTTCATTACTATAATAAATTTATTTTAAAAGGCATAAATATATACTGCAAAATCAGCAGTTAAAAACCGATATTTATAAATAATACAGTATAAAACTATATAAAGTGAAGATATTTTTAGATAATATTATTTTAATTATCTCTATTTAATTTCCTGTATAACTTTTCAAAAAATTTTTCTTTTTGGTTATTTTTATCTTCTCTGTCTGAAAGTCCTGGAACAAAAATATCTGTTTTGTGCTGGTCTTCCATAAGAAAAGAATCTATTTCAGAGCGTTTTCTATAATATTCTTTTCTAACATACATAAAAAAGAAAACAAGTCCTATAATAATCGCAATCAGCAGCAGTATGCCAAAAATAATATTACCTACACTTAGGTTTGCTGCAACAGCCTGCTGAATACTTGTAATATATTCCTGGTAAGTCATATTAGGCACCTCTGGAATGTGTTTTTATTAACTTATCGGCATACAGCCTGAAAAATTAATGGTTATTTTTATTTATAAATAAGTTTACAACTTTTATAAAACTTTACACCATACATATACTGTGTTTATGTTTATAATATATATACTTATTTTATATTGTGCAATATAATTATTATGCTTTAAATATATACTTTAAAAAAATATGCTGAAAAGTATATAAAAACAAAGAATTTTAATTGATTTCATATAATAAATATGGTTTAATAAAACGATAAAAATAGTGTTTAAGTAATGTTGTGCATTATGAGGATATATTATGCTGCGTAATAACAGTATAGCGGTAAAATTTTTCTTAGGTTTTTTTCTAACAAGTGCTGTAGCAATATTATTAATGATGGTCATTGTTTATTTTACTGTTAAAAGTAATGTTATTAATTCAAGAATTGACCGTTTAGAAATAATTCATAATATAAAGGTCAAACAGCTCCAGCAGGCTATTAATAATATGGAAAATCCTATCCTTAGGTTTTTGAAAGGTAATTCAGAGATTTATGGTTTAGATAAAATTATTAATGCTTATAATAACCTGCCAAATGGCATAAGTAAAGATGATATTGAAGTGTGCAGAAGTGAGCTTGCAAAACAATATGCAGGTCTGTATAATAATAAACCAATTCTTGAATATCTTAATATTACATCTAATGATGCTGTTCCTGTAAGCGATGCAGGTGTTTTAGCTCAATGTATAGACTTAATGGATAATATAGGTATTGAATCTATTGGGAATATTAATTTTAACGAACCATCTATTAAAGCATATAAAGAATATTCAAAACGCTTATCTAAAACATTTCCTTTGCTTTTAAATATGCCTGGTTTTGAAAGTATTTTATTTGTATCTGCAGATGATGAGATAGTATTTACTCCTAAAAAAAGCTCTGTTTTAGGTCAAAATCTTGTTTCTTCATACTGGATAAGGGGTTTATCTACTCAAATATCAAAATTTCATACTATGACTCATGAAGGCGGCAGTAACTATTATTTTGTAGATATGCAGCCTTATATGCCTATTGACGGCTATCCTGTATTTTTTATTATTTCACCAATATTTAAAGACAGTAAGTATGCTGGAAGTATTATTTTAGTATTATCATCTAAATTTTTTGATACAATATTATCAGATAATAATAACTGGCAGGAAGAAGGTTTTGGTAAAACCGGCGATGCTTATATTACAACATTAAATGGTATGTTTCGCTCTAATAAGCGTGATTTGATTGAACATCCTCAAGATTATTTAGCTCTTTTAAAAAATGTTAAAAATCCGTCAGTTGTATATAATATGGTAGAGCAGTTCGGCACAGTTGCATATTATTCTTCTATTTTAAGAAATCCGCCATTAGATGCTTATGCAGGAAATAAAGGTTTTGAATTTTCTAAAACTATTGATGGTATTGATATTGTTACATATTATTCACCATTAAATATAGGCAATTTAAAATGGATATTATTTATCCGTATGGAATTAAGTGAGATAGTAAAAGAAGTAGAGCCTATTAAAATATTAATGCGTAATATGGTTATACCTGTGCTTATTATTCTGCTTACAGTTACTGCTGCTTTTGCATATTTTATTACAAAACCTATCAGACAAATGCAGAAAAGCTGTATGGCTATTGCAATGGGTGAAAGCTCTTCAATAGATGTGCAGGGTTCTTATAAAGAAATAAATGATTTAGTTAAATCATTTGATACAATGATTACTACACTAATAGAAAATGAAAAACAGACAGATGATGTGAAAAAAGCATTAGAAGATTCTCTGCTTAATCAGGCTGTTATTGCTCAGGAATTAAAAGAAGAAAAAGATTTTATTACACGTATCCTTGATGCAAAAGGGTTTATAATATTTGTTATAGATGATAATGATAAAATTATTAGAACAAATAGTGCTATTCAGGCATTTTTTCCAGATGTTGAGTTAATTGGCTTAAACTATGAAGAAATAGTTCCAGATGAATATAAACGCAGAGTGGTTTCTATTGTATCACTGCTAAGAGGTGGTAATGCTCAAGTGCCGCACTTAATAACAGAAATTAAAGTTAATGGTGATATTGTATTCATAGAATGGAATTTTTCTGTATTTACAAGCAGAGATTTTGAAGACGGCCACCTTGTGCAGTTTATTACAGCAATAGGTGTAAATGTTACAGAAAGATATGAAGCAGAAAAAAGCTCAAAAGAAAATGCTGCAATGTTCCACAGAATATTTTCTAATGCTTATGATGCTATATTAATAGCTGATGAAAATAATAACATTTTACTTGTAAATAAATCTTTTGAATCACTTTTTGAAGTAGATTATGTAGATTTAGTTGGCAAACCTGTTATTACTAATATTATTTCAAATGAATATAAAAATGTTGTTCTTTCAGATACTCAGGAAGGTAAATCTTTAGAGATTGAAGCACTTCGTTCTGATAAATCAAAATTCCCTGTAGATATTTCTATATCTAAAATAATGTATCAGGGTAAACTTAGTATTTTATATATATTAAGAGATGCTTCTCTTAGAAAGAAAAAAGAAAGAGAATTACAGGCAGCTCTTAAACGGGCAAAAGATGCAGAAAGGACAAAAAGTGAATTTCTTGCCAATATGAGCCATGAAATTCGCACACCGCTTAATGGTATTATGGGCTTTATTGACTTATTAAAAGAAACTAAGCTTGATAATACTCAAAAAGAATATTTAAAAATTATTAACTCCAGTTCAGATGGTTTATTCAGCATTATTAATGATATATTAGACTTTTCTAAAATTGAAAGCGGTAAAATGCAGCTGGAATCAATAGAATTTAACTCATGGAATGTTTTTGAAGATTCTGTTGCAATTTATGCTGCAAAAGCAATGGATAAAAATATTTTATTAATATGCTTATTTAGTATAGATATGCCTAAATATCTTTTAGGTGACCCGCTGCGCATCAGGCAGATTATTACAAACCTTATCTCTAATGCTATTAAATTTACTGATGTAAAAGGTAAAGTTATAGTAAGGGCAACAGTAGTTTCTAAAACAAGTGAAAAATGCAAAATAAGAATATCTATTAAAGATAATGGTATAGGCATTACAAAAGAACAGCAGAAAGTTATAATGGATGCGTTTTCTCAGGCAGATACATCAACTACTCGTCAGTATGGCGGCAGTGGTTTAGGGCTTGCAATATCTAAAAGCTTAACTCAGTCAATGCATTCATCATTAAATGTATATAGTGAATACGGCAAAGGCAGTGAATTTTATTTTACATTAGAACTTCCAGTTGTAGATAAAAGAGATATACAGATGAAAGTAGATTTTTCTAATACACGCATTATGCTTTTAGGCTGCGAAGAAAACTGCCCGGCAAAAGAGCTTTATGAAGAATATATTAGAAATGTAAAAGCAGAAGTCCATTATACTACAAATGTAGATGATATTCGCCCTGATGATATTAAAATAGTTTGCATAAGCTATGATAATAATGATTATAATTTTATTAAAAAAGTAGTAAATGAATTTCCAGATAAATATTTTATTGTATTCAGCACTTCTTCTTTAGATAATAAAATATATGATTTAGGCGGCACAAATGTATATCCACTTGTTCCACCACTTAGTATGTCTAAACTTATATCAGTGTTATCAGATATACTTGGATATAATAAATCATACCTTACTAAAAACAAAAAACAGAAAAACTCATTTTTCTCTGGCTCTATTATGCTTGTAGATGATAATGAAGTTAACAGTAAACTTTCAGAAATTCTTCTTAAAAATATGGGGCTTAAAGTTGAAGTGGCAGAAAATGGGCAGGTTGCAGTTGATAAATATAAGAAAAACCAATATGATTTAATTTTTATGGATATATATATGCCAATAAAAGACGGCTTGACTGCTACAAAAGAGATAGTTGCCTATGAAAAAGAATTAGGACTTCACCATGTGCCTATTGTTGCTCTTACTGCAAATGTTGTAGAAGATGATATAGAAGCATATATTTCTATAGGAATGGATGATTTTATTGCAAAACCTGTTGTAAAAAATAAACTAGAAGCAGTATTAAACAGGTATTTAAATAAAGAGCAGACATCTCTTAATGAAGACTTAGCAAAAGGTGTTGCAGAATATATTAAATCTGATGACCACGAATTAATTTCTGCTGCAGTAAATGAATACTGCCAGATTTCATGGCATTATGCACAAACTCTTTTTAATTCAGTTAGTGAATTTAATGAGGGTTCATCATTATATATTATTGATAAAATGCTTATTCTTTCAGAAAAGTATCAGTTTTCTTCAGCTGTAAATGTACTTGAAAAAATTAAGCAGAATATTGAAGACGGTATGAATGAACATATTTTTGCATTAATTGATGAATTAAAAGATGTTATATATAAAATAAAACATTCTATCAGGCTGTTTAAATGACGGATACAAGAAAGCTGAATCTTTTATATTATAACATATGCCCTAAATATAGAGATATAGTGACAAATGCCGCCATACCGATAGATATAAGTGTTTCATATACTGATAATATTAATGAAGTAATTAAGCATATTATGAGCAGCAGTAATACAGATATGCTTTTTATTGATTATGACGGAAGTGCTGCGGTAATTGATTTAGTTTCAGCAGTTCATAAGTATGATGAAGATTTACTTATTTACTTTATTTCAGATATTAATGACGATGAAGAGAAAATCAAATCATTTAATGCTGGAGTAATTGATTATTTTATATATCCATTAAGCAGTCAGGTGCTGCAGGCTGTTTTAAAAAATATGGCTCATTTACGCGGTTCAAGGCTTAAACTCCATAATAAGACAAGTATTTTACAGTATGAAGTAGAGCAGGCAGTAAAAACTGTTAAAGAAAGAGAACTGGAATCACTGCTTTTACTTGGCAGAGCATCAGAATATAAAGATAAAGATACAGCAAGCCATATTTTAAGAGTGGGAAAATATTCTGCTATGATTATGGAAAGTTTAGGGGGCAGTGATGAAGATAAAGAATTAATGCTTTATTCTGCGCCTTTGCACGATGTTGGTAAAATAGGTATTGCTGATAATATCTTAAATAAATCATCAAAGCTGACAGTTGAAGAATATAATATAATGAAAACTCATACAACAAAAGGTTATGAGATACTTTCAGGTACTAAAAGCAAGTATTTAGAAGCTGGTGCAATAATAGCTCTTTCCCACCATGAAAAATATGACGGCAGTGGATACCCTAACGGCTTAAAAGGGGACAGTATACCATTATACGGAAGGATTGTTGCTGTTGCAGATGTATTTGATGCACTAATTTCTCAAAGAGTATATAAAAATTCATGGACATTAGAGCAGACTGTTGAATATTTAAAAAGTCAGTCAGGTATTCATTTTGACCCAGTAATAGTTGAAAAATTCCTTGAAAAAATAGATGAAGCTGCCGATATTTTCAAAAGCCTTATGCCTGAAAGATAACAGTCTTTCTATATAAGGATATATTATATGGTAAAAAATCTGCATATAAAACTGCTTATATTATCTTTTTATGCTGCAGCAGCATTTATTTTCTTTTTTATATCCCCACACCAAAATAGAGATACCTATATTTTAGCTGTAATATGTATATCAGCTGCAAATTTTTACTTTATGAATAGTTTAGATTTTATTCTTTATTTTAGAAAGTTTAGTATATTTTACTGTAAAAAAACGGTTATTATATTTGTATTATTAACTGCTGTATTTTTAATATTTTATTTTATTATATCATCTTTACTTTTATCATTATTTGCTTCTATTTTTCCATCATATATTTATACATTATACTGTATGTATAAAACAGCAAAAACGGAAGAAAAAAGTAATAAATACATAAGCATAGATAAGATACTGTTTGAATATATGCTGCTATTTTTAATTATTTTTGCAGTTTTTATATTAAATGGTATATTATTTATTATATTTTTGCTGTTAAATATGCAGTTTATTAGTTTTGTTTTATTTTTTATTATTTTAAATATAAGCAGCTTATATTTTTATTCTATTTATTTGAAAAAGCATAAGGCAGATATAACAGGGGATAAGGCTGAAAATCACTGGCATATAAAAGTATTAGATATATTTATATTTACTGCATACATTATATTACAAGTATTATTAAGCGCAGCCTTTCTAAGCTTTACATTTATTTTATTAACTACATATATTTTATTTAAATACGGCTGGTAAAGTATAAAAAAAGGCTGATAAACTTTCATCTATCAGCCAAATATTATAAAATATTTATATTTAATTTGTAAGAAGCAGCTTAAAAATTAAACTTATTTTCCATTATGAATAGGAAGATTTAGTATAATTTGTGCACCTTTTTCCCCATCTTCTCTATTTCTAACATGCAGGATACCGTTCATTTTTTCTATAATCATTTGAGCCATATACATTCCAATGCCTGTGCCTTGTGAGCCTTTAGTTGTATAGTGCATTTCAAATATTTTCTTTAAAGTTTCTTCGCTTAATCCTGTGCCGTTGTCTGTAATTGTTATTATAATCCGTTCATCGTTATGGTTATCTGTTTTGATACAGATTTGTCCTTTTAAGTCTGGCTCGCTTTCTTTTCTCTGCACAATAGCGTCTTTTCCGTTAACAACAATATTCATTATAACTTGTTTTAAATCATTAGTAAAACCAAAGACTTTTAAATTTTCAAGCTGAGCTGGCATATCGTATATAACTTCAATATTACTTTTTTTCAAAACAGGAGTTAAAAGTATCATAATAGATTTGATTGCCTGGCTGACTTTAAATGGCACACTTACATCTTCTGGTTTAAAGAAATTTTTAAAGTTTTCCATAGTTTCAGACATGAATATTACATGGTTCATAATAGCCTGCATCATATCAGTTAACTCTTCTTTATCAAATTCTTCATCTTCTTCTAAAATATCTTCAGTGTTTTGTGCAATAAGACCAATAGCATTAAGAGGCTGTTTCCACTGGTGAGTAATAAATCCAATCATAGTGCCTATTGTTGCAAGTTTTTGATACTGTGCTAAAGTCACCATATTTGTTTCTATAGTATTTTTTAAATCATCACTATATGATTGTATTAAGTTATTTGCTTCTTTTAAACATCTTTGTCTTTCAATAGTTTCAGTAATATTTGTAAAAGACACCACATAGAATGCATTTGTTTCATTTTCCATTAATGTAGATTTCAGGTTAAACACATTATATATACCTGTTTTATCGTTCATACCTACCATATATTCTATATTTTGATGTTCAATAGGCAGTATAAACCAGTTATCTTTATTAGCGCTTGTAATAAATGTATGGTCATCAGCATCTAAAAATCTTGAAGAAATTTCTCCAATATTATGTATAGCTTCTTCTATGGAAGTATAACCAAAGAAATCTAAAAACACTTTATTACACCTTGTAAGCATATGGTTTTCATTGAAAACAGCAATCATATTTGGCTGAGTGTCAAATATTTCTGATGTAAAATCGCTTTGTATTTCCATAAGCCTTTCAACAGCAATATGGTCTGTTAAATCTCTAACAATATATACCATAGAGCGTTTATTAAGGTTATCAAAAGACTGCACTTTTAAGGCACCATTAAACTGAGTTTTATCTTTTCTGATACCTACAAATCTGATAGAGCTGCCTTTTACTGTGGAAGCATTATCAATATACTGAGAAGCATCAGGAATAATCAGAGAAAGTGGTTTATTAATTAATTCTTCTTTTTCATAACGCCATAATGTACATGCAGCATTATTTACATCTATTATTATACCATTATTTACAATGAGCATACTGTCAGATATAGAGCGTGTTAAAAACTGGTAACGGAGAAAATCTTCACTGATTTGGTCTCTTTGAGTTTCTATTTCGCCAAATATATCTCTCATCATAAAGATAACTTTATATTCTTTTTTATTATCTTTTACTTCTTCTTTAATTATAGGTATTACTTCAAATATCATTATTTTATTAATATCTAAATCATACTGGTTAATTAAAAAAGTTTTAGTATATGGAATAGGTGAGTTTAAATAGTTATTTATTAAATGAGCGCTTTCATGAAAAAGACTTGCTATATACATATTTCTAATATGCTCAACAGGAATACCGCAGATTTTTAAAAATGCATTATTAGCAGCTTCTACTTTTTTAGTGTGGAAATCAAATATAACGCATGGCTGAGGCACGTTCATAAAAAAGTATTCTTCTGTAATGATTGCATTATCAGGGTTATATTTATATTTGTTTTCTGGAATTATTGATATAATAGTAAAGTTAATAGATTTTCTATATTCTTTTAAAACATAATATTTTATATCTTTATATTTTGCTTCTAACTTTTCTGAATGGCTACTATTAATAAAACTGAATACTTCGTTTTCACTCATAGCAAAAAGGTTTTGCAGAGCATCAATCAAATTAGGGAAATCCTTTAAAGTATTAATGTATGCGTCATTATACCATATATTACTTGTTTCTCCATTAATTATAACAGCAGGTATTGGTGACTGATTAAGTAATTTAGCTATTGATGAGTTCATTATTATCTGCATAGTACATTCCTTAATATTAATAATGTAAAAAAACTACATAATCTATTGTTTTACTATATAACTTATTTGATTATATGTCTAACATTTTTTTACATAAATCAAATAATTTTTATCAAAAATAAATAAAAAAATTTTTTTAAAAAAATTAAAAAAAACTGTTGACAAGAATAAGAGTTTAATATATACATAATACTCTCAGGCGGGGCGTAGCGCAGGGGTAGCGCGCATGTCTTGGGAACATGATGTCGCAGGTTCAAATCCTGTCGCCCCGATTTTTGGCTGCTTTATAAGCAGCCTTTTTTTTATCCTTTTTTAATTTCTTTTTCCATTTCATAGGTTATTATCTTTTTATTTTTTTATAAATTGCTGATAATATTTGATATTTTATTTTTTTAAAATTTTTTTATTTTTTTTAAAACTTTTATATAAGTGTGCTGTCTATCAAGCATAAGGCGGTAAGAAAAAATAAATAAAAAGCCTTATATATAAGGAGATGTTTATGAGAAAAATAATGTCATTAGTAGTAGTATTAACACTTGCATTCAGCATGGCAGCTTATGCACAAATGGGCATGGGCAGAGGTATGGGCAGAGCAGGTGCTCAGCAGACAAGTGTTGCAAATGTGGAAGAAGCTAAAGCGTTAGTGCTGCAGCAGGCTTCTAATATTAAAGGAGCAAAAGTTGTATCTAGTTCAGAAGGACAAGGCCGCAGAGGAACAATGTATATTATTAATGTATCTGACGATAACGGCAAAACATATGAATACCATGTAAACCCATGGGGCGAAGTTATCCTTTTTAGATAAAATATAAGCTGGCAGATACTTATATGCATTTTATCCCTTAAATATTAATATTTATCTGCCAGTTTATTTTATGGTTTTTAGTAAAAATTTTTATAAATTTGTTATAAAGCAAAAAATAAAAAATATGAACTTATTTTAAACTAAGTTATCTACTTATTTGAAAGCAGCTGTATAAAAATATTATAGATATAAAAAAATTAGGTACAAAAAAGAGGTGTTACCATGAAAAAATTAATTTTAATATCATTTATTGTTTTAGCATTAGGCTCATTTGCTTATGCACAAATGGGTATGGGTGGATGCTGGTCTAACGGCACACAAGTTACATCATCAGCTCAGGCTGAAGATATAGTAAAAGGCGTACTTGCAGACGGTTATACTGTAACAGGCTCTGAAGAAATACAGCTTCGCAGAGGCACAGGTTATAAAGTAGCTGTTAAAAATGCAGCTGGCAGCACAGAATATTATGTAGTAACTCCTTTTGGTTTTGCTAGAGGTCCTGTAACTAGTGAAGTAGCTGATAATTTCTGCAACACTGGCTGTGGTTATAGCTATGGTTATGGACATGGCATGGGACACGGTATGGGACACGGTATAGGTCATGGTATGATGGGACATGGTTATGGCATGATGAATAACGGTCAGGCATCAGTTACAACTATAGCTCAAGCAGAAGAAGTTGTTAAACAAGCTATTGCTAACTTAAAAGGCTACACTATAACTTCAACAGAAGAGATACAAGTACGCAGAGGAACTGCATATAAAGTAAATGTTAAAGACAGTGCAGGCAATCAGTTATACTATTTTGTAAACCCTTTTGGCTTTGCAAGAGGTCCTTTAGCTGATGTAGCACAAAATAATTAAAAAATTATATTAAATTTATAGAACTTTATATTTATTTGTCTGTCATACTTATTAGAAAGTGGTAGATAAGTATATAAGTTTTGGGAGGTATGTTATGAAACGGATAGTATTATCATTGCTTTTGATTTTTGTTATGGCAGGCTTTGTTTTTGCTCAAGGTAATGCGGGAGCACAAAATAAAAACGGTAATGGTGCATATTATAACTGTCCTTATCCTGACTGCCCATTATGCACAAGTGGTGTTTATGGACCAAGAGCAGGCAAAGGCGGTAAAGGTATGGCTATGGGTGAGCCGGTAATTGTTACTGCTGACCAGGCAAAAAATGCTGTTGAAAAATATATACAAAACTTAAAAGGCTACTATATAGAATCTGTAGAAACTTTTAATAAAGCAGGCAGAGGCGTTCAGGCTTTTAGAGTGTATGTAAAAGACGGCAGCGGCAATTCATTCTTCTTCCATGTAGACCCATGGGGCAGAGTAGGTGGTCCGATATCTTATACAAGAACAAAATAACATATTTTTTTTAACTCAATCAATTACATATTATAAGGCAGATGAAAAACATCTGCCTTTTTTTATATCATTTCTGCTTTTTTCATAAAACTATTTGCAATTATTTTTTCAAACTACTATAATACTTTCCATAATAATGAGAGGGGCTATGTTTCCGTTAAAAACAAATATCCCAGTAACAAGATTTGCTTATGGTGTATGGCTGATTATATTAATAAATACAGCCATTTATATATATTTTCGTATTAATTATCACGGGCTGCTTTTTGCAGACCACGGCTTTCTGCCTTTAAAACTTTCTATGCCATCTGAGATAGTAAGTGTTAGTGAAAAAATGTCTTCATTTGTGACATATATGTTTTTGCACAGCAGTTTTTTACATGTTGCTTTAAATATGTATTTTTTATATGTTTTTGGTAAAAATGTAGAAGAATATCTTGGCACAGTAAAGTTTATATGCCTTTATATTGTGCTTGGTGTTATGGCTGCAATTACAGAAGCATTTATGATGCCTTCCCTGCAGTATCCTGTTGTTGGCTCTAGTGGAGCAGTTGCTGGTGTTATGGGACTGTTTGTTATATTTTTCCCTTTTTCAAAAATAAAAACATTTATATTTTTATTAATATATGCAATAATAAGAAACATACCTGCAGTTATTATTATTTTACTGTTTTTAATATTTCAGCTGTCCTTATGGTATGGGGAACAGTTTTTTAATTTAAATGAATATCTTCGTTCTTTTCAGGAATATATTGGTATTAAAAACAGGTTTATAAATATATCAAATGTTGCATACTGGACGCATATTGGCGGCTTTTTATCTGGTGTAATTATTGGTATATTTATTAAAACAGCAGGAAAAATAAAACAAAAATCAAATAACAAATAAAGGGAGTTATTATGTGCTTAGGATTTCCAGGATTAATTGAAAAATTAGATATGCATGTGGCAACTGTTGATGTTGCTGGCACTAAAAGGGAGATTTCTACTATCTTTTTAGGAGATGATGTTAAAGTGGGTGACTGGGTTGTTGTCCATGCTGGCTTTGCTATTTCTAAAATAGATGAGAAAGAAGCAAAAGAAACACTAGAATTTTTACTGGACTATACAGATGAATCCAAACATTCCATTTAGAGATAAAGAAACGGCTTTAAAAGTAAGCCAGTCTATAAAAAAAGAAGCTGATACTTCTAAAACATATAAAATTATGGAAGTATGCGGCACTCATACTATGGCGATAGCTCGCTCTGGGCTTAGAAGTATGCTGCCTGAAAATGTGGAGCTGATTTCTGGTCCAGGCTGCCCAGTATGCGTAACAAGTCAGGGTGAAATTGATTTATTTTTTGAGCTGCTTGATAAAGGTATTTCAGTTGCAAGTTTTGGAGATTTACTTAGGATTCCTGGCAGTAATGGGGAAACTCTTATTGATAAAAGAGCCCGTGGTGCAGATGTAAATGTTGTATATTCGCCGCTTGATACATTAAAACTGGCAGAAGAAAACCCAGATAAACATTATACATTTTTAGGAATTGGTTTTGAAACAACTGCTCCAACTGTTGCTGCTTTAATTATGGCAGCAAAAGAAAAAGGTCTGAAAAATTTATCTGTTTTATCTTTCTGTAAAACAATGCCTGCGGCTTTTGATTTAATACTAAGCGATAAAGAGCTTCATTTAGATGGTTTTTTATGCCCAGGACATGTTACAGCGGTAACAGGTGTGCAGTTATATGAGCCATTAATAAAAGCAGGCAAGGCGGCAGTTGTTGCTGGTTTTGAACCTGTAGAAATGCTTGATGCAGTATATGAGATAGTGAAACAGTCAAATAATCAAGACTTTCACATAGTAAATAAATACAGACGTGTTGTGCCTGATGAAGGTAATGCTCAGGCTCGTGCAATACTTGCAAAAGTATTTGATGAAAGTGATGCTGTATGGCGCGGGCTTGGTGAGCTTAAAAAAAGCGGTCTTGCAATAAAAGATGAATATATTGAATATGATGCATTAAAACGCTTTAACTTACAGCCTAAAAATATTACAGAAATAAAAGGCTGCAAATGCGGTCAGGTTTT
This sequence comes from uncultured Mucispirillum sp., assembly GCA_944326705.1. Taxonomy (GTDB): domain Bacteria; phylum Chrysiogenota; class Deferribacteres; order Deferribacterales; family Mucispirillaceae; genus Mucispirillum. The sequence goes on from CALVEY010000025.1 coordinate 17,574, forward strand.
AACTGGCAAAATCAAGCCACAGGAATGTCCGCTTTTTGCAAAACGCTGCACTCCAGAAGACCCTGTTGGTCCTTGTATGGTATCTGGTGAAGGAACATGTGCAGCTTATTACAAATTTTTAAGATAGGTGTATTATGGACGATAAAATAGTTACGCTTTCTATTGGAGGAGGCGGCAGGCAGACATCTAATTTTATAAAAGATATTATATTAAAATATTTTGATAATAATATATTAAATAATTTAGGGGATGCTTCTCATATAGAAACAAGCACTAATTCAGCGTTTACAACAGATTCTTTTGTTATCCGCCCAGAATTTTTTAATGGTGGAAATATTGGCAAGCTTTCTATATGCGGCACAGTTAATGACTTAGCAGTAAGTGGAGCAGAGCCTTTATATTTATCATTTGCTTTAGTTGTGGCAGAAGGTTACAGCTATGAAAAATTAGAAAAAATAGTGCAGAGCGCAGCAGAGGAAGCAAAAAAAGCTGGTGTAAAAATTGTATGCGGTGATACAAAAGTTGTGGAGCGTGGCGGTATAGATGGTGTTATTATTAATACATGCGGCGTAGGCAGAGTTATTAAAAATTTAAATGATTTTTCTGCCGTCCAAGAAGGTGATAAAGTAATAGTTACATCAGATATTGCTCGTCATGGTATGGCTGTAATGCTTGAAAGAGGGCAGTTTGGTTTTGCTGGCAGTATAGCAAGCGACTGTGCATGCTTAAATAATATGATGAAAGCAGTTTATCCTTACAATGTTAAATTTGGCAGAGATGCTACAAGAGGCGGTTTAGCTGCTGTTTTAAATGAGATAGCAGAGCAAAGCGGCAAAGGCTTTTTAATAGATGAAGAAAAAATACCATTAAGGCAGGATGTTGCAGAATTATGTGATACATTAGGGTTTGACCCATTAAGTGTTGCAAATGAAGGGGCTGCTGTTATAATATGTGGTGCTGATGACTGCGATAAAGTTCTTGCTGCTTTAAAATCAGTAAAAGAAGGCGAAAGAGCAGCAGTAATTGGCGAAGTAACAAATGATAATAAAGTTGTTTTAAATACAATTTCTGGTGGAAAACGCCATATTGATTTACCACCTGGCGAGCTTTTACCAAGAATTTGTTAAGGCAGTTAAAATATTATGAATATAAATATTGATTTTGAAAAGGGTGCAGGTTTAGTGCCTGTTATTGTGCAGGAAGCAGATACAAAAGAAGTGCTTATGCAGGCTTATGCAAATAAGGAAGCAGTAGAGCTTACATTAAAAGAAGGTTATGCTTATTATTATTCCAGAAGCAGAAAATCTTTATGGAAAAAGGGAGAAACTTCAGGACACTTACAAAAGATTGTCAAAGTAATGATAGACTGTGATGAAGACTGCCTTTTATATATAGTTCATCAAACTGGTCCAGCATGCCATACTGGTGAAAAAAGCTGTTTTTTCAGGGAGCTTACAAAATAGATTAAATATATGGAGAGTATGTTTTAATGTCTGATAAATACCATATAGGGCTTGATATTGGTGCCAATGCTATTAAAGCAGTATTATTAAGCCCTACAAAAACTGGATTTGTTGTTGATAAATTCCGTAACAATACATTTGAAGGTGTTGTTACAGAAAATGGTGTCATAAATGATTATGGTGAGCTTGTAAACAGAATATTAGAAACAATAGATGACTCTTTTCCTGTCCGCTCAGTGGCTGTTGCTTTAAAAGGACCATCTGTGCTTGTACGCAAAATGCTTGTAAATAATGACAGTTTAGGTGATTTAAAAGAATTTCGCTGGATAGCAGACCAGTATGCCTGTGTTGAGCCAGAAGAAATGTGTATGGATTTTGAGACACTGCCTTCGCAGGATTTATATAACCATACAAGTATAGTAATGACTGCCGCTAAAAAAGATACTATAACAGATTTTGTCTCAGTGCTGGAATCTGCAAAATTACAGCCTTATGCTATTGAGGCAGAAGCAATGTCTATAGTCCGCCTTTTTAGAGCACTTAAAAAAACAAATAATGCAGAAATACAGCTTATTTTACATGTAGGATATGTAGGCTCATTTGTTATTCTTATAAAAAATGGCTTTTTTGATTACTGCAGGGAAGTAAGCCGCGGCGGTAAATATTTTACTGACCTTATTAAGCATGATTTAGATGTGGATGATGAAACTGCGGAAAAAATAAAAATAAATCCAGATGAACATTCTGACCCTGAAAAAGTGCACACTACACTGGATAGGATTTTCTCTATAGAATATATTCAAGAAGTAGATTATGTATTAAAATTTTATCTTTTAAGGGGCGGCTCTCTGCCTAACCATATATATCTTTCAGGTGGTGCATGCCAGACTTTTGGGCTTGAAAAAGCTCTGCGGGAAAAATACGGTGTGCCTGTTGAATATCTTGACCCTTGGGAATTTATTGTGCTTCCAGAAAATACTGGTAAAGTGAAGCCTACAGATAAATACAGCTATTCTGTAGTTTTAGGACTTGCACTCCATGGGCTGGTGTATTAGTTATATGAAGTTTTTTTTATATTTATCTATTGCATTAATAGTATCATCTTGTGCAGTAAAGCAGAAAAGTGAATGTATTTCATCATCACTTTTAATAAGCAGGGATAATGATAATATTAATCTTTTAATGCAGGATAACGGTTGTAAATATACCATACATAAAATGCCTGAAAACATTTGGAAAATAGAAGTTGAAAATGGTTCATTTGCTGCATTTACTCCGCGGGCAGAAAAAGATGTTAAAAAAGCTCTGCCGGTAATTAAGAAAAATGATAAAGAGATACTGTTGTTTTTTGCTTCAAGTGGCAGTCTTACTCAAAATAAAAACAGCAGCTCTTTTACATATATGCAGAATACTTTTTTAGATATACCAGAAAGAAAAGCTGGATATATTGAAGAAGCAGTATGCAGTAATGATAAAACTGTTATTAAAAGCAACGGAGCAGTTATTTTTAACAGCGGCTCATTATATAATGGCAGAAAATATATAGATATTTATAATATATCATTAAAAAAAGGATATGTTCATAATAATAAATGTAATATAATTTCTGCCCCTGCTGCATTGCGTTTTCCTAAAAGAGTGCGTTACTTTTTAAATAAAGATAATATTAATTTATACAGCGATGGCAAAAATATTATTATTTCTAATAAAAACAATAATAATCAAATGTATTTAACAGATATTAATGAAGAAAAAACATTAAAAACTCAAAAAATTAAGCTTGAATTTTCAAAAAATATAGAAATAGCCGCATCAAATATAACGCCAGGCTATACTACAATTATTTTAAAAGGCAGGTATGAGCCTTTACAGAATATACCACACAGTAAATCATTAAAAGGTTATATTTTTAAACAGATTGATATTACTTCAAAATCAGAAGTTACAGAAATAAGGCTTTACACAGGCACAATGGTAAAAGAGCCATTTATTTCAGTTGATAAAGTTGATAATAATATAATAATATATGCAGGCAAATAAAATATACTGGTGAATAATATGAAATTTTTTATAGTAGCAGGGGAAGCATCTGGTGATGTGCATGGTGCAAATTTAGCAAGAGAGCTTTTAAAAATATATCCAAAAGCAGAATTTTTAGGCACTGGCGGTATAAATTTAAAATCATTAGGGCAGAAACAGTATTTTACTGATTCAGATATGGCTATTATTGGGTTTATTGAAGTATTTAAAAAACTTCCATTTATTTTTAATATGTTTTCTACTTTAGAAAAAGCAGTTGCAGAAGAAAAACCTGATGCTGTTATATTAATAGATTATCCAGGCTTTAACCTTAGGTTTGCAAAAAAATTGAAAAAATATAATATTCCAGTAATATATTTTATAGCACCTCAGTTTTGGGTATGGCATTACAGCAGAATATTTACTTTGAAAGAATACTGCGATTTAACTATTTCTATATTTCCTTTTGAAATGGAATATTTTAAAAAAGAAAATGTAAATGCAGTATATGCAGGCAACCCTGTAATAGATAATTTTAAATTTAACTTTTCAAATAAACATGAGTTTTTAAAAGCATTATCTTTTTCAGGGGATAAAAAGATTATAGGTATACTTCCAGGCAGCAGAAAAAGAGAAATATCTTCACTTATGCCAGCTTTTATTGATGCAGCTTTAGAGTTTGATGATATAGATTTTGTAATCAGTAAGGCAGATAATATTAGTGATGAATTAATAAGGCAGTATGTTCCAGAAAGAAATAATATTAAAATACTTCCAAAAGCACAGTATGATATAATGAAATACAGCGATTTTATATGGGCTTGTTCCGGCACAGTTACTCTTGAAACAGCTATAATGAAAAAACCTATGATTATTGCTTACAGTGCGTCTAAAATAAATGTATTTTTAGCAAAAAAGCTGTCTAATTTAAGAACTATTGGGCTTCCAAATATTATTGCAGGCTATGAGCTTTTACCAGAAGTGCACTGTATAGGTGAAGGCAGCGCAAAAAAAGAACTTATTATTGAAGCATATAATAAAGCATTATCAAATATAGATAAAATAAAAGAAGAGCTTGAAAAAATATCTGCTTTATTTGAAGGGAAAACACCATCTAAAACAGCAGCAGAAAAAATTGCAGAGCTTTTAAAAAAGTAAATTATAGGATTTATATTATATAGCACCAGTTATATATTTCTATGTATGTTTTGATTTATAATTATGAAACACTGCCTGTGATTTGAAATTTAATATATATTCTATTATTTAAATATTTCATAGCAAAAGTTTTATACTGTTCTTCTGCATTCATTTCTATAAAAGTATTCATTTCCTGCTGGTTTAAAAGTGTAACAGGCAGATATACTGTAAAATTATTATTTAGCGGGCTTTGCTCTTTTATAAGCATATTAAAAGCTATACTGCATTCAGCAAGCGGGCTGCATTTTATTCCAGCATTTGAAATAGTAAAGCTTACACCGTCAGCCTTATTATCATCACTTTCTGGTATTAATATATAAACTTCTTCATTTCGCACATTATTAAAAGATAATGTAATATTTTCTATTATTATATTTTTTTCAATAGTGCCTGTATCATAACTTCCAGCAATCAAATATACAACAGATGGTTCATTATATACAAAATCATATTTTGTGCTGTTATCCTGCCATGTATTATTCTCTCTATTATCTTCAGCACAGGCAGTAAATAATAAAGATATTATAATGATAAGTATATTAATAGCTTTTTGGTGCATATGGGTTTCTATATCTGCCTTTATTTTTACTGTCATAGAAGAAAAGCACTTTTCCATAGTTTATGGCTTGAGCTGGGCATATATGCAGGCAGGCAAAACAGAGAGTACATTTTTTCTGCTTCCATACAGGCTTGTTATCTTTAATTTCTATGATTTTTAATGGGCATATACTTTCGCATTTTTTGCAGGCAGTGCATAAGTCTGATACTCTAAATTTAGATGTATTTCTGTAATATGAATATAGTGGATATAAAAGGGCGGTAGCAAGAAAAGGCAGCGAGCCTTTATTTTCATCAAAATCCCCTTTATCTAAACTTTGGATATGTTTTATAATATTTTCAAGCTCTACATTTGATTTTAAAATAATTTCTTCCCGTTTATCTTTAGGTGGTATTTTAAAAAGTGGTACAAATATATCTATCTGCTTAACTGAAAAAACACTAGATAGACTAACACCAGATTTTTGTAGTAATTTTTCAATCATTTTTGAGGTATTTCCTGCACCGCCGCCGCATGTATAAACAGCAAACACATAAGTATCACTGTTTAATTTAAGCTGCATATTTTTAATAAATTCAGTAACTAAATAAGGTACACCCCAAAAATGCACAGGGAAAACAAATCCGCAGTATTTATCCTGCCTTGCATCAAAATCCAGCTTGCTTGATTTTAAACATGCTGCCATAGATATAAGCTGAGTATCCAGATTTTCAGCAATCATATTTGCTGCATAATGACTATTCCCAGAACCTGAAAAATAAAAAATCATACACTAATCCATTAACTTTTCATATTTATAAATTGTAAAGGCAGTGGTAAATCCAGCCCTTTTAATATTTGTATAACAGCCTGCAGGTCATCTATTTTTTTGCCTTGTATTCTAACTTTATCATCCATAATAGAGGCCTGCACTTTTAATTTACTTTCTTTAACTGCTGTTGTAATTTTTTTAGCAGTATCTTTATCAATACCTTCTTTAATTTTTACTTCACGCCTGAGCATAGAGCCGCCTGCTTTTTCCACTTCTCCAAATTCAAGGCATCTAGAATCTACACTTCTTTTTGTAACAACAGATATAAGCATTTCTCTAAGCATATTCATCTTCATATCGTCAGTAGTTACTATTTTAATCTGTTTATCTTTTTTATTTAATTCTACTTCTGTATTAGAGCCTTTAAAATCAAACCTGGTATTTAACTCTTTTTTTAAGTTATTTACAGCATTATCAAGTTCCTGCATATTTACTTCACTTACAGTATCAAACGAAGCCATTTTATATTTATCCTCCACAAAGTTAAAAAGTATAGTCTATAACACCGCTTCCTATAATGATATCTCCATCATATATTGCAGCTGTCTGCCCTGCAGCAGGAGCAAACTGGAAATTATCAAAAAGAAGTTTCGCTTTATTTTCAGGCTGTCTTTCTAAAAGACAAGGTTCATCTTTCATTCTATATCTAAGTTTTGCTGTGTATTTTCCCATATATGGAGTATCTGGAAAAAACTGGCAGTCTTTTAAAGCTACCCCTTTAAAAAATACTTCTTTTTTTACCCCAAGATATACATCACCAGTTTTACTGTCAATAGATTTTACATATAAAGGCTCTTTATAGCTTATTTCAAGCCCGCGCCTTTGACCAGGTGTATAGTTATATATTCCTTTATTTTCGCCGATTATTTTACCATTTAATATAAAATTACCTTTGCGTGCATTTTTTATATATGGTTTTAAAAATTCTCTGTAATCTTTATCTTCTAAAAAGCATGCTTCCTGCGAGTCTTTTTTTTCTGCAACAGGCAGGTTATATTTTGCAGCTATCTCTCTTATCTGTGGTTTTTCCATTTCTCCCAGCGGAAATTTAAGCAGGTTAATATGAAATGGTTCTATCATGGAAAGATAATATGACTGGTCTTTTTCTGCATAGTCTGCTTTTTGTATATAATACTGTTCACCAATAAGCTTTGTTTTTGCATAGTGGCCAGTTAGAATATAGTTACAGTTATATTTCTGCATCTGGTCAAAAAGATATTTTGTTTTTGCAACTCTATTGCACTTAGAGCATGGGTTAGGTGTTCTGCCCATTTTATATTCTCTAATAAAATAGCCTATAACATCTGGCACAAAAGATTCTGTATAATCTACTAAATGCCATTCTATACCTAAGAAATCAGCCATATTTTTTGCATCATGCCAAAATTCATTTTTATTATCAAACATCTGCATAGTTATGCCTATAGGTATAAGCCCTGCTTCTTTTGCCATTAAAGCTGTAACGGAGCTGTCTACACCCCCAGACATTGCAACTATAACCCTGCTGCCTTTTTCTATACCTAATTTATTTAAATCTATCATTTTTACCTGTTTTTTTAATTTTATATATATTATCTATGTAATTATATATTATTTTTTAATTATAATCAATTATAAATTATTAAAGGTTAAAAGCCTTGTATAAATAAAGAATTTTTATTTATAATACTTGTAATATTCATCTTCTAATAGTAAAATAATGCAAATATTTTTCAGGGGCACAGCATTGCAGGAAAAGCATTTTTATTCTACAAATGATATTATAGAAAAGATAGATATTGAGCCTGTAGAGCTTATAAAGTCATTTTATCCACTTACACTTTTAAGGCGTATTTATTTAACTTTTACTTTTTTTTCTAATAAAAGCCTGATAAACCATGCAGCTTCTGGTGCATTTTATTTCCTGCTTTCTATTGTGCCCCTTGCTTTATTTTTTGTATTTGTACTTGATTCATGGCTTTCAGGTTATGGCAAAGTATCAGATTATTTTTTTCAGCTTTTATCTGAAATTAATCCAGAAATAAATAAACAGTTTTTTGAAAATTTAGGTCTTTTAAAAGGCGGCAGCTCTATTTATGGGGTTGTGGGTATTATTGGTCTTTTATGGAGTGCAAGGCTTGTTTTTACAAGTATCAGGAATGGTTTTGATGTAATATTTCCAAGTATTCGCCAAAGGGGACTTATTAAAAGCAATCTTGTTTCACTAATATTTTTACCTATTATTTTTATAGCTACAACTGTTTTCTTTTTAGCTGGTGCTGTAATTAAACAGTTAAATAAGCTGATATACGCATTTGATTTAAATAATATTATAGATTTATCGTTTTTAAACAGCCTTACAGGTTTTTATCCTGTAATTCTGGCAGTATTTATAGCATTTATGCTTTACAGGTTTATACCTAATGTGAAAATAAAAGGAACTTATGCTTTAACTGGTGCTATATTATTTGTAGCCACTATGATTTTAACTCAAAAAATATTAGGCTTATTTATTTCATGGTCTAAATACCATATATTATATGGTGTGATAAGTGCACTGATTATTGCTCTTTTTTGGACATATATACTTTTTTCGTTATTTTACTTTTTTGCTGTTTTTATATATGTGCAGAGTCATTATACAGAGCTTGAATTTATAAAATGGTATGGTGCAGTTAACGGCAAAGCAGGTATGGTGGATAAAATATTTTTTTATAACTCATTATCTTCTTTAAAGTGCTATCAAAAGGCAGTAGCAAAAGATGAAGTAATATTTAAGCAGGGTGATAAAGGGGGTTATATTTTTCTGCTTTTATCTGGTGTAGTATTTTTAGAAAAAGATAAAAATTTTGTTTCAGATATTGCTGTAAATTCATTTTTTGGAGAAAGCGGAGTAGTAGGCGAGTGTATATATGATATAGATGCTGTGTGCCAGGTGCCAGGATATATTTTGCAGCTGCCACAGGAATTATATGAAAAAATAGTTTCTGCAAGCCCAGATGTTTCTCAAAATATGCTTAAAACGGTTATAGAAAGAAAGTATTAACTATACTTTATGACATAACTTAAATGGATTTATAACTTGCAGCAGCTTCTAAATATTTTCGATGATGAGTAAAGCGAAGAATTTTAATTTGTAATAGAAATAAAAACTATAAATTTTAAAATGTAAGGTTAAATAAATATATTAATAAACTTTATCTTTAAATCACTTTAAACTATCTTACCGCCGCACATCACATATACAAAACTTTTCCTTACAATGTCATTCTGAGCAAAGCGAAGAATCTGAATTTTATAAAATGCAGGAATGAATTATTATTTAGTTAGATATGTTTATAAATAAAATTCATATTTACATCACTTAAAACTATATTACCGCCGCACAGCTCAAAAATCAAGTTTTCGTTATTTTGCCCTATAAAACTCCAAAGTATAACCGCTCATTATTTTTACTCCATTGCTGCTGCAACTCACTTCGTTCAGACAATCAGTCAGCAAATCATTCCATAAAAATAATTCGCATACGGTTTGAAGAGTTTTATATAGCAAAATAACATGGGCATATCTGCTAAATAGGAATAAAAACTATAAACTATAAATTATAAAATGCAGGAATGAATTTTATTTAATAAAAATGTGTAATTAAATATATATATATAGATATATATCCTTATTTAGCAGTTACTCCAGGTTATTTTATTATCTTTGCGACTTAATTTCTTATGAGCTGTTTTTTTGGAACGCTTAGCAATCTGATTGTTTGAGCG
>CALVEY010000026.1 GCA_944326705.1 uncultured Mucispirillum sp.
TTAAGCTCTATTTTTAATTCTAGTAAATATTTTATTTTAATTATTATATAGTTATTAGTATTATTGTAAAAAAATGGAGGTAATGCAGTAAACATATATACAAAACATTATTAAATGTGCTGATAATTGTAACATCACCTAAAAAAAGTGGGAATGAAAAATTTTTCTTTAATTTAGAATAATAATAAAAATTTAATGCTTAATATTAATCATAATAAATTAGAGCGGGTATAAACCCGCTCTTAATATTTTATATTTCATTTTTTTCTTTTAATTCGTCATACCATCTGCCATGGTGAGCTTTTGCATAGCTTTCTGGAACTACGCCTTTTGTCATACCCATAAAAGATGGACGGCTTGCAGGGTGACCTACACTTAAATAAATATGGCCGATAATTACTGCAACCATTACTGCCATACCTGCATCATGCACAGGATATGCCCACCTTACAACCTCTACAGGAAATAACTCTTTAAACCACATAATAAAGCCAGTTATAACCATAGTTATTGCACCTAAGATTGTAAGAACTGAGTTTAATTTTTGGCCGCCGTTAAAAAAGTCCTGCTTTGGAACATTTTTTGCCTTGCCTATTAATTCCAGCGGGAACATTGCTAAAAATTTAAAATCGTAGCTTTTCCAACTTAATACATTTTTAGTCCACTGCATAAAGCCTTTTCTATCCATTAATATCATAAATGGCGTTGGAAGTAAAAAAGTTACTGCAAATACTCTATGCACTATTTGCAGAAAATCAGGCAGTTTTACACCTAAAAATAATGGAAGCCCAGTTAATACAAGCATAATAAAGCTTACTGCATTAGTCCAGTGAGCTATAACTATAAATTTGCTGAATCGTTTTACATATTTTTCATTACTCATGGTCATCACCTCCATGTTTTGAGCCGCCTGTTACAGTATTTACAACAGCAGCACCAGCAACTGCCACAACTGCAGCACCCATTAATATTTTGCCGGCAGGCTGTATTTTATCTTTCCATACGCTTAAAGAAGGAGCAAGCTGCGGCTCATCAGGCAGACCATAAACAGATGGTTTATAAGGAAGAACATACATCATAGCTCCACCTTTTATAGAGTTATCTGTTTCCACATTATATGTGCATGCATCAGGGTATTTTTCTTTTAATACCGCAAGCCTTTCATTAGCGATTTTCACCATCTCTTCACGAGTGCCAAAAAGGATTGCATCTGCTGTGCATGTTTTAGCGCAGGACGGCATATATTTTCTGTCATAGCCATTTTCAATATATTTTTCCACCCTGTCTATACATAAGTTGCATTTAGTAGATTTTTTAGTTTCCTTATCTACATGAGGCACACCAAAAGTGCAGTTAATTTCACAGTATCCGCACCCTATACATTTATCTATATCATGAGAAACTATACCAGTTTCTTCTTTTTGAAGTGCATTTGTTGGGCAGCCAAGAACGCAGCCAGCAATACCACAGTGCATACACTGAAATTTAAGAAAATCCCACCTTACTTTGTCATTTACCATAGTCTCTTTCATACGGATTAAAGTGTATGTTTTACTGCTTAAATCCTTATGTGACTGATATTCACCATCAAAAGGGGTTTTATCAGCAGGCAGATTTTTCCACTGTTTGCAGGCTACTGAGCAGCCTCTGCATGCAGAGCATTTCTCCACATCATGCAGCATAGCAATTTCTACGGCCATATTATCCTCCTAATTATCAATACACCGGCACATCAACATAAGCTATACGGCGTATTGCATTGCAAAATGTATCAATATCTTTATCTGTTGTAAAATATCCCGGGCTAAGCCTTACTGTCCCTTGCGGGAAAGTGCCTAAAAACTGATGAGTTAAAGGTGAGCATTGCAGCCCTGACCTTGTCTGGATATCATAGTTTTGGTTTAATACTGCACCAATATCTTCTGCATCCCACCCTAAAACATTAAAAGAAAGCACTGCTGTCCTTGCCATACCAGGCTTAGGACCATAAAGGGTAATATTATCAAAGTGAGATAGATACTCCCAAAGCCTTTCAATGTGATAAAGTTCTCTTTCAGCTATATTTTTCATGCCCGTTTCATTAATAAATTTAAGCCCTTCTCCCATAGAGATAATACCTGGAACATTATGAGTGCCAGCTTCATATGCTTCTGGCCAGTTAACTGGCTGATATTCTGACTGAGAATCAAAGCCTGTGCCGCCCTCTCTAAAAGGACGCAGTTTAAATATTCTTTCTCCCAGCACTAATATTCCTGTGCCCTGCAGTCCATACAGGCTTTTATGCCCTGCTGCTGCAAGCATATCTATTGGCATATTACGCATATCTATTGGTACTATTCCTGCAGTCTGGGCTGCATCTAAAAGCAAATAGCCGCCTTTTTCTCTAACTATCTGCCCTAATGTTTCCACAGGCTGCAATGCTCCAGTTACATTTGAGCTGTGACATACTACTGCAAGTTTTGTTTTATTAGTTACAAGTTTTCTAAATTCATCAACTATTACATAGCCGTATTCATCACATGGGGCAATATCTAAGCTGATAATACCATCCCTTGCCATTGCTTTTAATGGCCTTGATACTGAATTATGCTCTGTTGATGTAATAACTACATGGTCGCCCTGATTAAGGAAACCTTTTATCGCCATATTTAAAGCATCTGTTGCACTGTAAGTAAATATTATGCGGAAATCTTCCAGCAGGTTAAAAAAGTCTATAAAACTTTTTCTTACTCCCTGCACTCCGCTTAAGGCTTTTGCAGCTGTGTTATGGCTGCCCCTGCCTGGCGTGCCAGTGCCTTCTGTAAGTATTTCTATAACTTTCTGACTTACATTTTCAGGCTTTGGAAAACTTGTTGCAGCATTGTCTAAGTATATCATATTTATGGTTTTACAAGGCTTCCCTTTGAAGTAAAGCCTGTATCCTCCATTAGTATATCAAGATGAATAGACGCCCAGCCTTCTTTGCCTGCGCTGTTATTGTCTTCGCCAATGTATGTTTTTAAGTAACTGTTACAGTTATGGCATAAGTCAATACGCATATCTGGCTCATCTTCGCTGTCTTTTATACTCATCTTTTTCTGGTCAAGGTTATCACAGTATGGGCAGCCTATTCGCTTATATACCCACTCTGTGCCACAGTGGTCACAATGCAGAAAACGCTGTCTGCCCCTTTTTGTATGCTTAAAAAACGCAGTAGATGCCTCATTACCGCATACTGGGCATATTCCTTTCTGCCAGTTGTTATCACTGATAAATTGTTCAATTTCAGCCTTTATTCCGCTTAAAGCTTTTTTTATAGAAATCCATGCAAAATATTCAAGGTGCTCTTTTGCTGCCCCTGTTTTTGCAGCTGTCTCATTAATAAACGCTTCATTACCTTCAAGCACTGCTTTTATTATTTTCTGGCAATCATCTTCTGATAATTTGCTTAACCCTTTAAAAACATTCTGCATAGCTTCAGGAAATTCTGCAGTAAGGCTTTCATTGTCCTGTTTACATATTTTATAAAATACTGCACCAGCTTTATTATCTATGCCAAAATCAAGGTCTGTTAAAAGTAAAGGTGTGCCTTGAATAAACTGTTCTTTAACCTGCTGTATGTCTGGCACATCAGCATTTATATTAAAGTTTTCAAGCATTTTTTCAAAAGCTGTATGTAAAGCAGCAATATCTTTTAAATAAGGGTGGCTTTTAACCCATTTTTCTACTGCTTTTAAAGTATTTTCCATTATATCTATGCTCCTGCTTTCACTACATTAACAAGGCATGCTTTAGTTTCCTGTATCCATGTATTTGGGTCGCCTGCATCAATAGTTAAAAGGTTTGTACTTGCTGCACTGCTTAAACCTTTAAAGCCCCAGTTATATGGCATCCATACAACTGTACATTCTTCGCCGTTAATATTTAATGTATGGATACGGTTAGTTACCATTGCTTTAACTTCAACTTCACCCCTTGCTGAGCTTACTTTTACTTTTTCGCCGTTTTTGATACCAAGTTTTTCAGCCAAAGAAACCGGCATTTCTATAAATGTTTCTTTTACAAGCTCGTTAAGCCATGGCACATTTCTTGTATAAGCACCAGAACACCAGTGCTCAGAAACAGCTGATGTACAAAGCACATAAGGGAAATCTTTTTTATCCCCTATTTCTTGAAAACCTTTTACACGCGGATAAATTAAGCATGGGTTAGATGCTACATTTTCATGGAGTATGTTTTTAGTTGGGCTTTCAACTGGCTCATAAAATTCTGGGAATGGGCCGTCACTTGTAACATAAGATACATCGCGTGGAAGTGTGCCACCTGCTTCTGGGTCTGCATATACGCCGCCAAAAAGACGCCCTATACCTTCTGCTGACATACGGAAAGGTTTCTGACCGTTTGCAGTATTTGGTCCATCTGTTGCTGCCGGCACATCTGGAATATCATAACCAGTCCATTTTGCAGCATTTTCATCCCACCATATTACTTTATTATTTTCATCATAAGGCTTGCCGTTTTTATCACATGATGCTCTGTTATAAAGAATATGAATGTTACCAGGCCATGTCCAAGCATATTTTGGGAATATACCAAGGTTTCCTGGGTCTGTTTGGAAATCTTTTCTTAAAGTCTGGTTTTCTTCATTTGCATAAACACCAGCATACACCCAGCAGCCTGTAGATGTAGAGCCATCTGCCTGTATTTCGCCTATACCATTTAAAAGTCTGCCAGTTTTTATATTATAGCCGTTGATTTCTCTTAATACTGTATCTGACCTTTTATCTGCTGGATAATTCCAGTTGGCAAGTTTAAAGATTTTATCTTTTTCTGCTGTAGATGATGAATATTTTTCTCTAATTTTTTGGAAAAGCATATCAATAATTTCTATATCTGGTTTTGACTGCCCTAATGGAGATAAACCAGCATTTCTCCACTGAACAAGACGGCTTGAATTTATTAATGTGCCTTCTTTTTCTAAAAATGATGCTGCAGGTAATAAAATAACTTCAGTATCTATTGTGGTTGGGTCAACACCTTCCCTTTTCTGCCAAAAACATGCAGTTTCTGTCATAAACGGGTCTGCTACAACAAGCATTTCAAGTTTTTCAAGCCCTGCCTGCACTATATTTAAGTTAGGGCTTGTAACAAGCGGATTCTGCCCCATAATATATAAAAATTTCATCTGTTTTTCTAAAGCAGTTTCAAATATTCTATATATTGAATAGTTTTGGTTTGTATTTATCTTTGGCATTAATGGATAACAGAAATCATTTTCTGCAGTTGCATTTTCTCCAAACCATGATTTCATTAAGTTAACCATAAATTTTCTGCGGAAAGTGCCGGAATCTTTTGTCCATTCATCAAGAGTCTGCTGTTTATGGTTAGGTGTGCTTAAATAACCAGGGAAATAGTTAAAAAGCACTGCAAAGTCTGTAGAGCCTTGAACATTTGGCTCGCCACGAAGAGCATTAATTCCAGAACCTGGTTTGCCCACATTACCAAGTAAAAACTGCATAACTGTAAAGCTGCGGATATTTTGAACACCTACTGTATGCTGAGTCATTCCAAGAGCATACATAACTGTGCCTGGGCGGTTATTTATCATAACTTCTGCAATTTTTTTAATATCATCAGCAGGAATACCTGTAATATTTGATGCAGTTTCTAAATCATAGCGTTTATAAAAATCACGCATTTTCATCATAACGCTGTCTGGGTGAGTTAAATCTGCCACTATCGGTTTGCCAGAAGCATCTAACTGATAAGCCCATTTTTTCTTGTCATAAGAATGTTTTTCTTCATCATAACCAGAAAATAAGCCATCATTAAAATCATAATCTTTTGATACAAGCACTGCTGCATTTGTATGGGTTAAAAGATAATCTGTATCGTAGCTTTCTGTTTCAAGAATATAGTTAATGATTGCACCAAGGAATGCAATATCTGTTCCTGGGCGGATTTGTGCATGAATATCTGCTAATTTTGATGTTCTAGTGTATCGTGGGTCTACATGGATAACAACAGCGCCTTGTGCTTTTGCTCTCATAATCCATTTAGCACTCATTGGGTGGTTTTCAGCAGCATTTGAGCCTTCAATTAATATTGCTTTTGCATTTTTTAAATCCTGCCAGCTGTTTGTCATTGCACCTCTTCCAAAAGCGGCAGTTAATGCAGGCACTGTTGATGAATGGCAAAGACGAGCCTGATGCTCTAAAAATGACACACCTAACATTCTAGTCATTTTAGTCATAAGGTAACATTCTTCATTATGAACTTGAGCACCGCCAACAAAACCTAATGCGTCACATCTATTCACATTATATGTTTTGCCGTTATCGGTTTCCTGAGCTATCCAGTTATCATCACGGACCTGTTGAATTTTAGATGCGATTTTGTCAATGGCTTCATCCCAAGAGATGTCAACCCATTTATCGCTTTTTGGAGCTCTGTATTTAGGGGTAAGGTTTCTGCTGTCTGAGTTTGGTATAACAGACATAGAAGCCCCCTTACTGCAAAGACCACCTTCATTAACAATATGGTCAGAATCGCCTTCAAGATTAATCATCTTGCCGTCTTTTACATAACCAACCATACCGCATCCGCAGGCACAGAATGTGCAAATAGATGTGTATTCTTTTGCATCATCAAGCTTAAACTCTTTCACTGCAGCTTGAACAGATTGCACATCGTAACCGCAGCCTGCAAGTGACAGTCCAGCTCCTGCTATAGTTGCTTTGAGTAAATTTCTTCTGCTTACTTCCAAAGTAGCACCTCCCAATATTACTTAGAGAAAGAATGCTTAGCATATTTAACTTCAAGAAATGTAGAAAATCTGACTGCTGCATAAATATACAAAAACAATCCTTTTCCTCTTATTAAACTATCACATTTTTTTTATTATTACAAGAGATAAAATTATCTATAACTTATCACACCAAATTACAAATAATTGATTTTTTATATTAACTATTAATAAGTTATAAATAAAATTATCTTACAATACATTTTCATTTATAGAATTTTTTAAATATTATATAACGATGTTTTATACATAATGATAAGTAATAATTTTTTTAAATATACACATTTTAATAATTTATCTGTATTTTCTATAGACATAAATAAGGAAGAATGTTGAATTTAAATAAAAAATTAAAAATAATATATTTTCTATAAAAAAATTTTAAGATAATAGTATAATATATTTCTTCAAAATAAAACATTATATATAAAATAATTATTTTAATGGTGATAATTATAAAAATATTATACTATAAAAATACTATAAATTTAAAATATTCTTAAATATGCCGGCTTAATTTATACAAAATCTCTATATATTATATATAATGACAGTTTTAATTTATAAATTATTTATATATAACTGCATATTATATATTATATATTATATTTTTCAATTAGTCTTTTACATACTGGTTCTGGTACAAGGCTTGATACATCGCCTTTATTGTATGCTATATCACGCACTATTGTAGAGCTTAAAAATAAATATCTGCTGCCTGGCACCATAAATATTGTTTCCACATTATTATTTATGCTTCTGTTTGCAAAAGCCATTTGAAATTCATATTCAAAATCTGATACAGCCCTTAATCCGCGGATAATATATGCTGCCTGCTTTGACTGCATATAGTCAACTAAAAGCCCGCTGAATGATTCAACTATTATATTATCATTATCAGAAAACACTTCCTTTATCATAGCAACCCTTTCTTCAAGAGTGAATAAATGTTTTTTATTAATATTTTCTGATACTGCAATATATAACTTGTCACAAAATTTTGCTGCACGCTCTACTATATCTTTATGACCTAATGTGAAAGGGTCAAATGAGCCTGGGTATACTCCTGTCATATATTTACTCCTTTATATAACGCAGAAATCTTATAATAGTATCGCCATATCTGCGTTCATCTATTATCTCAAATTTTTCGTAGTTTATAAATTCAGTTTTATAAAATTCTTCATATAATATTATGCCGTCATCTTTTAAAATATTATTACTGCAGACTGATGCAAGTATTTCATTAGTTTTATACATATTATATGGCGGGTCAAAAATAATTAAGTCATACTGTTTGTTTAATGCAGTGCATATTTTTAAATAATCGCCCCTGTATATATTATATGTGCCCTTTTCCATTAAGGCTGTATTTATTTTTAGAGATGATACATCTTTATCTATAAAATCAATATGAGATGCTCCTCTGCTGTATGCTTCTATGCCTAATGCTCCAGTGCCTGCAAAAGCATCTAATATCTCAGGGTAATCCTGCATATCAGATAAAATAGAAAATACTGCAGAACGGAGTTTATCAGTTGTTGGCCGCGTCTTTGAGCCTGCAGGCGAATGAAGCTGCCTGCCCTTTAATAAACCGCTTACTATCCTCAAGGTAATTTCTCCTTATTTCTATACATATATCTTTAAAATCATTTATATTTATATCTGGATATATTTCATAATTTTTATTAAATAACTTTCTGCCCATTTTTTTAAAGCCAGAATAGCGGACTTTGCCGCCCATATCCATATATAAAAGCATAATAAATGTCTTTACTATATCACCAAAAGATTTATGATGTGCCCCTGCGGCTATCTGACCACTTTCTGCTGCATCTTCTGGCAGCCCCATGCGGATAACCTGAACCTGCTCTGCTGTAAAATGAGTATACATTCCACCTGCTGCTAATATCATATCTGCTAAATCTGTTTCCTTATATTCTCCAGTTAAATATAAGCTGTAAAGGGCAGTATTTTTTAATACCTGAGTAGGATATATTCTTGCTGTCTTTATATTTTTCTTAGCAAGAAGTGCTGCATCATCTATACAGGAATATAAACTCTGTTTATACATTCCAGCCATAAGCTGAACACCACAGTCTGTAATATTTAATATATCATCTACTGCTTTTTCTGCCTGCACATTTGTATAAGGTCTGCCGTTTGCTTTTAACACATTATTATCAAGGCTTTGTATGCCTAGCTCCACAAGTGAAATGTTATAATCTTTAATCTCTGATAAAGTTTCACTGTTTATTGTATCAGGTCTTGTGGAAAAGCGAATTTTTTTAAACCCGTTATCGTAAGCAAGTTTATAAAGAGTTTCTCTTTCCTGCCTTTTGATTGCTGCAAAGTTACCGCCGTAAAAAGCAAGCTCATCATAAGATAAACCATATGAAAGCCATGTTTTTATTTGATTTTCTGCTAATGCTGTAAGGTTATTTTCTGCCTTTACACCGCTTATTGCCTGCTGGTCACAAAATATACATTTATTACCGCAGGAGGCAAAGGGAAGAAATACTGGTAAGATTTTAGCCATTGTTACTTTGATACTGCTTTAAAGCCAGCGTTGCCGCCTGCTTTTCTGCCTCTTTTTTACTTCTGCCCTGGCCTTGTGTTTTCATAACACCGCAAACATCTACTTCCACAAAAAATGTTTTGTTGTGCTCTGGTCCTGTTGCAGAAATTAATGTATATTCTGGAAGTCTGCCAAAATCACGCTGACATATCTGCTGCAGCTGAGTTTTTGCATCACGAAATGAGTTGCTTTGCACTGCTTCTATTATAAAGTCTTCAAGTAAATTTAATACTATTGATTTCACCTTGTCATAGCCGCCGTCTAAATAAACAGCTGCCATTATTGCTTCAAAAATATCTGCAACTATTGCTTTTTTAATATTATCAACACCATTAAATTCACTTTTGCCTAATAATATGTTACTGCTTAGATTAATTTTTTTAGATATTTCAAAAAGAGCCGATGAATTTACTATATATGCCCTTAATATAGATAAATCCCCCTCTTGAAAATCAGGATATTTTTTTACAAGATATTCTGTTATTACAAGCTCAACTACTGCATCGCCTAAAAATTCAAGCCTTTCATAGTTGTAGTCAAGGTTGTTATCATGAGCGTAAGAAGAGTGAGTAAGGGACCGTAAAAGCAGCCCCTTATCATTAAATGTATAATTTATTTTTTCTTCAATATTAGCAATATATGCAGCAGATATACTATTCAACATATTTTTTAAATACTAATGATGCATTTGTGCCGCCAAAACCAAATGAGTTAGATAAGCCATACTCCATTTCATGTTTTACAGCTTTGTTTGGTGTATAGTCTAAGTCACATTTTTCGTCCTGATTATCAATATTTATTGTAGGTGGAACAATGCCTTCATTTACTGCCATCATAGTAATAATACCTTCAACTGCACCAGCTGCACCAAGAAGGTGACCAGTCATAGATTTAGTTGAGCTGATTTTTACTGTTTTTGCAGCTTCGCCAAATACATCTTTAATAGCCATACTTTCTAATACATCACCTGCTGGAGTAGATGTGCCGTGAGTATTAATATAGCCTATTTTATCTGGAGTAATGCATGCATCTTTCACAGCTGCAGCCATACATCTTCTTGCACCGTTGCCGTCACTTGCTGGAAGTGTAATATGGTAAGCGTCACTGCTCATACCATAGCCTACTACCTCACCTAATATTTTTGCGCCTCTTGCTTTTGCATGCTCTAAACTTTCAAGCACAAGCACACCGCCGCCTTCACCTATTAAGAAACCATCTCTATCTTTATCAAATGGACGGCTTGCTTTTTCTGGCTCATCATTGCGTCTTGATAATGCTCTCATATTAGCAAAACCTGCAACAGCAAGTGGAGTAATAGCAGCTTCAGCACCACCTGATACCATAATATCTGCATCGCCTCTTTCAATAATGCGTGCAGCATCACCTATTGAGTGAGTACCTGTTGCGCATGCTGTTACTATACTGATGTTTGGTCCTTTTAATGAATATTTTATAGATACAAGACCGTTTGCAATATTAATAATAGCTCCAGGAATAAAGAAAGGAGATACTTTTTTATAACCACCTGCAAGGTATGCTTCCTGAGTATCTTCAATCACTTTAAAACCGCCGATACCTGCACCTATGCAGCAGCCTGCTCTGTCATGGTCAAATTGGAAAGTATCAAGTCCAGCCTGTTTAATGGCTTCTTCTGCTGCTGCAAGAGCATAAAAACAAAACTGGTCATATTTTTTTACATCTTTTTTATCTACATAATTTTCTGGATTAAAATCTTTAACTTCAGCTGCAATTCTTACTGGAAATGTAGAAGCATCAAATTTTGTAATATAACCTGCCCCGCTTTTACCAGCAATTAAGTTTTCCCAAGTTTCTTTAACTGAATTACCTAATGGTGTTACACACCCCATACCTGTTATAACAACTCTGTGTTTCACGGCTCCTCCAAAATGAAAAAATAAAGAATAAGACTTATATATTACAATTAAAAATTATAATATATAAAGCTTATTTCATAAAATATTATTAAATATAAATAAAAGGGCGGATATACCGCCCATAATTATTTTGCGTTAGCTTTAATAAAATCAATTGCGTCTTGAACTGTTTTGATTTTAGTAGATTCTTCATCAGGAATTTCAATATCAAATTCGCTTTCAAGTTCCATAATAAGCTGAACTGTATCAAGAGAATCTGCACCTAAATCATCAATAAAAGATGCTTCATTTGTAACATTAGCTACATCATCAACTTTTAACTGCTCTGCAATAATTTCTTTTACTCTTTTTTCAATATCTGCCATTTTATTTCCTCCTCACAGAAATAATATTTTATCCCTTGCGGGTTTATTTTTTGTTATAAATACATACCGCCGTTTAAGTGCAGTGTCTGACCTGTCATATAATCAGAAAGCGGGCTTGCAAGATATACTACTGCATTTGCAATATCTTCAGGTTTGCCTAATGATTTTAAAGGTATTTTTTCCATATATGCAGCTTTCACATCATCAGAAAGTGATGCTGTCATATCTGTTTCTATAAAACCTGGAGCAACAGCGTTTACTCTGATACCGCGGGAAGCACATTCTAATGCTGCAGATTTTGTCATACCAATAATACCTGCTTTTGTAGCAGAATAGTTAAACTGGCCTGCATTACCTGCAAAACCAACAACACTTGATATGTTAATAATTTTGCCGTAGCGGTTTTTCATCATACCTTTTACAGCTCTTCTTGTGCATAAAAAAGCACCTTTTAAGTTAACATCAATAACAGAGTCCCATTCTTCTGTTTTCATACGCATAAGCAGGTTGTCTTTTGTGATGCCTGCATTATTAACTAAAATATCAACAGGACCAAGGCTTTTTTCAACAGCAGTAAACATTTCCTCTACTTCTGACTCAACATTCACTCTTGCTTTAAATATTTCTGCCCTGCCGCCGTTTTTTCTGATAATTTCAGCTACTTCTAAAGCAGATGCTTCACTGCTTGAATAGTTAACTGCAACAGCAGCCCCATTTTCTGCTAAAGCTAAAGCAATAGCTTTACCTATACCGCGGGATGCACCAGTTACAAGTGCAACTTTACCTTTTAACATATCTTTCATTTTATAATTTACCTAAATCATCTACAGTTGATATGTTTATAGTTTCAACTGTTTTATTAATTTTTTTAATTAAACCTGTTAATACAGAGCCTGCACCTACTTCAATAAAAGTAGTAACACCTGCTGCAATCATATTTTCAACTGACTGAGTCCATTTAACAGTGCCTGCAACTTGACGAATAAGTGCATTTTTTACATCTGCACCTGTTTTTTCAACTGCTGCATCAACATTATTCATTATAGGAATATTTAAATCATTTATAGTAATGTTATTTAAATATTCTGCCATAGCATCTTTAGCTGGCTGCATAAGTGAGCAGTGGAATGGAGCAGAAACAGGCAGCGGCACAACTCTTTTTGCACCTGCAGTTTTAAGCTCTTCTCCAGCTTGTGCAACAGCATCTGCACTTCCTGCAATAACTACCTGACCAGGACAGTTAAAGTTTGCAGGCTCTACAATAAAGTTTGCTTTTGAAATACCAGCACATACTTTGCTGACAGTATCTTCATCAAGTCCAAGGACAGCACTCATAGCACCAGCACCAACAGGCACAGCACTTTGCATAAACTTACCTCTGTTATGCACTGCTTTAACAGTTTCTTCAAATGATAAACCGCCTGATGCATATACTGCACTATATTCACCTAAAGAGTGACCTGCAAAAAATGAAGGCTGCACTTTGTCTTTAATAAGTGACCATATAGATGCACTCATTGTTACAAGAGCAGGCTGAGTATTCTGAGTAAGTTTTAAATCATTTTCAGGACCATTAAACATAATATCAGACAGGCTGTAACCTAATGCCTTGTCTGCATTTGAGTAAAATTCCTTTACTTCATCAAACTTATCATAAAAATCTTTACCCATACCTACAAATTGTGACCCTTGTCCGGGAAATACAACAGCTACTGACATAAGTTTCTCCATTAATATGGCTTACAAGATAAGATATAAAATATAATAATTAAGACTAGAAAAACTAGAATGGTGGCATTATCTGCCGTATAAAGACGAAAATTGTTTCCTTATATTGTAAGCGTATTTTTTTTCTTATTTAATTTTACAAACAACATATTGGCAGATTTACTGCCTCTTTTTAAGTCTTATCCTTTTTATATATACTAATATTATATAGTAAAATTTATATAATATCAATAATTCATTTTATATATTATATTAACATTAAAAAACTAATAGTTTAATATATTTGTAAGAGATTCTTTCACATCTCCAACAATAGCTTCATTCATCTTACTTTCTGCTGCACGCATAGCAACCCTTATACCGTTTGCTACTGCTGTATCGTTAGATGAGCCGTGACCTATTACACACACACCTTTAACACCAAGCAGCGGCGCTCCACCATACTGAGCACCATCTGTTTTCTTTTTTAAACTTTCAAATGCTTTTTTAGAAAGTAATGCACCTATTTTAGATACAGTAGATGATAACAGCTCTTGTTTAAGCATAGATGTCATATATTTTGCAACAGACTGGCTTACTTTTAATGCAATATTACCTGCAAAACCATCACATACTACAACATCAGCTTCGCCTCTAAATAATGCTTTACCTTCAACATTACCAGTAAATTTGATAACATCAGTTTTTTTAAGGATAGGATATACTGCCTTTGTAAGCATATCACCTTTCCCTTCTTCTTCACCATTACTTAAAAGGCCTACTGTTGGATTATCTATATGAAGCACTTTTTTTGCATATGCTGAGCCCATAATTGCAAATGTAACTAAATGTTCAGGACGGCAGTCCACATTTGCACCTACATCAAGCATGAAAAAATAGCCTCTTTCATTTGAAGCTGGAAGTATTGTGCCGATAGCAGGGCGTGCAACCCCTTCCAGCAGACCTAATACAACCATTGAAACAGCCATAGCTGCACCGCTGTTGCCAGCTGTAAAAAATCCAGCAGCCTTACCGTCTTTTACAAGCTTCAAACCTATATGCATAGATGATTTGCGTTTGCCACGAACTATTTCTGACGGATGGTCGTCCATAGCAATAAACTCATCAGTATGCATTATCTGTATTTTAGGCTGTTTCTGTTTAGTGCAGGCAGCAAGCTCTTTTTCAATAACTGCTTTGTCGCCAACTAAAATCACTTCTAAATTTGGTGTTTCATTAACAGCCTTAACAGCACCTTTTACAACTTCGCCTGGGGCGTTATCACCGCCCATAGCATCAACAGCGATAACCATGACTATACTTCTTTAGTATCAGCCACTACTTTGCGGCCTTTATAAGTTCCGCAGCTAGGGCATACAGTATGAGCTTGTTTTAACTCACCACAGTTTTCGCATTTAACACCAAGAAGTGTAGATGGATGGTGGTGTGACCTTCTCATACCTACTTTGCTTTTTGTTGTCTTGTGTTTTGGATTAGGCATTTTTGCTCTCCCTGTTTTACCAAAATGGTTATTATTATTTTATATTGTTTACCAAAAATGGTTTATTTACTACTTTAATTTATCAAGTGCAGCCCAGCGTGAATCTGTCTGCTTAGTGCATGTGCATTTTTCAGTATTAAGTGATGCACCGCAGCCTTGACATATTCCTTTACAGTCTTCTTTACAAAGCCTTTTTTCTGGAACTAAAAGCAGTGCTTCTTCCCTTAAAAGCTCATGTATATCAAAGTGGTCTTTTGGTGTAACATACATACCAGCTTCTTCGTCTGATAAACCGTCTTCTCCGTCACCCTCCATTGGCGGATATTCTCCAAGGGGGGAAAGAGTAAGTATTAAATCTTCTTCTATATCCATATTAACAGGCTCTAAACACCTGTCGCATGGGCATGAAAAGTGCAGATTAAGTTTGCCTGTAACCACATAAGCGTCCCCTGCTTTATCTACACGGCCAGAAAAAGATTTAATATCAAATTTATCATCACCTTCGGCAAATGAAAAAGCTTCATCAATAATAAAGCCTTCATCATGCACCTGCTCATAATATATAATCATCACTAACTCATCTTATATAATCATAAACATTTGTCGCAGATTATAATAAATATAATAATAATCGTCAAGAGAAAAAAGCATATACCACATTTTCTATAAGTTGTAAATAAAAAAATTAGGCAGCTATTATATAATGACACTTATAGTCTGTGGACTTTTTTTCCATATACAATATATTTTTATTGAGGTTCATATGAATTTATTAAACATTTTTAGTTTAAACGTAAAGAAATACAGACAGTTAAAAAAATTATCACAAGAAAAATTAGCAGAAATGTCTAATCTACATAGAACATATATCAGTGATATTGAATGTGGAAGACGGAATATTTCTATTGAAAATATAGAAAAACTTGCTGGTGCTCTAGAAATAGATGCATATTTACTTTTTAAAAAGGATGAAAATAAGGATAAATATAATGACTAAAAAAGATTTATTTTTAGAGTTAGCTAAACCAGATCGCAATGGCGTTAGTAGATGGGTAAATGTAAAAGAATTCACAGGGAAATATAAAGATTTACAACTTGGTAATGGTGGTTCATGGTGCAGAAAAGAATCTTCACTAGCTAAACAATATATGGTAGAATTTGATAAAGAATTAACGTCTGGTAATGGCATAGATGCTATAAGACTAAATGGATTTAATAATAATAACCATTCTCAGCATATTAGAGCAGACATTAAAAAAGCAATAAAAAAACAAAGATGTGTTGTTTTAGGAACATCAAATCCAGAAGTTGACCATAAAGATGGTCGTAAAAACGATGAACGAGTTATGCTTAATCAAGATCAACAATTATCTGATTTTCAACCATTGAGTAAAGCTGCTAATGATGCAAAAAGACAATATTGCAAAGACTGTAAGAGCACTAATTTACGATATGATGCTGCAAAACTTGGATATCCAATATCTTTTTATCAAGGTACAGAACATTACGATGATACAAATAAATGCATTGGTTGCTTTTGGTATGACCCAATAGAATTTAGGAAACATTTAAAGGAAAAATAAAATGACACATGTGTTTATTGTTAATGATACAACATTTGATATACATTTAAAATATATGTTTGCTGGCACTGGTACAGATAAAGAACCAACGTTCCTAACAACTTATGATGATACAGGTATTAATCATACGACAGAACGTAATTTAGTAGCTTTAATTGCTGACATAAGCAGAGTCAAAATAGATGACGAAATATTATTCTATTTACAGGGAAATGAAAACCATTCTGGTACTATTTTTGGTATTTTTAAAGTAAAAAACAACCCATTTTATTGTAAAGATAATTATTTACAAAGTGATCTTAAGAAAAATTTACAATATAGAGTCTTAATAGAAAAAGATGAAGTATATGCACAAGGAATATCAGAATATACAGCATTAGACAGTTTGCAGGATATAGAACATCCTAGCCAAATGTGCTGGAGCCTAATATATCGAAAGCTACGCGGTAATCGTGGATGCACAATGATAACTGATTATGAAGCAGAACGGTTAAAAGATTTGATAAAAAAAGCAAATAACAATGAAGTAATAACTCTTTCTAATGATAATGATATATTTTCGTATAACTCACAAAACAATTGTATTTATGTTACACAGCCTAATACTGAATATAGAGGTAAAAAGGACGAATCTCTAGATATTACAAAAAGATTGCTAGTTAAAATGCAAAATAACAAAGCTTATGAAACACATTTGCAAGCTTATATTTTGCAACATATTAATATAGATAATAATCTAAAACAATTGCTTGTACCAAATACAGAAAATTCATTCTGGATAGGTAATGAAGTAGGCTGTGGTGTAGGTATGCAAAAAATAGATATATTAATAATACAGCTTTTAAATAGAACATTACATATTAATATTGTTGAACTTAAACGCATCAACCCAAATAAGAGTATATTTGAACAATTAAAAAGATATGTAGACTGGATAAAAGATTATATATGTCCACTATACAAAAATCACAATATACAGATAAATCCTATAATAATTGCACCATTTAATAAAAACAACTTATTACCAAATTCAAGTACAGAAGAAAATATTACAATTAATAAACATACAGTTACAATTGAAAAAGTAAAATATATTAACATTCTTAAGCAAAATGATAATATTACTTTTGAAGAATTAACTTAATTTTTTAAAAACAAATATATATTCATGCTTAAATATATAAAAATCACTAGCCAATGCTCTATATCTCCATATTGCTTTTGTTCCACTTTTACCTTTAGTTTCATCAAAATTTTTAACAATTATTGCTTTCATTAAAAAATTCTTCTCCATAAAAAGATTCATACAATAAAAACCAAGAGGAACAATCTGACTATTAGCATATTTATCACCAATAACTAATGCACAATATCTATTTTTTTCAAGTAATTTTGAAGTATTATCAATCACTTTACTAAATTTAGATAAAAAATCTTGTAATGAAATAGCATTAGATAAATCCTGTTTATTATCAGAAAACTTTATAATATCCCAATATGGTGGATGGTAGATAATAAATTGAACTTTATTTATATTATTTTGGATTTGTTGAGTAATATCTATACTTCCACTGTCGCCTTCAAAAATTAAATACTTTGAATTATTTATTTCTATGTTATTTAATCTGTTAGTAACTTCTTGAACAACATCTTTTTGTAATTCTATACCTATTGAATTTCTCTCCATATTTATTGCTTCAATCAGTGATGTACCGCTACCCATAAACGGGTCAAGAATCCAATCTCCCTTTTTAGTATATCTGCTAAACAGCTGATGCGGAATTTGTGGGATAAAATTACCATGATAATGTCCACTATGTATACCGCTATTATCACGTTTATCTATAATCCACAATGAATCTGTAGAAATATCACTATAATTATGCCATAATTTCATATTAATATCATTATATTTTGCCACTATGATACCTTTTCCAATAAATGTAAATATTCTATGGTAGTAGATGATGATATATTTCTATTTATATCTTTATCTGCCTTAAATCGCCTATATTCTTGAGTAAAACAAGTATATTTTCCATATTTTTCCATAATCTTTTTTATGATATCTAAACTCATTAACCCTTCATTATTATAGCTCACAAATATATATTTAAATTTAGCATTTTTAACCAAATCATCAAAAACATCTTCAACCGTCCGTTTTGAACAATACGCACTCTTTTGTTGTGAATAATCTCTTAAACCACTTTTTCCAAATAATTCTGGGTAATCATATCTTGCTATTGTTTCTAACACATGATAATTAGCACTGTATTGACGTGTATTATATGGTGGATCTAAATACAATACATCACCATCAATATGATATATTAACTCATTTATATTCATATTATACACTTTACCAATTACACCATTAATTTGAGGCAACAGCTCTAATACTAAAGGCTTTTGTGCTGATGATTTTATATGTTTCAAAAATGCTCCATATACTGATGCAGTATTAGCTACTTTATCAATAGAATTTAATAGACTTGCCAGTAGTGAATAATATGATGATTCATCAATCTCATTTTTACGAAGTAAAGAATCTAATTCTATCCTTATAGCATCACATTTTTTACCATTTTCATCACTAAAATAATTCCTTCCACTACCTGAGCCTGCACAATAATTATTATATACAAATCCTTCTACACCTTTTAAATTGTTCAAATACTCAATTAAATCAGAACTTATGGTAATATTATTAGTAATATAATGTTTATTTAAAACATAACTATAATATTGTATATCATTTGAAATTACATTAAAACCCCTAGAACGATACTCTGCACCAACTACACCTGTACCTGCAAATAAATCTGCAAATACCATATTTGTCTTTTTATTAATAACTGAATTTATACTTGTTACTAAAAAATGCATTAAAGAATATTTTGAGCCAATATAATTCATCTTATAACCTTTATATAAAAATTACCTGTTAGAAACTATCATAAAACAAACTTAATATCAATTATTATTTATATATAGTAAAAACAAGACACCTAAACACTAACTTTCCCATATACCTTTAAATATATTATCATATCTTGCAGTTACTTCTTTTTTGCCCTGCTGAAAAAGGGGCGGTTCAATACATAATTCTTCGCCGCCTGCTAACATACATTCTACAAAAACAAGTTTTGCTTTTGATGATATATCTTTATGCAGAGATAATATTCTTTTAGGCTGTAAGTTATTTATTTTACATATATGAAGTGCTTCTATAAGCATATCTGCATCATATGAAAAAAATAATCTCCCTTGATGTTTTAAACTGCCTTTTGCAAACTTAACCACATCTTCTATATTCATAGTGATTGTAAAGCGTGCCTTATTTGCCACTTCATCTTTTGCAGTTTTGCCAGTGCCTGCATGCCTGTAAGGCGGATTGCACACTACTGCATCATAAAGTTTTTCTTTTTTCATCTGCCTTATATCTGCATTAATTACTGATATTTTATCCTGCATATTACATAATGATACAGTCTGTTTTAAACATTCAAACATTTCTGCCTGCATTTCTATTGCTGTTACTTTTGCATTATATGCCCTTGCAATTAATGCAGCTATAACACCGCTTCCACTACCCACATCTGCAATATGCCACTTCTTTTTTGCATGAGTAAACCATGCAAGAACTGGCGAATCACAGCCAAAGCGGAAGCCGTTATTTTTAAGCTGGCATATTGTTATATCATTAAAAATCATACTGTTGAATGTGTATTCCACTTGTGCACCTTAAAAAAAGTTATATAAAATGTGTAATTGTGTTTAATATTTCATTTTTCACTTGACACTAAGTGATTTTGTATTAATTATATATTATGAATATTAAAACTATTTTGTCTAAGTTGGAAAATTTTTTCTTTCACATTACTCCGCCATTTTATTTGATAGCTGTAGTTTTAGGCTGTTTAACAATTCTGCCTATACTCCTGTCCCCATATATTGACAAAAAGAATAATGAATATAAAATTTCACTTATGCAGGATACCATGCGCCTTAACAAACTTTCTCTTGAAATATATGAGAAAAATAAGGCTATTACAAACCACCAGAATATACTTATAACTGACTACGCTTTGCAGCAAAGTGCAGCTAAAAGATTAAGCTCCAAAGAGCGTTTAGAGCTTGCTTCTATAATTACAGAACAGGCTCAGCAGCATAACCTTGACCCTCTTCTTGTTATTGCACTTATTCAGGTAGAAAGCACATTTAATACTCATGCACAATCCCATAAAGGTGCAAAAGGCTTAATGCAGCTTTTACCAGATACTGCACGCTATATTAATAAAAAAACAGATAAAGATATACTTGAAAACAGCAACCTTTTTGATACAAAAACAAATATAGCTTTAGGCACTGCATATATGGAATATCTTTTAAATAAAACAAATGGCAACCTGGAATATGCCCTTGCAGCCTATAATATGGGCCCTGCTAATATGTTTAGAGCAAAGCGTGAAAACAGGCTGCCAAAAGCATACAGCAATAAAGTCTTAAAAGAATATGCTAAGCTGCAAAAAGCAGTTGATACTGTAAGTGTTGCCCAAAAGTAGCAGTCCACTAAACCTTTCTAGCAGTTTTTATATTCTTCTATATATTTATTAATATACTTGATAGTTGTTTCTATAATTTCAGGAAGTTTTTCTGCAATACATTCAGAAAGCTCTGTTCCTGCTGCATAAGATTCTGGCACAACACCTATTAATGTAACAACTTCTGGAGCATGGGAATGAAGCTCTGCCTGAAAAAGTGTTTCCTGAAAGCCTATTTGGTGAGGTGATATTTTCATAGGCACTTTAGAAAGCATAATATCTTCTTTATCATATACTCTTACTGTGCCAGGCTCTTCTTTTAAAGCGATTGCATCAATTGCTATTAAAATATCTGCTTCTACAAATTTATGAAAAGATAATATACCAGTAGTTCCACAGTCATATATTTCCACATTTTCAGGCCACTGCATTTTTTCAAGCTCTCTGATAACATGTATTCCTACACCTTCATCAGATAAGATATAGTTGCCAACTCCCATAACGATAATCTTTTTCATTATAACTCCTTTTGTTATTTATTAATATCTCTGCCAAGCATAAAATATTTAAACTTATCAAATACAGTAGGCTCAGTATTTACCATTCTGCCTGATGCATCATATACTTCAAGTTTATCTAACTCATACTGTTTTAAGACTATATAATGGCTTTTTTTATCCACTTCTATAAAGCCTGTTCTTTCTTTTGGGTTATCTTCAGGTCTTGTATAAGCAGCAACAACTCCTGTTACTATCTCTCCGTCTTTACAGTATGCTTTTACAAAATAATTTACTGACTTACTCATTTTAAATAAAGATACCATACTACCTGCCTCTACTGAAAAATTTATTCAGGTTTGTAATATCTAAAGATGATACAGGCACAATAAATGGCTCGCTGCCTTGAATAAATAATATTACATTACCGCCCTTATCATCTAAATCTACTATATATTTGTTTGGAAAAGTTATTGTTTTAACATTTCCCTGTGCTTCTTTATATGGAATTTTTAATATCTGCATATTAGTTCTTAATTTATTTTTCATCTGCCTTTGAGCCTGCATATAAACTTCATATTCCTGCTCATCAAGATATCCATTCTGCAGCTCATATAGTTCCTGCTCGCTGTAATTTATATAAATAGCGCCTTGATATTCTTTTTCATATATGCTTTTATTGCGTTTATCAAATACAGGAAATACCTGTCTGCCAAAATATTTGTTTACTTTAACATCTAAATTTTCATCATTTAAATCAATATTATAATAAGACCTGCCTTTTTTATATAAAAATATACTTGTAGTATCATCTGGATAATTATCAAGCTCTAAATATGTGTTATTATTAAATTTTATCCGTGAATACTGGTCGCTTTTAATATACCATATTTGAAAGTTTGCTTTATTTACTGTTTTCAAAAATACTTCTAAGGGCGCACTAATATTGCTGTCAAGCTCAGAGCCTTGTATAAATACTATACATTCGCTGTCTAAAATATTAAAAATAGGCTTACATAATAACTGCATTGGATAAAAAAATAACATAAATGCAATCATTACCATTATTTTTTTCATCAATCCCTCAAAATTTTGTATAAAGCAATCTTTATAATTGATAAATTAAAGCTTTTATTATACACTTATTATATATCTTTAAACAAAAGTAGGAAAAATGAAAAGTAAAATTTTTATATTTTTAATATTTTTTATTGTTTTTGTTTCAAGCTGTGCCAAATTTAAAGGTGCTGATGCTTATTTATATATACCAGAATACTATCTAAACAGTGCTCAGTCTGCCTATGATAACGGCAATATTGCAGCTGCATTACAGATTGCTGAAAAAAAATGCGATGAATTAGATTTTGAAAGCTGCAATCTTCTGGGCATAATGTATTTAGAAGGAAAATATGTAGAGCAGAATGACAGCACTGCATTAAAGCTTTTTACAAAGGGCTGTGTTAATAAATACCCTGCCTCCTGCATGTATATTGGTAAACTTTATGATGAAGGCAGAGCAGTAAGAGCAAATGATAAAAAAAGAGATGCTTATTATCAAATGGCTTCTACTGCATTTCTGCAAAACTGCAGTGATAATAAAAGCAGTGACTGTATGCAGCTAGGTCTTATGTATGTAAACGGCTGTATTTATGACCCCCATGAAGAAGGTTTAAATTATATTAAAAAATCATGTGATATGGGTTATGGAAAAGGCTGCCTTGCTGTTGGAGATTATTATTTTTATAAAATGGATAATAAAACAGAAGCCTTTTCTTTTTATGAAAAATCATGTGCAAACCATAACACTGACGGATGCTTAAAATTAATTGATATGTATAACACATATAAATTTATTGAGCTTAAAAATGCAGACAGCATTGTTAATCAGGCAGATAAAATGTGCAAAAGCGGTGCATCTAATATGTGTGTATATCTTGGAAATATGTATAAAAGATACACAAAAGTTTCAAGAATAAATAAAGAAAAAAGTTATGATTATATTTTAACTTCATGCGATTTTAACAACCCATACGGCTGTAAACTGCTTGGTGATATGTACTCTATCGGGTATGGTGTTGAAAAAAATGAAGGCTCTGCCCTTAGATATTATGACAAAGCATGCCAGCTTGGCTTTATTTCTGCATGTACATTAAAGTAGTATATTAATGGTGATAATATGAAAAAGTTTTTAATAATTATAATTTTATTTTCTTTAACAGCAGCATGTAATAAAAATAATCAGGACTATGGTCTTTCTGCATATCAGAATAGAGATTATATTACTGCCTTTGCATTATCAGAAAAAGGCTGCAGCGAAAAAAACGGAGAAGCATGCTATATTCTTGCAAATATATACTATATGGGGCTTTCTCATCAGGCAGACCATGTAAAGGCTGCAAGATATTATATTAAATCCTGCGAGATAGGCAACGGCAGAGCATGCTATATGATGGGCAAGCTTTATTCTGAAAGCAGAATTATACCGCAGGATATTGACCAGTCAGAAGCATATTACAGTAAATCAAATAAAATGCTTATCAGGGAGTGTAATGCAGGCAACCCAGAATCATGCCTGTATGCTGGAGCATTATATTTATACAGTAAAGGCGTGCCACATGATACTGATAAAGCATTAGGTTTTTTTGAAAAATCGTGTAAAATGGATTATGCTTCAGGCTGCTACACTATTGGATATCTTTTAAATACAGGCAAATATGGTATTATAAAAAATATTAATATGGCTATGAATTATCTTAATAAAGCCTGCCGATTAGGCTATAAAGAAGCATGTAAATAATTCAGAATAATTTATAATCAAAATGTATAAAAAATGCTGGTCTTATAGAACCAGCATTTTATTAGGCTTTAAGGGTAACTAAACTTGGATACACGCTCCAAGTTTAGTTAAACAGATTAATTTTTAATACAGATAATATTTCTTATTATAAGTTTAAAATAATCAATAACTTTTTTGACAGTCTGATTTTATTTTATCTGCTTTTTATTTTACTTAATATTCTTAATATTTCAAGATAAAGCCATATAATAGTTACAATTAATCCAAAAGCTGCATACCATTCCATATATTTAGGCATATTTCTTGCAGAGCCCTGCTCTATAAAATCAAAATCAAGGATTAAATTTAATGCAGCCACAACTATTATAACAGCATTAATTGCAATACTTAATGTAGAATTGCCATAAAACCATTCTGGACGAATACCAAAAAATGATAATATAAATAATATAATATATGATATAGCTATTGCAGCAGTTGCAGTTATTATTACAGACTTAAATGTTTCTGTTGCTCTGATTACTCCGAGCCTGTAAAGAATAAGCATTGTAAAAAATGCAATCATTGTATAAGCAACTGCTTCAAATACTATACCATTATACTGCTGGTTAAAAAGTATAGAAATTACTGTAACAACTACACTTTCTAAAACTGCATAAACTACAGATAATACTGGTGCTGTTGTTGGTTTAAAAGAAATAATAAGCCCTACCACGAAAGCACCTATGGCAGAAACTGTAATTACTGTCCCTATAGAGCCATAAAAATTAGGCATATAAGCTATTACAACAAAACTGGTAATAATAAATACAAGCCCTAAAATAAATGTTTTCATAATAGAGCCGTTTACAGTCATACTGTTTGCATTTGAACTGTAACCTGCTCTGTCAAATGCACTGTCACTAAATACTGGATTACTCATTCATAAACTCCTTACTTTTTATATTTCTAAAAAATTTGATACTGCAGCTTTTTGAAAGTCTGCATCATCAAGTAAATCTATTCTTTTTATATTGTTAAAATGCACCTGTAAAAATGTAGGCACATCTTTTTCCTTAAATAATTTAATAGCCTGCACAGTAGCTTCACCAGGGCGGTATATTACTTTATTTGCAAACTCTTTTGGTATAAACTCTAAATCAACCATTAAGTTTATTAAATCATCATGGGTTTGAGTAGTATAAAAAATAAGCCCGTCAACTACACCTATACATTCCCTTGTATAGTCTATTACTGAGCGGATATATGACCTTATTTGATAAAGCTCATTAAGCTCGCTTTGAGTAATAACAATTTCTGCAAACCTGTCCCTGTATATATAATAGCCTTCTGGTGTTTCCTGACCATATACTCTTACAGACATACCAAGGGGCACATTTTGTTTTGCAAGCTCACTTCTAGGGCGAAGCTGAAATTTGCTGTTAATAATGCCATTTTTAAGCATTAATTTTACAAACTGTAAAAGTGCTGTTAATGTAATACCGTCAATATCTTTTTCCTTACTTTCAACAGTTGCAGGCTCTAATTTTTCATTAAATGATGTAATTGGATTTAAACCTCTTGGTTTTACTGCCACTAAATTATTATTTCTTAAAAATGGAAAATGCATATCAGTAAAAAGTTTTGGTGTTGCATAATGGCACCTGTTAAGCATATCAAGAGAAAATATTAGCTGATTAGCATTATCTGCATTTAACAGCCTGAAAAAGTGAGTAATATCATAACTTTTGCTGCCCCGCGGCATAATCATTTCATACTGCTGAGTGCCTATTTCAAAATTAAGATACCTAAACATATCCATTTTTGTTTCAGCACCATAGCTGTCATTTCCTTCAATTAATACCATAACCCTTTCTATATCTCTTATTTTAAGCTCAGAATATAAAAAGTCTGGCAGCATATCGTTATCTATAATATCTCTTAAAGGCTCATTATATGGATGAGTGCCTTCAGATACTATATTGTCAATAGCTGCAGAATAGCAGTAATATCTGATACCGCTTCTTTGCTGAATAAGCAGTATACCGTCAGTTGGACCTTCTTCTTTTCTTATGTCAAAAGAGCTTTTGTTATTCTGCTCTGGGCTGAAATCATTAATAGATACAGTTTCATCTTCTTCTTGAACAGCAGAAGTTTCTTCTAGTGTTTCCTGCATATTTTCTTCTATATTATCTTCTTCTGCCTCATCTTTTTTAATTTCTGGTTTATTTTCAGTATTAAAGAATTTAGCTGGTGATGATATTTCACTTATATCTATTTCAATATTCTTTTTTATTACCTGCTGGCATGCAAGACGGTAACCTGCATCAATATTTACTTTTGCAAGTATAAGTGTTTCTTTATATACAGGTTTTGGAGGGTTTGGGCTGAGATATCGCATTTTACATTTGCCACACTGACCTGCACCATTGCATAATGTAGGGTTTATAAGGTTTTCATCAATTAGAAGTTTATAAAGGTTTGTGCCTGATTTTGCTTCTAAAGTAATATTCCTGCCTGGTATGCTTACAGTATAACTTTTTTTAGAAAAAAACATTTTACCCTCGTAATAATATATGATTATTAATTTAAATATTTAATATGATATTTGGTTTAAGTATATACTATATAATATGTGTATGCAATAATTAATTATTTCTGGGGGTACCCCATTTTTTAAAACTGCATAGAAAAGTAATTATTTTACAGTAAAATTTGTGTTTTATATTTTC
>CALVEY010000027.1 GCA_944326705.1 uncultured Mucispirillum sp.
CAGAAACTGGAAGCCTGCTTTAAATAGATTTGTGATGGAATACGGAAATTAAACAGTTTACACAAAATTTGATACAGGCTCGAATCTTTAGGTATTCTTCAATAATGATTATTAAAAGCTCATGTTATTTTTCCCATATTCATAATGAACATGTAATTGTAATACTATCAGAAAGTGATAAAACAGTGCCTGCTTTAATCATACTAACTGCTCCAAAACCATTTACTGCAGTTAAGCTGAATACAAGCAGGCACAAAGCTCTTCAAAAACCATATACTTTATTACAATACTAATTAACTATCCTACGCGTTTATAGTATTCTGGTGTGTATAAATCTTTCAAAGCTTGATAAAAAAATAGCACCTGTCCTGTTTTTTTACTATAATGGACACCTTCTTGAAATTGTTTCCTTGATATCATGTTAGTTATACTTTTTTTACTTATACCAAGCATATCTGCTACATCTTGTGTTGTTAGAAATTCTTTCTGCTTAGGAATAGTGATATTAACCACAACCTGTTTTCCTGTAGCCAGTGCTATTTTTTCAATTTCATTTTGGAGTAAATCATTATAATACTCATTGTCAAATAACTGTTTTTTACGCATTTTTACACCTCTATCATTTTAAAAGTAAAGTAGAAAAGTAGTGTGAGTAAAAATATGTAGTATGGTGTAAATATTAATTAAGTTCTAAAATTTTATTAATAAGTTCTAAAAGGTAATTAGTCAGACTCACATATATATACAGATTGTCCATATTTAAAAAAGTTCGCAATTCTTTAAAAAAATCTATAAAAAACAATTAAATTCCTTATGCAATAAATCATACTCAAAATCGCATACTTGTTAGAATATTTTCTACAGATTTTTTCCCATAAATTT
Organism: uncultured Mucispirillum sp.; assembly: GCA_944326705.1. Taxonomy (GTDB): domain Bacteria; phylum Chrysiogenota; class Deferribacteres; order Deferribacterales; family Mucispirillaceae; genus Mucispirillum. Next base: position 883 of record CALVEY010000027.1, read on the forward strand.
TCCCATGATTTTCCCACGAGAAGTTATTCAAAAGCCATTTTTCCCACGATTTCCCACAAAAACTAGGCTTTTATGTTACAAAACAAAAATGCAACTATGTATTATAACTTATTGATGTAACATATTTTTATAGAGCATACATATATTTTATTAAAAGTATATCGAGGGTTCGAATCCCTCTCTCTCCGTAAGTATAAAAGGACAGTAGTAATACTGTCCTTTTTTATTTACAAGGGATTCAAAGTAAGCAAACGCCAATGAATAGGAAGGAAAGCAGGCAGAAGGTCTGCAACAGTGAGCAAGCAGACCTAAAAAATAATTTAGGATAAATTATTTTAGAAGGCAGATACCTTTCTCAATTTTCATTTTCCCATAATTTCCCATAAACTCTATAAACAATCACTTATTTTATAGTCTAATAAAACAGCATAATTTTTAACTGGGAAATGATTATTTATCTTTTATTTTATATATCAAAGGCTGACTCGCGAAATGCTTGCCAGCCTTTGATTGACTAATTTTTATCTTACGGCAAGAATACGTATATCAGTAGATAAGTCTGATATTATATCCAATGCTGTGTTTTATCTAATATTTTTATAATAGCTATTATATCAGCTATTAATAGCTATACAGTTTAAGTTTTCAAATACTTATGAAAATTTATTCTGCACTGTTTTAAAATCATATATTATCAATTATTTGTATAATATAGTTTTAGCTGTATAACTATATATATCCTAATTCATAAAATACTAATGCCACATCTGTTTGACCATTATGCTTAAGAGTTTTATTTTTACCGCATTTTAGTAACACTTTCTCCCATAGTTCCTGCTTATTATCTTTTGAATATTTTCCTGTTTTAAGAAGCCTAATTAATTCTCTAGCATAGTTAGCATTTTCTCCATCTAATAAATCCTTTTGGAAATTTAGTCCTTTTAATTCTCCAGATAAACATATAGTACAAAATGTTTCTTTAGGACATTTTTTATCAGGCAGAGTAGAAGATGTGGTAACTTTATTGACTGCAGCTTCCCATTCCCCTTCAATTGTTTTAAGAGATATTTTTTCAATATCTGGATAAGTTAAAAGCCTGTCTAATGCTTCTTTAGTGATTTGAGATATTTGTGTACTCATATTTTTCTCCTATTCTTCTATATTTTCTGCGCCTAAAATGCTGTTTGCAACATTTTCAGGCAATTCTTCAAATTTTCCTAATTTTCTATTAATCTGTTTACTTCTATTACCTATTTGGTCAAGGGTATCACCTGCTTCATTAATTTTCTTTCTTGTTTTATCAAGTAAATCAGCAAATTTACTAAAGTCAGTTTTTACTGCTCTTAATGTTTTTGCTATCTCGCCAGACTTTTTCTCAATAGCTAATGTTCTAAAACCCATTTGTAAACTATTAAGAAGTGCTAAAATGGTAGAAGGTCCTGTAATTATCACATTATAATTTGACTGGATATTAGATAATAATGCAGGAATACGCATAACTTCCGCATAAAGTCCTTCAAATGGTAAAAACATTATGGCAAAATCTGTTGTTGCTGGTGGATTTATATATTTATCATGAATATCTTTAGCAAATTTTTTAATATTGTTTTCCAAAGCTTTTGAATATTCAGAAATTTCGCCAGTATCACCTTTTTCATAGGCTGCCATTAATCTTTCATAATTATCGGTAGGAAATTTTGCATCAATTGGTAAATAAATATATTTATCATCACTATCCTTACTTGGAATACGGATAGCAAATTCAACCCTTTCCTGGCTGCCTTTTTTAACTGCCACATTCTGTTCATACTGGCTTGAAGCTAACGCCTGCTCTAATATATTATATAACTGATACTCACCAACAATACCTTTTATTTTTACATTTGACAGCACCTTTTTCAAATCTCCAACACCATGAGCCAGAGTGCTCATTTCCCCAAGGCTTTTATGAACTGTCTCTAACCTGTCACTAACCTGTTTAAAAGATGCTCCTAACCTGTCCTCTAATGTTTTATTAAGTTTTTCATCAACAGTTTCTCTCATTTGCTCTAATTTTTTACTGTTATCTTCTTGAATATCTTTTAATTTTTTATCCATAGAATCTCTAATAGTATTTAAATTAGTACCAATATTATCTTTTAACTTATCCTGTGTTTCATTAAATTCTTTTATACTGTTTGACAATTGAGTAGAAAATGATGCTAATGATGTTTTTAATTCTTCTCTGCTGTCTTTTGCACTTTCAGACATATTTTTATTTAATAAATCTATTTTTTGTTCTAGTATCTCAGAAAGCTTATCTGACTGCTGCCTGAAAGATTTTTCAAAATCTTTCAAAGCATTTCCAACTTCCATTCTCATGTCTGATGATGATTTCAATAAACTATCACTTAATTCTGAAAGTTTAGTATCAACCATAGATGAAAAAGAAATTAACTTGGAATCCAACTCATTTCTATTGCGAGAAAACTCATCACGAAAAGATGTATCAAACTGCCCAATCTTGTTTTCAAACTCTGATAAATGCAGTAATCCTTTATTATTTGAGTTAGAATGTTTCAATATCCATATAAGAATAATGAAAACACATATTAGAATAAACAGTATTACATAATCTAAAACCATGCAGCACCTCCTTATTTTTTAAGCTTAACATAAAAACAATAAATTGCAAGAAAAATTTTATATTTATTAAAAATATTTTTTTATAGTCTTTTTTACCCAATCTCAACACTATAAAGTTGTCTACTTTTTTTCTTTTTATATTAATATGTTATACAGATAAAAAACAAGAAAAACACTTATGATTATTTTAGAAAATGAAATTCTAAATTTAAAATTAGTTTGTTTTATCTTATTCTAAATTTAGAATAAAATTATTATTCTTGTGAAATTTTATTCACTGAATGAAAAAGAATAAGATAAAATGAAATCAGTTCGCTAATCTTTAGATTAAAAATGAAATAGATTATATTAATTACCAATATGATAGATATTTTGCTTGTCACATTATTTATAATATGATAAGAATATTAATGGAGGTCATTATGATAAAAAGAAAATTATTTAAGATTGCATTATTTACTATGCTTTTAGCAATGTTTACATCATTTACACATGCTGCACCTGTAAAAAAAATACCAGCAAAAGAAGGAAATTTTGAAATAATACAAGGCAGAAGTGTTATATCACCTATTGATACAAAATTAATGCAGGAGAGCATCATTAAAGCAGCTACAAATTTAGGCTGGATTGTTGAAAAAAATTCTGACGGAGAAACTACATTAAAACTTGCAAAAGGCAAATCATGGTGGGTTATCATTAAGGTGTGTTATACAGCTGATGAATACTGGTATGAATATGTAGACAGCTACAATTTAGATGCAAACCCTGCAAAAAATAAAATACATCGCAACTATACAAACAGATGGATACCAAATTTAGAAAGAAATATTGGTAATTTCTATTTTAATCCAAACCAAAAACCTTCTGCAACTTTATTTGCAGCAACTATAGCTGATGACTTTACCAATGTTACAGGAAGGGCTGTTATTACTCCAGTCAATACAGAAAAGTTTAAAAATGCAGCATTAAAAGCAGCCGCAGATTTAGGATGGCAGGTTATAGAAAATAAAAATGGTGAAATAACTTTAAGATTATATGGCGGTAACTGGTGGGTTATTACAAAAATAGTATATAGTAAAGATGGTTATAACTATGTATATGTTGACAGTGAAAATTTAAAAGCCAATAAAGAGAAAAAAGTTATACATAAAAAATATCTTGGTATTTGGATACCAAATCTAGAAAAAAATATAGCAGTAAACTATTTCTAATTAGGCGGGGTTATCCCCGCTTTTTTATTATAAAAAGCAAATAATGGTAAGATATATAAGAATATAAATAGTGATAATGCAACGCTTAATCCAAATGTAAATACGGCATATGTAGCACTTGTTGTTAATATTACAAAAGACACCATACTTGTTAAGGCAGATGTAAATATTCCAAAATATCTGTCTAACTCATTGATATTTTCATTAAGCATTAAAACAGCATAATCTATTCCAACAGCTCCAGCAAGTATAAAACCAAATACTGCAAATATATTTATATCTATTGATAAAATAGAAAATATAGATATAGCAAAAAGCAGCGATAACAATACTGCAAAACTTATCTTTAATGATTTTTTTAATGAAAATACAATGGATAATATAAAAAATCCTACAAAAATTCCTATTAATTTCAAAATAACAGCATGACTTTTGATTTGACTAAAATACATATTAATCATCTCTACAAGATTATAATATTCAGCATCATACAAAAATAATATATTTTTAAAAGTATTATTATCAATTAAATCATTATATGATTTATTACTTTCAAAAAATACTACTCCATGATTATTTTGATAAAAATATCTAAATGGAGCAGCTGTGTTAATATTAAGTATTTCGCTAATATCCATAATCTTGAAAGATAATGCTTTGTTAAATTCTTCTTCAATAAAATTCTTATCAAAACCAGTTTCAATATACATATTTATTATACTGCTGTTATCTTTAGATTTACTAAATATATCTTTCAAAACTGCCTGCTCAGGCATACTTAAAAAAACTTGACTTAAACCTTTATAATTATTAATTAAATTATTTTCCAATAAAGATATTATTAACTTATGTTCCTTATCAATAGTATAATTATCTATAACAAGGTAGTTAGAGGGATTTTTCATGCCAGTTATATCACCAGCTATAATAGTATCGTGTAAGAAATCTTTATTGATAGAAGAATAATTTTTTATATTATCTGAAAAATTTGATGTAGTTATAAGTTTTATACTGCCTGCAATAATTATAACTGCTGTAATCAATAATACAAATAATCTGTAGGACATTAAGAAATCAATGCTTTTTAGGTATTTATGAAATATTTTATTAAAAATATTACTTGTTGTATAATATGCACCATCTAATATATAAGGTAAGAAAAAAATTGTATATACAAGTGAAGCAAAAAGAGTAATAATGGATATAACAGCAATCTGCTGCAAAAGCAGCATAAAAGAAAACATAAAAAGCATATAACCAACTGCTGTTATTATAAAGTTAACTATAAGATATTTAACTATTAACTTAATAGACGATGACTTTATGACTTTATTTTGATTATTTGCAAGCCAATGCAAAGAAAAATCAACAACTAAACCAATTAAACTGGCACTTACTATGATACTTAATATATGGATAGTGCCAAATATAAAAATACAGCCTGCCAACCCTAATGTAAGACTGAAAATAATAGTAGTCATTAAATATAAAATACTTTTTTTACGAAAGGCAGTAAGAAGTATAAGTGCACTTAGTAATATGGAAAGTATAGTCATATAAATACTTTCATTTATACCCTGCTTATGGCCATCAGCATTAAATAATGCTCCACCACTTATTATAACACTACTTCCTAAACTGCGCTTTAAATCTTTAACTAAATATAAAAGATGAGTTGGATTATATTTATCATATAAAACAGCCTGCACCATATAATATGTTTTATTATCATAAATAGTATACAGCACATCATTCTTAATATCATATTTAAAGTTACCGCCACTTTCAAGCAGTGCAGAATGACTTGAAAGCATAAAAAAATCTTTTTCCAATGGAAGAATTTTTATAATAAATGAATTTAATAGAGCATCTATATGTTTATTAAAAAAATCAGTAGAATTATCTTTAATATCTTCTAAATAACTTCTCTTTAATGCTGCTGTTTTTAATAAATCAATATCATTTATAAAGGATTCATAATTAGATGCTGCTCCAGTATTAATTGATTTAAAAATATTATATTTATTATTTAACTGTGAAACTGTATCTATATTACTTATATTATCAAATAAAAATAATATACTGCTTGAAAGATTTTTATTCTTATTAAATAAGACACTTTCATTTTCTATATCTATAAGACTATATATATTTGTATCAATTACTTTAATATTGACAAATATATAAAATAAAGATACTGTCCAAACTGTAAAAAATATTAAAAAAATAATTATTTTTTTTATATTTATTTCTCCTTAGTGGAAACATTTAAAAACTTCATTATAGTTTTATCACCATTTTCTTCAACTATTTCAATACTTGAAACAAAAACACCACCTTTAATAATAATACTTTTAAATATTTTACCTGCAATATGAGTTTTAGGTTTTAATTTCATTACCCAGCTATTAGAACTGCCTAATAAATCTATATCAAAAATAGAATTAATCTTTTTAAAATTCATATTTACTATATCCAAAAACATACTTTTATCATACTGACCTTGGATTTTAGACCATACACCGTTACTTGACAGGCTAAATATACCATCTGTATTAATCTTAATAGAACTATTACGTGGTTTTTCTGTTATCCAAAGTAACTCTTTATTTTTTATACTAAATTGACCACTTGTAAGAATAGGATTTGGAAATCCTGAAATAATTTTCTCCTGATGAAACTCTCCATTAATATTATCATTCACCATCACTTTTTCTAATTCATTTACAGAAAAAGCAAAAATATTACCAGCAGAAATAAAAAAGATAAAAAGAAAACTAACTATTTTCAAGATACACCTCAATTTTAGCTAAAAATTCACTGTTTAATGTAAACATTGTCTGAAATCCATCTATCATTACAGCTGCCTGTGATGTAGAAGATTTTGCACATAACTTGTTAGTAGTAGTATTATATATTTCATAAGCTATTTTTAATAATCCATCATAGTTTATAATTGTGGATGTAATACGTAATTCATCGCCAAAAAAAGCAGGAGAGATATATTTAAAATCCATTTTAACAATAGGATAAACATACCCATCTTCTTTCATCTGCATATAATTATAGCCTATTTTATCTAAAAGACTGCATCTTGCTGCCTCTATAAACCTAACATAATTTCCATGCCACATTACATTCATAGAATCTACATCATAAAATTCAACCTTATGATGTGTTATATTACTTATTGTTTTCATTTGTTACCTGCCAAAAATTATAAAAATTAAACCATTGAGAAGGATTATTCTTAACATGTTTTTCAAGTATTGAAATGTATTTTTCTACATACTTCCTGACTGACTCTTCTTTATTTCTTGATAAAACTATACTATCTGCAATTTTTTCAAGTTCAATATGATATTTTCCTTGATATTTTTCACACCATATAGTAGTAACAGGACATTTTAGCAAGCCAGCTAAAATAAAAGCTCCTGTAGGTAAATAACAATCCACTCCTAAAAACTTTACTTTTATATTTTTTTTATCATTAATAGATACTCTATCTGCCATTATTCCTATATGTGACCCGTTTTTTAAAAGTTCACTTAATTCAAGCATTTTATCTATTGATAAATCTTCTACATCATAAGCTTTTAAATCTGTTTTAGATATTTCATTAATTATATTTGCAAAAGCCTGGCTATTTTTTTGATAAACTAAAATTGCAATTTTAGTTTCTTTAATATGCCTGCTTATTGCTCTAAGCACTTCAATATTACCAAAATGACTTACTAATAATATCTGACCTGATTTATTTATATCTCCAAAACCAAAACTTAATTCATTATGCAAATATTCAATATTTGCAAATACTAAATCATTATATTCTATTTTACCTTTCCATACAGCAATCTTATCGCAAATGCTTTCAGAAAAAGCATAAAAATTACTAAAAACTGATGTATGTGATAATATTTCTTTTACTTCATCATTAAAATATTTTTTTAAATTATTTCTATATGTAGCAATATTATTTCTTTCTTCTTTATTTACAATATAATAAAATAAAGTAACAATAAAAATAACAATCTTTAATATAAAAGCAGGCAGAATAATAACAAGATAAAGCGTTAGCTTTAATAAGAAAAAACCTGCTTTTTCCTTTTTATTCCACCATTTTTTTTCTTCCAATTGTTTTATAACCTGCCTGTAATTTTTTTAAATAATAATAATGGTAAAGAAAGAAAGTGCCTAGTATGCATCAAAGAAATAAGTATATTGTCTTTTATCATTCTAAAATGGCTTACATTATTATCACTGTATGAAATATTTACATCTATCCATTTTATTTCTACATTATTTTTATAGTAACTTAATAAAATATCTGTATCAAAATCCATTCTTTTACCTTTTACTGATTTTAAAATGCTAGATATTTTTGTTAAAGGATAAATACGCATTCCTATCATGCTGTCTTCTTTTACAGCACCGAGTGTATTTATATAAACCCAAAAAGCCGTAATTTTTCTACCATATAATCTTGATTTTGGTATATCTGCACTATAAACTGGCTTTGCACATATTAAAGTGTCTGTACTGTGTTTATAAATTTCTAAAAACTCTTTAATTTTAAGTAAATCATGCTGAGCATCTGCATCTATTTGAAAACAGCTGTGAAAATTCATCTCTACTGCTTTTTTCATACCTGCCATCACTGCACTGCCTTTCCCTTGATTAATATTATGCCTTATTATAATAATCAAAGGACTGTTTACTGTTAAAACATTGGTTATTGGTGGATTAGAACCATCATCTACAATTATAATAGGAAGTTGGTATGTTAATAATGAATTTAATAGTTTATTTATGTTTTCTGGATGGTTAAAATATGGAATTAAAAAACAAAGCTTATTCTTCATATTTTATACTCCCAGATGCTGCCTTTGCACTATTTACATTTATGATAAATTTTACAAGATTCTCGCTCATTATTAGTTCAACAATTATTTTATCATAAGGTCTTATAAAATTTGAAAATTTTAAATTTGTAATCTTATTAATTTTAGTATAATCATATCCAAATTTTTCTGCTAATTTAATTATATGGTCTAATTCTATAAAACCTGGTATTAATGGAAAATTATAAAAATGTGCTGGCAGATAAAATATATCATCACTTATTAAAGCAGAAAATAAGGCATATATACCGTCTTGTTTTTTTTCTATATTTTCCTGTTTAAATTTTATATGATTTTTTGCTGAAATTAATATATCATTTTCTTTTTTTATAAGTTTACCATTGCTGTTTCTATATATATGGGACACAATTTTATAATGTCTTATATTTGTGCCAAACATATTTTGAGTATATTTTTCAATATCTTCTACAATGCCTTTTTTACCAGTATTTCTAAAAGTAGTTCTGCCATTTTCTGTAAGTGATATTAAAACTCCTATACGGTTATTTATAACATATCCATAAGCATCATATATTAAATCTGATTGTTTAATATATTTTTCTACCATATCAAGACTAAATCTTTTATCTGCAATTTTCACAACCCTGTCACTTCTGCCATAAATTTCAAGTCTGTCATCAGTCACTTTAATCTCGTCGGTTAATATATATTTGTCAGACCAGTTTGATGTAAGTTCATTTATACCATCATAATTTAAAATTTTTACTGATTTAAATAATCTAAAACCATCTCCCAAATCGGAAGCTATAATCCCAGTTTCTGTGCTGCCATATATATTTAATACTTTTGCATCAGTAATATTTTTTAATGAATTTCTTATTTTTTCATCTAATACTGAACCTGCTGTAATAATAAGCTCTATATTTTTTATCTTCTTAGTTGTAATCTCGTTATCATATAATATTAATTTTTTTAAAAATTCAGGTGATGTAACAAGAATATTTTCAGTAAACTGACTTAAATTTTCAAGAACAGGACTGTATTCTATGATAGAAAATTTGTTAACAATAGGTAAAAATACTGCGAATGTAAGACCATACATGTGGTGGTGTGGCACAATAGAACATACACTTTTGCTTTCAGGCTGAAAACATAAAAAGTCTTTCAAACATTCTGCTTCATTAATCATCTGGTGGATATATTTTTTTATTAATACAGGCTCACCTGTGCTACCTGATGTTTTTAAATAAAAAAAAGTGTTGTTGTATTTTTGGAAAAAATCAAAAGCATCTATCTCCCTGTCAAAATCAGAATCCTGCAAACCTGCTTTTCTACAAAATTCATCATTTATAATCATACATGATTTATCATTAGCTATAACAGGAGCTACTATAATTTTGTTAACAAGTGAGTGATTATCCTGCATATAAAGTAGTGTTGCAAACACATCTATAAATAAAATATTAGAAGTTATATTTAATACAATATCATTATAATCATTTTTATCAAAAACTTGAATAAATTTATCCATATTATTTTTAGATATGTTTAAAACATGCAATTGATTCATAATCATCACTCTATTTTATAATTTTAATAAGTTTACTTCTTAATATTCTCTCTGAGATAAATAACATACCTGTTAATAAATACCCTGCTGCACCAGTATAGAAAAACCAGTATTTTTTATTTTCAAGCAAAGATAAAAATATACATATTAGTGCACTTATTAAAAAAAAATATGCCCATATATAAGTAAGTATATGTGTATATCTTTTTTCCTTATTAGTAAGCGGAGCTAAATTTTTTATTTTATGCTCTAGTTCTGCAAAAGACTGTATTAATGGTTTTTCGTTTATTTTATACATAAATACAGCAAAAAATATGATATATATTATAACAGGATATATATATATAACTTCTTCAAGCTGTATATCCATATATTTTATAAAAAACATTAAAAAAAACAGCAAAAAAAATAATAAAGACACTCCTTTACTGCTGAAAAAAACAGAATAAGACTGAAATATTTTTACCAATTCATTGTTGCTTTTTTTAACTATACTATATTTTCCACTGCATAACAATATAAACTTAACTAACCACAATAATGAAAAAAACAAAAAAAATATCCATAAAGATTTACTAAAAAAATAAATTATAAACGGATATGCTATACCTAAAATAAACAAACTGCTGTTAATTATTTTCATTATTATTCATTTGTTTCATTATGATATCAATAATATCTCTTATAGTTTTTACTTCTTTAAATTGCGCTGGCTCAATCTCTCTGCCAGTTTCTTTTTTAATGTAAGACATCATATCTATTGCATCAATGCTGTCTACATCTAAATCCTCATTTAAGCGTGCATCCATAGTGATTTTATTTGCATCTATTTCAAAATAATCTGTTAAAACATTTTTTAAAAATTCAAATATTTCATTTTCAGTCATTATAATCCTCCATTTGATTTAGATTGGATATGATTTGATAGATTCTCAACATTTGCAAATATTTCTCTAACATTATCCACTTTTTTATCAATTACAACATTATATTTTTGAGAAATTGCAAGAGATAATTCCAATGCATCAACACTATCAAGCCCTAGACCTTCACCAAAAAGTGCCTCATCATCTTGTATATCACTAACTTTAATATCTTCAAGATTGAGTGTAGTAATAATTAAATCTTTTAATTCCTCTTTTAACTTTTCAGATGCCATATTTTTCTCCTATAATTTATTATAATTTTCATATATTGATTTAATAAATGAATGAAGATGCCTCACTCTTAAAGATGCAGCAACATTTTTTTCAAAGTTACTTAAGCATATTTCTTCAAGCGGTATAACATTATAATTAATATTTTCAGGCAGATTATACCATTTATCATACTTGCCTAAACATTTTGGCTCAATTGTAATATAAAAAGGTATTATTTTTTCTGCCCCATATACAGCAATATATGACGCACCTTTATGCATATTTATTTTATCTACAGTTCTTGTACCCTCAGGAAAAATAATTAAATTTTCTTTCTGTTGCAGCAAATTAATACATTTATTTAAAAATTCTTCATTAAATTCATTTGTAATATACCGGCTGCACTTAATTGCAGGGTATAAAAAAATATTTCTTTTTAACTCTTTTTTCACAACACAATTACAGTGTCTTATATGGGCAATTAAAAAAACAACATCTAAAAGTGATGGATGGTTAGCTATAATTAAGCAGCCTTTATCCTTAATATCTATATTAATTTTTGGATAATTTATCCACTTAAAATATTTTATCATCACTAAAAATAATTTCCAAGCAAACATTACAATATCTCTTGATATGTATGTTACAATCGAAAATCTGTATATTTGTGTAACTAAAAAAAATATAAAAATTATATTGCCAGCTATACACATTATGCCAAACATAAAAAATGGGACAAAAGCTCTTATAATCCTAATCATTAAAATGCCACATCCATTTTGAGTAATCACTTGTTATGGTATAATTAATTTTATTTTCATAATTTTTTAAAAATTCTATTTCACTGACTGTACTGGCTAAATCATACTTTATATCAGAATTTTGTTTTTCTATGGTAATATTATTTCCAAAACTCATTTCCATAGATATGCAGCAATATAAATTATCCTGCTTCAAATACTCTTTATAAGCACCTTCATAATAACTAATTACCAGCTGATTTTTATTTGTATCGCATAAATTAATATATGCTTGTAATAATGCATTTTCTAACGATGGGCTGGAAGATACTGCTGTAATATCATTATGATTTTTATACATAATAGAAGATACTGCAGGTACAGCATTTAAAACTGAAAGAGAGAAGGAGGTTGGAGAAACTACACCACTTTCAGCAAGCGAATAGAGTAAATCTAAACTTCTATTAATTTCACCTTTATATGAAGAATATACTAATGGTTGTTCAATATTTTCAAGCATAGAAAGCACGCATTTTGTACCTTTGCTTAACCTTCTTCTTTCAATAGAAGGTATATGGTCAAGCTTAAATACGCTACAATATTTTTCAAGCGATGTTCCTGAAAAACTATCTTTAAATTCTTCTGGTATAAATGCTTTTACATTTTCTATATTGAATGAAAACTTCATAAATTATACTCTTTTAAAAATTAATGATGTATTAATGCCGCCAAAAGCAAAATTATTATTCATTACATAATCAGTATCTATATTAGTAATATCTGTTAAGTAATTTAATTTTGCACATTCTTTATCTACTTCGTTAAGGTTTATAGTTGGATAAAAAGTTTTTTCACTCATCATCATAATAGAAAAAAGACTTTCCATTGCTCCACATGCACCAAGAGTATGTCCTAGATAACTTTTTAGTGATGATATAGCAATATTTTCTCCAAACAACTGGTTAGTAGCAATACTTTCTTGAATATCGCCAAAACTTGTAGCTGTTGCATGAGCATTTACATAACCTACTTTATCTGGTGATATTTCAGCATCACCAAGGCTTAATTCCATAGCTTCTTTCATTGTTTGACTTTGTGGTCTTGTAATATGTGTTCCATCACAAGTTGAACCATAACCAACTACTTCTGCGATAGGTTTAGCATTACGCTTTATCATAGACTCTTCACTTTCAAGTAGTAAAAAGCATGCTCCTTCCCCAAGTACAAGACCGTCTCTATCTTTATCAAAAGGTGATGGCGTTAAGTTTGGAGTGCTGTTTTTTCTGCTTGCTGCATACAGCGAATCAAAAACATACACCTCGCTCATACATAATTCTTCTCCACCTCCAGCTATCATCATAGGTATTCTTCCGTATTTAATAGACTCATAAGAATATCCTATTGCATGGCTTGCACTTGTGCATGCTGATGATGTGGGAATCACTCTACCTTTAATATGAAAATATATTGCAATATTAGCTGCAATAGTATGCGGCATCATTTTAATATATGTATTAGCATTACAATCAGAACTTTCTGTAATAAATAATTTTGCCATAGAAACTATTGCATCAGTGCTGCCTGTGCTTGAACCTGCTGCCACACCAAGACTACCATTGGTTACTAAATCAGATAAACTTCCATCATTTAATATCAATCCAGCAGACTGCATTGTAAGTTGTGCAGCATGAACAGACATTAATGAAACTCGTCCCATAGAACGTTTATCTTTTCTTGTAAGCGCCTGCATAGGTTCATAATTCAAAATAGGTGAAGCTAAATATGATTTTAATTCATTTACTTTAGTATATTCTGGCATATATATAACTTTATTTTCTTTTTTCTGAAATCCTGCACGACACTCCTGCCATGAATTGCCAAATGCACTAACTATTCCATATCCTGTAACAAAAACTCTATGAGTTTTACTACTTCCCATTATACAAGCCCTCCATTAACACCTATGACCTGACGCGTTATATATGAAGCATAAGGACTCATTAAAAAGGTAACAAGTGGTGCTACATCTTCTGGTTTTCCAAATTTTCTTGCAGGTATTGCTTTTTTTATTTCATCAAGAGGAAGATTTTCATCTATCATATCTGTTTCAATTAAACCTGGTGCTACAACATTTACAGTAATATTTCTACTTGCAACTTCCACACTTAATGCTTTTGCTGCACCAATTAAACCTGCTTTTGATGCAGAATAATTTGTCTGCCCCCTGTTACCCATAATGCCAGAAACTGAACTCATTACAACTACTCTACCCTCTTTTTTCCTTAGCATAGGCATAAGTATTGGGTTTAACACATTATAAAAACTATTTAAGTTTGTATTTATAACACTTTCCCACTCATCTTTATCAAGTCCAACAAAAGTATTATCTTTAGATATGCCAGCATTCAACACAATTCCATATAATGCTTTTTCTGTATATTTATATAATGCTTTTTTAGCTTCTTCACTATCTGCAACATCAAAAACAACATACTCACTAGAAAGTTCATGTGCAAGTTTTAAAAGTGCGTCGCTTTCAGTGCGCCCATGAAGAATAACTTTATAACCTGCATTTTTTAAATCAACAGCTATGGCTTTCCCTATTCCACGTGATGAACCTGTTACTAATATCTCTTTTGCTATATTCATTATCTTTCCTCATTATTATCTTGTAACTGTATAATAAAATCATCTTTTGGACTTAAAACACTTAACACTGCAGAAGCTGCCTTATTATTTTCAGCTATACTTCCAATATAAATAGTAGAATCATATACTCCAAATCCGTCATTATTTTGCACTGAAAGTTTTGTTTCTATAAATAATTCCTGACTATATTCTATATGTGGAATATAAATTTCAAATTTTCTTGTACCAAGTAAAAAACCTATTTTAGCTTTCCCTTCTCCTATTATAGACATATTTATATATTGAAAACAGCCAAGACTCTGAGCCATCATTTCTATACTTTTATATGTTCTAAAAACTTTAACTCCATTATATGTATCTAAAAAAGGTATATTTTGATTTAAATTAGCATTAACAATAATATAGTTTTCTGCACATTCTATCACTTTATCTATTAAAATAATATCATTTCCATGGAATAATAAATGTTTACATTTCTTATCTTTATAATCTTCAAAACTCTTCATTAATCATACCCAACAGCAATGGCGCTATTATCTCCACCAAAAGCAAAATTAATACTTGCTGCATTTTGTATTTTATATATATTAGTATCACCTTTTGCAACAAGATTTATTTTTGCAAGACTTTCATCATATTCTCCGTCATATATATGTGGTGGTAAATAAGTATTTTGTCTATTTACAAGCATAACACATAAGGCTGCCTCAAGACTTCCAGCAACACCTAGTGTATGTCCAGTCAGCTGTTTTATACCGCCGCATAAAACATTACTGCCAAATACTTTTTCTATAGCATAAGATTCCACCTGGTCATTTGGAATGGTGCCAGTAGCATGAAGATTAATATAATCTATACTTTCTCCACCCATACCTTTTTTTAAATCATTAAGCAAATTAACCGCATAAGGTGAAAAAGGGTCTTGCTTAGTAATATGAAACGCATCATTATTTGATGCAAAAGATTTAATCCTAATATTAGAGTATTCTGGATCCTTTGTTAAAAGAAATAATACTGCGGCTTCTCCAAGATTAACGCCATCCCTGTTTTTTGAAAATGGATTTGAATAATTATTACTTAATATTTGCAGATTATTAAACCCATTGACTGTAAGTGAGTTAAGACTGTCACTGCCTCCACATATAACAGCATCACATAAACCAGATTGTATTAATCTGTATCCTTGTATAATTGATTTTACACCAGATGTGCATGCAGTAGATATTGTAAAAGAAGGGCCTTGAATATCATAAAATAATGAACAAAATCTTGCAGGATTATATAAGCTGTTTCTATGTATTGAATATTTTGAAAAATCACCTGTTTTCATATAATAACGCATAGCAGATAAATTTTCTTCCATACCAGGATTGGTTGTCCCAAAACTTACACCTATTCTATGACTACCATATTTGCGCTTAAGGTAATTAATCTTATCCTGCATATTGACCAACAATGGCATAAGTAAAAACACAGCTCTTGTATTAAATTCCTCACTCTGTAATTTTGATGGCAAATCATTTATATTAATATTTAAATCATTTACAACACCAAGAGGCACAGATATATTATCAATGTATTGATCTGAAAAAGAAATACCTGATTTACCTAATAATATATTATCTAAAAAGCTGCTGCCAGAACCAACTGCCGAAATCACTTCTGGAATGCTAAAATAAACATTGTGCATAATTATCCATTTAATTTAAGCATTATTCATTTTTATATACAGTAACAATTGTACCATCAATCTTATATTCAAATTTACTTTCACTACCTCTACTGTTAATTATATAAGCAAATAAATGATTATATTTATTATTAGGAGGTAGAAATTTCTTGTTGCTAAATTTATTATTACTATATTCTTTATCTACAACAGGCATACCAAGGGAATCAAATAAAATAAATCTGCACATTATTTCACTACATACTGCACTCATTTGATATATCTTTCCATTTGGATACTCTATTGTGTAGTTCACCTGTTCAATAGGATTTAGATTAATATGAATGTTTGCTGCACATGAAAACAGCAAAACATTCACTATTAAAAGTATTATTATTTTATAAATATTTATTACGCTTGATTTTTGCATATTTCATACAAAGCTTTTAATGCTTTATCTGATTTGGTAACAAAAGGATTTTCACTATCCCATGCATAACCAGCTAATACAGATGATATTTGCCTTGTAACACTATGATCTTTGCGCTTAGTATATATAACATCTTGAAATGTACCATCATACCAACCATTAACATAAGTTTTAAAAGCCTTAATTCCTATACTTAATGGTTCTACATATTCTTTTGTCATATCTACATTTTCACCTTTTATAATTCTTGTAACAAGTGGAGCTAATAATGTTGCAGCATGCATTGCAATTGTTACACCAGAAGAAAATACTGGATCTAAAAATTCACCAGCATTACCAAGCAGAACAAAATGTTTATCATAAAATTTTGTTACATTTGAAGAATACCCATAAATAAAATTTGCAGGAGTATCCCATGATGCATTTTTTAAAAGCATTTTAAGCATTGGAGTTTTATAAACATGTGCTTTCAAAATATCCATAGCGTTGGCTTTTAAATCCTGTTCATTTAAAAATTTAGCAGTATCGCCGGAAAAAATAAATTGTTTTTCACCAACAACACCTATTGAACATCTGCCATCACTAAAAGGTATCAGCCAAAACCATATCTCTTTATGTTCTGGGTGGGTAGTAATTAATATTTTATCTCTATCATACATTGGGTGTGATATTTTATCCTCAATATGAGTAAAATACGCTATTTTTGGTGTTAAATCAGAAGGTGTATCAAGATTTAAAGCTTTTGGAAGAACACGCCCATAACCACTACCATCAACAACATATTTTGCTTTAATTATATCACCATTATCCAATCCTATTGTAACGCGTCCATT
Source organism: uncultured Mucispirillum sp. (assembly GCA_944326705.1). Classification (GTDB taxonomy): domain Bacteria; phylum Chrysiogenota; class Deferribacteres; order Deferribacterales; family Mucispirillaceae; genus Mucispirillum. Next base: position 18,611 of record CALVEY010000027.1, read on the forward strand.
CTCATCTTCATTAAAATCAAATTTTTCAGCTTTAACGCCAAATAAGACATTTACACCTTTTTTTGTGGCTGTATCAATAAGCAGTTTATCAAATACTCCTCGTCTAACCTGAAAAGTTGTGCCAAAACCTTTACTGCTTTTATCACAAAAATCAATATATGTATATTCTATAGAGTTATCATCTGCTCCACGAGCAAAAGCAGCACCATTTTTATACTGAAAACCAAGTTTTTCTTCATTATCCATCACAGCGTCAAGCAAACCAGCCTGTTCCATTGCATGCATACAAAATGGAAGCAATGACTCACCAATTACAAACCTTGGAAAAACTTCTTTATCAACAACCAAGACATCAAGCCCATTTTTGTGTAAAAGCGAACTTAAAATACTACCACTTGGGCCAGCTCCTATAACTAATACATCAATATTTTTTTCCATCCTATCCCCCTATTTATATTATTTAATTAATTCAGATACCCCTATATCAGAATCAAGTTCATAAATATTTTTAGTTCTTAAGGCATATTTATATTTTGAAAAGAAACATTTCCATTTTTATATTCTGCAATAGGACCTGAAAATTGACCAAAAGTTCTGATAAATATAATAGCTGACTTTCCTTTCTCAAGTTTCATATCATAATCAACAGTTGTTTTTTCCATTAATTTACCTGCACAACCATACAGCATAACAGGTATTAATATTAAGATGAACATCTTGGTCATATATAATAATACCATTAATTCTTAAAATAAGCAATAATTCAAATATGTAATCAGTATATATATAAATTTAAAAAAATCAATAAAGAAAATTTATTCAAAGAGTTTATTATAAAATCTAGAAAAATAGACAAGTTTAGCTGCCATTTAATTGCTTATAAAAACATTATGATTCATATTATGGTAATTATATTTTTTCTGAAAAATACAACTATATATAACATAATAATTTTATGCTGCATATTGTTATATCTATATTCTTATCATAAAATAACTATTTTCCAATGTATAAAATTTTTCCTAAATCTTCTTACTACTACTTTTCAATGCTCTCTTAGTTTTTTCAAATACGACACTGTATTAATTACTTTTTCATTTGCACCAATAGAGAGGAGTAACTTTAATCTCTTACAATTTTACTGGCTACTTAATCCCATAGAGTTTACCTCCACCAACTATTCGCCATGCTCCCATTCTTTCATCTAATAAAAATATTTCTCCCTATATCCTATCTACACTGCCACTTCAAAAGAATCTATAATATTTATAATTTCATCTATTTCATTATCGTTGAAAAGTTTACTTATACCACCATAATTTGAAAATGGTGCTTTAAGAAGTATGCTTTTATCTTTAATAAATCCATTACGGCGGATATTTTCTATTAACTGCTTTATAAATTCTATTTGATGGTGGTTATAATTATTTTCATTAATATATTTTGAAAATCTTTCAAGGACTACATCATTATCAAGCCCAGTTACACTTAATATAAATTCGGTTACTGGCATTTGACCTGCCGCCTGTCTGTATTGAGCTTCTGTGCCTAAATCCTGCCATAAAATCCGTTCTAAATCTCTAATATCTGCTTTTGATAATTTTTTATTAGTATATAGTTTATTAATAACACCACTTGTGCAGCGTTTTTTTAATTCCTGCTCTACTTTCTTTTTATAATTTTCCAAATATCTGGTATTAATAACAGGTTCACTTTCTGCTGCTTCTGTTATAACTATTTTATCTTCAAAATTAGTAAGATATATTTCTTTAGTAGTGCCATCAATATATATTACAAGCGGTCTTAATATCTGCCTGATGTTTTCAAGCTCTTTTATACTTGTATGCTGAGTAATTTTTCCATTTACTATTTCTTCTAATAAATCTTTATGTTTATTTACTACTGGCAGTTTACTTTCAAGCAGTTTATCAGCTATAATATTAAGCTGGTTTATATAACGCATACTATTCTGCTGCCTTAAATTTGCAATCATAATATTATATATCAGCTCATCAAACTTTAATGATTTAATATTATCCTGCATCATAGGTATACATGGTGCAAGTTTTTCTGATAATGATGTAACTTTGCTTGAAGTTAAATCATTTAATGCATTATCTTTTGAATATTCTTTTATAAGCTTTATATTCTGCCTTACACTTATATCATTTTCTGGCAGAGATTTTATAGTGTTATGCACATTATTTTTATATATATTATATATTTCTTCATGTTCTTTTCTATTTTGCATAAAAAGGCATAAATCAAGCTTTAGTTCAAAAAGTTTTGCCATAATGCTTTTTGGGCTGCTGTCATTATCCCGCCTGTTTTCCTCTTCCCCAAAATATTCAAAGTTATTACACAAATCAAATATAAGAAAATGGGTTTTCTTTTCTCCATTAACAGGGTTCTGCCAAAGCCTTGTGCCCCTGCCTATCATTTGTATAAATTTAGAATAAGATTTTACTGGCTTAAAAAATACAAGATTTAAGCAGTCTGGAATATCCACACCAGTATCAAGCATATCTACAGATATAGCAATACGGGCTTTATGCTGCCCTGTTGCAAACTGGTGCACAAGTGAAGAATGATATTCCACATAGTTATCAATCAGCAGGCAGTAATCAAGCAGGTTAGGAAAAGTTTTTCTAAATATTTCTAGTATCAGCACTGCATGTTTATGGTTTCTTGCAAATATTATAGTTTTGCCAAGGGTGTTGCCTTCATTAATATAAAGCCCTTGTTTTAGCAGTATTTGCAGTGCTTTTTTAATGGTATCTTTATTGAAAATAGTTCTATTTATGTGGCTTTCGTCTATACTTTCTGGCACATTTCCATCATCATCTGCAAAAAGTTCTTCATATTCTTCTTTTTCTTCTGGACTTAAATCTTTATAATGTATGCCTCTGTTTAGTATATCAAGCTTATAATTTGCCACTTGATAATTTACCAGATAGCCGTCTTTTACAGCCTGCTCAAGCTCATAACCGTATGTTGGAGTTCTATTTTCAAGGTCAAATATTTCATAAGTATTTCTACCCACTTCATTTTTTGGAGTAGCTGTAAGCCCTACCAGCATACTATCAAAATATTTAAAAATATCCTGATATTTATTATATATACTTCTGTGTGCCTCATCTAATATTATAAGGTCAAAATGACCTACAGAGTATGGGTTATTTGACGAATCATTAAGAAGATTACGCATAGTCTGGTATGTGGAAAATATAAATGGCATACTGTAATCAATTTTAGCAGAATTTTCTTCATCTGATATGTTGCACAAGTTAATTTTTAAGTAATCCTGCATATTTACTGCTGCATTATATGCCTGTTTTACAAGTGATACCCTGTCTGCTAGAAATAATACATTTTTTACCCAGCCATAGCGGCTTAATACATCTACAAGAGAAAGCACAGTTCTTGTTTTGCCGCAGCCTGTAGCCATAACAAGCAGTGCTTTTCTTCTATTTTCTGTAAAAGTAGAGCATATACTTTTTACTGCCTGTATTTGATAATACCTGTCTGCAATCTCTGAACGAGTTTCCACATTGCTTATATCTTTTCTATTTTTTAAAATATTTGCTGTTTTTAATAAATCTTCTTCAGAATAAAAGCTGTATATTTCTCTTGGCTGATAATATCCTTCCTGCCATATAGTAACATTATAGCCATTGCTTAAAAATATAACTGGTTTTATACCAAACTTTTTTTCCAGTGCTATACTATATTCTCTTGCCTGCTCAGAGCCTGCTTCGTGATATCTATCTTCCCGCTTTGCCTCTATTATGGCAATAGGTCTGCCCTCTTTATCAAGCAGTGTATAATCTATTTCTCCTCTGCCAGTCTTTGAATACTTATAGTCTTCTACTTCATATTCATTTATCCAGTTTATGCCTTCTTTCCAGCCTGCCTCTCTCAGCATTGTATCAATATAAACTTTTCTTGTTTCTTTTTCTAATAAATTAAGTGATTTAGGTGTATATGTTTCTTTTTTATTTAACCTTGTTTTAGTATGGTCTGCCTGTTCTTTTTCAGAAACATTTGCAAGTGGTGTTTTTTCATCTATTATTTCTTTTTGTGGTGGAAGTGTATTTTTAATAATCTTAATATCAAAGGTATTATTAAGATATTTGCTTTCCTTAGAATAGCAGTAATATATAAAATCACATACTATAAAAAGGTTTTCAAGAGCAACTTCTGCTTCTTTTAAGGTGGTTTTATTATTAAAGCTGTGAGCAGAGCGGTTTCCTAATATCCGCAGGAAATCAATACTTTTATATATATCTTTTCCTACAATATCATGAAAAGTTTTTATAGAAATAAGTTTAGAGAGTGGGTCTCTTTCTATATTTATTTTTTCTGATTTAGCATCTATTGCACTATCGTATGTATATATCCACTTTACAGCATATTCTAAAGCCTTTCTTGTAAGCATAATGGTAGTATCAGGGTCCTGTGGCTGGAAGTTATAAGAACTTTCTGCCACCACTGCCACATGGTATAAACCTTCAAACTGCTTTTCTTCTGCTAAAAACTGGAAGTTTGATGCCATTTTTTACCATATCTCCCTTTACAATCTAAAACTATATCTTCACATACTTTATCTATATTATCATGAAAAAGAGTGCTTTCTGTAATATTAAGCATTTTTAATTCTTCTAACAAGTGTTTTTTACTTTTTGCTGGTATAATATAGCGAGCAATAATATTTTTATGGTCTTTTGGGATAGGGGAAAGGTTATTATTTAATCTTAAAATTTGGTTTACTTCATCATATTTATAATCATTTAGAAATAATATAAAATGTCCTTGTTGTAAATGCAACCTTTCAAATAATCTTGGTGGATATATAAAATGGACTAAATTAATAGCATTTTTTAAACTATCTTCCCAATTATTTTTTTTAATTAAGGCATGTATTATACCTGGATTAAGCATAAAATCTTTAGTTAATATTAAAAATAAATCAGATAAATTAATCGCTTTTGTGGAAAATATATCATTTCTAGCTAGTAATTTTATTAATCTTTCCACCATTGCATCATTATAACTTTGTGCAAAATGACAACCAAATATAAATATTTCACCATCTATATTTAAATTATTATTACAAGAAAAATATAATGCAACTAATGGGTTTGAAGTTATATCTAAAAGTCTTGTAGGTATTCCGTAGTGCTGAAGTTTTACAAGTAAATCTAGCGGGTTATCAGTTTCAGAAAATAATGTTGGATATTCATTTTTAGCTTTAAATATTAAAGTATATTCTGTTGCGGTGACCTTATTATATGTTTGTTTATTTATTCGTTCTATAGAAGGAATTAATTGATATTCTTTATTTGAGTGCCCTCTATAAAATAAATCAATAGTATATTTATATGTTTTATTATTGACACGAACTATTTCTAAATTTTTATACCTTTCTAACTCTTTTACTTTATTCAGTTTTTCCATAAATTCAGCAATGGTGTTTATTTCTTCAAGTTTTTCTTCGCTCATATTTTACCCAAAATATTCCTGCATTAAAGCACTGTATAATGTTTCTAACTGATTAAGGCTTGATTTTATATTTTCTCTATTTTTTTCTACCTGCTCCACAAACTCTGCAAACTGATTTTGTAAATCAAGTGGTGGAACTTGAATTTCAATATTTTTTAAATATGATACAGAAGATATATTCTTGATACCACTTCCATTTAAAACTAAACTCTCTACTGCAAGTCCAAAATAGATTTTGAAAATCTTATCTATAACTATCCCATTTAATGTCATCTTCATTAAAGCTTGATTAATTATACCTTTATGTGCACCTTCTGGCAAAGTATACATTTTGCCAACAGTTCCAGAACAGCTCATTATAATATCGCCAGTTTTACATTCAAATCGCTTTAAACTTACAAATTTTTCTTCACTAATATAATATGAGCCTATATTACTATCCTGTTTTATTGCATTTTTTTGCTCATATACTTTATAAACATTTTTTGAATATGGAACAAAATATTCTTTTTTTAATGCACTTCCAAAAGGTCCTCTTACAATTGATAAACACACATCCTCTAATTTTTTCTTTTCCCAGCCTTTTGGGTTTAATACAGGGTCGCCAAACATTTCAATAAATTTAGATTTTACTAAAATATTCAGTTTCTCAAGCTGTTTCTTTCGCATACTGATAAGTGATGTAACCTTATCTAATACCGCTACTATTTCTTTTTGTGTTTGGATATCATGAATAGTAAAGCATAAATCATTTAATATAGGTTTACTAATTGCTTTAAATGTGCTGCCAGTTCCTAAATTTTCTATATATCTTCTATGATATTTTAATAAATAAAATAAATATCTATGATTTACTGTATTTGCATTAGTCCTTATTATTGCAAGCCCTCTACCTATTGCACATATATTATTTGCAATATTTACTGCCCCAACAGGTGCTCTAACAGATATTAACACATCATACTTATTCGCAATTTTTTTGGGTTTATTACATAATATTCTAATAGTAGGATAATATTCTCCAAAATCTGCATTGCCTTGAAAAAAAGGTAAACCATCTTCATAATTATAACTTGAAGAATCTGGCGATTGCCCCATAATTATTTCAGCTACTTCCCCTAACTTTACTTTCATATCATTCTCTCTAAGTCTGATAATCCGCTGGATATTTCTTTTTCCATTTTCTGCAAATCTTTTAAAATATCCTTTACTGGTGGATATTCTACTGGGGTATATTCCACTTCTTTATATTTATTTATAGATAAATCATAGCCGTTATCCACTATTTCCTGCCTTGGCACAAAAAAGCTTTTGGCTGTCCGCTTATTATCTCTATCCAGTTCTTTATTATGAAACCTGTTAATAATATCTGCTATATCGCTTTTTTCTATCTTTTCCCTTTTATCATCTAGTGAGTAGCCGTCATTTTCCATATTATAAAACCATACATTATCTGTATCCTGATGGTTTGTTTTAGTAAATATTAATATACCAGTGGAAACTCCAGAATATGGCTTAAATACACCAGACGGCATTGAGATGACAGCTTCTAATTTCTGGTTATCTACAAGCTCTTTTCTAATAGATTTATGGGCATTTGATGAACCAAACAATACCCCGTCTGGTACAATAGATGCACACCTGCCACCTAATTTTAATGACTTTATAAATAATGCTATAAAAAGCAGCTCTGTCTTTTTAGTTTCTGTTAGTGCCAGCAGGTCTGGTGAAGTGATAGATGTATCAATAGAGCCTGTAAATGGCGGGTTGGCAAGGATTAATGAATATTTATCCCTGTCTGTATTCTGCTTGGATATACTGTCCTTATATAATACATTTGGGTTATCTATACCGTGAGCCACTAAGTTCATTGCCGCTATTCTTAACATAGTGCTGTCCATATCATAGCCTGTAAATGTGTTATTATTAAATTTATCGCGGTTTACATCATTATGATATATATCACTTTCATAATGTTTCTTTAAATAGTCCCCTGCTGATACCAAAAAGCCTGCTGTGCCGCATGATGGGTCGCATATTGTATCGCTTAACTCTGGTTTCATAAGCTCTACCATCATATCTATAATATGCCTTGGTGTTCTAAACTGGCCGTTTGTGCCAGAAGTAGATATTTTAGAAAGTATATACTCATACACATCGCCTTTTATATCTTTATCCGTTGCCTGAATATCTGCAATAAGATTATACATTTCCTGGCATTTTATAAGTATAGAGTTTAATTTTAATGCTGTATCTATTTTAAATACCGCATCTTTCATATATTTAGCATAGTTGTTATCACTTTCTTTATACATATTTTTTATAAATGGAAATATACCATATACCATAAGATTATACTGGGTTTCTGCATTCTGCTGAATAAGACTGCTCCATTTATAATCTTTTCTGGAAAAAGTAACCTTTTTGCCGTCTATCTCTTTTTCATCTTCACCAGTAAATTTACTTTCATAAGTATAATTAAACCGCCTGGACATTCTCAGCTGCATATCATCAGTTTCACCTATATCATGTATAAACATAAGATATGTAAGCTGCTCCACAACAGTAAGCGGATTAGTAATTCCACCAGACCAAAAAGCATTCCATATATCATCTATCTTATTCTTTAATTCACCAGTAATCATATCAGCTCCAAAATATATAAAATGTGATGGTATAACATAATACACCACTACGACACCTACTGTCGCACACCATTTATTTACGATACATTATATCACTTTTTGAGAAAAAGTGCAAGGGAAGAGGGTAAATTCTAAAAACGATTGCGAAAAAAGTAGTAAATAAAAAAAGTGGTTGTTAAATCTCTTTAAATAAAATAATA
>CALVEY010000028.1 GCA_944326705.1 uncultured Mucispirillum sp.
AATCGGCTAATGATATTTTTTATGAGAATTTAAACGACTGCTTAAAATGTTGCAATCGTTTTTAGAATTTATATAATATAAAATTCAAGCCTTTTTATATTGAAATAATCATAGATATATTTTATAATATAATAATAAAAATTTATAGTGTATAGGAGAAAAAAATGGTTAATGTTAAAGAAGAAAAAAATATTGTATTAAGTGATGAAGAAATTTTAGAGATAGCTAAAAATATCTATAGAAATAGGATATTAAATAAAGATATTTCTGAAGAAGAAAAGGACAGGCTTATATCAGTAATTCCTATGACAACAAAAGAGATAAATTGCTTTGTAGCTTGTGGCAAAAGCAGAGAAGAATTAGAAGCAGAAAATAGAGAAATTCTTAATAAACAAGGCTGGATAAATGAATTACGATAAGTTCTAACGAAAATTATACCAACATTAAGAAAAGGATAAACACTCAAACTCATCAAAACACCATAAATTAGAAATTTTATTGATAAACCAAGATAAATTGGCAGAAATAACATAGTTACTTAATCAGATATATAAGCAAGATATACCGCAAAATAAAGTATGAAACAGTAGAATTTTGTAACAGTGACTAAAACATAAGGAAAAAAAGTAAAAAATACTTGACAATCGCTGATTATTTCATTAAAAATATACCCTACGACTTATCACACTGGCAAAATAAGAGCTCGGCGTGTTCCTTATAAAATAAGGTGCTTAATCTTATCAGTGGAAGAAAAAACTAAAGGAGATTTAATATGTCGTATATTTCTATGAAAAGCCTGTTAGAAGCAGGTGTTCACTTTGGTCACAGAACTAACCGCTGGAACCCTAAAATGTCTAAATATGTTTTTGGTGCTAGAAATGGTATCTACATTCTTGACCTTCAAAAAACTGTTCAATGCTTTAACAACGCATTTGAATTTACAAGAGATATGGCTAAACAAGGCTGTAATTTCTTATTTGTAGGCACTAAAAAACAAGCGCAGGATGCTATTAAAGCAGCTGCTGAGCAGTGCGGTGCATACTACATTAATAACCGCTGGTTAGGCGGCACTCTTACTAACTTTAATACTATTAAAGGCAGAGTTGCAAGACTTAAAGAATTAGAAGAAATGTTTGCTACTGATTTTATCAAACGCTTCACTAAAAAAGAAGCTGCTCTTCTTAAAAAAGAGTATGATAAATTAGAGAAAAACTTAGGCGGTATCAAGGATATGAAAAATATCCCTGATGTTATGTTTATAGTTGATATTAATATGGAACAAAATGCAGTGTTAGAAGCTCATAAATTAGGTATACCTATAGTAGCTATCGTTGATACTAACTGCGACCCAGAAATGGTTGACTTCCCTATCCCTGGTAACGATGATGCTATCAGAGCATGCCAGCTTATCGCAGGCAGACTTGCTGATGCTATTAACGAAGGCAGACAGTCAAGAGAAGATGAACTTGTTGGCGAAGTTAGAGAAGCATCTAAAGAAGAAGATGTGGAAGAAGATGAAATAGTTTCTATGGCAGAAGCTGAACTTGATGATATACCAGAAGATGAGGTGAAATAATGGCTGAAATTACTGCATCACTTGTAAAAGAACTTCGTGAAAAAACTGGCGCAGGTATGATGGACTGCAAAAAAGCATTAGCAGAAACAGGCGGCGATTTAGAAAAAGCTGTTGATTTTCTCCGCACTAAAGGTTTAGCTGATGCTGCTAAAAAATCAAGCAGAGTTGCTGCTGAAGGTTTAGTTGTTACTTACCTTTCTGATGATTTAAAAAACGGTGCTATCGTTGAAGTAAACTGCGAAACAGACTTTGTTGCAAAAACTGACGATTTTATAAAATTTTCTAACGATATATGCAAACTTATTGCTGATAAAAAACCAGCTGATATGGACGCTTTAATGGCTCTTGACTATGAAGGCGTATCAGTTGAAAAAACTATCGCAGAAAAAGTTGCAAAAATTGGTGAAAATATAAAAGTTCGCCGTTTTGCTCAATATGATGCTGCTGGCAGATTAGAAGCTTATATCCATGCAGGCGGAAAAATCGGTGTATTAGTTGAATTTGATAATGTTACAGACAGCGATAAAGAAGTTATTAGAGATGTTGCTCTCCATATCTGTGCAGCTAACCCACTTTGCGTAAGCGATAAAGATTTAGACCCAGCTGTTATTGAGCATGAAAAAGCTATCTATATCCAAAAAGCTAAAGAAAGCGGCAAACCTGATAATATTATTGAAAAAATAGTTGAAGGTCAGGTAAATAAATTTAAACAAGAATCTTGCCTTGTAAGCCAAAAATTTGTTAAAAATCCAGATGAAAGTATTGCTAAACTTTTAGGGGATAAAAAAGTTGTTCGCTTTACTAGATATCAGCTTGGCGAAGGTATTGAAAAGAAAAAAGAAGACTTCGCTGAAGAAGTAAGAAAACAAGCAGGTTTATAAGATTATCTTATATAAATTTTTTAGGGGAGCTTTTGCTCCCCTTTCTTTTAGGTTTAGGATAAATAGAAAGATAAGCCGCCTTTCTACAGCTTAATACCTAATACATATTTATTATATTCTATATCGTTAAAATCTCCAATTACTGCTTTTTTAGTATCCAGACTATTAATTAACTGCATATCTTCATCACTTATACTAAAATCAAACACATTAAAGTTTTCTTTCATTCTCTGTATGTTAATAGTTTTGGGTATAACAATTATACCCCTTTGTATTAAATACCTTAATGCGATTTGTGCTGCAGTTTTATTGTATTTTTCACCAACGCTTTTTAATATACTGTTATTAAAAAAATCATTTTTACCTTCAGCAAAAGGTGCCCATGCCATAATATGCGTGCCATATTCCTGCATTACTTTCTGCAGATATTTCTGCTGGTTAAAAACATGAGTTTCCACTTGATTAATTACCGGCTTTATTTCGCTGTGGTATATAATATCAATATATCTTCCTGTATCAAAGTTACTTATGCCAATACTTTTTACTATACCGCTTTTATAAGCAGTTTCTAAAGCTCTGTAAATACTGTAATAATCATTATAAGGCATATGAATAAGCATTAAATCAATATATTCTGTCTGCAGCTTTTTTAGTGATGTTTCTATTGATTTTAATGCTTTATCACTGCCTGCATTTGTATGCCATATTTTAGATACTATAAAAAATTCATCTCTTCTTATACCTGATTTTTTTAAAGCATTTCCAACACCTGCTTCATTATCATATACTTGAGCTGTATCTATAAGTCTGTATCCTGTTTCTACTGCCTGGCAGACATATTCTTCACTTTTTAATGGGTCTACCATAAAAAGACCATAGCCAAGTACAGGTATTTTTATGCCATTATTTAACTGCATATATTCCATAAAAATACCTACTTTCTTTTTATAGTTATCTCAAAATCATTTGTTTTCCCTGCAAATATCTCTATGCCTTTTGTAACTTTTCCTATAGAATAAAGTGCATGGGAAAGTCCAAAGTCTCTGTAAAAAAAGCATAGGTTGCCAAAGGGCTGATAAAATGCAATATCTGATTTATCTGGGTCATAAGCCTGCGGTTCGCCTTTTGTATTAATTTTATTTCCTACTTTGCCTATTTTTTCAGTATTATTATAATCTGTCATTTTAATTGTCAGTGGCAGAAGTTCTAAAAAACTTTTACCTGCATTGTTATCATAAACAATGCCTTCTGCCTTTTCATTTCCTATAATTATCTCTATTTCTGTATTATTTTTCATTTCCTCTGCTCCTGCATAGCCTGCAATAAAAAATAAAGCACAAAATATTATACTTATTTTTTTCATACACAAGCTCCCATATCATAAGCCTGCTGAATATATTTTGTATTATCTACTGCACCTTTTTTCCATACTCCGCCAGCATATATCATACCTTTTATCTGTATATCTGATAAGCAGTCGCAAAGTCCGTCAATACATGCTGCAGCCCTGTCAAAAGTTGACTTGCCGTTTTCTGCTGCTGTAAATAAGTAGTATATTTCCTTACCTGTAATCTTAGTATAAACTGCCACAAGCCTGTCTATTAATGTTTTTAACTGGCCGCTTATAGAGTAAAAATATACTGGGCTTGAAAAAACTATTACATCACTTTTTAAAACTTCATCAATTATTTCTGCCATATCATCTTTCTGCGAGCATGCTCCATTATGAGTTTCGCAGTATCCGCAGGCTTTGCAGTAGTTTATTTTTTTATCGTTTGTAAAAATCTCTATTACTTCATTACCTTTTTCTTTTGCGCCACAGGCAAAGCTGTGGCATAAAGTATCAGAGTTGCCGTTTTTTCTTGGGCTGCTGGATATGATAAGCACTCTTTTTCCCATAATTTCACCTAATTTAATTTATTATATTCTTTATCACTTACAGGCTCAAGCCATTCATTGCTTGCTCCTTCTGCAGGAACAGCTATTGCAATATGAGCAAAAAAGCTGTCATTTGCTGCACCGTGCCAGTGCTTAACTCCAGCAGGAATATGTACCACATCGCCTGCTTTTAGTTTCCTAGCAGGTTTGCCCCATTCCTGATACCAGCCATTACCACCTGTTACAAGCAGTATTTGACCGCCTTTATGGTGAATATGCCAGTTATTTCTGCAGCCCGGCTCAAATACTACATTACTTGCAGATACTCCATCTTTAGATAAAGGCTCTAAATAACTTTTACCTGTAAAATATTTTGCATAAGCTGTATTTTCTGCACCTTTTTTAAACACGCCCATATTATATTCTGTAATAAACTGAGCATAACGGACAGCATAATTTAGTTTATCATCACTAAGCCCTGTATTTTTTGCCATACTGATATGAGATTTAAGCTGCGGCTCTGCCCCATTTAATACAGATAAAAATGATACTGTTGCAAGCTCCCTTTCCTGATGAGTAAGTAAGCCCCTTGCAAAAATATCTGCAAATAAATGCTCTTTTAAATACTGCTCTATGCCTGGTGCAAATGTCTGCCATTCACCTTTTACTGTACCGCCTGCAAGTTCTTCTCTTGTTTTAGTGCCTATTTCATCTCTATTATCTTTTGATGTTAAAACCTTTGGTGTATCTCCTTGAATATCTTTAATACCTTTTGCTTTTCTTTCTTTTACTACATTAATAAATGTGCCAATAGCATTTAAACTTCTTGGAAAGCCGCAGTAAGCATAGCTTTGGATTAATATTTCATTAATCTCATTAATACTCATTTTATTATCAAGAGCCTTATTTAAAGATACTGCAAGCTGCTCCTGATTGCCGCTGGAAGTAAAAGCAGATATTTCTACTATACTTTTCTCTTTGTCTGATAATTTTGACTGCATTGCATAAACCTCCATAAAAATCATTGAAAAACATACTATAAATAAAATAATTTTCTTCATATAAGCCTCCTTATTTATATTTATAATATATATTACATACCTATTTTTACAATGTATGATACAGTCTAATTTTTGCCTAATACTATCATTTAACCATAAAAAAAGCTGTGCTTTTTTGCACAGCCTTTAATTTATATAATTATATTATTTATATAATTATTTTGCTGCTCCAGCAGCTGCCTCAGCAGTTTTTAATGCCCATTCAGGTGTAGTATTTAAATCTATACCCCAAAGCACAGGCATTACATACATTACAAATATAACTATAACAATTGTACCAAAGATGTTTAACCCAAGCCCTGCTTTTGCCATATCTTTTATCCGCACTGCTCCACTTCCAAATACGACGGCGTTTGGCGGCGTAGCAACTGGAAGCATAAATGCAAATGATGCAGCAACACATGCAGGAACAATAGTTGCATAAGGGTGGATACCAAGCGCAACAGCTGATGCACCCATAATAGGGACAAGCAGTGTAGCAGTTGCAGTATTTGATGTAATCTCTGTTAAAAATATTACTAAAAGTGTAACAACAGTTACAAATATTAACATATGCATGCCGTTTAAGCTTTCAAGCTGTTTTGCAATGAAAGAAGCAAGCCCAGATTTTTCAAAACCTGCAGCAACTGCAAAGCCGCCGCCAAATAAGAGAACTATGTCCCAAGGTATTTTAACTGCTGTTTTCCAGTCAAGGATAAATATACCTTTTTTCCAGTCTGCTGGCATTGTAAATAAAAGGATTGTGCCAAGCATAGCAATTACAGTATCGTTAACCCCTTTTAAGCTAGGGAATATTGATTTAAGTTTTGGAGAAAATACCCATAAGAAACCAACAAGTAAAAATACAACTAATACCATAATTTCCTGTCTAGTAATTGGTCCCATTTTTTTGATTTCATATTCAATAACATCTTTACCTTTTGCAAGCTTTAAGTCGCCTGTAGGGAAAAGAAATTTAACAAGCAGAAACCAAGTAATAGCCATAACAATAATTACAAGTGGCAGACCAAACATCATCCACTGAGAAAATGTAATAGTCTGACCATAAGTTGCATTTAGCATACCAACCATAATAGTGTTTGGCGGTGTACCAATAATTGTTGCAACACCACCGATAGATGCTGCATACGCAATAGCAAGCATTAAGCCTTTTCCAAAATTCTGCTCTTGAATACCTACTGTGCCATCTAAAAGCTGTTTAGATGAAATACCTGTAACCTGTGCAATAACTGCAAGACCAATAGGCACCATCATCATAGCAGTAGCTGTGTTAGATACCCACATTGAGATAAAGCCAGTTGCAATCATAAAACCAAGAGTCATTTTACCTGGGCTTGTACCTACCATTTTAATAGTGTATAATGCAATACGCCTGTGGAGATTCCATCTTTCCATTGTAACAGCAACGAAAAAACCACCAATAAACAGATATATTGTAGGGTCTGCATATTTTGCTGTAACATCTTTTGCACCCATTACATTTAATAAAGGATAAAGCAAAATCGGCAGTAAAGATGTAGCAGGTATAGGCACTGCTTCAGTTATCCACCATACTGCCATAAGTGCAGCAATTGCGGCTACTTTCATTGCAGATGGATTCATACCTTCCGGCGGAGTGATAGACAGCATAATAATAAAAACGATAGGTCCTAAAAACAAACCTACCCTCTGAGTAGTGTTATACCCTTTCATCTAACCCTCCAAACTATATCTACAAGCAGTAATATCTATTTAGATAAATGAAAAATCTGTTTTAAACTGCTTTATTATTCTGTTATGCTATACACATATTTATCAAGTGCTGAGCTAATTATTTCCGGCTTACCATTATTTATTAATACTGTCTGCTCTAGTCTTACACCAAATTTTTCTGGCAGATAAATGCCTGGCTCTACTGTAAATATCATATTATCTTCAAGTAAAATATCACTTTTTGGCTTTAATACTGGAAGCTCATGCACATCTATACCTACCCCATGACCTAGAGAGTGGTTAAAATATGCACCATAACCCTGCTCTTCTATATATGCGCGTGCTGCATTATCTACATCACTGCATATAATACCTTCTTCAATACTTTCCACTGCTTTTTCTAAAGCTGAACGGACAATATCTATAACTTTTAATACTTCACTATCGCTGCCTGCATATATCATTCTTGTATAATCGCTTGTATATATATCACGGCTTCCAAAGTCTATTATAACAGGCTCGTTTTCGCTGACTTTCTTTTCTGATGCTGTGCCGTGTGGCATTGCTCCGCGAACTCCAGATGCTACAATAGTTTCAAAACTTTCACCCTTAGCACCAAGCATTTTCATGTGATACTCTAAGGCAGCAGCCCATGATTTTTCACTTGTGCCGTATTTAAATGACTTTAAAGCACGAAGAAATGCTTTGCCTGCTAAATTATACTGCTCTTTAATTAATGATATTTCTGAGCTGTCTTTTATCATGCGCAGTTTCTGCATAAAATCTTTTTCATCAAGGTATATTTCCACACCTTTAGCAGATATTTTTGAGCTGATATTTATAGAACAGGACGGCTGTAAAAGTATTTTTTTAAATGCAGCACATCTTTCTGTATAGATACTTGAATAATCTTTTACTATTTCTACAATAATATGTTCAGATACTTCTTCTGCAGCCTGAATACTATATCTGCCGTCTGTAAAAAATACAGCCTTTTCTAAATCTATAAGCATATAGGCAGTTGAGCCTGTAAAGCCGCTTAGATATCTAACATCACTTAAATTTGTAATAAGAACAGCAGGAATATCAAGACTGCGTAACTCTCTTTGAACTGCTGCAATTCTTGCTATCATTGCCATACTCCATTTGCAAAATAATCTACTGCCATTAAATATGAATCTTCCTTAAAGCCTGCTATTACACCAAGAGCTATATCAGAAAGATATGAATGATGACGGAAAGGCTCTCTGGCAAATACATTTGAAAGATGAACTTCTATAAATTTTGCATTAATAGAAAGAAGAGCATCTCTTATGGCTATACTTGTATGAGTATAAGCTCCCGCATTAATAATAATGCCGTCATAGCCTGCAGCTTTTTGTATACAGTCTACTATCTCCCCTTCAGAATTTGACTGAAAGAAATCTATATCCATATCATATTTATCTGCCTGCTCTCTTATTAAATCTTCAAGCTCGTAAAAACTGATTTGTCCATAATGGTCTGGCTCTCTTTTACCAAGCATATTAATATTTGGTCCATTAATTACTAATATATTCATCTGCTTTCCTTATTATGCTGCACTTTTTCTAAAAAATTTTCCAGCCGCATAAGTTTTCTATCTTTTTCTGAAATATTTATTCTTTCATCATCTGCCATATCTTCATGAGTCATACCAACAGCACTTAATATCTCATCCATAATATCCCCTTGAGTAAATGGGGCAGATTCACCTAAATCAATCGCTGGATTATCGCTGTCCTTATAACTTTCATCTACTATTTTTCCATACTGAAAATCATCATCTATCATATCATCATAAGTCATGCTGCCAAATGATGATGGCACTTCTTTATTAAGCAGCTCTTTTTCTTCCATGTCTATATCACTATCTGCTGCAGTAATACTTTCATCTATATTATTTTCTTCATTTGTATTTGTTTCTCTATCAGTTTCTATATTATTTTGAATGTTATTATCTTCTTCAATATTTTTTGCTGTATCTTGACTATCTTCTATATTATCTATTATATCTTCATTATTTTCTGTATTTTCTGTTTCTTTATCTGTAATATCTATCTGGCTGTTAATATCTGTATCTTCTTGTTCGCTGGATTTATCTTTTTCCTGCTCATCTGCTGCTAAGTCTTCGCTTGCTTCATCATTTGATAATGCTGATAATAAATCATCTGTATTACTTTCTTCTGATACTTCGCTGGATTTATTTTCGTCCTGCACATCTGATGCTAAATCTTCGCTTGCTTCATCACTTGATAATGCTGATAATAAATCATCTGTATTACTTTCTTCTGATACTTCGCTGGATTTATTTTCGTCCTGCACATCTGATGCTAAATCTTCGCTTGCTTCATCACTTGATAATGCTGATAATAAATCATCTGTATTACTTTCTTCTGATACTTCGCTGGATTTATTTTCGTCCTGCACATCTGATGCTAAATCTTCGCTTGCTTCATCACTTGATAATGCTGATAATAAATCATCTGTATTACTTTCTTCTGATATTTCAGTAGATTTATTTTCGTCCTGTAAAGCTGATGCTAAATCTTCGCTTGCTTCATCTTGAGATAAAGTATCAACTGGCTCTATTTCTTCACTTGCTGCTATATTAGTTACTGGTGGTAGAAAATCATCATCACTTCCAGCAAGACTTTCTTCTTCCTCTTCTTCATGCTTTGTAATTAACGGCATATAGTCATTAGGATTATCAGAATGAAATTCTTCTTCCTCTTCATAATTTCTAGCATTAATAGTAGTATCTGATACTAAATCTGCCATTATAATTTCAGCATTTCTAATGCGTTTGTCTATTTCCTGATATGTTTTTAAATCTTCATCTTCTTCACTTTCTGCTGCATTTTGAGACTGGCGTTTCATACGCTCATCATATATTTCCCCTGGGTTTAATGTGCCCCCAAGTTCATCTATCATTTTACGGACTTCTTCATCTTCTGGACTGCGGATAAATGCACCAGTTAAATATTTAAGAGCTTCTGTATTATCTCCCTTTTCTTTACAGATAATACCAAGCAGTTTTAAGGCTTTGTAGTTATTATCATCTTCTGCTGTTACATCAAAAAGCAGCTCACGAGCCTGGTCAAAAAAACCTTTATATACATAGGCTTCTGCAAGGAAAGTTTTAGCAGCACAGTTTGATGGAAAACGCTCAACAGCAGTTTTACACATTGCAATTGTTTCATCATATTTTTCCAGCTTATTATACGCTAATGCAATAGGTATAAAATAACCAGAATTAGGCTCTGCTTCCATCTTTGAAAGAAAATAAGCTATATCAGACATATAGCGAGCATGTGTCCTTTCGTCCACCAGCTGCACCCCTTACTTACATTTGAATTGTTTTAGATAAGGATATTAGATTATATTTAAATCAAACCCTTATCTAAAACGAATATAGCAGTTTATATATATTACTTTTATTTATAGAAATAAGTCAATTAATTCTTTTGGTTTTATGTTATTTATAATAACTCCCTGCATTTTTTTGCCAGATAATGCAACACTTATCCCATTTTTGCCTGCTTTTTTATCTTTTGATACAGCTTCAAGCATTTTTTCCATATCCTTTGGCTCATAATGGGTTGGATATTTAAGTGATTTTAATAAACTATATATTGCATCATAAGTTTCTTTATCAGTATGGCCGTTTTTTAAAGCGTATTTTGATTCATATATCATACCTAATGCAACAGCAAACCCATGATGTATTTTATGGTTTGAATCGCTTTCTATAGCGTGAGCTGCTGTATGACCAAAATTAAGCAGTTTTCTAATACCTGATTCTTTTTCGTCCTGCTCTACTATCTCTGCTTTTAAACTGCATGATGCAGCAATTATATATTCCATTATAGCTTTTGAGCGTTTTAAGATACTGTTTTTATTAGCGGCAATATATTCAAACAATTCTTTATCTCTAACAGCCGCTATTTTTATAGCTTCTGCAAGTCCGTTTAAATATTCTTTATCAGTTAAGCTGTCTAAAAAATGGCTGTCAATTAAAACCATACTTGGCTGGTAAAAAGTGCCTATATTATTTTTTATGCCTTTAAAATTAACTGCGGTTTTCCCGCCTACACTTGAATCTACCATAGCTAAAAGAGTTGTTGGTACTTGTATAAGCTTAATACCGCGCATATATACAGAAGCTGCAAAGGCTGCCACATCACCAGTTATGCCGCCGCCTACTGCTACAAGTGTAGAATCTCTTAACGCATTATTCTGTCTTAAAAAATCAAGCATTTTTTCAAGGCTTAAAAGAGTTTTATTTTTTTCAGATGCCTGAAATAAATATACACGCTCTTGTGGAATAATATTTTTATAAAAAGATGCAACTCTGCTGTCTATTATAAAATATGCACCTTCTTTTTCATACTGGGCAAGTTTATCTCCTATAAAGTCACTGCCTATAAATATATTGTAATTAGTTTTACTTTCTAAGATATTTACTGTTATACTTTTCATTTTTTAATACCTGCCTCTACACATATATATTTTGCTATTTCATCAATAGACTTATCTGATGTATCTACTAATATATCCGCTAATATATAATAATACACTCTTTTTTGCATAAGTAAATTTAATTTTTCCATTCTATCTTCTCCCTGCAGCAGCGGACGGATATTTTTTTCAAAAGACAGCCTTGATAATATCACATCAGGCCGCGCCATAAGGCATACAGATGTTCCGTGTGCATTAATCAGTTTCATATTATCTTCATAGCAGGGCAAGCCGCCCCCTGTTGAAATAATAACATTTTTTAACTGAAATGTACTAACTAACACACTTCTTTCAAGCTCTCTAAAATAAGCTTCATTATGGGACTTAAAAATTTCAGCAATACTCATACCTGATTCTTTTTCAATAAGGCTGTCAGTATCAATAATCCTGCGGGAAGTTATTCGGCTTAAATGAGCACCTACTGTGCTTTTACCTGTTCCCATAAAACCTGTCAGATAAATACGGTCTTGTTTATCCTTTAATTGTTTCATAACTACACTCACTTATAGATTTCTGGCAAAAAATTTTATCAGCTCTATAATATATTAAAACTTATAAACCCGCCTATAGTTTTAATTATTAAATTTATTTATAATTTATTCATACTTAGGAAGTTTATTTTTATGATACGCTTCTAAGTATGAGCCTGCTTTTTTCTTGTTAGTTAAATATCCAGTTCTAGCATCCACTCTTTTAAATACTATATTTTTAGGTGTTTGGAAAGAGAATGCAGTATCTGCTCCAAAATATTTTCTTTGAAATGAAGATATTATAGGGGCAGCAAGCTTCCCACCACTGCCAGCATAAGTAATAGGGCTTAAGTCATCATAACCAACCCACACTACTGCTGTATAATCACCAAAAACAGTGGCTGTCCAGGCATCTTTTGTATCGTTAGATGTGCCAGTTTTTGCTCCTGTGCCTTTAAGCAGTTTTGCACTTCGTGCTGTGCCTCTGCTTGCTACTGCCTGCATAATATATAATGTCTGGTATGCAGCTTCTGCAGAAACTACTCTTTTGCCTTTCGGTCTTAAATCAACATATATACTGCCGATTTTATAACCTGTTGCAAGAACAGCCTTCTTATACTCCCCCATATTTCCTATTGTAGAATAAATTTGAGCAACAGTCAATGGGGTAGCAGGAAATGCTCCTAATGCCATAGCATAAAATGGCTTAATTTCTTTATTCATACCCATGGATTTACTTAATTCACATATGTAATTTATCCCAACACGCTCTGCAAGTTTTACTGTTGAATTATTTAAAGAATAAGTAAAAGCATAACGAATAGGTATTTTCCCCATAAAATAACCATTATAATTATTTGGTCTGTATATTACATTGCCTACTCTAAAATCGTATGGCATATCTATAATCTGGTCTGATGGTTTTATACCTTTTTCAAAGGCTGCTAAAAATACAATCGGCTTAAAAGTTGAAGCCATCTGCCGTGATGTTGTTAATGCTCTATTAACTTTCGTATCAATCTGCCTGCTTCCTATTGCTGCTATAATCTCTTGAGTGTTATTATTAAGCAGCACAAAAGCCGCCTGCAACTTATCATCTTTATCTTTAAAATATTCTTTTAATGCACTTCTTGCTGCAGTATTTGCTTTTTCATTATAACCTGTATAAATTTCTATATTTTTTTTACCAAGATTTTCTTTTATCTCTTTTATATCTGCTATCTGCTTAAATACGCCATTTAAATATGCAGGCTCTACCATTTTAATATTTTCTGGCTCCAGCTTTACATTCATTGACATATACTCTGACAGTTTATTATCTGATATAATATTCTGCTGATTTAATTTATTTAATATGCTGCGTGCTTTTCTATCCAGCTCTTGATAATCTTTTACTGCATCATAGGGCTTATTTGAAAATGTAATGGCAGAAAGTAAAAAAGCCTGCTGTAAATGGTTAATATCTTTTATATCTTTATTAAAATAATATTTTGATGCAGCAGCTATTCCATATATATTTTCTGCATAATTAGAACTATCTAAAAAAAGCTTTGTAAGGCCTACTCTGCTGTACTGGTTATTAAGCTTATCAATAGTATACCACCTTAAAAGCTCTTTTTTAAAGCCTGTAAGCCTGCTTTTAGATATAAGCATATCTGTATAGTGAAGATATGCAGAAGCTTCAAGAGAAAATGGCTCTATACCTTGATAATTTAATATTATTTTTTTCCACCTTTCTATGCCCTGCTCTTTTACTGTTTGATACCTTTCATTTATAAGGATTTCTACCATAGGCATAATCTGAGATATATCATAATCGCCGCTCAGCTTTTCCTGCCTGACATAGTATTTTTTATACATTACAAGATTATTCTGCCCGTATACAGTGAAAGCTATTGTATCATTATACGCAGTAATATTATCAGTTTCTGGCACAAATACTTTTACATACTCTACTTCTGAATGAATATATAAAGCAAGGCCTGCAGCAAGCTGCAAAACAAAAAGAATAATAAAAACTGCAATTAATTTTTTCATATTACTTCATCAAATAATCTCTTAACTGCTCTAATGCTTTATATCTGTGGCTTATTTTATTTTTTTCTTCACTTTCTATTTCTGCTGTAGTTTTACCGTTTGGAAGCAAAAATATACTGTCATATCCAAAGCCGTTTTCCCCTCTTTCTTCATATCCTACAATACCTTCAAGCTCACCATGAAATGTTTTCACAGTTTTGCCGTTTTTTGAAAGAGCTATGGCACATATAAACCTGCATTTCCTGTTTTCTATACCCTGCATTTCCTTTAAAACTTTTAAATTATTAGCTTTATCATCACCATGAGTGCCAGAATATCTGGCAGAATAAATCCCCGGCGCTCCATTTAAGGCATCAACTGATAATCCAGAATCATCTGCAATAACATATTCATCTTTTAATTTAGATGATAAAAAATCTGCCTTGATTTTTGCATTTTCTTCAAAAGTTGTGCCTGTTTCTTCCACATCTTCCATATCTGGAAAAGATTTGCATGTAATACCAGCACTTTCCATTATCTTATTTATTTCCCTAATTTTACCTTGATTTTTTGTTGCTACATATAAAACCATAATCTACCCCACATGCTGACAAGCTGAATATACATAATAAATTAAAAGCGGTGCTAAAAAATACACACCCTTAGATGAATATCTAAAAAAAGCAGTTAAAAGAAGAGTCACATATACTATTAATATAATATCATCTGCCATTGTTATATAATAGTTATTTAATTCTGGAATAACAGAAATCATCATACCTATTATATACTTTAATATTACAGGCAGCACCATAAGTATAAATAATGCAGATGTAAGGTGAGTTTTTACACCCTTTGCCTTTGCCTGATTTTCTGTTATTTCAAGGCCGGTAACTGCCAAAATATATACTATAATATTTAAAACCACCATTAATACCATTTCAAAATTTAAAAATGGTGTATCGTTATTTTTTATAAATAATTTAATCAGAGCAGTATATGGAAGCAGTGCTAAAATAAAAGCTAAAAATACATTGCTTATATAATTTACTGTTATCTTCATTTTATATCCTTTGAAGCCTGACTACACTTTCTATATGATAAGTATCTGGATACATATCAAATAAAGTTAAATCAGTTATTTTATATTTTTCTTCAAGCCTTATTATATCCCGCGCAAGAGTAACAGGGTTACAGGAAACATACACTATTTCATAAGGATTTAATCTTTTTATGTTTTCTATAACTTTTTTATCTGCCCCATCTCGCGGCGGGTCTAAAAACAGACTGTCGCATTTTTTTATTTTTGACAAAAATGTACCACTGTCACTTGTTTTTATATTATAGCCTGACTGCCTGCCTAGATTTGATGAAATCTGGTCACTTTCACATGCTTCTACTTTTCCTTTTTCCATTAATGCACATGTAAAAAAACCAGCTCCAGCATAAAGCTCTGTAATATCTAAGCCGCTTGATACAAGACTTAAAGCATATTCCTGAAATTCTTTTAATAAGTATCTATTTGCCTGGAAAAATGACTTATATGTTACCTGCACAGCGCCATAAGG
Organism: uncultured Mucispirillum sp.; assembly: GCA_944326705.1. Classification (GTDB taxonomy): domain Bacteria; phylum Chrysiogenota; class Deferribacteres; order Deferribacterales; family Mucispirillaceae; genus Mucispirillum. The sequence goes on from CALVEY010000028.1 coordinate 15,682, forward strand.
TGTATTAAATGCAATATTTGAAAGGCCGTATTTTTTATTATTAATACACACCCCTTCAAAACTGCCCATATTTTTATAATCAATGCTTTCTGATTTTATATCTGCAAGCGATAAGCCTTCATCATTTTCTATTGCATATATTTCACCAGTTAAGTTATTAATATATGCAAATTCTTTCATTTTATTATAAAGACTTCCTTTAATAACAGGGCATTTTTCTGCTGCAATAAGCTTATTTGTGCCATGCTCAAAAAAGCCTATTCTGCCATTTCTGCTTCTTGCTGTTGCCCGCAGCCTGTATTCCTGATTACTGCTTTCTATAAAATTTATTTCAGGGATATTATGCTTATATTTCCTAAACTGATTTAATACTATCCGTTTTTTTATATTCTTCTGAGCATCATATAAAATATGAGCAAAAGAACAGCCGCCGCATATATTTGCTTCTGAACATACAGGCTTAACTCTTAAGCTTGATGGTTTCACTATTTTAATAAGGCGGGCAAAGGCAAAACTTTTTTTATCTTCAAATATTTCTGCATCTACAATATCTCCTTCCACAGTTTTCTGCACAAATATTACCTGACCGCTTTCGCTTCTGCCAACACCTGCACCGCCATAAGATGTATCTGTTATTTCTAAATTTTTGACTATTTCTTTTTCCATAGTCAATTAATATAAAGAAATTTTTTAAAGATGTATAGCATATTTTACAAATGAAAATATTTTGACAGATTTTATTCTCAAACTAATTGACATTCATTTAAACAGTATGATAGCATAAAGCACTTAATTATTATATAAACTCTTTTGGAGATACTGTGGCAATAGGTGTATATGACTCAGGTATTGGCGGTTTAACAGTATATAAAGCAGTAGCAGCATATTTTAAAAAGCAGGATTTGATATATCTTGGAGATGTGGCAAGAGTGCCTTACGGCAACCGCTCAAGAGAAACTATTATCCGCTACAGTATAGAGTGCGGCTCATTTTTAAAAGAAAAATATAATATTTCTGCATTAATTGTTGCCTGCAATACTATTTCATCTCATGCTCTGCCTGATTTAGAAAAATCATTAAATATACCTGTATTAGGCGTTATTAAGCCTGGGGCAAAATATGCCGTAGATTTAACTAAAAATAAAAAAATTGGTGTACTTGGCACTCATGCAACAGTAAACAGTAAATCTTACATACATGCAATAAAAGAAATGCTTCCTGATGCTCAAGTTTATCAGCAGGCATGCCCGCTTTTTGTGCCGCTTGTAGAAGAAGCTATGATTTCCGGCAAAGTGGCAGAAACAGTTGTAGAAGAAACTCTTAGAAATATTGCAGAAACTGGTATAGATACTGTAATATTAGGCTGCACTCATTACCCAGTATTAAAAGATTTAATTGCAAAATATCTTCCTAATGTATCTATTGTAGACAGCACACATTATATTATAGAAGATATTAAAAAATTAAACCTGCCTGATACAGAAAAAGGTCTTAGAGAAGTGCTTGTAACAGATGATACTCCTGCATTTTTATCTCTTAAAAATATGCTTGTTGGCAATGTTCCTGTGCAGGTAGTAGATATTAATAAGTAATAAAATATTTATATAAACAGCATATAAGTAATTTATAAGTTTATATAAATTATAAGCTGCATATTCTTTGCTGTGCTTAATATATATATATGCAGCTTTAAACAGAAAGAGTATATTGAGTTAAATATATTATATAACAAAATATTATACTATTATACCGCCGCATATATTAATAATCAAGTTTTCGTTATTTCATTCCTTATGCTCCAATTCCTTAAACATTCACTGTTTTTTCTTCACTGCTGCAGCAACTCGCTTCGCTCAAACAATCTGACAGCAAATCGTTCCAAAAAAACAGCTCATAAGAAATTAAGTCGCAAAGAGAATGAAATAACCTGGGAATATTTCTTAAAATAAGGAAGAAACTATAATCAATATATTAATAAAGCAAAAATGATTTCAATATTATTTTTATATATAAAAAAATCCGCCGTATTTTCATACGGCGGATATTTTATATTATTTATTATGTATTAATGAATGAATATGGTAAGGTTTAAAACCTATTACATCATACCCATGCCACCCATACCGCCCATGCCGCCCATATCAGGAACTGCAGGAGCTGCTTTTTCTTTAATTTCAGTGATAACTGCTTCTGTTGTAATCATAAGACCAGCAACTGATGCAGCATTTTGTAATGCTGAACGAGTAACTTTAGTAGGGTCAATAACACCAGCAGCCATCATATCTTCATAGTTTTCACTGTAAGCATTGAAACCATAGTTAATGTTTTTGCTTGTTTTAATTTTATTTACAATAACACTTGATTCAAGGCCTGCATTTTCAACAATCTGGCGTAATGGGTATTCTAATGCTCTAGCAATAATATTTACACCAACCTGCTGTTCTGGAGATACTTTTAAGTTTTTAAGAGCAGATGAACATCTTACTAATGCAACACCGCCTCCAGGAACGATACCTTCTTCAACTGCTGCTTTTGTAGCTGCAAGAGCATCTTCAACTCTGTGTTTTTTCTCTTTCATTTCAGTTTCTGTTGCAGCACCAACTTTAATTACTGCTACACCACCGATTAATTTAGCAAGGCGTTCTTGAAGTTTTTCTCTGTCATAGTCGCTTGTAGTATCTTCAATTTGTTTTTTAATTTGGTTAACTCTAGCTTTAATATCTTCGCTGTTACCTGCACCTTCAACAATAGTAGTGTTATCTTTATCAATAACAACTTTTTTAGCTCTGCCTAAGTCTTCAAGCTCAACGCTGTCTATTTTAATACCTAAATCATCAGTAATAACTTGACCACCAGTTAAAATAGCAATATCTTTAAGCATTTCTTTTCTTCTGTCGCCAAAACCTGGAGCTTTAACAGCTACACAGTTTAATGTGCCGCGAAGTTTATTTAATACTAATGTTGCAAGAGCTTCACCTTCAATGTCTTCTGCAATAATAACAAATGGAGCATTAACTTTTGCAAGTTTTTCTAATACTGGAAGAATATCTTTCATATTAGAGATTTTTTTCTCATGGATAATAATGTAAGCATTTTCTACAACTGCTTCCATAGTATCTGGGTTATTTACAAAATATGGAGAGAGATAGCCTCTGTCAAACTGCATACCTTCAACTACATCTAAAACAGTTTCCATAGATTTATTTTCTTCAATAGTGATAACGCCGTCTTTACCAACTTTATCCATTGCTTTTGCAATAATACCACCGATTTCGTTATCGTTATTAGCTGAAATTGTACCAACCTGCTCAATTTCTTTATTAGTGCTTACTACTTTTGAAATTTTTTGAAGTTCTGCAATAACTGCTTCTACAGCTTTATCGATACCTCTTTTGATTTCCATAGGATTAGCGCCAGCTACCACATTTTTCATACCATCTCTGTAAATGTATTGAGCAAGCACTGTTGCAGTAGTAGTTCCGTCACCTGCTACATCGTTAGTTTTAGAAGCAACTTCTTTAACCATTTGTGCGCCAATATTTTCAAGAGGGTCTGCAAGTTCTACTTCTTTTGCAACGCTTACACCATCTTTAGTGATTAATGGTGTTCCGAATTTTTTTTCTATAACAACATTTCTTCCTTTTGGTCCAAGTGTAACTTTTACTGCATTTGCAAGCTGGTCAACACCACGCATAATAGCTTGACGAGCGTCTTCACTGAATGTAATATTTTTAGCCATTTTATGTAATCTCCTAAATAGTTTTTAATTAATTATTATCCAATGATACCTAATATATCATCTTCTCTCATAATAAGAAGGTCTTCACCATCTATTTTCACTTCTGTACCAGCATATTTGCTGAAAAGAACTTTGTCTCCTGCTTTTACTGTTGGTTTTATAACATTGCCATTATCTAAATATTTACCTGCACCAACTGCAACTACTTCACCTTCTTGTGGTTTTTCTTTTGCAGAATCAGGAATAAAAATACCTGATGCAGTTTTTTCTTCGCTTTCAAAGCGTTTAACAATTACTCTGTCTTGTAAAGGTTGGATTTTAGCCATTATACCTCAAAGCCTCCTGTATTTATATATTAATTATATTTTTCATAATTTCAGTGCTTTTTTAATTAGCACTCATTCTTTCTGAGTGCTAATATTACAATGATAGCAAAAAAATGCAAGGGGAAATTTTAAAAATATGAAAAAAATTACAAATTTTCTGCAAAAATCAACTATTCTTCCATATAACCTAAGTCATAAAGGCTTGAATATTCATTTTTACATACTATTATATGGTCTCTTAACTTTATACCTAGAGTAGCAAGTGATTCAGATACTATATTTGTAAGCTCTATATCTTTTCTTGAGGGGCTGCTGTCACCTGATGGGTGGTTGTGAGCAATAATAACACTTACTGCCTTATTTTTAAGAGCATACTCAGCTATCTGCCTAGGGTATACTATAGCATTATTTACAACACCTTCTGTCATAATCTTCTTATCTATAAGGCAGCCTTTACTGTTTAAAAGAATAACTGCAAAATTTTCATTTTCTGCAAAACCGATATGATATTTTAAAAGCCTGTATATCTGCTCAGGACTTGAAAGTGACTGCTTTGTTTCATAATAAGAGTTTTCTATCCTGTTATAAAATTCAGCAGCAATTCTTAAAAATCTTTCTGTTTCTTTTCCTGCACCATTAATCTGCTGGCAGTTAATATTAAAAATATTGCCAATAGTGCCAGCCTGCAAAAGCATTTCTTTTGCCATAGGCTTAACATCTTTGCGCGGTATACAATAACCAAGCATTAATTCTAATATTTCATAATCAGCTAATACTGACGGTGCTTCATCAAACTTTTCTTTCAGTCGCTGCCTGTGACCTTGATAATGAGGCTTTTTATCCATATATATTAAAATTTAATTCCCAGCTCTGCTCCAATACTGAAACCAGATAATGATGAAATATATGGGTTATTCAGCGGTGTAAAATCATATAAATATTCACCAAATACTCTGACAGATAATATATGGTAGCTGTATTGCAGACCAGCTTGAGCAAGAACTGCGCCGCCAGATAAATTCTGTTTATTTTCTGTATTATCTTGATAGATTGTATTTAAGTTACCAAAAGTATAAGCTGCACCAATACTTCCAAAAGGGGCAATAGTACCAAGAGATAATTCTATAGGGTATAAACCAGTTGCAAGCACACCAATATTATATACAGTGCCTTTAAACTGAACAGATGTGCCGCTTATATCAAAACTGTTTTTACCATCTGCATACTGTAAAAATGCCTGTAATTGAAAGTTTTTATTAAAATCGTATGCACCACCGATTTTTAATTTATTCTGGAACATTTTTAAATATTTGCTGTCTGGCATAAAATAATTATACCCTACACGCAAAGACCATTTTTTTTCATCAATTCTATCAAGAGAGATTTTTTTCTTATTAAAATCCGGCTTGCCTTTTGCATTTGTTTTTACATCACTTGTCTGCTCTTTTGGTGCTTCAACTTTTTCACTTTCTGCAGCAGCTTCAGTATTAGTTTCTGCTGCATCTTGTGCAAAAGCCTGCACTGCAAATAACATACATAATAATGTTAGTAATAATTTTTTCATATCACCCGTCCTTTTTTATTCTTCTATTTGATTTAATTTATTTTCATATTCCTGCTGTTTTTCTTCCAGCTCTGCATAAGCACTTTCTAACTGAATAAATGCTTCATCTATCAGCTTATTAAGCTCCGTTAATCTTTTACCATATTCTCCTATCAAAAGTCCATTATTATTAGATGATGCTTCAATTAATAATTCATTTAATTCTGATACTTCACTTTCATAAGTGCTTATATTATTTTCAAGATTTTCTACTTTCTGCTCTATTGGTTTTATAACCTTATTTTTTTCAGAAATAATTTCACTTCTTAATTTTCTTGTATCTTTTTTATTCAGTTTTGTTTTTACATCTTTTACCTTAGCAGGATTTTCTTCCTGCCAGCCTTCTTTTTCTAAAAACTCTTCATAAGTGCCTTCAAATACATAAGGGTATTCACCTTGAAATACTATTAATCTGTTTGCAAGAGCATGGAGAAACATTTCATTGTGAGTTACCATTATAACAGCTCCCGGGAAATTATCAATGGCTTCTATTAATGAATCGCAGGCATCCATATCTAAGTGGTTTGTAGGTTCATCAAGCATTAAAACATTCTGTGGGCTTGCTATAATTTTACCAAGCATTACACGGCTTTTTTCACCGCCTGAAAGCACTTTTATTTTTTTAAGCGCAGCATCCTGCTCAAAAAGCATTGCTCCGCATATATTTCTAACATAAGTTCTGTCAAATGTATCTGAAACTGACTGTATTTCTTCTTCAATAGTATTATCTGGATTTAAAGATGAAACATTTGTCTGCTCATAATATCCTTTTACACAGCCTGTATGATATATAACATTCCCGCTTGCAGCAGGAAGAATACCAGCAAGCACTTTTAAAAGAGTAGATTTACCTTTGCCGTTTTTACCAATTACTGCAATCTTATCTTCACTGCCTATGATGATAGATAAGTTATTGATTAAAAATTTCCTACCGTCATAAGAAAAGGAAATATTTTCCGCTCTCATTATCTGCTTTGATGTAATAGGCTTGTATTTAAAAGCAAATTCCAGGTTTTTAATAGCTTCAAGCTTTTCCTTTTTCTCCATTTTATTAAGGGTTTTTATACGGCTCTGAACAAGCCCTGCAAGGCGTGCCTTTGCTCTAAATCTGGTTATATACTGCTCTAATTCTTTACGCTTCTGTTCATCATTTATGCGTGTTTTTTCATATATTTCTTCATCGCGGGCTATCTGCTCATAAAATTTATCTGTTTTACCTTCTATTTTACGCACTCTTGCTCTGTGAATACCTGCTGTATGGGTAACAATATCATCCATAAACTGCCTGTCGTGAGTAATAAGCAAAAGCTCCCCTTTCCATGAATTTAAAAAGCCTTTCAGCCACCTGACAGATACAATATCAAGATAGTTTGTAGGTTCATCAAGTAAAAGTAAATCAGGGTTAGAAAGTAAAGTCTGGGCAAGCATAAGCCGCACTTGAAAACCGCCAGAAAAAGATGAGGGCTCTTTTTCCATATCTTCATTTTTAAAACCTAAACCAAAAAGAATTTTTTCTGCTTTCCATTTATCATGGATTTCTTCATCAGAAAGACCAAGCATAGCTTCTTCTATAACAGTTTTTTTCTCAAACTTAATATGCTGCTTTAAAAAACCGATTTTATAGTTTTTTGGAATAGAAACTTTTCCGCTGTCTGCTTCTTCTTCCCCTGTGATAATACGCATAAGAGTTGTTTTGCCGTTGCCATTTCTGCCAACAAGTCCTATTCGCTCACCTTTATTAATATTAAAGGTTACATTTTCAAATAAAATTTTTGAGCCGTAGCTTTTAGAAACATTATCAAAACTAATCATAAATGTATTTTTCATTTTTTTATGATTTTGGCAAGTATTTTTTTTGGCACGCTGATTGCTATAAGGATTGCATAAGCCAAGCAGGGTGGCAAAGGAGCGTTTATAATGACTGATTCTCTATTAATTTCTAATTCTAACCAGTATGCAGCATATACTGCAGCCAGCAAAAATGAAAAAAGTGTATCAGAACTTTCCAAACTTCTGCGTGGAGAAAAAGTAGATAACAGTAAATCTAATTCAGAAGACGCAGGAATGTCTATGGATAAAGTAATTATTTCGAAAGAGGCGTTAGAGCGATTACAAGCTATGAATATGGCTTAATACCGAAAAGATTAATATCCGCCAAATATTTTTCATAATTCGGCAGATTGTTTTAACGTATAAACATAATAATATCCTTCCGACAATGGAATTATCCTCTGCCTGTTTCATTTATAAGCAACCGCCAATTTAGCTTAGAAACAGGCAGGGAGTCCATTATCAAAAGTATGTATTATGTAATATTTTATATACTTATTTTTGGTAATTCTTATACACTTCTTCTAGTTTTTTAAAATCACAGCAGTATTTTTTATATATTTCAATTTCATTTACAACCGCATTTTTATATATTTTATTTGCTTTATGGATAATTATTTGTTCATTTGATAATATACTTCTATACTGATTATCTAACAGATTTCTATATTTAATATCCTGAATAGATTTGAAATTTATCAAACTTATATTATCTTGACAGCATGGTATCATATTATTTAATAAAATATGTCCCAGTTCCCCATTATTTATATTATAAATTAATTTTTTCATAAGAGGCTTATTAGGTTTTGGTGATGTTAGTGGAGCAAAATAAGTTATATCATAAATACTAAAAACCACACCCGTATATATTCTTTTATGTGATGATATAGTCTTTGTATTATAGATTATTTTATTCTCAAACTTTCTTAAATACATTATATAATCATCATCAATATAATATAATTTCATATTTTACCTCTATATATACAAAAAAAGCATACAGACATTTACTCTGTATGCTTTATTTTTTCATTTCCATTTAAAGCTGGATACACTCAATTTTTTCATTTCCATTTAAGAGCTGGATACACTCAATTTTTTCATTTCCATTTAAAGCTGGATACACTTAGTTTTTCTAATTATAAATATAAAAAATTTTCTTTATTTGTCAAGATTTATTTATCCTAAGGCTCTGTAATATCTGCATAACCTTTTATCTGACTGCCTTCTCTTAGAAGATAAACAGTGCTTTCATCTACTACGCCTATAAACAGCTTAGTTTTTATAAAATCATTACTTATTCTCTCTGTGCCTTCATTTTCATCTAATGTTTTAGGATAATATTGTTCTGCATTTTCTGGGTCTATAGCATAGCTTTCTGAATTTTTATATACATAATCTCTTATTATTTTATAGGCTTCATCCATACTCTGAGTATTAACTATATATTCTACAGAGCTTACATTTTCCCCATCAGAATATACATTACGGACAGTTACTCCTGAAGCAGTATGTGTTAAATTACTGCCTTCATACATACCATATAAGTCTACAACACTTAATTTATCATTAATTTTTTCAACAGCCCCTTTTGTCCCTGGGCTTCCAAAACCAAAAAAGCTGTAAAACCATGTAAAATCATAAATATATACTTTATCATCTTTTTTCTGAAATGAAATATTATAATCAATATTATTTAATGTAACAGTTACAAGCAGACTGTTTTCCTGTATATTAAATTCTATAATTTTATCATTATTTTTATATTTTCCACTTTTTAAAGGTATTTTTGCAGGCAGCACTTTCACTATTTCTGAATAATTTTTCGTATTAATAAATTCCGCATATGCTTTTTCAATGCTGTCTGTTTTTGCTTTATATTCTTTTGCACATATATTTGAGCTGTAAAGAATACCGCTGCTTTCTATACTGAATTTTGCTTTACCAGAATACCTGCAGTCCACATTATCATATCCATACTCGTCACTAACCTCTACTTCCTCAAGCAGACTGCTTTCTGCATAAGCAGTAAATGCTGCAAAAATAAATAATAATAAAAATAGCTTTTTCATACTCTTCTCCTTTAATATATTATTTACAGTATATTAGTAAAAATAAATAAAAGCAATTTATATATTACCTGCTTCACCCCCATTTTTTTATAATAATACTAATAACTATATAATAATTAAAATAAAATATTTACTAGAGT